>UQWS01000003.1 GCA_900544875.1 uncultured Collinsella sp. | reverse complement strand
TCCGGTTCTCAAGGTGCACGCCTGGCGGCTGATCCGGTCCGACCGGGCCGCGCGGCAAGGAGATATATTGCCAGACCGGAGGGGCCCCGGGGGCGGGAATCTGGGCGTACACATTTCCTACACATCTTGTGATCCGACTAACGTTTGCCAGCCGTTAACTACCGCTCGCCGAGCATCTCTTTATATAAGGCAGTCTCATGATTAAAGCGGATACGTCCCCCTAGCTAAAGCACAGCCAGCATCGAGCAACTCATCGCGTTCTTCCACCGAGAACCCCTCGGCGTAGACGCGCACCACTGGTTCGGTCCCGCTAGGACGGACCAGCAGCCACGTGTCATCCTCGAATTCCAAACGCAAGCCATCCATATGACTAACGTTTTGCGGCACCTTGCCACAAATCGACTTGGGGTTTACGCCCGGCAGCAGGGTTCGTAACGTTTCGGCATCTTCGGCCTCAAGGCGCAAATCCCGTCGACCGTAACTCGTCTTACCAAAACTGTCCTCGAGTTGGTCGACCAGAACGCCCAAAGGCGCGTCCGTCTTAGCCATAAGCTCACACAGAATCAGACAGGCGAGGACTCCATCGCGCTCGGGCATATGCGCGGCGATGCCGATACCACCGGCTTCTTCACCGCCTATGAGGACGCCGCCCTTCTTCATCTCCGCCGCTATATATTTGAAACCGACTGGTTTGACGGTCACGCGGCAGCCAAGCGCCTCGGCAATGCGACGCACGAGCGTCGAGCATGAAAGATTGACGACGACGCGCCCCTCCAAATTACGAAATTGGACCAAGTCGCCCAAAACGAGCGCCATGATCTGATGCGGATGTATATATCTGCCGCGCTCGTCAACCGCACCGATACGGTCGGCGTCGCCGTCGGTCACCAGGCCGGCGCAAGCTCCGTCATCGATAACCGTGCGCTCGCAAGCGTCCACCCAAGGCTCAACGGGGTCGGGGCAGATATCTTCTTGGTCAGACGCCTGCCCGGCGTGAATCTCGTGCACCTCAACGCCAAGCTCGCGCAGCAAGTCGGCTAGATAGCCCTGGGCTGCGCCGCCCATGGGATCGACAACCACGCGCAGGTGCGCGGCGCGGATGGCTTCGGCATCGACAAACGATGCCACCGCCTGCATATAGTCAGGAATAATATCCGCGGTGCGATATTGCCCCTCGATCCCCATTGGCTCGGGAGCCATGGTCTCTTCGAGCTCTTCGATGACATCCTGGTTGGCGGTCGAGCCGTCACCCATGCGAATCTTGAGGCACAGATAACCCTGCGGATGATGGGACCCCGTCACCATGAGCGCGCCGCACGCCTCACCGTCATAAGCCGCCGCCCACGTAAGGGCAGGGGTCGGAACAGGTCGCGAAGCGAGCACGGCGTCCAGCCCGTGCGCTGCTAGCACGCCCGCCGCAAGCTCAGCGAACTCGCTCGCCAGGGGCCGGGTGTCGAACCCTATATATACCGTTTTGCCTGGATTGGTCTTTTGCCACAACTCGCCGACGGCATCGGCGATACGGGCAACGTTATCGGCAGTGAAGTCCTCATCGACGCGAGCGCGCCAACCGTCAGTTCCAAAATGAATTATCGCGCACACGCGCAGACACCTCACAGTGTTTGGATCATGGTACGCATGGGGTATACCCGCAACATGCACTCGGCAACCCGCCGGCACCAGCATTCACCATTTGGGCAAATGCTGCCGAGGACATGCAGGCAATAAAAAAACCGCCCCGTATGGAGCGGTTTTACCCTTTATATATCGAGCGCCTCGGCCATCGCTGCCGTAGTGATTGCCGTGGTTCCACAACAACTGCCCACCATTGCGGCGCCGGCATGTCTCCATTCGATGCATGCGCGCGCGAAAGCTTCGGGGCTCTCGTGCCATACGGGGCCATCCTGAGTCTGGACCGGATCGCCCACGTTGGGACGCACCGTGACGGGAGTAGTCGCCGATGCAACCATCCTGGGCACCGCCGCGTTCGCGGCCGCAAGCGAACAGCAATTAACACCAACCGAGTTTGCGCCGTGTTTTTCGGCGTACAAAACGGCTGCCTCGATGTTGAGGCCATCGCCCAGCAGGTCGCCTTTATCGTCAACGACAAAACTCACCAGAACAGGCATGCCGTCGGCGGCATCTCGGGCGCCGGCAAGCATGGGCTGCAGATTACGGATAGACGTCACCGTCTCGATCAGCAGACCGTCAACGCCGGCATTGAGCAAGGCGTGCGCCTGTTCGCGCGCAATGCCGCGGATTTCACGATACTCGACAGAGTCCTCGGCAAACCACTCAATACCGATCGGGCCCATCGAGCCCAGCAGTAGCTGAGGGTGCGCCTGGCGGGCATCGTCGACGGCCCCGCGATTGACCTCCGCCACGGACGGCGCAATCTGGTCGTGCTTGAGGGCATAGCTCGATGCCTGAAAGGTATTGGTAATGAGCACCTGCGCGCCGGCGGCGACATACAAGCGATGGATACGAGAAACGGTCTGCGGCTCTGCCAGATTCCAAAACGCCGGTGGAATGTCGGCGGCATCGTACTCACTCAACAAAACACTGCCCATGGGGCCCTGCGCCAACAAGGTCTCGCTCGACAAGCGGCGCGTAAGTTCCTCGGCACCAAAGCGGTTGTAATAACTCGTATCCATATATATCCTGCTATTCCTCGACGCTGATTCCCTGCTTTTCGAGATAGGCGAGCCAGCGGCTCATCGTGTCCTCGGATAGCGCATGCTCCATCATGCAGGCCTCGGAATCGGCTCGCTCAAATTCGACACCGAGCTCCTGAACCAAAAACGTGCGGATGAGGCGATGACGGTACCAGATAGCCGTGCCAACCTCGCGACCGCGATCGGTCAGGATTACCTTGCCGTAGTGCGATTGCTCGACAAGCTCGGATGCCTTGAGCGCCGAAACCGCTTTATTGACCGATGCCTTGGAGACGCCAAGGCGCTGCGCGATGTCGACCGATCGCACGCCGTTGGTTTCCCCCTCTTCGCTTTCAATGCGAACCATGCACTCCAAGTAGTCTTCGTTCGCCACCGTCAGATGTAGTTCGCGCGAGCTATTTGTCGTATCCATGATCTTCCGTCCCTTCTGCATTCAATGGCTGATTCTACCCCATCCAAGCGTCGTGGTATGCCGTGGCATACCGTGCTAGAGTTCTTGTTGCACACGACGACCAAGATTGGAGCGGTCTTTATGGAAAACACCACCACGAGCCCCGATGTCCTCGAGCGCTTTTTGCGCTACGTCCAGATCAACACGCAGTCCGAGGATGCAAACTGCGACCAGGTACCCTCGAGCGCCGTTCAGTTTGACCTTGCCAACGTGCTGGCCGAAGAGCTGCACGAGCTTGGTGCGGAAGATGCCCACGTGACCGAGCACGCCTATGTCTGCGCGCATATCCCCGCAAGTGCGGGCGCTGAGGACAAGCCCGCCCTGGGCCTGATCGCCCATCTCGACACCACCGAAGTTGCACCGGGCGCCGGCGTGAAGCCGCACATCGTACACTACGAAGGCGGCGACCTGGTCTGCGGCACGGTTGACGGTAAGCCCGTTGCCATGAGTACCGCCAAGCTTCCTGCCCTGAACGACCTCGCAGGTGAGGACCTGGTCTGCAGCGATGGCACCACACTGCTGGGCGCGGACGACAAGGCAGGCGTCGCCGAGATCATGTCGCTTGTCGCGCGTATCGCTCAGGACCCTTCTCTGCCCCATCCCACACTCGGCATTTGCTTCTGCCCTGACGAGGAGATCGGCCACGGAGCCGAGCTGTTGGATATCGATGCCTTTGGCTGCAAGTACGCCTACACGGTCGACGGCGGCCCCATCGGCGAGCTGGAGTGGGAGTGCTTTAACGCCGCCGAGGCGACCGTCCGCTTTGAGGGCCAGTCCATCCACCCGGGCGACGCCAAGGGCCGTATGGTCAACGCAGGCAATCTGTTCTGCGACTTCAACGCGTTGCTCCCCTACGCGCAGCGCCCGGAGTATACGGAAGGCTACGAGGGCTTTTATCACCTTGAGGGTGTATCTGCAACCGTCGATCACGCCACAGCGCGCTATATCGTCCGCGACCATGACGCCGCCAAGTTCCAGCAGAAACTCGACCTTATTGATGCCGCCGCCTCGATGCTCAACCAGCGTCTGGGTGAGGAGCGTGTGACGGTCGAGATTAAGCAGCAGTATCGAAATATGGCCGAGATCGTTCGTGACTATCCCGAGCTTATTGATGTTGCCAAGGAAGCCTACCTTGCCTGCGGTGTTGAGCCCCAAGTGCTGCCGATTCGCGGCGGCACCGACGGCGCGCAGCTGTCGTTCCGCGGTCTGCCCTGCCCCAACCTTTCCACCGGCGGCTATTGCTACCACGGCGTCAACGAGTTCGTCCCGGTCAGTTCGCTCGTCAAGATGACCGACGTGCTCCAGGAGCTCGTCGCCCGCTTTGCATAGGGAACTCGAACAATCTAGGTAAGCAAAACCGCCCCGTCCTCAAAACCGAGAACGGGGCGGTTTTTGGTGCAAGGGGAGTAGTCAGCACCGCAGGTTGAGCCAACGTCAGCGAGCGACGTCCAAGGCGAACAAGTTGGCATGAAAAAGGCAGGGCATTGACCTTCTGGTCATGCCCTGCCTTTTGAATGACAAATTGTCGCCTTGGGCGGCGCGCAGCGTCGAGCCGTTACGGCGTTTGGTAAAACGCCGTAACTTAGTAGTTGGCCTCGTAGCCGTTGCCGTCGCCGGTGGGCTCTTCGTAGTAGTCCGAATCGCTCGAATCGCTTGAGTCATCGGAATCGTCAGAGCTGACCGATGAGGTTGCGGTACCGTTTGCGTAGTCGTCAGACGTGTTGTTGTTCAGGTCGCCGATCGTAGAGCTGGAACCGTCGGAAAGACCCATGGTGTTGGGACCCTTGGGATCCTTGCCGGCATCGACGCGCTCCATCATTTCCTTGAGCTCGTCCTCGTAGACAAAGACGTAGCTCACACCGTCGATCATGGTGCTGTCGTCGGCGTACGAGGGCAGGTTGGCCGAGTAGATACCGTCGACATCCATACCGCGCATGGCGTTGACCGTAGCCACGATATCCTGAACGCTCATATCGGTTACGAGCATATCGGACAGCGAATTAACCAGGCCAAAAATCTTCGTGGCATCGAAGTTATTGAGAATCTGGTTGGCAAGGGCGCCAAGCACCTGACGCTGGTGGCGCATGCGCGTGTAATCGCCGTCGGCATAGGTGTAGCGGCAGCGGGCATAGGTAAGGGCGGTGGCACCGTCCATATGCTGCTGGCCAGCGGTAATCTTAATATCCAGGTGCTCGGGGTCGTCAACATCATCGGTTGCGTTAATGTCGATACCGCCAACCGAATCAATCAGCGCCTGCATACCGTCGAAGCTGACCTCGGCATAGTGGGAAATCTGAACACCGCACAGCTCGTTGACCGCCTCGACCATGGCCTCGGCGCCGCCAACGGTATGGCAGGCGTTGATCTTCATGGTCTCGCCCTTGTACTCGACCTTGGTGTCGCGCGGAACGGAAATGAGCGTCGCCTGCTTTTGCGTGGGGTCGATGCGTGCCAGGATAATCGAGTCGGCACGATACGTATCCTCGCCCGGACGGCCGTCGGTGCCAAGAAGCAGCACGTAGAACGGATCCTTTGCCTCATCGGTGTCAACCAGAACCCGACGCAGATTGTCGGTAATGACATTAGAATCGCCGAGCTTGCCCATAATGGTGGCAAACCACAGGCCGGCAGCGGTAGTGGCACTCAGCAGCACACCAAGCACGACAATGAGCGCGACGTGACGAATCGTGTGGCTACGACGACGTTGACGAGCGCGCTCGGAATAGCGAGCCACGTTATCGCGACTGTAGATCTTGGCCTGCGCACCAGTTGAGGGTCTTCGGGCGGTGGTATCCGCGAGGGGCTTTTTATTAAACATAGGCAACCTGTATTAGTAGATGACGGGATCGGGGACGGAAGCATGCTCGACATGCGCGCCGAGCGCCTGCAGCTTTTCGACAAACTGCTCGTAGCCGCGCTTGATGTGATGGATGGCCGAAACCTCGGTCGTCCCGTCGGCGATCAAGCCCGCTACGACGAGGGCCGCTCCGCCACGCAGATCGGGCGAGGTAACCTGTGCACCCGAGAAGCCCTTAACGCCATGAATCATGGCATGATGGCTCTCGATACGAATGTCGGCACCCATGCGCACCAGCTCAGAGGCAAACATAAAGCGATTCTCGAAGATGTTCTCGGTAATAACGGAACTGCCGTCGGCAAGGGCGGAGAGCACCATAATCTGCGCCTGCATGTCCGTCGGGAAGCCGGGGAACGGAAGCGTCTGGATGTCGACCGGCTTGATACGCTCGGCACGGTTTACATGGACGCCATCCTCGACGCGCTCGCAGTCGATACCCATGAGCTCCATCTTCTTGAGCACCATGCCCAAGTGAATGGGGCAAAAGCCCGTGACATCGACACCACGATCGTCGGCCATCAACGCACCGGCAACGATAAAGGTACCGGCCTCGATGCGGTCGCCCACTACGCGATGGGTAACAGGATGCAGTTCTTCCACGCCCTCGATGGTCACGACGGGCGTACCCGCGCCGACAATCTTGGCGCCCATCTCGTTGAGCATGTTGGCGATATCGACGATCTCGGGCTCGCGGGCGGCATTGTCGATAACCGTGGTGCCCTGCGCGCGCACGGATGCCATGATGAGGTTCTCGGTCGCACCGACGCTGGCGAACTCGAGCGTGACGGTGGTACCGCGCAGACCTTGGGGCGCATTAGCGTTGATGTAGCCGTGGGCGGTATCGAACTCTACGCCCAGGGCCTCGAGACCAAGAATGTGCATATCGATCTTGCGAGCACCCAGGTTGCAGCCGCCCGGCATGGCGATCTTGGCGCGATGGAAGCGGCCCAGCAGGGGTCCCATCACGGCGGTGGAAGCACGCATCTTGGCGACGAGCTCGTAGGGGGCCTCCCAAGAATCGACCTGAGAGGTATCAATCTCGAGCGTGTGCTCGTCGAGAACATCGATCGTAGCGCCCATGCCTTTGAGCACCTTGCCCATCACGTGGACATCGGAAATATCGGGCACGTTCTGCAGCGTCGTCTTGCCCGGCGCCAGAAGCGTTGCCGCCATGAGTTTGAGTGCGGAGTTCTTGGCGCCCGAAACGGGCACGGAGCCTCCGATGGCGTGGCCACCCTCAACGCGGATAATATCCAAGGTCTACCCTTTCAAAAAGCATGCCCGGGATGGCTGAGCCATCCCGGGCATGATGTGTTCGCAAATGGTCGAACGCTAAATCGTTTGACTATTGGGCAAGCTTGAGCTTACACCATGCGATTTCATTATAGAGGTAGGCGCGGCGTGCATCATCCTCCGACAAATTACCCAGCTTCTCTTCAAAACCTTGAATATCAGCTTTAAGCTTGTCGGCATCGACGGTCGCCAAATCGCAAGCGCGCTCGGCGAGAACGGTCACGACATCGTCCGCAACCTGGGCATAGCCGCCGGCCACGGCAAACGTGTGGTCGACAGTGCCCATGGCCTTATCGGAAACGCGAACGTAACCGCGGTCGATCGTGCAGATCTCGCTGGAGTGAGCAGGCAGGACGCCAAACTCGCCATCCGTGGACGGAATCGACACAAACGCAGCGTCGCCCTCATAGGCGCAGCTCACGGGGCACACGATGCGGATACGCATAACCTACTTCTCCCCCATCTTGCGGGCGCGCTCGCGCACGTCCTCAATCGTGGAAGCATAGCGGAAAGCCTGCTCGGGCAGGTCATCGGCCTTGCCGTCGACAATCTCGGCGAAAGAGCGGACGGTATCCTCGACGCGGACGTAGACACCGGGGTTGCCGGTGAACTTCTCGGCGACGTGGAAGGACTGCGAGAGGAACTGCTGAATCTTACGGGCACGGTTGACCGTAAGGCGCTGCTCCTCGGACAGCTCGTCCATACCCAGAATGGCGATGATGTCCTGAAGGTCGGAGTACTCCTGCAGGAGCTCCTGGACCTTGACGGCGACACGGTAGTGCTCCTCGCCGACGATCGAGGGATCGAGAGCGTCGGAGGAAGATGCGAGCGGGTCGATAGCCGGGAACAGGCCGAGCGACGAAATGCTACGCGAAAGAACCGTGGTGGCGTCGAGGTGCGTAAACGTCGTGGCAGGCGCCGGGTCGGTCAGGTCGTCTGCGGGGACGTAGACAGCCTGGACGGAGGTAATGGAGCCCGTCTTGGTCGAGGTAATGCGCTCCTGGAGGTCGCCCATCTCGGTTGCCAGCGTGGGCTGGTAACCAACGGCGGACGGCATACGGCCCAGCAGTGCGGAAACCTCGGAACCTGCCTGGGAGAAGCGGAAGATGTTGTCGATGAACAGCAGAACGTCCTGGCCGCGATCACGGAAATACTCAGCGGTGGTAAGGCCGGCCAGACCGATGCGCAGACGCGCTCCGGGCGGCTCGTTCATCTGACCATAGACCAAGCAGGTCTTGTCGATAACGCCAGACTCGCTCATCTCGAGGAACAGGTCGGTGCCCTCGCGGGTACGCTCGCCGACGCCGGTGAACACCGAGGTGCCACCGTGCTCTTGGGCGAGGTTGTTGATGAGCTCCTGAATCAAAACGGTCTTGCCGACGCCGGCGCCGCCGAACAGGCCTGTCTTGCCGCCACGGATGTAGGGCTCGAGCAGGTCGACGGCCTTAATGCCGGTCTCGAAGATCTCGGTCTTGGTGGTGAGCTCGTCGAAACGGGGCGCTGCATGGTGGATGGGGTAGAACTCCTCCACCTCGGGCATGGGCTTGCCGTCGACGGGCTTGCCCATGACGTTCCAAATACGGCCGAGCGTCTTGGGGCCGACCGGCATCTTCATGGGCTCACCGGTATCGGTGGCGATGAGACCGCGCTGCAGGCCGTCGGTCGAGGACATGGCGACCGTGCGGACAACGCCGCCCGGAAGCTGGCTCTCGACCTCGAGGATCGTGCTCAGGTGACCGATCGGGGTCTCGGCCTCGACCGTGAGCGCGTTGTAGATCGGGGGCACCGCGCCGTCAAACTTGACGTCGACGACAGGGCCGATGATTCGCACGATGCGACCATCACCGGCAGTCGTCTTCTTGGTGGCTTCCTCGACCGCAAGCTTTACGGTGTTATTAGCCATTACTGTTCCTCCAATGCTGAGGCTCCGCCGACGATCTCGTTAATCTCGGTCGTGATCGAAGCCTGGCGCACGCGACTATACGTGCGGGTAAGGGTCGAGATGATCGCGGTGGCGTTTTCCGTCGCGGAGTGCATGGCCTTGCGGCGTGCACCCTGCTCGGCAGCCGCCGAATCGATCAGGGCCTGGTAGATGACCGTCAGGATATAAGACGGCACAAGCTTGCCGAGAACATGCTCGGGAGAGGGCACGAACTCGAACGTGGACGAGATGCGCTTAGGGGCGTCGGTCTCGTTCTTACGCGGACCGTGGGCCATAGCGATCATCTCGGGGTCGAGCGGCAACAGATGCTCGACGCGAAGCTCCTGATCCACGCGGTTCTTGGCGTGGTGGTAGACAAGCTCGACACGGTCAAGCTCACCGGCACGATACGCATCGCAGATATGAGAGGAGATCATGCGGGCCTGATTGAAATCGGGCTCAGAGGAGTTGCCCTCAAAGTGCATGACGACGTTTGCGCGGTCACGGAAATACGTGGCCGGTTTGCGCCCACACGCGATGATCTCGCACTCGATGCCGTCGTTCGCCCAAGAAGCGGCGAGCTTTTCGGCCGTGCGCTCCACCGTCGTATTGAAACCGCCGGCAAGGCCGCGGTCCGAGGCAATAACGACAATCAGGCCATGCTTGACGTTCTCATGCTTCTGCAGCATGGGATCGGTGCCCGAACAGGAAGCGTCGCCGGCGACCGTCAACATGACGTCGGTCAGCGCCTCCTTATAGGGCTCGGCCTGCTTGGAGCGATCGAGGGCACGACGGATCTTGGCCGTAGAGACCATCTCCATCGTGCGCGTGATCTGCTTGGTCGTGGTAACCGAGGAGATTCGCTTCTTAATGTCGCGAAGGTTGGCCATGGGGCTTAGTTCTCCTCTGATCCAGAAACATCCGAATGGTGCTTGGCCATGAACTGCTGCTTGAAGTCGCCGATGACGCGCAAGAGCTCAGCCTTGGTGTCATCATCGATCTTCTTGGCGCGAACCTTGTCGAGCAGCGAGCCAAAGCCATTGTCCATGTACTCGATGAGCTCGGCACGGAAAGGCAGCACGTCGGCGATCTCCAGGTCATCCAGGAAGCCCTCGTTGCCAGCGAACAGCGTAACGATCTGCTCGCCAACCTCAAACGGCTTGTAGCGCGGCTGCTTCAGGAGCTCGGTCATGCGGGCACCATGGGTCAGCTGCTTCTGAGTAGCCTCGTCGAGGTCGGAGCCGAACTGCGTAAAGCCGGCGAGCTCCTGGTACGAAGCGAGGTCCAGACGGAGGTTACCGGCGACCTGCTTCATAGCCTTGGTCTGCGCGTCGCCACCAACGCGGGACACGGAAATGCCCACGTCGACTGCCGGGCGCTGACCCTGGAAGAAGAGCTCGGACTGCAGATAGATCTGACCATCGGTAATGGAAATGACGTTGGTCGGAATGTAGGCCGAGACGTCGCCGTCCTGGGTCTCGATGATCGGCAGTGCCGTCATGGAGCCGCAGCCGTTCTTCTTGGACATCTTGACGGCACGTTCGAGCAGACGAGAGTGCAGGTAGAAGATGTCGCCAGGATAGGCCTCGCGTCCGGGCGGACGATGCAGCGTCAGCGACATCTGACGGTAGGCCACGGCCTGCTTGGACAGGTCGTCGTAGATGACGAGCACGTGGCCGCCGGGGTTGGTCTCGCTGGCGGGCTTGCCGTCCTCGCCGTTGTACATGAAGAACTCGCCGATAGCGGCACCGGCCATAGGCGCGATGTACTGCATAGGGGCGGAATCGGCAGCGGTGGCCGAAACGATGATGGTGTAGTCGAGCGCGCCGTGCTGAGCGAGGGTCTCGCGGATGTTGGCAACCGTGGAGGCCTTCTGGCCGATGGCGACATAGATGCAGACCATGCCCTTGCCGCGCTGATTGAGGATAGCGTCGATGGCGATGGCGGTCTTACCGGTCTTACGGTCGCCAATGATGAGCTCACGCTGACCGCGGCCAATAGGCACCATGGAGTCGATAGCGAGCAGACCGGTCTGAACCGGCTCGCACACCGGAGTACGATCGATGACGCCGGGGGCCTTGAACTCGATGGGACGACGGTGCGTGGCGACAATGTCACCCAAACCGTCGATGGGCTGGCCGAGCGGATTGACGACGCGGCCGAGCATGGCGCGGCTCACAGGGATATCCATAATGCGGCCAGTGGTGCGGCACTCGTCGCCTTCCTTGATGGAGTCGACGGCACCAAACAGAACGGCGCCGACCTCGTCACGGTCAAGGTTCTGGGCAAGGCCGAAGACGGTCTCACCGGTATCGGAGCTCTTGAACTCCAGAAGCTCGCCTGCCATGGCGCTCTTGAGGCCGGAGACGCGCGCGATGCCGTCGCCTACCTCGTCGACCGTTGAAACCTCATGCGTATCGACCGTCGCGGAGAGGCTCGTGAGCTGCTCCTGCAGTTTCTTGGCGATATCCTGGGCATTGAGGGTTTCGGACATTAGGCTTCACCTCCGTACGAATTAGCAGAGTTTGCGAGGGTCTCCTGCGCGATGCGCAGCTGCGTCTTGACGGAAATGTCACGACGCTCGCCGCGGGCCTCGAGCACCAGGCCGCCCACGATAGACGGGTCGACCTGCTCGATAAGGAATACCTTGCGGCCGAAGTCCTGCTCGCATTTCTTAGTGATGGTTTGACGCAGCTCGTCGTCGAGCGGGATCGCCGTGGTGACGGTCACGCCCACTACATCCTCGTCTTCCTCGGCAACATACTTAAAGGCAGCTGCCACCTTGGGAAGAAGGTCGAGCTGGTCGCGCTTGGACATGGTGTCGAGCACGGCGATGATCTCGGGGCTGGCAGAAGCCAGGCGCTCGATCATCTCGAGGTCCTCGAACACATGGTTCTCGGCCTTAGCGGCTTCCAGAAGGGAGCGCGCGTAGGTCTCGAGCACCTTGTCCTGATAGCGGCTAGTCGGCATTCAGGCTACCTGCTTCCTGGATGTAGCGCTCGATGAGCTTCTTCTGCTCGGCCTCGTCATCGAGTGCCTCGCCCACGATCTTGGTGGCGACGGCAACGGACAGGTCGGCGATGGAGCTCGCGGCACCGGCGTAGATGGACTTGCGCTCGTCCTCGACGGTCGTATGGGCCTTGGCGATGATCTCCTCGGCCTCCTTGTGAGCAGCCTCGATGATACGGGCGCGCTCGGACTCGGCGTCCTTACGGGCCTCGAGAACGATGTCGGCAGCCTGACGACGGGCGTCGGTGACGATCGAGTCGGACTCAGCGCGCTTGGCGATAGCCTCCTGCTTGGTCTTCTCGGCCTCGTCGAGGCTCTCCTCGATCTTCTTGCCGCGCTCCTCCATGGTCTTCATGATGCCCGGCAGGGCGACCTTGGCCAGCACGATCCAGATAATCAGGAAGGCGATAAGCGCCGGGATGAACTCCGCCATCTTAGGGATGAGGATGTCCGCACCGGCAGCGCCGTCCTCAGCGAACGCGGAAACCGGCATGAGCAGCGCGGCCGCGGACGCGGAGAGTGCGATCGCGCTCTTCTGGGATGAAAGATTCATACTTGACGCTCCGTGCTATTTAACGATCAGCGCGACAACGAAGCCGATCAGAGCCAGAGCCTCGCCGAAGGCGGAGCCCATGATGAAGACGGTGAACACGCGGCCCTGGACCTCAGGCTGACGGGCCATAGCACCCGTAGCACCCAGAGCAGACAGGCCGATAGCAAGACCAGCGCCGATAACACCGAGACCGTAACCGATAACTCCCACGATTCCTCCTTTGTCGTGCGTGTCTTATTTCACGCAGGATAACCTTTTTATAACTGCCGGGCTCCATGGGTACGGGCACCGGCGGTTTAACGAATTGCCTTACCTTTAAGGCACGAACGGAAGACTACTCCTCCTCCGCGACCTCCTCTGCCTCAGAGACATACACGGCGGTAAGGACCGTGAAGACGTAAGCCTGGATAGCGCCGACCACAAGCTCGATCGCATAGATCAGGATGAGGATGGCAAGCCAGGCCAGCGAAGGCAGGGCGCCGACGGCGTGCGCCGCGGAAACCTGCTGAAGCAGCGGCTGCATGAACATGCTCGCCATGATGGCGAACGAGCCCATGACCACGTGTCCTGCGAACATGTTGCAGAACAGACGGACGGCGAGCGTGATGAGGCGCAGGAAGGTCGAGAAAAGCTCGACGACCCACACGAGCACGTTCATCGGGAAGCTCACGCCCTGCGGGGCGAGGCTCTTGATGTAGCCGATCACGCCGTGAGCCTTGCATCCGTAGTAGATGAAGTACACGAAGGCGAAAATGGCGAGTGCGGCGGTGGAGCCGATTGCGCCGGTGCCGGGCTTCATTCCCGGGATCAGGCCGATCATGTTATTGATCAGGATGAACAGGAAAAGCGAGCACAGGAACGGGAAGTGCTTCTTCCAGTTCTCACCCACGACACCCTTGCCGATATCGTTCTCGACGTACTCGATGATGTACTCGAAACCGTTGACGAAGAAGCCCTTGGGAACCAGGGTCTGCTTCTTCTTGAACACGGCCAGGACGATCAGGAGCACGATCGTGGAGACGATCAGCCAAAACGAGTACTGCGTGATGCCGCAGCTCAGATCGCCCACGACAGGGGTGGAGCTGAACTCGCTGACCAGATGATTAATCTCATCAGGCAGCTTTTCAAAAATTTCCACGACTTACCTTTCGACCTCATGAGGATCTCGCAGCGCCTTGGCGACGCGAACCGCGCAGGCGGCCATAAAGGCCACGAAGCCGATCGCCTCGCCCAGGAGGAACATGCGAAATGCCTCTCCGAACAACACAAACACAACCAAGGTAAAGACGAGCAGGGCGATTGCCGAGACCGCCAGACTCACCATACCCTTGAGCATGTCCGCATTCTGTTTATCGTCAAGAACCGGCTTGAGCGTAAAGACAAAGGGAAGGAAGGCAATTGCGCCCGCGATGGCGCCTGCAACGATAGCGAGCAGATCGGCTATCTGAAACACTGGCGTCCTCACTTTCCTCTTTAACGCCTCACAGAACAGTTCCCGCCAAACATTGGTGAATATTGTACGAGCCAATCGCTAAAGTACAACCGAAAAAGCATCGGTTAATACGCACCTGTTCGTTTTCTTAAGACCTTCTTTATGCCGCAGGTACGGTAATACGTTTTTCTCGAACCCTGCAGGGCAAAACGTCCGTTAACAGGAGTGCGCGCGGTCGCCTTTTGTTCGTCCGCGCGCACCGTTTCTTCGTATTTGCAGCCACGGCCGTTTAGCCCAGCGACTAGAGCGTGCCGTAGATGCGGTCGCCGGCGTCGCCCAGGCCGGGAACGATGTAGGCGGCCTCGTTGAGATGGTCATCGATGGCGCACGTATAAATATGTACGTCAGGATCCTTCTCGGTCAGCGACTTGAGGCCCTCGGGCGCGGCGACGATGCACAGCATGCGGATGTCCTTGACACCGCGCTCGCGCAGGTAGCTGATAGCCATCTCGGCCGAACCGCCCGTGGCGAGCATGGGGTCGACAACCAGGCAGATACGCTGGTCGATATCCTTGGGCATCTTGCAGTAATACTCATGCGGCTCGTGGGTGACCTCGTCGCGCTCCATGCCGATGTGGCCCACGCGAGCGGAGGGCACCAGGTCGAGGATGCCGTCGACCATGCCAAGGCCCGCACGCAGGATGGGCACGATGGCGAGTTTCTTGCCGGCAAGCTGTTTGAACGTGGCGGTAGTGATGGGGGTCTCGACCTCGACGTCTTCCATAGGCAGGTCGCGCATGGCCTCGTAGCCGTCAAAGAGCGCAAGCTCGCGCACGAGCTGGCGGAACTGGTTGGTGCCGGTGTTTTTATCGCGCAGGATCGACAGCTTGTGCTGAACGAGCGGGTGATCGACAAGCGTCACACGGGACGCATCATAGGTGACGGTCATGGGTTGATTGCCCCTTTCGTTGCGGCCGCAAAACGGCCTTGCTGACAAGGCGCGCAGCAATGTTGCCGCCGCACGCCATGCATTAGTTTAGCGGTTTGTTGTATCGAGCAGCCCATCGCAGCCCTACTGTGCGGTACTGAGCGAGCGCCTGACTGCATCACACCAGCCCGCAAGGTTTTGTTCGCGGCGCTCGGCGGACATGTGGGGAAGGAAGGTCCTAACGATCTGGGCATTTTGCTCCAGCTCTTCCAGGTCTTCCCAATAGCCGACGGCAAGACCCGCCAAGTACGCGGCACCGATTGCCGTGGTCTCCACCGTCTCGCATTGCAGCACGGGGATATCCAGCAGGTCGGCCTGGAATTGCATGATGAACTCGTTGCGCGAGGCACCGCCATCGACAGACAGGCGCTCGATCGAAAGCCCCACGTCCTGCTCCATGGCGCGCAGCACGTCGTAGCTCTGATATGCCATGGATTCGCAGGCGGCACGTACGATGGTCGCACGGCTCGAGGCGCCGGTCAGACCGCACACGATACCGCGGGCATGCGGGTCCCACCAGGGAGCGCCCAGACCCGCAAAGGCGGGAACGAAGTAGCAGCCCTCGTTGTCGCTAATCGAAGCGGCGAGTTGTGCCGACTCGCTCACGCTCGAGATGATGCCCATGTTGTTGCGAAGCCAGTTCATGGTGGAACCGGCAGCAAAGATGGAGCCCTCGAGCGCATAGCTGATCTTCCCGTTCGCAGCGATACCGATGGTGGAGACCAGACCGTTCTTGGATTCGACGATCTCGTCGCCGGTGTTCATGAGCATAAAGCAGCCCGTGCCATAGGTGTTTTTGGTCTGGCCGGGATGGAAGCAGCAGTGACCGAACAGCGACGCCTGCTGGTCGCCCGCCACACCCATGATGGGCGGCATGTTGGTCATGATGTCGCTCGCGACGCGGCCGTAGTCACCCGAGCTCCAGCGAACCTCGGGCATCATGGAACGTGGAACGTCAAAGAGCGCCAGCAGGTCGTCGTCCCAATCGAGCGTATGGATATTAAAGAGCGCCGTGCGGCTGGCATTGGTGTAGTCGGTGGCAAAGACCTGACTGCCGGTGAGGTTGTAGATGAGCCAGGTGTCGATGGTGCCGAACATGAGGTCGCCCGCCGCCGCGCTCTCACGCGCACCGTCGACGTTGTCGAGGATCCACTGCACCTTGGAAGCCGAGAAATACGGATCGAGCGTGAGTCCCGTGCGGGAGCGCACCAGCTCTTCTGCGCCCCGCTCGACCAGCTCGTCGATCAGAGGTGCGGTGCGACGGCATTGCCACACGATGGCGTTATAGATGGGTTGGCCGCTTATGCGGTCCCACACCACCGTGGTCTCGCGCTGGTTGGAGATACCGATGGCGGCGATGCGGTCAGAATGGATGCCGCTCTTAAACTGGACCTCCATCATCACGCCGATCTGGCTGGCAAGCACCTCCATGGGGTCTTGCTCTATCCAACCGGGACGCGGGAAGCTGGTTTTGACGCTACGACGTGCCTGCGCGACGATGCAGCCGTACTCGTCGACGATGGTCGCAAGTACCGAGGTGGTGCCGCAGTCGAGCGCCATGATGTAGGAACCGCCAAAGTTAAACGAGGCATCTTCCATGCCCAGGCTGCCCAGATTCAACGACATCGCTTACACCTTTCTATTGCATCGGGTCGGACAGGACCCGTTCGATCTCTGATGCGGGAAGTGCGCCTTGGCGCAGGATCTGGAGCCCGCCGTGCTGGAACGACACGATGGTCGAGGCGTCGCGACACGGGGTCTCGCCGGCGTCGACGGCAACATCGACCCCCTCCAGGATGCGACCTTCGACGGCGGCAAAGCTTGCCGGCGAAGGCGCGCCGTGTGTGTTGGCGCTCGTGCAGGCAAGGGGACTGCCGCAGGCGCGGATGAGCGCTTGGACCACGGGAGAGGCCGAAGCGCGCAGGGCCACGGTGTCGTCGGCAGCACGCATAAAGGTCGGCACGCAGGGAGCCGCCTTGACCACGATAGTCAGGGCTCCCGGCCAGCATCGTCGCGCGAGCACGCGGGCATCTTCCGGGATATCCACGCCATAGCGGTCGAGTGCCTCGACGCCATCGACCAGCCAGGCGACCGTTTGGGTGAGTTCACGTTGCTTGAGAGTGAAGATACGGCGGTAGCCGGTACCGAGCGCAGGGACCGCGGCGCCATTGACGGCAGCCTGCGGATCGCGCGGCCACGATGGGAATTCGCCTGTATCTTGGGGCACGGCGTCCGAGAAGGCGTTGACTGCCACGGCAACGCCATAGACGGTCTCGGTCGGAATCAGCGCCAGGCCGCCGCGGCCGAGCACCTCGGCCGTACGCTCGACGGCAAGCCGATGCGGCTCACGCGCTCCCTCGAATACCCGATAGACCGTCTGCATGTGTATGCCAGCCCCTTACGCTCTGGTGCAAGTTTGTTTACTGAGGGGCATTCTCGCACGAAACGTTCAACCTATTTGCCCAGAGCGCATGTTGGTTTGGTGAGCGGCTCTTGTAGTCGGTGAAAGTGAGGGGGTTAATTGAAGATTTTTAGCGCGCAAGCGTAACGGTACGATCGGGAAACTCGATGCTTGCAACCAGTTTTCCGCCGAGGCTCTCTGCGTACCTGCTCAGCGTGTCAAGCCTCATCGAACCCAATTCCCCACGCTCGAGCTCGGATACGCGTTTTTGAGAAACGCCCATCGATTGGGCGACCGACGCCTGTGTTAGATCTTTTAGCCTGCGAATCTGAGCAAGCTTATAGGCTTCGATACGATCGCGAGTCCTCTCCTGCTCGGCGGTAATGGAGTCGCGTGTTATCCCGCGAGATTCCATATACTCATGCAGTTCCATCTCGATCGAGCCTCCTTACGTGGCGACGGTATATTTGCTCGGCCTTTGGAATGTTGATCGCATACCAGCCGTTCCATTTTGCCCTTGACGATCCCGCTCGCGACTTATCACCCGCCAATAGCAATACCGCCTGGCGCTTGGGGTCAAAGGCGAAGAGGATGCGAATCACCTGCCCACCACACGACGTCACTCTCAGCTCCTTTAAATGATGAAGCTTCGAGCCCTTTACGCGGTCAACCAGCGGACGACCAAGGCTGGGACCTTCCTTCTCGAGCACCAAAAGGTCTGCATAAATCTGCTTCAGCGTAGCTTCATCCTGCTCATCAAGCCAAGGTTCAATGTAATCAAGCACGATACGGTACCGATGCAGCTGATTTGACATACCTTTCTCCTTCTATAGTAGAAGTTTTACGGTATATTGCAAGGACAAACTTGCGCAAATGTCTATTAATTCAGCTTAAATACGCTGTTTGGGCTCGGTGACGATGGCTCGGACGATGCGGGGGCGATCGGTAAGGTCATGGACGATACGCACGTCCGAAAGGCCTGCCTGGCGACAGAGCTCGGCCGCGGCATCGAGGGTACCCTCGTAGAGCTCGCAGGCAAACAGGCCGCCGGCGCGCAGCATGTAAGGCGCCGCGTTGAGCAGGCGGCGGAAGATATCGAGGCCGTCGGCGCCGCCCTCGAGCGCCAGGTCGGGCTCAAAGTCCTTGACCTCGTGCGGCAGCGAGCGCATGACGTCGGTCGGGATGTAAGGTGGGTTGGAGACGAGCACATCAAAGGTGCCCCACTCTTCGCGGGGAATGGAACTCACCAGGTTGGTGAGGCTAAAGGCAACCTCATCTGCCGTGAGGCCGAGGGTGTCGCGGTTTTTGGTGGCCAGATCGATGGCGCGCGACTCGATATCGGTGGCGGTGCAGGTAACGTGGCCGCGGCGCTCCCAGGCAAGGGAGAGCGAAATGCAGCCCGTGCCGCAGCCGACCTCGAGAACGCGGGCAGTGCAGGGCTCGGCTGGGGCAGATACGTTGGCCTCGGCGGCATCTTGCGCGGGAGTCGCCTGTTGGTCGTTGTCCTCAATGGCGATGCCGTATTCGTCGAGCTCGGGCTCGGGGGTTTCCATGGCCTCTGCTTCTGCCGCTTCGGCTTCTGCTGCCTGCGCGGCGGCTTCCTCGGCCTCGCGGTCGGCCAGTTCCTCGGCATAGGCGCGGCTACCGAGCACGTCGCTACCCAGCGCAGCCTCATCGGCGGCCGTCAGGTTGGCGGCACGGCGCTCGGCGGCCGCGCGTTCGTCAGCCAGCGCCGCCTCGGCTTTGCGGGCCTGCTCGACCTCATCGTTCCAAGGCAGCTCCACGCGCTGGCGGGCAGCGGCCTCGGGGCTCAGCACCTCGGCATCCAGATAGTTCAGAACTTCTTCGACGAGCATCTCGGTCTCGGGGCGCGGGATGAGCACACCGGGGGCGCACGCGACGTCGATCATGCGAAACTGCGTGCTGCCGGTGATGTACTGCAGCGGCTCGCCTTTGGCGCGACGAACGACGGCCGCGTGCATGGTCTCGAGCTGGGCCGCGTTAAGCGTCTCGTCCATGCGCATATACAAGTCGATGCGCGCCAGGCCCGTGGCCGCGCACAGCAGCCACTCGGCAGAAAGACGGGGGTGCTCCTCGCCGCGCTCGGCCAGGTACTCCTTGGTCCACTCGAGACAACGCTTGATGGTCCAAATCTCGTTTGCCATGGGGCCCTCCCCTCTTAAGCGCCGGACGGCGCGCGAATGTCGGAGCAGATTGTAAGCGAGGCCAACGCTTGGCAAGGGGCGATTGAAGGCGATTATCGAGAATCAGCCCAGAATTTTGCTTGGAACCCATCTGAAGTGCCCATTCGTCGACGTCTAAATCTGCATCCGTCAAGCTTTTGGCAAGGTTGCCCCAAAACTGACCAATATCTAACCAAGAACTTGCCAAATCACTTGACGTGCGACGCATCAAAAAATGCACTGCGACTTCTTGAACGATTTTTTGAGCATTATTTTCAATAGCAGATAAACGCCGCTAATTTCTTTGAGCAGGTAGCCGGCTTCATGGCCATCAAAGCCGATTGAATAACATCTCAAAGCAATGTGCCCAACCTAGTCATTTAAGAACGTCCCCAATGACTACCTCTAAGGCGCCGCAGGTTGAGCATACCGCATCCGGAGCAAGGCAGCGCCGCAGGTAGAGGACGGACAGCGAGCGCGTCGCATTTGAGACAAGGTGACGTGAAACGAAAGGGCGCTGACCTTCTGGTCGCGCCCTTGAAGTTGAACGTCAGATTGTCCAAATGCGGCCCGCGCAGCGTCGGCCGGTCCGCCGTTCGGTAGAACGGCGGAACCTACTACACGGCCTGTGCCAGCTTCTCGGCTCGCTCGGCGGCAGCGAGCGCCTCGATCACGGTGCCGAGCTGGTCACCCAGAAGGACGCCGTTGTAGGTGGAGTTGAAACCGATGCGGTGATCGGTCACGCGGTCCTGGGGCTGGTTGTAGGTACGGATCTTCTCGGAACGGTTGCCGTGGCCGATCTGGCTCTGGCGCTCGGCACCGAGCTCGGCCTGCTGCTTCTCGAGTTCCATCTCGTACAGACGGGCGCGCAGCATCTGCATGCAGACCTCGCGGTTCTGGATCTGGGAACGCTGCTCCTGCGACTGCACCACGGTGTTGGTGGGCAGGTGGGTGATGCGCACGGCGGAGTAGGTGGTGTTAACGCACTGACCGCCAGGGCCGGAGGCGCAGTAGGTGTCGATGCGCAGGTCGGACTGGTTGATCTGGACGTCGATTTCCTCGGCCTCGGGAAGCACGGCGACGGTAGCCGTTGAAGTCTGGATGCGGCCCTGGGACTCGGTCTTGGGGACGCGCTGGACACGGTGCACGCCGGACTCGTACTTCATAACGGAGTAGACGCGGTCGCCCTCGACCTTGAACTCAATGGACTTGAAGCCGCCGGCCTCGCTGGGGCTGGAATCGAGCACGGTAGTCTTCCAGCCACGCGACTCGCAAAAGCGCTGATACATCTTGTACAGGTCGCCGGCAAAGATGGCCGCCTCGTCGCCACCGGCGGCGGAGCGAATCTCGACGATGGTGTTCTTGTCGTCGTTGGGGTCGCTCGGGATGAGCATGTACTTGATGTCTTCCTCGAGCTGGGGAAGCTTGGCCTCGTTTTCGGAGATGTCCATCTGGAGCATCTCCTTCTCATCGGCATCGGTGGTATCGTGCAGCATTTCCTTGGCAGCCTCGATGTCATCGAGCGCGCCGATGTACTCGCGCGAGGCGGCAATGAGGTCGGACTGGTGCGCGTACTCCTTGTTGAGACGCGTGAACTCCTTGATATCGGAGGCGACGGCCGGGTCGGAAAGCTTCTTCTCGAGCTCCTCGTAGGCCTTGATGATCTTTTCGAGCTTGTCGCGCATGGCGGGACTCCTTTATATGCGTGAAGGTGAAAATCGGCAGAGTTGATGGGGCGCGGGGCGCCGCTGCGGGGGTAAGCCCGGCTAGAACATGTCGATCTTCAGATACATGCGCATCCCTTCGCGTATGGGGTACATAATTGCGGTCTAACCCATACATGATAGCGTGCGCAGGCAAACCTGCATATAACCCGCACGGAATGATTGGTGCAAACAAACCTGACCCCATTGCACCAAGGGCTTGCTTTTTGGCTAGAGCGTATGGAGCAGGGCGATGAGGAAGCGCACGCCCTGGAGGTAGGCGCGGCGGGTGATGCGCTCGTTGGTGCCGTGGACGCCGCGGTCGCACTCGTCATCGTCGACCACAAAGGCCGAGAAGCGAATGCACTCGGAGCAAATGCGCTGGTAGTTGGCAGCGTCGGTCGCGCCGATCACGGTCGAGGGGACAATCGCCAACGGCTCGAATGATCCGTTTTCCTCCGTCCCCTTTGGATCACGGAAATAGCGGGCGGCGATGGCGCGAACGGCCTCGAGTCCCGGTCCACCAACGCGCGGGGACGGCGAAGGCTCGGAGCTGCCGGGGCCAAGTTCGACCTCCACACGTCCGGCAAGGCCCGCCGCGGCAACCGCCTCGCGGCAGCGCGCCACAACGTCGGCCACGCTCGTGCCCTCGAGCATGCGGAAGTTAATGTTGGCCCACATATCCTGCGGCATTACGTTGGCGCCGGTGCTGCCACCCTCGATCTGCGTGGGCGCGCAGGTGGTCGTCACCAGCGGATAGAGCTTCTTGCTGGCGAGGCACTCGCGCACGATGGTGTCCTTGTTGGAGGCAATCTCGTCGGCCGTGTAAAGCCCCAGCTCGACGAGCTGTGCGGCAAGCAGGTCCGTGACGCGCGTCGGCCATTCGATATCGCAGATTGCGGTGATGGCACGGCTCAGCACCTCGAGCGATGTGCCGCCGTAGGGGTTGGACGAATGCCCGCCCTCACTCTTCGTCTTGAGCACAATATCGGCGTAGCCCTTCTCGGCAAGGTCGGCATGCATAAGCCGGCCCTCGCCCGCGCCGTACTCGGCAGCTGGAACGATGCGGTAGTCACCCTCGTCGATCAGGTACTCAAGCTCAATGCCGCGCTCCTCGAGCGCGCGGCCGATGGCGCCTGCGCCGTACTGCGTAGTCTCCTCGTCCTGGCCAAAGGCCAGGAGCAGCGTGCGCTCGTGCTGCCAACCGTGTGCCAGCGCATACTCGACGGCCTCGAGAATGCCTGCGACCTGGTCCTTCATGTCGATCGCGCCGCGGCCCCAGATGTAGGTGTCGTCCACGTACCCGCTAAAGGGGGCGTGCGTCCAGTCGGCCTCGGTACCCGGCACCACGGGAACCACATCCATGTGGCCCATGAGCATAACGGGCTTAAGAGCTGGATCGCTGCCGGCAAGCGCCACCAGCAGCGAATGGTCAATAAGCTCGACCTCGCCCGCCGCAAATACGTGCGGCCAGGCCTGCTGCATATAGGCGCGCAGGTCGTCGAACGGCTGCCAGTCCACTGCCTCGGTATCCATGCTCGAAATGGTCGGAAACGACAGCACGCGGCCCAGGCGCTCGCATGCGCCGGCCTCGTCTATACCGGCAAAATCATCCTCATGCGCAAAGAAGCGCCAAACCTCGGCCATGACATCCTTTCGATTGTGATGACGAGGGCCGCCCCACCGGAGCGGCCCTGCCACGTAAGCGTTTGCGGTCGGCTATTTGTCCTCGAGATAACGCGAGAGGAACTCGCGGGTACGCTGGTGTTTGGGGTTGCCAAAGAGCTCCGCCGGCGCGGCATCCTCGAGCACCACGCCCTTGTCCATAAAGACCACACGGTCGGACACCGTGCGGGCAAAGGCCATCTCGTGCGTAACGACGACCATGGTCATGCCGTCGGCGGCGAGCTTGCGCATGACCTCGAGCACCTCTCCCACGATCTCGGGGTCGAGTGCCGAAGTCGGCTCGTCGAACAGCATGATCTGCGGATTCATGCACAGGGAGCGGGCGATGGCCACGCGCTGCTTTTGGCCACCGGACAGGCGACCCACAGCGGCGTGCGCGAACTTTTCGAGCCCCACGCTCGTCAGATGCTCCATCGCAATTTTTTCAGCCTCGGCCTTGCTCATCTTTTTGAGCGTGACGGGCGCGAGCGTGCAGTTGTCGAGCACGTCCATGTTGTTGAACAGGTTAAAGCCCTGAAACACCATGCCGATGTCCTCGCGCAGCTTATTGATATTGCAGCGCTCGGCCGTAAGGTCCTGACCGTGGAACCAGATGTGGCCCGCGTCCGGGGTCTCGAGCAGGTTGAGGCAGCGCAGGAAGGTCGACTTGCCCGAGCCCGAGGCGCCGATAATGGTGACGACCTCGCCGGGGTTAACGGACAGGTCGATGCCCTTGAGCACCTCGAGCGAGCCGAAGCTCTTGCGCAGGCCCTCGACGCGGATGAGCGGCTCATTGGTCTGTGCGGCGGCCGCAACGCCGGTAATGGCGGTATCTGCCATGATGATTCTCCTCGTCTTAAGCCTAGTTGGAGCTGGGCAGCGTGACCGGAGCCTCGGCGCCGAGCTTTTTGCCAAAGGCCTCGAGCAGGCGGCTCGCCACGAGCGTCAGGATCAGGTAGACCACGAGCGCCACGCAGTAGACCTCCATCTGGCGGTAGTACACGCCGGCGACGGTGGTGGTGGCGTACATGAGGTCGAACACGCCGATGACCGAGAGCACCGACGAGTCCTTGATGTTGATGATGAGCTCGTTGGTGAGCGCCGGGATCGCGTTTTTAATGCCCTGGGGGAACACGACTTTGCGCATGGCTTGCCACTGCGACAGGCCCAGCGAGCGTGCTGCCTCGGCCTGGCCGGGATCGATGGACTCGATGCCGCCGCGCAGGACCTCCATCATGTAGGCGGTGGAGTTGAGCGAGATGGTAACGAGGCCGGCGGTGAAGGTGCTCCAAATCTGGTTGGCCTGAGCGGTCTCGAAGCCCATGCCGCGCAAAACGGTGAAGCCCGCGTAATAGATGAGCAGACCCTGGACCATCATGGGCGTGCCGCGCACGATGGTGGAGTAGACGGTCGCAAAGCCGCGGCCGATACTCTTAAAGAAGCGCACCAGGTCGTTGTCCACGCGATCGAAGGTCTGAATGCGCAGGAACACAAAAAGCAGCGCCAGGAAAAAGGCAATGACGGTGCCGAAGGTGGCAAGCGCGATGGTGATCTCGATACCGCGAATGAAGAAGTCCCCGCTCTTGTAGGTCATGTAGACCAGGCTCGACAAAAAGTCGCTGGGGTTGGAGTCCGAGACAATACTCACCTGTACCAGGTCGATAAACGACATGACGCAGCGGTCGATAAAGAAAACTGCCGCGATGGCGACCACGACGTAGCTGCCCAGGCGTGCGTCACGACGGCAACGCTCGGATGCGAACGGCGACTTTACGCGATAGTCGCTCCAGTGCATAAGCTTGGTGGCCAGCGCCGCCGCCGACACGACGAACCACGCCCAAAGGATCGCCCAGAGGCAGTCTTGGAACACGCCCGTAGGCGCCAAGAAGCTCAGCGACGTGGGGTTGCGTTGGCTAAACGCCAGGCCGAGCGCCGCGATAACGCTCGTGCCCAGGTATACATAACGGTGGTCGGCCTTGATAAAGGAGGCCAGGCGATTGATGGTTTTCATGCTGCCTCCCTATGCCGGCTGACGGTCGAGGCACGCGTCCCACATTTGGTCGCGCTCCTCTTGGCTAATGCCCTTGAGTGTCTTGTCGATGAGCTTAAGCAGCTTGTCCGAGCCCTTGCGGCAGCCGACGTTTGTCGTGACCTCCTGCTTAAAGCCCTCGCCCTCGGCAAAATGAATGGGGACAATGCCCGGATTTTGGGCCATATAGCCCTTCTCGTTCTCGGTGTTATAGGTCACGGCGTCGCACGTGCCCTGCAGCAGGTTCGAAAACACCGTGGGGACGGAGTCGACCGGGTTCTTGTGGACAACGCCCGGGATCTCGTCGATGACGGTATCGAGCATGGTGTCCTTTTGGCCGAGCACCGTGGCACCACTGAAGTCGCTGAGCTTGGTGGCGTTCTGGTAGGGCGAGCCCTCTTTTACGAACAGGCCAAAGTAGCCAATGAAGTACGGGTCGGAAAAACCGACGGACTCTTCGCGCTCGGGCGTAGCGCTCATGCCGGCGATGATGAGGTCGATCTGGCCGTTGTTGAGCGAATCGATAAGGCCCGAGAAGCTCTGCTTGACGGCAACGGGCTCGCCACCGAGGGCCTTGCAGACGATCTTGGCGATCTGCACGTCGTAGCCATCGGCATAGGCGCCCTGCACGTTGTCGATGGGGATGGTGAACTCGCTGGCCTCGGAAACCTGCCAGTTGTACGGGGCGTAGGCCGCCTCCATGCCAATGCGGATCTTGTCCTTGCCGATCACGGAATCGGACAGGTCGTCGCGACCGCCGCCCGTCGTGGGCTGAACCACCTTGAGCGTGGACGGGCGCTGACAGCCGGCGAGCGCGCCGGCGACGACGGAAGCGCTCGCAGCGAGAGCGCTACCCAAAAAGATGCGACGGCTGCATACCGGCTGGGCCTGCATGCCGCGCTGTTGCCGAGGTTGCATCTGGTGCCTTCCCTATTTTGCCTTACTGACAATAAGACAGGATATACGCCCGCAACCAGCAGCGCGGCATGTGCGCGAAAAATTAATAGACACGCGAGGACGATTGGCGCAAAGCAGCCTGCCCCCCATGCACCGCTTGGCATAAAAAAGGCAAGGCATAGACCTTCTGGTCGTGCCTTGCCTTTTGAATGACAAATTGTCGCTCTGGGTGGCGCGCAGCGTCGACCGGTCCGCCGTTCGTTAGAACGGCGGAACCCCTAGAGCAGGGTAACGCTAAAGGAGCGCTTGTCGGTGGCGCCGGGAGCCAAGGTAATGGTGTTGACCTTGTGCTCAAAGACGTCGTCCTCGGTGTCCATGGTGGTGTGACCGGTCCAGGGCTCGAGCGCCACAAACGGGGCGTCGTTGGCAGCGGACCACACGCCGATGTACTTAAAGCCCTCAAAGTCGATCTTGACGCCGTGGCCCGACTTGCGGCCGCGCAGCGTGAGCGTGGAACCCGGGGTATCGGTGAACATGATGGCATCGTTATCGAAGCTGCGGTGCGTGATGGGCAGCACGTCAGAGTTATCGGGCGCCTTGTAGCTACCCTCAAACGTCATGAGGCCATCGGGCGTGATGATGGGAGCCTCGTTGGTCCAAGCCTCGGTAAACGCCAGCTCGTAATCCTCGAATGCCTCGTCCTCGGCACCGGGGGCGGGCACGTTAAATGCAGGGTGGCCGCCCACCGAGAACGGCAGGTCCACGTCGCCGGTGTTCGTAACGGCAAAGGTCTGGGTAAGCGTGGCGTCGCCGGTCAGGGCATAGGTCATGTTGAGCTTAAAGTGGAACGGGAAGGCCTTGAGCGACTCGGGCGTGTCGGTAATCTCGTAGGTGACAGACGAGCCGTTATCCGAAACCTCGACCAGCTTGTGCTCGACAATGCGAGCGAGGCCGTGGCGCGGCATCTCGCAGGTGCCGGCCGCAGACGTTGCCGTGTTGTTGCGCAGCGAACCCACGATGGGGAACAGAATCGGCGCATGCTTGCCCCAAAAGGCCGGGTCGCCCTGCCACAGATACTCGTTGCCGTTGAGGGCAAGGCTCGTGAGCTGGGCGCCCATGGAATCGATGACAGCGGTAAGGCCGCCGCGCTTGATGGTAGTGACGGTGGACATGCTACTTCCTCCAAAAGTAAACAACAGTGTCGAGGGCTATTGTCCCACTCTTGGCGGCGGGACGGGACGGCAGGCGCAGTTATTGAGCAATCGCGTAAAGGTCGAACCCGCCCTGCGGCGTGGTGTCGACCGTATCGGGCGCCTGCGAGTTAAAGCTCACGGGAACCATGCGCTTTGAGGCACGGAAGCGCGTGCCGTCGGTGGCGACGGGCGGTTCATCGACGGTGAGCTCGTAGTCACCGGGCTTGAGTTCGATGCCGTCGCCAGCGGAGTTGACATATTGATACTCGTCAATCGCCCGCCCCTTGAGCGTGCGGCCCACGATATGGACGAGCATCTGGCTGTCGCCGCGCGCGGTATCCCACGTCGCACCGTCCTTGACCTCGACCGACACATGCACCGAGCGCGTACGGCTGAGCGATTGCTCGACAGACATCTCGACCTTGGCGGCGTCTTTGCGCTGTTGCTCCACGTGGCTCCAGACATTTCCGATCGCCGAACAAGCGATGACGCCGGCCATGAAGGCGATGAGGATGGGGCCGAGCGGTGAGCGGCGGGCCGCGTCTTCCTCGCGAGCCAGGTTGGGGCGATGCGTGGGGGCGGGCGCCTGGGCACCCTGCGCGGGCACGTCGAGTATGCTGAAGGATGCCGTGCTGCCGGGGTCGATGGTGTGGCGCGGCTGCGGGGTCTTGGCCGGCGAGATGGACATATCGGCTGGCTCACCCAGCGTGGCCGTGGCATCGGCCTTGGCCTCGTCGGCCTCGGCCTGGGCCCAGGCCTGCTCGAAGGTCAGGGGCGCGGCGGGGTCGGAGTCCTGGTCAGCGGCAGCGGATTCGGCCGTGGTGTCGGCATTAGAACCCGCATCGGGCCCGTCGCCCGACTCGTCACTTGGCAAAGGCTCATCCCACCCCTCATCTGGAGCCTCGCCCTCGCTATACCACCATTCAAAGCTATCGATATCCATACGGGGCGCCCCTTAGGCCTCGCAAATAAACACTTGCTAGCCTTATACCCCCATATGACACGGCAGCTCGCATGGAATGCAACAAAGGGACTATCCCTTTGTCACATTTTGCGTTTAGCCGTGGGCGATCTTGTTTCTCAGCAAGAAATCGGCCGCCCCTACGATTCTGATGCCGTCGATGTCTGTTGGATGCTCACCATCCCTGACAATCAAGATCTTCTCGTACGAATCAGGGATTTTTCCCAGCGTGTTTAGTTTGAGCGGTCGCAGCTCACGCTCTCTTGTCGCCTCGGCATCGATCCGTTCGGTAACCTGGATATATTTACGGTCCGATCCCTCGCCGATTGCGACAAAGTCGATTTCCCCCGCGCGCAGATGGCCGCAAAACACTTCGTATCCTTCAAAGACAAGCTGGTTGTAGATAACGTTCTCGAGCATCCTTCCGCTATCGCTGCCTCTATATCCGTCAAGATAGCTGCGGATTCCCGTATCGGCTATGTAATATTTACCGCCTGTCTTGAGAAGCTCCCGCCCCTTGACGTCATACCTTTTTACCTTGGTAAACAGGTACGTCTCTTCCAGAGCGTCAATATACGCCGACACCGTCGATGCGTTGGTCTTACCGCCCGCCGATTCGTTGAGCGTCCCTACGATTTTATTGACCGAGGTTTGATTGGAGATGTTGTCTGCCAGATACGCACAGAGCCGCTCGAGAACGTCGCGCTTGGTGATAGCTCCGCGACCTCTACGCGTCGCGCGCAATAGGATATCGCGCGCGACAATCGTCTGATAGAGGCTGCGGATGTAGTCACGGCACGCCTCGCGTCTCGGCTCGTCATGAGCCAGAAACGGCATGCCGCCGTAGGTTATGTACTGCTCAAGCACGGTATTTGAATTAAGGCGATTGCCCGTCTTGGAAACGAGCTCAACCCGCTCACCGAGCCCTTCGGCGACGACCGCATCAATCGAGCGAAAATCAAGATACTCGCCAAACGTGAGGGGCTGCATCTTGACCTCGATATATCTACCCGAGATAAGCGTTGCAAGCTCGCTCGATAGCATAAAGGCATTGGAGCCCGTGACATAGATGTCGCACGGCAAATCCACTCGGAGCGAGTTGACCGCCTTTTCCCAACCCTCGACATTCTGGAGCTCGTCAAAGAACAGATAGGGGCGATCGACACCGTCAACGCGCTCCCGAACCATGCGATAAAACGTCAGATAATCTGTAACCCCCGCGTACTCTAGAGATTCCATCTTAAAGGTCAGCAAACGCTCTGCCGGCACCCCCTGCTGCGCCAGGTGCTCCCTCATCATGTCCAATAACGTGGATTTGCCGCAACGGCGTATACCCGTCACGATTTTGATGAGGTCGGTATCCTGAAAAGCAATGAGTCGATCAAGATAGCGGCTTCGGCGAACGATGTTCATAGAGTCTCCCTAGCGCTCGACCAGGCGTGAAACCTTATAAACTTGCATTTTTTGCAAGTTTATAAGATGTTACCTTAGAAACTTGCAGATTTTGCAAGTTTCTAAGAAATGGGCGTGGATGTGACAAAGGGACTGTCCCCTTGTCACATCTGAAGGGCGACGGGGATTTGGATGCAGCAGAAGTCCTCTTGGTGGGACTCGTCGTAGCTCGTGGTATCGAGGTAGCAAAAGTCGAAAGCGTTGCCAACGGGCTGGAGCGCGTGCTTGTCCATGCAGGCCACGACGGCGCGGATGCCCTCGGGTTCGTACGGCATGCCCCAGCGGCTCATGCACAGGTATGTGCCCTCGGGCAGCACTTCTATGCCGATCTCTGCCAGCTCGGCAGCATCGCTCGGCAGCAGTTCCTCGGCACCGCGCGGCAGCACGGCAAAGGAGCCGGCGCCGGCGATGGGGTCGTCGGAATGCAGCGCCTCGCGACGCAGCATGGCGCCCCAACCGCGCATGGGGCGCGTGCCCGTCAACGTACGCATGCGCAGGATTGCCCGCATGAGCGTAGGGTGAAGCATCGAGCGGCCGCGCTCGATATCGCCCGGAAACTCCTCAAAGACCACGTAGCGACGCTCGAATTGCTTGAGCTCCGGCTTGCCCTCGCGCTCGCGCCAATAGACCGCCTCGTCGTAAAAACTCAGCCGCTCCTGCACGCTCGCACGCTCGGCTTTGAGCCCGGCAATCTGCTCGTCGAGCGCCTGCACCCGCGAGCGCAGGTGGTCTGTCATCTCTCCAATGTCGAACGTCGAGGTCAGGCGATCGATCTCGTCGAGCTCCAATCCCAGGTCGCGAAGCATGCAGATCAGACGCATGAGCGGGATCTGCGTAGGCGAATAGAAACGGTAGCCCTTTTCGTTCACCACGGCGGGCTTAAACAAGCCGATCTTGTCGTAGTAGATGAGCGTTTGGCGCGAAACGTTAAACAAGCTCGCCATCTCGCTAATCGCATACATGCCCGTCTGCATAGATCCTCCCGACACACCAAAGCCCGCCGCAGGGGCAGCGGGCTTAAACACTATTCGTATCCTACCCTAAAGACGCCTATGACCAGCGCTTATAGTTTGCACATGGCACGCCGACGGCCTCGAGCGCCTTGGCGGCGATGTGATGCACCGCGTCATCGAGCGTGGCGGGGCCGTTGTAAAACGTGAGCATAGGCGGCATGAGCATGATGCCGGGCACGCGCGCCAGGCGCGCCATGTTATCGACGTGAATGGCGCTGAAGGGCGTCTCGCGCACCATGAGCACCAGGCGGCGCTGCTCTTTCATCTGCACGTCGGCCGCACGCAGCAACAGGTTTTCGCTGTAGCCGCTCGCAATGCCGGCGAGCGTCTTCATGGAGCAAGGGGCCACAATCATGCCGTCGACCGGATAGGTGCCGCTTGCGATGGCAGCGCCGATGTTCTTGTTGTCGTAGACCACATCGGCATGCGTGGCATACTCGTCGAGCGTCATGCCGAGCTCCTGCTCGATGGTGATCTCTCCCCCGCGCGTGACGACAAGCGCCGACTCGGCACCAGCCTGACGCAGGCATTTGAGGCACTCGAGGCCCAGTGCGGCGCCGCTGGCGCCAGACACGCCAACGACAATGCGACGGGGACGGACAGAAGACTCAGGCATGACGGCTCCTTAACTACTTGGTAGGGCTACTTACTAGAAAGCAATCTCCTTGGCCCACTTGTCTGTGTCGATCTCCATGAACTGCGAGCGAATGAAGTTCTTCTTGAGGTCGAACGGGACCGTGCAGTCGAAGATGGCCTTGCAGGCGATGCCATGCTCGCGGATCGTGGGGTCGAACGCGGGATCGTTGGACGGGTCGAGCACGTGGCAGTGGCAGCCGGGGATGGTGATGAGGTCCACGTCGGCCTGGAAGCGCGTGGTCATGGCCCACATCACGTCGCTCATATCGAAGATATCGACATCCTCGTCAACAAGGATGACGTGCTTGAGCTCGGAGAATGCCGAGAAGGCGAGCATGGCGGCGTTGCGCTGACGGCCCTCGTCATTTTTGCTCGACTTCTTAAACTGCATGATGGCAACGAACTTGCCGCCGCCGCAGGGGGCAGCGTGGACGTTGAGCAGGCGGCCCGGGATAGCGGTCTCGACCATCTTGTAGATGGAAGCCTCGGTGGGGATACCGGCCATGGACACGTGCTCGTGCGAAGGGCCGATGCAGCTCTCCATGATGGGATTGACGCGCGTGGTGACGGCGGTGATCTTGATCACCGGGCAGACCTTGGCGCCGCCGGTGTAGCCGGGGAACTCGGGCATGGCGTAGCCGTGGCCGTTGACGTCCTCGTTGATGGTCTCGTCGTGCATGAGGTAGCCCTCGAGCACGTACTCGGCATTGGCAATGCACTTCTGCGGAACGGTGACGCAGTCGGCAAGCTCGACGGCGTGGCCGCGCAGGGCGCCGGCGATCTGCAGCTCGTTGAAGCCGAGCGGCGTGGTGGGCGCCTCGAAGCCACAGCACATGTACACGGCGGGGTCCAGGCCGATGGAGATGGAGATGGGCATGTCCTCGCCGCGCTGGCAGTACTCGTCAAAGAACGCGCCAAGGTGACGGCTGCCCGGAGTGATCCACATGGCGAGCTTGTCCTTGTCGACGCAGGAGAAGCGGTGGATGGTCACGTCGGACTGGGAGCCGTCGGGGCTCGTGCCGTAGGCGAGGCCCATGGTGATGTAGGGGCCACCGTCGACGGGTGTGTTGGTGGGAGCGGGAACGATCTTGCGCAGGTCAAAGCCCTCGTCGGTCGCCTTGTACACGACCTCCTGGCAGTCGACGTGCGCGCCCTCGGCGATCTGCTTAGGCGCAATCAAGCTCTCGAAGCGCTTGCCGATCTCGAGGCCCAGGTGCTCCTCGTCAAGGTCGAGCAGGGCGGCAACGCGCTTGCGGCTGGCAAGCATGCCGATGCAGACCTTGGCATCGTCAAAGCCCTTGACGTTGTTGAAGACCATCGCCGGACCCTCTTTGGTCGGACGCATAACGGTACCGCCGGCACCGACGTGGCGATAGACGCCCGAGACCTCGGCGTCCGGGTCGACCTGGGTGTCGGTCTCGAGCAGCTGGCCCGGCATCTCACGCAAAAAGTCGAGCGCGGAGCGCAGGTCGTGGATCTGGGAAGCATCGGTAGTGGACATAGCGTGCTCCTTTCGGGAGAGTGCCCGGCGACGGGAGTGCCGCCGGGCTGGGTAACGTAGTGGGGCCGCAGCGCTTATAGATGGAGCGCTTGGCAACTCGCGGTTCAAGCACTCGGATGTTTGCAGCCCAAGCGCTCGGCCGCTTACATCAGGCCAAAGAGATGGAACCAGGCGGCCTCGACCAGCACGACGATAAAGACGACCGCGGTGAGGGGAATGCCCATGCGCATGGCCTCTTTGGAGGTGTAGCCGCCGGCGTCCTTGCCCTCGCCGATAAGGATCGGCAGGTTATGGAACGGCAGGATGTAGTGGATGTTGATGGACGTGAAGACGATGAGCGCCACGGCGAGCGGGCTCACGCTGGAGCCGGCCGCGAAGCTGATGAACGCCGGCACGCACACGCCGAGTACGGCCATGACCGAGCCCATGAACATGTGGATGATCATGGAGAGCGCAGCGACAAGCAGGGCGAACAGGAAGATGTTCTCGGGCACGGAGCTGGGAAGCACGACGTCGGCGATCCAGGCGTTCATACCGGTGGCACCGCCCACGGAGCCCACGGCCATGGCGGCCGTCAGGAACATGAGGGACTTGATGTCGACAGCATTCCAGCTGGCGGGGGTGAGGACCTCGCCGATGACGGGCATGGCGAGGCAGACGCCGATGGCCAGGGTGACCCAGCCGATGTAATCGCCCGAGACGGTGAGCCACAGCGCGATGGCGATGATAAGCCACACGATGGTGCGGATCTCCTTGACGGAGAGCTTGCCGAGCGCAGCCTGCTTGGCCACGATCTGCTCGCGATCGTAGACGAGCTCCTTGCTGGGCTTAAAGAGGAAGAGGCCCAGGAACAGGGTGCACAGCAGCGCGACCAGCATGGGCACGCTCATGCACAGGAACCAGTCGACGAAGGACGGGCTCATGCCGCCGGCCTCGGCGCTGTACTGCGCAACGAGCGGGTTGAGCGTGGAGTCGCCCGTCAGGAAGAACATGGAGCCCGGGGCGGCAGCGGCAAACACGAGGAAGCCGAGCTTGCCGCGGTCGTCGTCACCGTAGCCGGCGGACTCGGCGATGACCGAGACGACGGCGAGGATGAGGAAGGCGCGGGGGAACGGATGCGGGATCAGCAGCGACAGCACAAAGGTGAGCGCGAAGATCGAGATGATGAGCGACTTGGCGTCGCGCACGAACTTGAGCATGAACGCATAGGCGATGCGCTCGCCCAGGCCCGACTCCTTGACTGCACTGGCGATGAGGTAGGCGCCGATGACGAGCCACATGGTGGCTTTGGTCCACGAGCTAAACGTGGAGGCGACCGTCGCCGAGATGCTCGCGGCGCCCGTGTCGTCCACGCACACCTTAAACAGAACGAGCAGCGCGCAGTAGAGCAGGCCCACAAAGCCCGGCTGTGCCACGCCACATGCCCAGAACACCACCGTGGCGAGCGTCAGTGCCAGACAGGTCTGACCGCCGACCGTAAGCTCGACCGTCGAGCTCAGCTCCGCCAAAGGAAGAAACTTCACTAGCAAAAAGACAACGATACCCAGCACAAAGCCAATTTCGCGCTTGGTGATCTTAAATGCCTTCTTTTCCGCTTCCATCTCCCCGCCTTTCTTGTTGGGGGCGCTCCGGATTCGCGGTCACGTTGCCGCTTAAAAAGGGGCGCCCGTTATCGGACACCCCTTACGTTGCGCTGTGTTGCGGCAATACAGTCAAGCGGATTTTTTTGGATGAGGAGCGATTCCCTGGACAAAAAGCGTCACAACATTCGACGCTTTTCCTCGTTTTCGAGATTTTCATCAAATGTTGTGACGGTTTGGATGTGGCAAAGGGACTGTCTTTTTTCACATAGCGAGGGCTGCGCGGATGGAGGGGACCTCCAGAGCCTCGCGGAGCCAGGGGGCCAGCTGCTCGGGGCGACCCCGCAGGTAGCCGTCGAGCTCGGACGGGGCCACGCGACGCACCTCCGAGATCTCCTCTTGGTTGATATGCAGCTCGCCCGGCTCAACATGGGCTGCGAACACCTCGCACCATTCGCACTCGCAGCGGCCGTCGCCGTGGTCCTCGCGGTACACCACGTGTCCGAGGTGCTTGAGCTGATCGGGCTCGCGCGTGATGCCAAGTTCTTCGTTGATGCGACGTGCCGTGGCGGCCGCGACGTCTTCCCCGGGGAGCGGATGGCCGGCACAGCCATCGGCCAGCACCCCGCCCCACAGTCGCTTGAGCGGGCTGCGACGACAGAGCAGCAGGTGTGCGTCTTCGCCCCGGCCCTCAACTAGAAGCGTCAGAAATGCCTGATGCAGGATGCCCTCGCCGGCATGTGCCTCGATGCGATCGACAGGGCCAAGCGCCTCGCCGGTCGCGGCATCGACCGCCACGACCTCGGCGCCTGCACCGCCCTCATCCCAGCCGGCGCGCAGGATGCGCGCGGCGGCCTCCTCGAGCGCGGCGATGAGCTCCTTGGTATTGTCGAGCACGCGCTGCAGGTCGTCCCCGCTCGCCTGCTCCACATGAAATCCCGTGCTTGCAACGACCGGCGCGCCAAAGCGCGTGGCCAGCGCCGCCGCGATATCGTGCGCCGGGATCTCATCTCGATGGCACGGAACGGCCAGGATGCTCACCGTCGCCGTACGGCCGGGCTCGGGGCGCGGAATGGCCTGCGCCGTAGCGCCCAGGTGCGCGAACTCCGGCGAGCAGGCGTACACCGCCATGCCTCGCGGCGTCACCGTCAGCTGGGCCTCGAGCGCAAACTTGCCCTCGCCCACTGCAACCTTTGTCGTGTGCATACCCATGGGATCTCCTGTCGCCCGCGATGTACCTGAGACCATCTTCGCCTGTATTGCGACTATACAGGCAAGCGCAGCCTGCGACAAAGGGGGCAGGCACCTGACACATTCTGTTAGAGTTGCAGGGATTGAATCCCGCTTATTCATGCGACATTGGAGTGACAACCTTGACCGCCGCAACCACGCCTAAAAGTAAGTCAACCGCCGCCGCGCTCTCCCCCGCGCGCACCAAGCTCTGCCTGGCGCTGCTCGTGCTGTTGGGATTCTCGCTCGGCTGCTCCGAGTTCGTGGTCATCGGTATCGAAAGCGACTTGGCAACGGAACTCGGCATATCGCTTGCCACCGCGGGTCAGCTCATCAGCGTGTTCGCGCTGGTCTACGCTATCGCCACGCCGGTGCTCGCGCTCAGCACGGGGCGGTTCCGCCGCTACCAGCTGCTCGTGTGCTACAGCATTGTCTTTGTGCTCGGCAACCTGGTCATGGCGTTGGCGCCCAACTTCCAGGTACTGTTTATCTCGCGCATTGTCCTGGGCTCTGTCTCGGGCGCACTGCTCGCCGTGGGCGTGACGTACATCCCCGAGCTGCTGTCCCCGCAGCAAACTTCGCTTGCCATCTCGGTGGTATATGGTGCGTTTTCCGTGGCAATGGTCTTTGTCACTTCGATTGGCAAGTTCGTGGCCGACACGCTCGACTGGCACGTGGCCATGTACGGCACGCTGACCTTTGCCGTTCTGATCTGCGGAGCGCTCGTGGCGTTTATGCCGCGCGCTGGGCAAACCGACGAGCCTGCCACCTTTCGCGAGCAGGCGGGTCTGCTGCGCGAGCCGAGCATCATCACCGGCATGCTCATCTTTTTGTTTGGCGTAGGCTCGGTCTACGTTTTCTACGGCTACGTGACGCCTTATCTTGAGCAGGTGCTGGGTATGGGCACCGTTCAGGCGAGCACCACGCTTATGGCCTACGGCGTGTTCTGTCTGATCTCGAACATCCTGGGCGGATGGATCGATGCACGCTTTGGCATGAAGGCGCTGCTTGTGACGTTTGTGCTGCAGGCTGCGGCGCTACTCGGGCTGTTTGCTGTGGGCGGCACCATGCCGCTCGCACTTGTCTTTGTCTTTAGCTTGGCGCTGCTCATGTACCTGTTCTCGGTATCGTGCATCACGCACTTTATGGACGTAGCACGCAGCCGCCATCCCAAGTCGATGGTTCTCGCAAGTTCGGTTGAGCCCATGGCGTTTAACGTCGGCATCTCGTTTGGCACCGCAGTGGGCGGCGCCGTGGTAAGCAGCGTTGGCATTGCATATGTAGGCGCAGTGGGCGCCGCGTTCTCGCTTGTGGCCTGGGTGCTTACGCTGGTGACGATTAAGCTGGCTCGTTGGGAGCGCAAGCGGGCGAGGGCGTAAACGTAAGCGTAGGCGTAGGCGTAGGCGTAGGCGTAGGCGTAGATGCGATACTCGAGCTCGATGATGACGATCGAAAGGAAACCGCATATGCAACGCGTACTGTTTATCTGTCATGGCAACATCTGCCGCTCATCGCAATCGCAAACAACGCGGGAAGCCTGCCGCTGCTTATCTGCGCCATCCTGATCACGCTGCTTGCCATCTGCGTGTACCGCACCATGACGGTGGCCATCGTGGCTGACATCACGCCGCACCCGCTGCGCACCAAGGCCGACTCCGTGCAGAAGATCGTGGGCTACGCCGACACGGGCGTCATGCTGGTTGCCATCTCGGTCATGGTCCCCAACGTGGAGCGCCCCGACTACCTGCCGCCCTTCCTGCTGCAGGCCGCCTTTGTGCTGGTGTCTGCCGTGGTGTACGACCTTCTGGTCAAGGAGCCGGCGCTGGTGCAGAAGATGCACCAGAAGAGTCTCGAGATGGGCATCCGCGAGGACGAGGTCGAGAAGGACGACCCCTCGGAGGCCGGTGGCAAGGAGCGCGTGGCCGAGTAGGGCGGGTGCCGGCGCCCTTGCTGCCGGCGGTCGCGGCTCCGGACAGCGTACATAAAGATGAGCCAGACCCACGAATCCGCCCGATTTGGGGGGTCTTTCTCGGTACGCTAAATCCATGAGGGTATAAAATGGGACGCTCTGCTCGAATGCACGAAGGAAGGAGTGGTGATGCCTGGTCGCGAGAAGCGCATCTTGTCGCTTGACGGCCTGCGAGGGCTCGGGGCGCTGATGGTGTTCCTGTATCACGTCGACATCATGGTCAAGCCGTTTGGCGCGGGGGGTCCGAGCCTCTTCCCTGGCACCGCGTCGGTTATGGTGTTCTTTATCCTGTCCGGCATAGTGCTGTCTCTTGTTCCCTTTAAGCGCATGGGGAGCGGCGGGTACGACTGGCTTGGCTACTACCCAAGGAGGGTCGTCCGCCTCTGCGTGCCGCTGTTTGCGGCGATTGCGCTGGCCCTTCCTATGGGCTACGTGGCCTGGCGCCTGGGGTCCGCGTCGCGCTCCGCGCTTGCCGTCGCCTACGACGCGGGCCTTCCCACTGCGGTTCATGACATCCTCATGCAGTTCGACGTGCTGTTCAACGTGTCCGATGGCGCCAACAACCTCTTTGGCGCGCAGCTTGTCCGCGTTGACTCTCCCGTCTGGTCCATGAGCTGGGAGCTCTGGTTTAGCCTGACGCTTCCGCTGGCCATCTGGTGCATATCAAGGATTCGCCGGACGGGTCTGGCGGTTGTTGCGACCTTTATTGCGGTGCTTGTCTCGCACTGGACGGGCTACTTTCCGCTGCGCTTTTGCCTGATGTTCTGGCTTGGCGTCATGGTGGCCCGGCGATTCGACAAAATCAAGGCCGTCAAGCTTTCAATGCTGGCCGAGCTGGCGCTGCTTGTGGCCTCCGTTGGTGTTATCGAGCTCTCGCTCGCGTGGCATCCCGGTGGGGTCCTCGAGGCGTTGAAGTCCACCGCCATGAACGCGGCCTGCCTGGTGGTGGTTGTCGTCGCGATCGCCGACGGGTTCACGCGCCGTGCGCTCTCTGCGGCCCCCATGGTCTTTTTGGGAAAGGTGTCGTACAGCCTCTACCTTACCCACGCCATGGTCATCGGTGCGCTCGTTGCCCTGCTGCCCAGGCTCGGGATTGTCGACCCGCTCGCGATTGCCGCGGTCTCGCTGCCCGCAAGCATGCTCGTCTCCGTTGTGTTCTGGCGCATAATCGAAGTTCCCAGCATGAACCTGTCGCGCTCGCTGGCATCGTCAGAGCCTAGGGACGCCGTTCGATAATGCGTCGTACTTGGCTTCGTTTGGAGAGAGCTGGTCATGAATAGCCCAAAGCCCGTCCATCGCGTTCTCTTTGTCTGCCACGGCAACATCTGCCGCTCGACGATGGCCGAGTCGGTGTTTACCGAGCTGGTGCACCGCGCTGGGCGCGCGGGCGAGTTTGTCATCGATTCCGCCGCGACTTCGACCGAGGAGATCGGCAACCCGCCACACCACGGCACCGTTGCCAAGCTGCGCGAAGTCGCGATTCCCGTCGTCGCGCATCGCGCACGTCAGGTGCGTCGCGCGGAGTATGGCGACTGGAATCACATTGTCTATATGGATGCTGAAAACGCGCGTGGCCTGCGTCGCATCTTTGGCGACGACCCCGACGGCAAGATTACGCGCTTGCTCGATTGGACCGAGCGCCCCGGCGACGTGGCCGATCCCTGGTACACCGGCAACTTCGATGCCACCTACCGCGATGTGCTCGCCGGTTGCACCGCTATGCTCGAGCAGCTGTAGGCAAGCGAGCTCGCGGGCCACGCCTTCGGCGCGAAACGAGCGTGGATAATCTCCTACATGAAGAAATGAGCGTGGAAAATCTCCCACTTTGAGCGTTCAAGGGCGCCCCAAACGAGAGAAAATCCACGCTCATTATCTCGTTGGGAAATTATCCACGCTCGGTTACTCGTCGACGATCTCGGCGAGCCAGACGTTCAACGTATCGACCTCGGGGCAGCAGAACCTTGCCGTACCGGGCTCGTTGCCGGGCACCGTTCCGCCATAGCGCAGGATATCGATATAGGGAAAGCCCACATGGCAGGCCATGGCGCACATCTTGCTGCGATCTCGGTCAAAGTCAAAGACATCGCCCGGCTTGTGACCATGATGGCAGCGGCACGTCCCCAGCTGGTCCACGCAGCTTATGCGGATACGCGGACGCTTGCCGCGCGGCGCGCCGAGCGGCTTGTCCCCGCCCGCAGGCTTGGCACCGCCCTCGCCAGCGCTACTCATGATCAATCACATCCAGACAGGCCTCGATGGGAAGGCCGGCCGACTTGTCCTCTTGGTCGGCATTGCGCTCGATAAGCTCGGCCACCACACGCATGGCATCGGACGTCGCGCGCTGCAGACTCCAGCCCGCCATAACGCGGCCGACGAGCACCGCCGAGAACGTGTCACCCGTACCCGGGAAATAGACCGGAATGAGCTCAAAGGGAATCGTGAAGTACTCCCCCGCCACATGGTCGTAACCGACAACCGCGTTTGTGCCATTGACCACGGCGCTCGTAATGACCACCGACTTGGCACCCAGCTCGCGCACGGCGTCCACAAGGGCGCGGGCCTCATCGGGTGCAATTTGCTCGGCGATAGGCCTATCGGCAAGCAGACAGGCCTCGGTGTAGTTGGGCACCGCGTAGTCTGCGCACTCCAGCAGGTGCCGCATAAGGCCAATCGTGGACTCGGGCACACCGGCATAGAGCTTGCCGTTGTCGCCCATGATGGGATCGACGAACACCTTGGTGCCCTTTTGCGCACGGCGGTGGCAAAAGTCCGAGATGATACGCGTCTCTTCCTCGGTCACGATAAAGCCGGTCGAGATGGCGTCGAACTCAAAGCCGAGCTCCTCCCAGATAGCGAGGCTTTGGCGCACGTACTCAGTGGTGTCGTGGATGTAGAACTTGGGGTAGTTGAGCGTGTCGGAAACGAGCGCCGTCGGCAGGTTATGGATACGGTAGCCCATGTGCGACAGCACCGGCAGCATGGCGGAAAGCGCGACCTTCCCGTAGCCGCACATATCGTTAATCAGCAGCAGCTGAGTATTCTTCATGAGGGTCTCCCTTGCTTCGGGCGCGGCGCGGCAGCGCCACAGTGCGACTAAGTGTAGCGCAGGGGACGTTGTGAGCGGAGGCGAGCAGTGCGAAGTGCAAATTGTTGCGGATAGGTTTCGGGAAAGAGGAAGTTAGTCGTTGGGGACGTTCTTAAATGACTAGTCAAACAAGAACGTCCCCAACGACTACTTTTCCTCCGTCCCCAAGGGATCACATGCACCGAAGCGGACCGTGGCGGAATCACATGTTGAGGACGGACAGCGAAAACGCTCCTAAGCGAGCAAGGTGGCGTGAAAGAAGAGGGCATAGGCCTTGTGGCCATGTCCGATGATTGAACGCCAGATTGCCGCTTAGGAGCGTTTGCAGCGTCGAGCGGTTACGGCGTTTGGTAAAACGCCGTAACTTAATAAGTTTGGTACCTTGACATTTATTTCTTGCACTCCTAAATTAGTTAGGCACAAAACAATTGCACTACCTAACTAAAGAAAGGAGCGACACCATGTGCGATGACCACATCGGCCTCTGCCCCCACACGCCGGGCGGCGACCCCCATGAACCCGCAGATGCGCCCGCGGCACAGTCCCAATCAGACGCGCTCGCCAAGCACATCCTAAACGGGCTGGGCTTCTGCGGCCACTTTCTGCACTTTCACGGCGGCGGCGCCTCGGGAAAGGCCCCCATCGTCTGCTTGCTCGCCAAGCAGCCAAACGGCGAGATGTCACAGCAGGAACTAGGCCTGCACTTTGATCTTAAGCCCGGTTCGCTTTCCGAGATTCTCTCCAAGATCGAATGCGCCGGCCTTATCGAGCGCAGCCGCAATCCCAAAGACCGGCGGCAGCTCACCATTCGCCTGACCGAAGCGGGATGGGAAAAGGCCCACGTAGAGCAGGCGGCCCGCATTCGCTTTAGAGAGCAGGCCTTTAGCGCGCTCACCCATGACGAGCGCGAGGACCTCGCCGAAATGCTCGATAAAATCCGCGTAACCTGGGAGGAACTGGATGATTAAAACCCTCATGGGAAGCATCCGCGACTATATGAAAGTCACCGTTGCCACGCCGCTGCTCGTGCTTGGCGAGGTGCTCTGCGAGATGCTGATTCCATTTATCACCGCCAACCTGATCGACGCTATCAAAGACGGCGCCACCGTAGCCGAGATGCTTCCCACCGCAGGCTTTTTGGTGCTCATCGCGCTGACGTCGCTTGCTTTTGGCGCCGCGGCCGGCGTCACCTGCAGCCATGCGAGCTGCGGGTTCGCCAAGAACCTGCGTCACGACCTGTTCTACAAGATCCAGACGTTCAGCTTTGCCAACATCGATGAGTTCTCGAGCTCCTCGCTCGTCACGCGCCTGACCACCGATATCAACAACGTGCAGCAGGCCTTTATGATGATCATCCGTATCGCCGTGCGCGCGCCGCTGGTATTGATCTTCGCCTTTACCATGGCGTTTATCATGGGCGGCAGCGTCGCCATGGTCTACCTGGTCATCATTCCGCTGCTGGGCTTTGGACTGTTCTTTATCATCTTTAAGGTGCGCCCCATCTTCTCGCGCGTGTTCCACAAGTACGATGCCCTTAACGAGTCCGTCGAGGAAAACGTCACCGGCATGCGCGTGGTCAAGAGCTATGTGCGCGAAGACTTTGAGAAGGAGAAGTTCGCGACCGCCGCGCGCGACGTCCAAATGGACTTCACCCGCGCCGAGAAGCTGCTCGCCTTTAACAACCCCATGATGAACATCTGCGTCAACGGCGCGTTTGTCGTCATCATCTACCTGGGCTCCAAGCTCATCATCACGAGCCAGGGCACGCTGTTCGACGTGGGCCAGCTCTCCTCGACCTTTACCTATGGTTTCCAGATTCTCATGAGCCTGATGCAGCTGTCGATGATCTTTGTCATGGTGACCATGGCCGACGAATCGGCACACCGCATTGCCGAGGTGCTGGCCGCCGAGCCCACGATCGCCAACCCGACCGAGCCCGTGCTCGAGGTTGCCGACGGTTCCATCGACTTTGACCACGTGAGCTTTAAGTATTCCGAGCACGCGAAGCGCCAGGCGCTCGACGACATCGACTTGCACATTAAGAGCGGCGAGACCATCGGCATCATCGGCGGCACGGGTTCTGCCAAGTCCACGCTCGTCAACCTCATCGCCCGTCTGTACGACACCACCGAGGGCACCGTGCGCGTGGGCGGCGTGGACGTGCGCGACTACGACCTGGACGCGCTGCGCCACCAGGTCGCCATGGTGCTGCAGAAAAACGTGCTGTTTAGCGGCACCATCGCCGAGAATCTGCGCTGGGGCGACCCGAACGCCACCGACGAGGAAGTCCGCGAGGCGGCACATCTGGCCTGCGCCGATGAGTTTGTCGACGGCTTCCCCAAGGGCTACGACACCTGGATCGAGCAGGGCGGTTCCAATGTTTCCGGCGGTCAGAAGCAGCGCCTGTGCATTGCGCGTGCCCTGCTGCGCCGCCCCAAGATCTTGATTCTGGACGACTCCACCAGCGCCGTCGACACCAAGACCGACGCCAAGATTCGCGCAGGCCTGGCAAGCTATCTGCCCAACACGACCAAGCTCATCATCGCCCAGCGCATCAGCTCCGTACAGGACGCAGACCGCATCATCGTCATGGAGGGCGGCCGCATCGCGCAGATCGGCAACCATGACGAGCTGCTCAAGACGAGCGAGATCTACCGAGAGACCTTCACCTCGCAGAACAAGATGTCTGCCGAGGGCGAAGGAGCCGTCGAGGCCGACACCGAGGCATCCGCAACGCAAGCTCAGACCCAGGAAGGAGGCGAGGCCCATGAGTAAGGCAACGACCGCCGAGCGCGCGCTCAACCGCAAGGGCGGCACCATGTCGCGCCTCATCAAGACGCTCTTTGGCTTCTATCCCGTGCTTTTGCCCCTTGTCGTCGCCGGCGTGGTGCTCTGCGCCATCATCAACTCCATCGGCGCGACCTTCCTTCAGAGCGCCCTGCAAATTATTAGCGAATCGTGGCAGTCGGGCGATTGGGAAGCCGCGCAGCCCAAGATCGCACAGCTCGTAACCACCCTCGCCTGCATCTACGGCGTCGGTGTCCTGTCCTCGCTCTTCTGGAACCGCGCCATGGCCATCGTCACGCAGGGCTCGCTCGAGAAGCTGCGCGAGATGATGTTCAACCGCATGCAGGACCTGCCGATTCGCTACTTCGACACGCACCAGCGCGGCGATATCATGAGCCACTACACCAACGACATCGACACGCTGCGTCAGATGATCAGTCAGTCGCTGCCCAACCTGCTCATGACAATCATCATCATCGTCACGGTGTTCTTTATCATGCTGTACTACAGCGTGTGGATGTGCCTGGTCATCATCGCCGGCGTCGCCTTTATGACCTTTATGACCAAGCTGCTCGGCTCCAACTCCGCGCGCTTCTTCATTGCGCAGCAGACCGAGCTCGGCGTGGTCGAGGGCCATATCGAGGAAGTCATGAACGGTCAGAAGGTCGTCAAGGCGTTCTGCCACGAGTCTGCCGCCGAGGCCGATTTTGACGAGCGCAACGAAAAGCTCTTCGAGGTCTCGCAGAAGGCCAACATGTACGCCAACATCCTCATGCCCATCCTTATGAACCTGGGCAACCTGCTCTACGTGCTGGTGGCCCTTGCCGGCGGCATTTTCCTGGCGCTGGGCGTGCCCAACCTGAGCATCTCGGGCATGGCGCTGTCCATCTCCGTCGTAGTGCCGTTCCTCAACATGACCAAGCAGTTCTGCGGACAGATCGGCCAGATCTCGCAGCAGATCAACGCCGTGGTCATGGGCCTTGCCGGCGCCGACCGCATCTTTGAGCTCATCGACGAGGAGCCCGAGGCCGACGAGGGCTACGTGACGCTCGTCAACGCGCAGGTGAACCCCGAGACTTGGGAGTTCGAGGAGGCTGACCACCACACCGGCATGTGGGCATGGAAACACCCACACCGCGCAACCGGCGAGATCGAGTACGTACCGCTGCGCGGCGACCTGGTCATGGACAACGTCGACTTTGGCTACACACCCGACCACGAGGTGCTGCACGGCGTGTCCGTGTTTGCCAAGCCAGGCCAGAAGGTCGCGTTTGTCGGTGCCACCGGTGCCGGCAAGACGACCATCACCAACCTCATCAACCGCTTCTACGATATTGCCGACGGCAAGATCCGCTATGACGGCATCAACGTCAACAAGATTCGCAAGGCCGATCTACGCCGCTCGCTGGGCGTGGTGCTGCAGGACGTGAACCTGTTCACTGGCACCGTGATGGACAACATCCGCTACGGCAACCTAAGCGCCACCGACGAGGAGTGCATCGCGGCGGCAAAGCTCGCCGGCGCCGACGACTTTATCACCCGCCTGCCCGACGGCTACGACACCATGCTCACCGGTAACGGCGCCCAGCTGTCGCAGGGCCAGCGCCAGCTGATCTCGATCGCGCGCGCCGCCGTCGCCGATCCGCCGGCGATGATCCTGGACGAGGCCACGTCGAGCATCGATACCCGCACCGAGGCCATCGTGCAGGAGGGCATGGACAAGCTCATGGAGGGCCGCACGACGTTTGTCATCGCGCACCGCTTGTCCACCGTGCGCAACTCCGACGCGATCATCTGCCTGGATCACGGCCGCATCATCGAGCGCGGCAACCACGACGAGCTGATCGCTAAGCGCGGGTATTACTACCAGCTGTACACGGGTGCGTTTGAGCTCGAGTAGGACCAGTTACTGACGGAGGGTGCCCCGGGGCACCCTCCTGCGCGCAATCAGTCCGTCGTTTGGAGCGGAATGAAAGTTAGTGAGGCCCTGGCCGTTTGGCCAGGGCCTCGTTTTGTGGGCTTAGCGGTCCTCGCGTTGCGGACCGGCTGCCTCGGCTGTCTTTATTCGGTTCTTGTCGATGTACATGTTTTTGTCGGCTTGTGAAAAGAGCTCGCGCATCGTGGGCGGCTCATCAAAATCGCTGGAAAGCGCATAGCCCACCGCATAGCTGATAGGCATGTCGGGGTGAGCCTCGGAATACTCGCTCACGTTCGCACGAATCCGAGCGAGACAGGATTCCACGGCAGCTCGATCGGCATCCCACAGCACCGCGATGAACTCGTCGCCGCCGTCGCGGCCCACAAAGCAGGTCTCGGACGCCACGCGCCCCAGCTGATGGGCAAAAGAACGAATGTATTCGTCACCCTTCTCGTGGCCAAAGCGGTTATTGACCGTATGCAGATTGTTAAGATCGAAGACGCACAGCGCGACGGGTGCTTCGGCGGAAACGGGATGCCCCTGCCCCAAGATTTCCTCGCACTTGTTCTTATTGGGCAGTCCCGTGGCTTCGTCGAGATAAACCTTGTTCTGCAGCTCGCGATTGAGCGCGGCAGTGCGTACCGCGCGAGCAAGTTCGACCGCAAAGGTCGCCACCAAGCCCACGATGTCGATGATCACCAAGCCCTCGAGACGATTGAGCGCCGTAGCCTTCTCCTGGGAGTAGTCCTCCGCAAGCCTCGTGGCATCGTCACAAATGCCAAAGAACTCCTCGCTCATGGCGATGATGTCGGTGTTCTCGTAGCCGACTTCTCGCACGCGGATAATCTCGGCGCAAAGCTCATCAAAATAATTTGCAAGCTCAGTCATCTTTAACTGATACTCGTCGTCGTCGAGACGGACGAGGTTAAGGTCGTCACTTCCGTAACGCAAACCGTTGATGTATGAATCCACGGCCTTGAGCAGGTCATCTTGTGGCTGGCCCGCGTCCTCGAGCTTAACGATTCGCTGCGTAGTGCCGCGCACCAGACCGGCGTAGTTAACCACGCGCGCTGTGCCCTGGATATCGGAGACGAGCAGCATAACGTTGATGAAGAAGAAGATAAGAACTGCCGTGAGCACCATCATGAGCAGGCGCACCGCCCGGCTGGCCTTCTTGGCGACAGAAGGATTCACAAGTTCACTCCTCCAAACGGTAAAAGCGCAGATAGCGCGCAGTGTGCCGAAATTCACGCGCGGACAACTCTACCATGATGGACCGAGAGCCTCAAACGTGATGCAGTCGTTGGGGCGGAGCTTTGGGAGCGATTCCACCGCGTAGAGGGCAAGTCGATGATTGCACCGTCCCGAGATGGCTTACCCGCCGAGAAACGAATGGCCAAATCATAACCAAATCGCTTAATACTCGCCGCCAGGCTCTTCGCCTTAAGGTTGGTCCCCGACTTCACCTTGACGGGAACCGCACGCGCCCCTGTGGGTTTTGGCAGTTTTCATAGGGAAAAGGTAAGAAAACATGGCAGTTTTCATAGGGAAAGCGGGCTTTCTGTGGCTATTTTCTCACGCATCCGTTGTGGGTCTTCTTTTTTACCAGGGGACTAGGGCTCGTTTTATGTGGGTGTTTTGACTGGCAGGTGCTGCATATTATTCGTATAATTTATCGTAAGTTCCCGTACATCGATTGGAGCCTTATATGCCCGCCATTAAACCTGTTTCCGATTTGCGCAATTACAACGAGGTGCTCTCCGATGTCCACGAGGGCTCCCCGGTGTTCCTGACCAAAAACGGGCACGGTTGCTACGCGGTGCTCGACATGAAAGATTACGACCGGTTTTGCGCCATCAGCACGCTGATGTCGGAGCTTGAGCGCGGGCGCAGCTCGGGTGATGAGAGCGGATGGGTCTCGTCGGACAACGTCGCCGCACACTTCCGCCGCAAGGCCGCAAACCATGCATAGCTGCGAAGTCGTCTACTCTCCGCTGGCTCTGCAAGATCTCGACGACATCTGGGACTACATTGCCGTCGAAAAGGACAATCCCGCAGCAGCTGATAGGATCGTAGGGGGCATTCTCGCTCGGATAGACCTGCTCTCCAGCTTCCCCGAGTCTGGTACGCCACTTTCCTCGATCTATCCCCTACGCTCCGATTACCGGTTCGTGGTCTGTGACAACCATCTCGCGTTTTACCGTTTTCACCAGAAGGTCTATATCGACCGCGTCCTCCACAGAAAGCGCGATTGCCTGCAGATATTGCTTGCCAAATAAAATGATAGCTAATTTGGGACGCTCTCTGAGTGTAGCCGTCAACAGTGGACGCAGCAAAGGAACGCCCCTTTGTCATGCAAAGTCTTTGGAAATCAAAACCACCCCTAAAAGGGGTGGTTTGCTCTTAGGGTATAACCCTTGGATTTCCGGCACGCGTCTAAAGGCGCCGGCCCTCACGGGGTTCGGGCCGCACTGCAGATTGACCCGTGGCGGGCCGGTCAAACCGGCGCTACTTGCGCCCCGGCCCCCTATCGAAGGGGTCCTCGTACTCCTTGACGCTCAGCCGGTCGAGCGCGATGTCGGCCTTCTCCTGCTCCCGGATGTACTTCGCGATCGTGGCCTCGTTCAGGCCGACGGTGGACACGTAGTAGCCCTCGGCCCAGAACTTCCTGTTGCCGAACTTGTACTTCATGTTCGCGTGCCTGTCGAATATCATCAGCGAGCTCTTCCCCTTCAGGTAGCCCATCACGCTCGACACGCTGTACTTCGGCGGTATCGCCAGCAGCATGTGGACGTGGTCGGGCATCAGGTGCCCCTCGATGATCTCTATCCCCTTGTACTGGCAGAGCTTCCTGAAGATCTCCCCAAGGTCGGACCTTATTTGGTTGTAGATGACTTTGCGCCTATACTTCGGCGTGAACACGACGTGGTACTTGCACATCCACTTCGTGTGCGACAGGCTGTAGGCCTTCTGGGCCATACGCCACCACCGCCCTCTCGACTCGGATTCCTTGAGGCCTGAACAATCGCAAGTGTCCGGCGAGGGGGCGGCTTTGTAAAGCCGTTTGGCCCCACCCGCATAGCGGGTGGTTTCTGATGCGGCGCGCTGCGCGCCCCGCACAGGCTAAAGCCTGTAATCAAAGTGCTCATTGCCTGTGTGGCAATGAGCACTAATTGACGTAGATTAAATATTAGTTCTAACGTGAAACCCTGGAGCTGTTTGAGCAAAGAGGAAATGCCTATAATCAGTCAGCTTCGACCTCATCGGAAGTTGGCTCATCAAGAACAAAAGATGCTGAGCCACCTGTTCGGGTAACTATTCCGCCAAATCCTTGATAAGTTGAGCTGTATACATCATCGCTGGTGTCGCTTTCGATGAGATTAACCTCTCGATTGATGTAGCAGCTGAGGTACGAGTTAGATATGGATTCGTACTTAGTATCGTCATCGGCTCTAAGGAGTGAATACCAGAGCTCCTTTCTGCCCCATGCTGCGGCACCTCCCCCGCTAAGGCTAAGCACCCCAGGATATCCACATGTCGGCAAGCATACTTTCTCATATTCCGTGTTGTTGCCTGTGTCGTCTGTTTGAACCTTAAGCGAATAGGATTTACCCTCTGGTTCCTTTGGCAACGACATAGATTTAAGGTCTTCAAAAAAACGCGAGAAGTAGGCATTTTCAACATTCAAGTCAGGATTATCCGCTGCCTCGGCCTTTAGGTCCTCGTAACTAGAAGAGAGCTCATCGATCACATTTTGCTTTTTGCTTTCAAATTCGTCCTGCGATATGGGCCAATGCTCTTTAGCCATCGAGAGAACTTCTTTATCCGAAAGACCTTCAAGGTCCCTAAATCGAATCACCGAAGAGCCCGTTTCGTCGTATACGTTCCAACACGTAACCGTTCCGTCTCCGTAAAATTCAAAGATTGCCGTTATCGATGTGTCTTTAGCAACGCTCTCACGTCCGTCTGCATAGTCATTACCAAAAGTGAACCAAAGCCCCTTTTGTTTGAAAGCGTCGGAGGGCGTATACGTCCCCGTCGCTTCAAGCCAATCGAACTGCTCCTTATCTGATGCAGTGTTATCTGCGGAATCGATTGGCCTGTCGTTTGTTGAGCAGCCACTCAAGGGGGATAGCAGCAAACATCCTGCAGCCAATCCCATATGTTTAACGATCTGCCGTCTTGAATAGCACTGCATAGACACTCCTTTTCTACGTACGTGTAGAAGAAATGGTATCCCCCCCGAAAAGACAACCGTGCTCTGCGGTGAGTTTACCGAGCGGCATCTTATATGTCTCGAGCGGCATCTTTCATGTCATTAGAAAAAGCTGTCGTGTTTTGACGGGGGGGTCCTCCGGTGGGAGCTACTTTAGCTCAAACGCTCCGGTGTAGAGCTGGAGTAGCTCCCACCGGAGGCTGGGGCCTCATTTGTTTGCTGAGATTTTTCTAGGACAGCGAAAGTAGTTAAAAAGCCCCGCGCGAAATGAGCTATTTGAGAAGTTGGGCCATGGCGTTGACGAATTTTTGTACTTGGAGGGTGGGCTCGAGCGGGTAGTGCAAGAAGACCGGCACCTCGCGGCCACATAGGAACGGCACGCCTACAAAAGCCGGGTGCACGCCCGACCACGCCCCGCAAGTGAGCACCGCGTCGCCCTTTTCCTCCGCCTCGTTAAAGAGCGCAAAGTCAAAACTGTCCACGTCGATCACGTCCACGCCGCCATCGGCCAAAAGATCGATGCGCAGGCTGTCCATGGCGTCGTTGCCGTGGCGCAGTACGCGCAGACGCATACCCTCCAAGTCGGCAACCGTAATACGATTCTTGCGCGCCAGCGGGCTCGTGCGCGGCAGATCGATATAAAACGGCACGTTGACAATGCGGAGCTTTTGGCAGGCATCACCCCAGCGTGGGGTAGAAAAACTCGATTGCACCACATCGACCTCGCGGCCCAAGCTACGCATGACGGTCTCGCGCTCGTCGTAGAGATCGCTTACCGGCACGATTTCAAATCGCAGCGACGGTTCCAGATCGTGGATGCCCGACCACATCGACAGCGTTTGGCGCCCCGGGCACATCATCGACACGCCCAGGCGCACGGCACCGCCATCGCCCGCCGCGCGTCGGGCACGGCGCAGCGCGTCCTCGGACTGCCGCATGATCGAGCGCGCGTCGTCCACCAGCAGTGCGCCGGCCGGCGTCACTTTGACGCCCGAGTGCGAGCGTTCGAACAGCGTGATGCCGAACTCGGCCTCGAAGCCCGACACCTGCTTGACGAGCGCCGGAGTCGACACGCGCAATTGTGCCGCCGCACGCGAGAAGCTTCCCAGCTCCGCAGCGGCCGATATGGCCTCAAGTCGTCGATCGTACACGTCAATCTCCCGTTTTCGCGCCCGGGGCCACATGGTGCCACAGGAGGTTGTTTTCGCAGGTCATGTGCTCAATTGAGAATAAACTGCATCGCACAGTGTAAACCTATGGTTAACGCCATTCTAACAAATATGCAATTCACCTGCGCAAATGCAAAGCATACGATAACCAGCGAAAACCACGTGGGTCGATTAATGGGAGCGACCCACCGGGAGGCACAAGAAGGGAAGTTCCTATGAGCAATTGGCTTAAGCTCGAGGGCGATGTCTGCGCCGTGACCGGCGCGCTCGGCGGTATGGGCGTCGAGATTTGCCGCGAGTTCGCCCGCAACGGCGCCAACGTCGTCTTGCTCGACCTAGACGAGGAGAAGGTCAAGGCAGCAGCAGCCGACCTCGCCGCCGAGTTTGGTATCCACGCCGAGGGCTACAAGATGAACGCCACCGACGAGGCCGAGGTTCAGGCTGCCGTCGACGCCACCATCGCCAACTTCGGCCGCGTCGACGTTCTCGTCAACACCGCCGGCATCCTGCGCTTCGCTGCCATGGAGGACCTGCCGCTAAGCGACTGGGAGCAGGTGCTCAACGTCAACCTCACCGGCCACTTCATCACCTCGCAGCGCTTTGGTCGCGAGATGATCAAGGCCGGCCAGGGCCGCCTGGTTCACATCTCCACCGTCGCCAGTCACTCCCCCGAAACGTTCTCGGGCGTGTACAGCTCCACCAAGGCGGGCGTCAACATGATGTCCAAGATGCTGGCTGCCGAGTGGGGTCCCTACGGCGTGCGCTCCAACTGCGTCGAGCCCTGCTTCGTCAAGACCCCCATGTCGGCAAGCTTTTACGCCGATCCCGAGGTCGAGAAGAGCCGCAGCCGCCTCATCGCCACGCGTCGCATCGGCGAGGTCAGCGATATCGCCAACGCCGTCATGTTCCTGGCGTCCAAGCGCTCGGACTTTACCACCGGCGACGCCATCAAGGTCGACGGCGGCTTCTCCAACATGATGGGCGACCTCACCGCCAAGCCCGGCGGCCGCCGCGCCTTTGCCGACAACTACCTCAAGAACAAGGGCGTCGAGCTCTGGTCCGATGAGTCCGGCGTCGCAAAGCCGACTGACCAGTAAACCAGCCCGGTAGAAAGGGGCGCGGGGCAAGCACCTCAGCGGCGTTTGCCCCTCCCCTCCCCCCGCATCGATTAGAAAGAGTCCCATGGCTTCCACCAACTCCAACAAGGGTCGCGCCGTCGTGCTTTCCGCCGCGTGCGTCACCATGTTCTTCATCAGCTCCATCGCGCTGTATTCCGTTGTGAGCAAGAACCTGCTCGCCGTCTATCCCGAGTGGTCCAGCGCTCTTACCTGGGCCTTCCCGGTCTTTCAGACCATCATGGCCGCGACGGGCATCTTCGCCGGCCGCATCTCCGATAAGATCGGCCCGCGCAACGTCGTGATCGCCGCCGCCGTGTGCTACGGCCTGGGCTGGTTCATGTCCGGCACCGTCACCGAGCCGTGGCAGTTCTACCTGTGGTTCTCGCTCGTCGCCGCCATCGGCAACGGCCTGGGCTACAACCCGGCGCTCACCACCGGCCAAAAGTGGTTCATCGACAAGAAGGGCCTCGCCTCCGGCATCACCCTGGCCGCTTCGACCGCCGGCCCCGCCGTGCTGTCCCCAGTGCTCGCCTCGCTGCTCATCCCGAGCCTGGGCATCTTTGGCGCCCTTAAGGCGCTCGGCGTCATCTTCTTTGTGATGATCGCCGCCTCCGCCCTGTTCCTGAAGGCCCCCGAGGCCGGTTGGCTGCCCGAGGGCTTCGAGGCCCCCAAGGGCGGCGCGCATGCCGGCACCTTCGGCGACCTCACCCCGGGCGAGATGGTCAAGACCCCGCGCTTCTGGGTCCTCATCGTCACCTTCGCCTTTGCCGCCACCGCGGGCACCCTGCTCGTGGGCAAGGTTGCCTCCATCGCCGCCGTCCAGCTCTTCGCCGACCCCACGAGCGCCGCGGCCGTCGCCCTCGGCGGTGTGGTGGTCTCCGTCAACACCTGCGCCAACCTGGTTGGCCGTCTGTCCTTTGGCCAGATCATCGACAAGCTCGGCGCCTATAAGTCGCTGCTCATCAGCCTTGTCGTCACCATCGTCGCACTCGTCATCATGTCGATGAGCTTTACGCAGGCCATGTTCTTTGTTGCGCTCGCCCTGCTCGGCTTTAGCTTTGGCGCCCTGCTCGTCATCTACCCGCCGCTCACCGGTGGCGCCTTTGGCACCAGCAACATCGGTGTCAACTACGGCATCATGTTTTTGGGCTATGCCGCTTCCACCTGGATCAGCCAGCCCATCACCGCCGTGCTGTATCACGCCGAGGCCGGCAGCGCCGCCTACCAGCAGTCCTTCTACGGCGCCATCGTGATCGCCGCCATCGCCGTCGTGCTCACCGTCTACATGATGGTCTCCGACAGCAAGAAGAAGTCTGCCTAGTTTTACCGATGCGACAAAGGGACGGCCCCTTTGTCGCATTCCACCGGTCACCAGTATTAAGGAGTCGAAATGTCTGAGCTCAACCCCGTCCGCATTGCCGTTATCGGCGCCGGCGCCATGGGCCGCAACCACATCCGCTTTGTCACCGAGGAGCCCGAGGCCGAGCTCGTCGCCATCGCCGACGCCTTTGAGGGCGCCCGCGCCACGGCCGAGGCCGCCGGCGTGCCGTTTTACACCGATCCCGCTCAGCTGATGGACGAGGTCAAGCCCGAGGCCGTCATCATCGCCACCCCCAACGACCTGCACCTGGGCGTTGCCCGCGAGGCTGTGAAGCGCAATATCGTGCCGTTGATCGAAAAGCCGATCTCCAACGATCTCGAGGATGCCCAGGCCTTCGCCGCCGAGGCCGAGACCGCCAGCGTGCCCGTGCTCGTGGGTCAGCACCGTCGTCACAACCCCTTCGTCAACAAGGCCAAGGAGATCATCGAGTCTGGCGAGCTGGGCAAGCTCACCGTGTCGAGCTTCCACTACATGATCTATAAGAACGACGAGTACTTCGATGTCGAGTGGCGCCGCAAGAAGGGTGCCGGCCCGATCCTGGTCAACCTGGTGCACGACGTCGACCTGCTCCGCTATCTGCTGGGCGAGCCCGTTGCCGTCCAGGGTATGCAGTCCAGCGCCGCCCGCGGTTTTGAGACTGAGGACTCCGCCGTGGTCAACGTCCGTTTTGCCGATGGCGCGCTCGCAAGCATGACCATCTCCGATGCCACCGCCAGCCCCTGGAACTGGGAGGCCACCGCTCGCGAGGACCCGCAGTACCGTCCCTTCGACGCCGACGCCTACTTTATCGGCGGAACCTTGGGCGCCCTTTCGCTGCCCCGCCTGCACCAGTTCTCCTACGACGGCGCCTCCAACTGGCACAAGCCGCTGCAGATGGAGATTCCGGCCGTGGACCCGGCGCTGCCGCACAAGATGCAGCTCAAGCACTTTGTGAAGGTTGTCCGCCGTGAGGTTGAGCCCGTCGTGACCCCCGCCGACAACGTCAAGACGCTCACGCTTCTCAACGCCATCAAGGAGGCCGCCGAGACCGGCCAGCTCGTCGAGCTGTAATGCCTTGAGAGCGGCCGCGGCAGAAACCCCATGCCGAACCCTTCGGTCGCCACCAACAAGCCCCCTCTTCTTTACCCCGCGAGCAGCCTCCTGCCCGCGGGGCTTTTCTTTGCGGCCGTGGCGCGCGGGCGGGTGGTAGACTGGGTGGCTCATGCACCTGTAACGTACTCACAGACAGGAATTCCCATGGATCTTATCGCCCAGCTCGCCCACGAGCTCAACCTTAAGGCCGCCAACATCGAGGCGGCCGTCAAGCTCATCGACGAGGGCAACACCATCCCCTTTATCTCGCGCTACCGCAAGGAAGCCACGGGCGGCATGGACGACGTCGCCCTGCGCGCACTCGACGAGCGCCTGTCCTACCTGCGCAATCTTGAACAGCGCAAAGAGGACGTCATTCTGCTCATCGACGCCCAGGGCAAACTTACGCCCGAGCTCGAACAGCAAATTCGCGAGGCCACGCAGCTCCAGCGTGTCGAGGACCTCTACAAGCCCTACCGCAAAAAGCGCATGACTCGCGCGCAGAAGGCCCGCGAGGCAGGCCTGGAGCCGCTCGCCAACATGATTATCATGCAGGCCTCGGCCAAGGGCAGCGCACTCGACGCCGCCGCGGCCTACGTCAACGAGGAGGACGGCTTCGACACGCCCGAAAAGGCGCTCGCCGGCGCCGCCGACATCGTGGCCGAGACGGTGGCCGAAGACCCCGAGAACGTCGCCGACCTGCGCGCCTTTACGCAAAACACCGCCGATATCGTCGTCGAGGCCACCGACCCCACCGAGAAAACCCCCTACGAGCCCTACTACAACTTTGACGAGCCGCTGCGCCGTATACCCAACCACCGCGTGCTGGCTATCGACCGCGGTGAGCGCGAGGGCAAGCTCCGCGTGCGCGTGAACGTCGACGGCGCTGCCGCCACGGCACGCCTCGGCAGCCGTTGGCCCCGACGTCAGGGTGTGTTTGCTCCCATCTTCGATGCCGCCATCGCCGACGGCTACAAGCGCCTCATGGCCCCCTCGCTGGAGCGCGAGGCCCGCGCCAAGCTCACCGTTCGCGCCCAGACCGAGGCCATCAACGTCTTTGCCAAGAACCTTGAGGGCTTGCTCTCGGCACGCCCCGTGCGCGGCGCCCGCGTGCTCGCGCTCGATCCGGGCTACCGCACCGGCTGCAAGGTCGCCGTCATGGACGAGACCGGCAAGCTACTCGACCACGGCGTGGTCTACCCCACCAAGCCGCGCCACGACGTCGCCGGCACCAAGCGCGAGCTCGCCCGCCTCGTCAAGAAGGACGGCGTCAACACCATCGTCATCGGCAACGGCACCGCCAGCCGCGAGACCGAGGAAGTCGTCTCGGAGTTCATTGCCGAGCAGGCGCCTGGGCTGCGATACACCATCGTCAACGAGGCCGGCGCGTCGGTGTACTCCGCCTCCGAGCTCGCCAGCCAGGAATATCCCGACCTGGACGTCACCGTGCGTGGCGCCATGAGCCTGGGCCGCCGCCTGCAGGACCCGTTGGCAGAGCTCGTCAAGATTCCGCCCCAATCCATCGGCGTTGGCCAGTACCAGCACGACCTTGACCAGGCCGAGCTTTCACGCACCCTGGGCCACGTGGTGGAGGACGTCGTCAACCGTGTGGGCGTCGACGTCAACACCGCGAGCGCGAGCCTGCTGGGATACGTATCGGGCATCACGCCGAGCGTGGCCAAGAACATCGTGGCCTACCGCGAGGAAAACGGCGCCTTTACCGATCGCCGCCAGCTTAAGAAGGTCCCCAAGCTGGGACCCAAGGCATACCTGAACGCCGCGGGTTTCCTGCGCATTAGCGGCGGCAAGAACCCACTCGACGCGACAAGCGTCCACCCCGAGAGCTACGAGGTAGCCACGGCCGCCCTGGAGCGCGCAGGCGTTAAAGCCAGTGAGCTCAGCCGCGGCGGCGTACCCGACATCGAGCGCCGCCTGGGCAGCATCTCGGCGCTGGCAAGCGACCTGGACTGCGGCACCCTCACGCTCATCGACATTGTCAACGAGCTCAAGAAGCCTGGTCGCGACCCGCGCGACGACGCGCCCGAGGTGGTCTTTAGCCGCTCGGCACTTTCCATCGACGACCTGGAGCCCGGCATGGAGCTCAAGGGGACGGTGCGCAACGTTGTGGACTTTGGCGCCTTCGTCGACGTGGGCGTGCACCAGGACGGCCTCGTGCACATCTCCAAACTGGCCAACCGCTTTGTCAAGCACCCGAGCGACGTGGTGCGCGTCGGTGACACGGTCAAGGTGTGGGTTGAAAAGGTCGATCGCGACCGCGAGAAGATCTCCCTCACCATGGTGCAGGGGAAGTAAACCGCCAAAGCAGGGGTACCCCCTGCAGCGACGTGCAAAATCGCGAGTATTCTGCAAATTCCGCCGTTCCGGATGCCCCTCAGAGGCGAAAAAGCAAAAACAGCCCCCGTTTTAGCGTCGTCAGAGCCAAAACGGGGGCTATTCCGTGCTTCGGTTAACTGGTAAAAGCCTTTACCTTGCTGAATACTCTCAATTTTGCACGGCGCAGGCGGGGGTACCTTTGTCCACGGCAGAATATGGAGGCCAAACACCAACCTACTGGCAAGTTCGTGTCGGCAGCCCCGGCCTTTCCTTTGCCTAGCGCGGCCCTCGCGAAGCGCGTGAGCGATAGGGAAAGGAAAGGCCGGGGCGAACAGCCCGCGGCACAGTCAGTGCTCGCGCTACGGCAGGATATGGAAGCCGAGCGCGGCGATATCCTTGGCAAAGCCGCGGACGGTGTCGAGCGAGACCTCGTACGGATCACGGCCGATGTTCTTGCGCTTGGCCAGGATGCTGTTGGGCACCGTGATGATCTGGCAACCGCAGGCTTCGGCCTGATAGATGTTGATAAGCTCGCGCGTGGATGCCCACAGGACCTCGCAGTTGGGCTTGGCGGCGGCCTTCTTAACCGACTCCGTCATAAACGGAATGGGGTCGACGCCGGTGTCGGCGATGCGGCCGGCAAAGAGCGAGATGATGGACGGCGTCTCGGTGTCAACGGCCTCGACCATCTCGTCAACCTGCTTAGGCGTAAAGATGGTGGTGACGTTGACCTTGATGCCGTCGGCCGAAAGCTTGCGCACCAGCTCGGCGGTGGACTCGCCCTTGGTGGTCACGCACGGAATCTTGACGTAGACGTTCTCGGCCCAGGTGGCGATCTCGCGCGCCTCGACCCCCATGGTCTCGACGTCGTCGGCAAAGACCTCAAACGAGACGGACACATCGGTGATGTGGGCCAAGACCTCTTTGGCAAACGCACGGTAATCCGTCACGCCGCCCTTCTTCATAAGGGACGGGTTGGTCGTGAAACCCTGAACGTTGCCGTTCTCGTACATGTCGAGCATGCCTTCGAGGTTTGCACCGTCAGCGAACACCTTGATTGCCATCTGCCTGATTCCTTTCGTTAGCATACGGCCGATAAACTGCTAAACACTTTACCTACGTTTATCAAGGCGTGAACTGCGGTTTTTTATCTTCTCGGCGAACGGTATGAACACCTCAGTGTTTGGATTGATAAATCGATTGAGCATGCAAAAGCAAAGAGTCGCAGTTTGAGCAAACGTCAGAACGCGGGATTCATTAGATGAGACCGAAATGCTGCATCGCGGTGACGGTGCCATCGTGCGCGACATCGTCGGTCACGTAGCCGGCGACCGCCTTGACCTCGGGCATGGCGTTGCCCATGGCGACAGCCGTCTCGACCGCAGCGAGCATGCCCAGGTCGTTACCAGAATCGCCAAAGCCAAAGGTGCGCGCATTTCCCTCACGGCCCAGATACGCCAGCGCTCGCGCCACGCCCACGCCCTTGTCAATGCCCTTGGGGCTCAGCTCGCGATTCTGACCACCGGTGTTGCACAGCTCAAACTCGCGATCGATAAAGCCGTCATCGTTGGCTACGCGAGCCAGGTAGCTCGCAACGATGCACACCTTGCCCACGCGCAGACGGCCGTCGACGCGCATTTCCTCGGTGCTGTGCACCACAGAAGTGCCGATCAGAGACGACTGCTCAACACCCGCGGGTTCCAGGGCAAAAGTAGCCACGTTGGTCTCGAAAAAGGCCTCAATCCCTGCCGCGGCCATACGGCGCGCAAGCTCCTCGATAACGTCCTCGTCAAAGCAGTCCTCATGCACCACGCGGCCCTCGACCTCGAGCGTCGCTCCCGCCATGGCAACGACACCCGCCGGGTTCAGCGCGCGCAGGCCATCGGCAATCAGCCACAAGGGACGACCCGTGCAGATAAACGCCTTGTGTCCCGCGTCGCGCAGACGATGAAACGCCTCGACGACCGCCTGCGAGGGGCGAACCGCCGAAAAGTCCTTGTCGGTCATGTTGTCGGGATCGAACGACGTCAGCGTGCCGTCCACGTCAAAAAAGAGCACAGCGGGTTCGGGACACGCATCAATCATATGGGTTCCTTTCGAGGATAAGGGCAAACGAAGCATCCATCATATAATGGAGCGACGCAACCAGAGAGGTCACCCATGGAATTTTACGCAAGCTGCCCCGAAGGCTTTGAGTCCGCACTCGCCGATGAGCTTAAACGCCTCGGGCTTTCGCATGTTCGCCGGCTGAAGGGCCGCGCCACGTTTGAGGGCGAGCTCGAAGAAGGCTACCGCGCCTGTCTGTGGTCGCGCCTAGCGAGCCGCGTGTTTGCGGTGCTCGGGCGCTTTGAGGCGCAGGATGCCGATGAGCTGTACGATAGCGTTTACGACATCGCCTGGGAGAACATCGTCCGCCCCGGCGCCACCATTGCCATCACCGCCCGCGGCGTGACCGAGCAGCTGCGCAACACGCGCTTCTCGGCCCTGCGCGCCAAGGACGCGCTGTGCGACCGTCTGGCCGAGACCACGGGCCGTCGCGCCGATGTCGACGCTGCCGATCCCGACGTTCACCTGTTGCTTTCGCTGCGCCAGCGCCGCGCGAGCATCAGCCTGGACCTTTCGGGCGACCCGCTGTTCAAGCGCCTGCCGCCCGCGGCGACCCGTGCCGGCGAGGGTGCGCACGTGTTGCGCCCCGACTACGCCGCCCTGGTGCTGGCGCAGGTCGGCTGGACCGCACTGTGCGAGCGCGAGTTGACGGCCGACGATTACGAGAATGAAGCCCTTCCCACGCTAATCGATGCCTCGTGCGCCGGCGGCGGCCTGTTGCTGGAAGCCGTGAACATTCTGACCGACCGCGCCCCGGGCGCCGCACGCGAGCGCTGGGGCTTTGAGGGCTGGCAGCTGCACGACGCCGCTCTGTGGAAGCAGCTGCTTGCCGAGGCGCGCGAGCGCGAGGCGGCAGCGCGCGAGCGCCAGGCGCGCATCGTGGCCGTAGACATCGACCCCGCCGCCCGCAAGACCGCCGAGCGCATGGTCAAGTGTGCCGGCTACAAGCGCTTTGTCGATTTTTGCGCCGCCAAGTCCGGCACCGTGCTGGACCATGCGGGCGCTGTCGCCGGCGCCGCCGTGGTCGCAGACACCACTGAGACCCCGCTTTCGCTCATGCACGACGCCATGACGCTGGTCGGCGAGCTGCGCCGCGCGCCCGAGCTCGCTTCGGCACCGGTCGCCGCGCTCACCCGTGACGGATTGCTGGCCCGCGCGCTCCACGCCGAGCCCGAGCGCTCGATCGCCGTCATGCCCAATAACGAGGAGGCAGCTATTGAGGTTTGGCCTTCGCTCGACCACGCCGCCGCAGCGTTTGAGGCTGCGGCCAGCGCGGATGCCGAGGAGCAGACCGCAGACGCTCAAGACGAAGCCGCCGACGCCCTCATGCCCGAACCTACCGCCGCACTCGACTTGGGCGACGGCAAGCCGCTGCCCGTGCTCATCCCGGAGTCCGAGCAGTTCGCCAACCGCCTGCGCAAGAACGCCCGTCTGCGCCGCAAGTGGGCCAAGCGCGAGGGCGTGAGCTGCTACCGCGTCTACGATGCCGACCTGCCCGACTACTCCGCCGCCATCGACCTGTACGAGGGCTGCCCGCAGACGCCGGGCCGCTGGCTCGTCATCGCCGAATACGCCGCACCCAGGACCATCGATCCCGCGCTAGCCCAGGCCCGCATGCTCGACATCTTGGCCATCGCGCCGCGCATCCTGGATGTTCCGGCCGAGCACGTGCACGCCAAGGCCCGCATGCGTTCGCGCGGCGGCTCGCAGTACGGTAAGCAGGGCGCCGGCAAGGGCGGCTCGGGCGAGCGCGCCAACATCGCGCGCCGTCGTCTGCCGCTCATCGAAGAGGGCGGACTCACCTTTGCCGTCAACTTTGACGACTATTTGGATGTGGGCATCTTCCTGGACCACCGCGTCACCCGCAACCTGGTGCGCGAGCACGCCAAGCAGGCGCGCCGCTTCCTCAACTTGTTCGCCTACACCGGCACCGCCACCTGCTACGCGGCCGATGGCGGCGTCGAGGAGACCGTGACGGTCGACCTTTCCAACACCTACCTGGACTGGGCCGAGCGCAATATGCGCCAGAACGGCTTTGTTGGTCCGCAGCATCATTTTGTGCGCGACGACGTGCTCGCCTGGATTCGCGACCAGCGCCAGACGCGCAACCGCTGGGACCTGATCTTTGTCGACCCGCCCACGTTCTCGAACTCGTCAAAGATGGGCCGCCGTACCTGGGATGTCCAGCGCGACCATGTTGAGCTTTTGGCCGGCGTGTCGCGCCTGCTCGCACAGGGCGGACATGCCATCTTTAGCTGCAACCTGCGCGGCTTCCGCCCCGAAACGCGCAAGCTCGCACGCGCGGGCGTGGTGCTGGAGGACATTACGGCGCAGACCATCCCCGAGGACTTCGCGCGCAACCAGAAGGTGCACCACTGCTACATCGTGCGCCGCCTGCCCATCGAGGACGCCATGGCCGAGGTCGGCTTTAGCGCCGAGGAAATTGCCGAGCGCGTCGAGGAACTGCGTAACCCCGAGGCCCGCAAGCCTCGCGCAACGGCGCCCGCGCACGCGCAGACCGGCGACCGAGGGCCGCGCGGCGACGGCAAGACTGCCTGCGCAGGTAAGCCCAAAAAGAAGAAGTTCTACGCCAGCAAGCCCAAGGGCAAATAACAAAGTTGCGGTGGAATACGGACTGTTTTGCCTGGAATTAGGCAAATTTAGACCGTATTTCACCGCAACTCATATTGGGATGGTGGTTGGCGATCTAGCCTTGGGTGACCAGGCGATAGCCGATACCCACATGCGTCTGGATATAGCGCGGATGCGCGGGGTCGGACTCGATCTTCTTGCGCAGCGTGCCCATAAAGACGCGCAGGCTCGCCAGGTCACTCTTGGTCGCCGTGCCCCAAATCTCGTGCAAAATAAACTGGTGCGTGAGCACCTTGTCGGCGTTGTGTGCCAGCAGGCACAGGAGCTTATACTCGATCGGCGTCAGGTGCAGCTCCTCGCCGTCCATCGTGGCGATGCCGGCGTCAAAGTCGATATGCAGCTCACCGGTATCGAATGTACCCTCGGACGCACCCATGCCAACCTGTGCATACGAGAGACGCCTGAGCGTGGTGCGAATGCGCGCGAGCAGTTCCTCGACCGAAAACGGCTTGGTCAGATAGTCGTCGGCACCGGCATCGAGCGCGCGGATTTTGTCCGCATCCTCGCTGCGCGCCGAGACCACGATAATCGGCATGCCCGACCATGCGCGCACCGACTCCACCACCTTGACGCCGTCCATATCGGGCAGGCCCAGATCGAGCAGCACAATGCTCGGCGCCTGCGATGAGGCGGCGGCGATGGCGGCATGGGCGGTCTCCACAGCCATATGACGCAAGCCGTGCGCCTCGAGCGCGGCAACAATAAGATTGCGAACGGCGGGGTCGTCCTCAACGACCAAGATGAGCGGTTTTACGGCAGAGTTCGGCACAGCGCTACTCCTTATCAAACGAAACGTCGGCGGCGGGAAGTTCAATCGTAAAAACCGAACCGTGCGGGTCCGCCGCGGCAACCTCTATGCTACCGCCATGTGCCAACGCAATGGAACGGCAGAGCGAAAGACCCAGGCCAACGCTGCGGTGGCTGTCGGCCAGACCATGGTTGGCGGTATAGAACGACTCGAAGATCCGCTCGCGATCCTCGGGTGCGATGCCCGGACCATCATCGGCCACCGAGCACGCCACGCGTCCATCGTCGACGCTAATCGAAATCATGATATGCGAGCCCGCGGGCGTATAGGTGATGGCGTTGTTCACCAGATTGACCACCAGCTGCACCATCAGGCGTGCATCGACGTTGACGAGCGCCGGCTCATCGCACGCCACCACCTTAAGGTCGTGCTCGCGCACGGCAGGGTTCACGTGGCGCAGCGCCTCCTCGACGATATCGTCCATGAGCTCGAGCGTGGTCGACAGGCGCATACCGCCACCCTCGAGCTTGGTGATGGCGAGCAGATTCTCGACGGTGGCGTTGAGCCACAGCGCATCCGAGCGAATGGATAGAAGCAGGCCGCGGCGCGTCTGGGCGTCGAGCACGGCGGTGCCGGTCGAGCCCTGATCGAGCAGCACGTCGGCATTACCCGAAATACTGGTAAGCGGCGTGCGCAGATCGTGCGAAATGGAGCGCAGCAGGTTGGCGCGCAGCTGTTCGTTTTTGGCGAGCACCGCCGCCTCCTCGCGGGCCTCCATGGCGCGGGCGCGGTCGAGCGCCAGCTCGCCTTCGCTCACGATGGCATCGGCAAGTGTCCGCTCCTCATGCGTCAGCACGTCGGGCTCGGCAACGATAGCCAGCACGCCCACCACCGAGGCAGGGTCGCCCGAGCGCACGAAGCCGTCGCCCGTGCGAACCGTCAGGTAGATGCCATAAAACGCCGAGCCGCCATAGGTGGCATCGAGCGGCGTTCCCACATAGGCGGACGCCGAGAGCCGCGGCGGCATCTGCGGCGCCAGTTCATGCACCGGCGCGGCATCGCCCACGGCCGTGTATGTCGCACGCGGCAGCAGGTCATCGCCCTCGGCGTCGGCGCTGTACCACGCGACCGGGCAGCCCGAAAGACGCGCCAGCTGCGTGGCCATGGCGTGAACGATCTGCTGCTGATCGGCACACCGCTGCAGCATGCGGTTGGTCTCGAGCACCATATGCGTGCGGCGGTCGCTGGCGGCGGCCTGTGCCAAGGCGCGGCGCAGGGCCAATGCAATCGAGCTCGACACAAGCGAGACCACGAACATGATGAAGAACATGCCGGGATAGACGCGGTCGATAAGCGACAGCGAGTAGCGCGGGTCGACAAACAAGAAGTTGTAGAGCGCCACGGCGGCAGCCGAGCTCAGCAAGCAATACAGGCGACTCCAGGTAAAGAATGCGCACAGCTGAACGGCGAACACATAGACGATCATGATGCTCGGCGCGAGACCCGGATGGTCGAGCAGCGCACCCACAATCGTCGCCGCGACCAACAGCCCCACCGATACGCAGGCGTCATACAGAGGAGTGCGGCGCGTCAGCGTTGTGCGCCGCCACCAAAAGCTGTCGGCAATATCGCCGTCCGTACGGACGTCCATCAGCGCCCCGCTCCTCTCTCAAAAACAAAAACCACCACAAAGGGACAGGCACCTTTGTGGTGGTTTCCCTTGTGGTGGTTCCAAGTGTAAAGCCTTCTACGACCGGCGGTCGCTAGACAAACAGCACGTGTGCGAGCAGCGCGCAAACGCACGCCGCGACAAGCAGCGTCACCACGATCGAGATCACGCGGTCGGCCATGTCCATGTTGGCACGATTCGTAAAGAACCGATCTTCGGCGGCGTCGGCGCGTGCCTCACACACCATCTCGGCAACCACCTCGCGGCCATCAAGCATCTTCGCATCCATGTTTGCCTCCCCGGCCCCAATCTTGTCCATCGAAAACCAACTCCATGCAACCTGTCGGCGCCTACGGACGCTCGTCGGGAGCCAGGCGCTGCATCTTGCTCACGGCCTTAAACTTGGTGAACAGCGGCACGTACTCAAAGCTCACGTTGGAGTTCTCCAGGCCGTACCAGCGCGCAGGCGTGCCGGCGGCGCGGCGGATGATGTACTTGAGCGTGATGGCCGTACGCTCGCTGGGCTCCACGTCGCTTTCGGGCGCCAGCAGCTTGCGGATCATGACGAACTTAAACGTACCGATGTTGCCCGGATCCTTGTAGACCGAGTAATCGTGCGTCTGCGCCGGCAGCTCGCCGCTGGCAGCCAGGTCCTGAACAACCTGGCGCAGGTAAGCATTGACGCGCTGGTTGATCTTATAGCCCAGGTACAGATGCACGCGGAATACGTAGTCGGTGCCAAACGTCTCGACCGAGTAGGCAAAGGTATGCGGCTCCTCCATGGTCTCGACATTCACGAACCACCAGGCGCGAGCGCGCTTGGGGTGCTTATCCAAAATCGAGTAGACGATATCGCGGTCGATATAGTCGGTGTTGGTGTCCTTGGTCAGGTACACGATGTTGTCGCTCATGAGCTCGTAGCGATCGTCGTCGCGCAGGCGTTTGAGCTGCGGCAGATAGCTGCGCAGCGGCAGCAGCGTAAACTGACGTTGCTCGACCGCCGTACCGTTGTACCAGCACACCATGATGCCCATGATGAGTGCAGCCATGAGAATGGTGAAGTAGCCACCGTGGAAGAACTTGGTGAGCGAGCTCACAAAGAAGAAGCCCTCGAGCATAAGGAAGAAGGCGGCAAAGATCCACGGCGCGACCTTGAGATTGCGCTCCACGTGCAGATAGAAGAAGAGCAGCATTGTCGTGCACATCATGGTCAGGGTAATGGCCAGGCCGTACGCGGCCTCCATGTGCGCCGAGTTCTGGAACAGCAGCACCACGACGACGCAGCCCACGAGCATGACGTTGTTGACCATGGGGATGTAGAGCTGGCCCTTGGTCTCGGCAGGATAGAAGACCTGCATATGCGGCATGAGGTCCAGGCGGCTGGCCTCGGACACCAGCGAGAATGCGCCGGTGATGAGCGCCTGCGAGGCGATGATGGCCGCGACGGTGGAAAGGCCGACGGCAAAGGGGCGCAGACCCGGGGCGAGCATCTGGTAGAAGGGGTTGAGGTCGGCGATACCCATGAGCTCCGGGTTGCCGGCGTTGTTGATAAGCCACGCGCCCTGGCCCATGTAGGACAGCAGCAGGCAGCACTTAACGAACGGCCAGGTAGCATAGATGTTGCCGCGGCCCACATGGCCCATGTCGGAATAGAGCGCCTCGGCACCGGTGGTAGCGAGGAAGCAGCTGCCCAAAATCATGATGCCCGCATGGTTGTTGGGGCTCAGCAGAAAAGCGATGCCACGCAACGGGTTGAGGCACAGCAGCACCGCGGGATACTGGCAGACAAAGAACAGGCCCGTGCCGCCCAGGAACAAAAACCACAGCGTCATGATGGGGCCGAAGGCGTGACCGATCTTGGCCGTGCCGATGCGCTGCACCAAGAAGAGCGCGATGATGATGGCAAGCGTGATGGCGACGACACGACCCTGGTCGTCACCGAGCACGGCATGGACCGCCGGGATGGTGCGCAGGCCCTCGATGGCCGTGGTGACGGTAACGGCAGGCGTCAGGATGCCGTCGGCGAGGAGCGCCGCGCCGCCCAGCATGGCGGGGATGATGAGCCACTTGCCGCAGCGCTTGACCAGGCTGTACAGGGCAAAGATGCCGCCCTCGCCGTGGTTGTCGGCGCGCAGCGAGATCAGCACGTACTTGACGGTCGTTAGCAGCGTGACCGTCCACACGACAAGGGAGAGCGCGCCGAGCACGAACTCCTGCGTGACGCTTCCGATGCCGCCGTTGCCGGCAACGAGCGCCTTGGTTACATACATGGGGCTGGTGCCGATATCGCCATACACCACGCCCAGCGTGACGAGCATCGCCGAGATGCTCACAGGAATCGCAGCGTGCGAGGCTACTTCCTTTGCCTTTTGTTCCATAAGCCGGTTTCCTCCCAATTTTAACGTTCGACGGGATTATATGTAATCAGCCCATATTTTAATGGCACCGTTTTCCCAGCTAGATAAACATTTATGCGGCCTTTAGGCCACCGCGGCGATATGGAATGTGACAAAGGGACGCCCCCTTTGTCACATTCGTCATTTTCCGAGCCAGTTTTTGAACCACCACTCCATAGAGCGGCTCATCTCGGCCATAAAGGGGCTCGTGTGCTTACGGGTGTAGATGTCGATGACGCGCTCGCCCACCTCGCGGGCGTGCGGGCGAAACATCGCATCCATCTCGGCCACCTGCGCATCCATCGTCGCGGCGTCGGCGCGACAATAACGCTCCTCGTGCACCAGGTTCACCACGGGATGCGCGATTGCCGGACGCTCCTTGCGGGGCGTGCCGATGATGAGCATCGACAGCGGCATGGTATAGGGAGGCAAGTCCAGCAGTGCGGCAACTTCCTCGGCATTCTCGACGATATCGCCAATGTAGCAGCTCCCCAGCCCCAGGGCCTCGGCGGCAACCACGGCGTTTTGCGCAGCGATCACGGCATCCTGCGCCGCGATGGCAAAGTCGCCCAAACCCGGCGCGCGGCGGGGCGCCTTGCCCGTGCGTTCGACAAAATCGTGCTCAAAGCAGCCCACGTGCTCAAACAGATCGATCCACTTGGCATAATCGACCACAAATATAAGTGCCCAGGGCGCCTTGGCGATCATGGGCTGGTGATCGCACAGGTCGGCCAGACGGTCCAGCCTAGCCTGCTCGCGAATGCTCACGATGGAATACATCATCATGGCACCCGCCGACGGCGCGCGACTCGCCGCATGCAGGATCGCCGCCCGCTGCTCGTCGGTCACCGCTACGGGACGGTCGTCGTCATCACGCGCGAAGGCACGCGTAGACGAGCGATGCTCCAAGATGTCCAGTACCGCATTGCCCGTAGTCTCGACCGGATAGCCGTACATATCCACGCCCGCAGCTCCGCCGCCGCCCATGTCCGCCTTGCAAACCTGCTCGCTCATCGCCCTACCCTCGCCATTTCTTTAAGAAGCCTTTACGTTTCCGTGTAATTCCCGTCCATTATCGCGCAGGTCGCCACTACATTGCGCCACACCGCCACACGCGCGCGTTAATATGGCTGGTTGTTGTGCGCAGCCACCAATCGCTGCGCATATCTTGGTAACAATCGGGTAAATCCCCGCTTTCGTAGGTTTTAGTTTGTGAGGAGTCTCAGCATGTTCGCTGCCGCCATCTCGCTCGTCGGTCTTGCGGCGACCGTCTACCTTGTCTTGCGCGAGGCCAAGGCCATTTGCGCAAAGTCGGGCACCGTTGCCAAAAGCGCTCTTGGGTGGAGCGTCGCCTTCGGCCTGTTCCAGCTCTTTTTGACCATTTGGGGCGCCATTGGCCTCGTCGCTCAAAACGAGCCGCTCGCCTTTGTGATGCTCATCCTGACCAACGCCATCCTCACCGGATGCGCTTGGGCCAGCATCGCCCGCGACCGCATCGCCCCGCGCGTCTTTGCGTTCGCCTCGGCCGACGCTCCCGCCCCCACTGGCAAGCTCGCCCGCCTGCGCGGCGCCTTTGTGGGCAAACCGCTCGTCGCCGCCGTCCTGTGCCTGCTGCTCGCCGGCGTCTTTGCGCTGCTGGGCATGGAGGTCTCGTCCAACCACGACTTTACCTGGGTCTACCCCCTGTGCATCCTGCTCGAGTGGGCCATCATCACCACGCTCATGGTCGGCCTGTTCTTCCTGTTCCAGCGCCACGGCGCAGCTCCCGCGGTCCTGGCCTTTGCCCTCTTTGTCCTGGGCATTGCCGAGTTCTTCGTCATCACGTTTAAATCCATGCCCATCCAGCCGGGCGACCTTTCGGCCATCTCCACCGCCGCCGCAGTCGCCGGCACCGGCTACACCTTCTCCATCTCGTTGTTCTGCGTGCTGTCCATGGGCTTTACCGCCATCGCCATGCTGCTATGCGAGTACGCCGGCCTGGTGGCACCGCACCGTCAGAAGGGTGCCGTCAACGCCAAGCGCATGCTGCTCATCAACCTGCTCGTGGCGGTGCTGTGCCTGGGCGGCGTGACCGCGCATGTCACGCTTATCGACTACTACAACACCCTCGGCATCACCGTCTACACCTGGCGTCCGCTCGAGAGCTACTGGCGCGAGGGCTATCTGCCTGCCTTTATTAGTGCAGCACAGTCCATCAAGCCGCCCAAACCCGCCGACTACTCCGTCGACGATGCCAAGGCCACGCTCAAAAAGTACGCCAAGGCCTACGACAAGTCCGACGCGGCCAAGAGCGACGGGCGCGCCGCCGCCCAGGAGCAGTTCGATAGCGAGAAGCCCACGGTCATCGCCATCATGAACGAGACCTTCTCGGACCTGTCGATCTATCAGAACATGCGCGCCGGCTACGAGGGCCCGCAGTACTTTAAGAACCTTTCCAACTGTCTCAGCCGCGGCAAGCTCTATGTGAGCGCCTACGGCGGCGGCACGGCCAATACCGAGTTTGAGTTTATGACCGGCAACTCCATGGCCAACCTGGGTTCGGGCGTGTACCCCTACACCATCTACAACATGGAGACGACCGGGAACCTGGCAGAGCAGTTCAAATCGCTCGGCTATTCCACCACGGCCATGCACCCCAACCACGCCACCAACTGGAACCGCGAGAACGTCTATAAGGACTTTGGCTTTGACCAGTTCCTGTCCATCAACGATTTCCAAGGCGCCGATACCCTGCGCGGCATGGTGACCGACCAGGCGACCTACGACAAGATTCTTGAGCTGCTCAATCAGAACGCCGATCCGCAGTTTATCTTTGACGTGACCATGCAGAACCACTCGGGCTACGACACGGGCCTGCTGCCGGTCGACAAGCAGATGCACCTGAACATCGACACGACCGATCTGGATGCCAAGACCATCGAGGACGGTACGCTCTCCGATGTCGACGAGTACGTCTCGTGCATCGAGCAGTCCGACCAGGCGCTGCGTTACTTCCTCAACGCCCTGAGCAAGCTCGACCGTAAGGTGGTCGTGGTGTTCTGGGGCGACCACCAGCCGTTCTTCCCGTCCAAGTTCAACGATAAGTGGTTTATCGACGAGGACGACGCCACCCACCAGGAACGCCTGTGGCAGACCGACTACATCATCTGGGCCAACTACGACGTTGCCGGTTGCAACCAGACGAGTGAGGTCGACGACCTGTCCACCAACTACCTGTCTACCCAGCTGATGCAGCTGATCGGCGCACCGCTGACCGACTACCAGAAGGCGCACATGACGCTGCGCGAGTCGCTGCCCGCCATCAACTCGGTCGGCTACGAGGACGCCAGCCTGCGCTGGGCGCTCTCCTCCAACGTCACCGGTGACGACGCCGCCGCAGCAGCCGCCACCAAGGCGCGCGAGGATTACGCCAAGATGCAATACTACGAGATGTTCCGCGACGGCAAGAACGTGTACACCGAGCACTTCCAGACCGAGGCCAACGAGACCGACCCCAACCTGGCACCGGGTACGACCAAGATCAAGTAACGGGTCGCTCATAACAGAAACGTCTGTCCGGGCGGAGGCATATAAGGTTCCCTGCTCGGACAGTCCTGCGCAAGACGGGGGCCACATTAAGTGGCCCCCTTTGCGTGCGGAACTCGCGATGAACCTTATTTGCCTCCGCCCGGACAGACGCCTTGTTGTTGGAGCGCGGCTTGTCATGGGGGCATCTGCTGAACATATATAAGTTGAAGGCCACGTCATGTGGCCTTTTTTGCATCCGGAAGCCGTGTCCCAGAATTCACGTCCGGAGTGGGATGCAGTTTCCGCTTACGGTCCCGTTGGGAAACCCCATCCCATTCCGATCACAAATTCCGGGTCGCACTTTCCGCCAAAGGATTCAACCGGAAAGTGCATCCCATTCCATAGTCAAATTCCGGGATGGACTTTCCAAAACCCCGCCCATCCGGAAAGCCCGTCCCACTCCGAATACATCTAGGCATAAAATCATCAGCTTATTAGGCCTTCTATCAATAAAGAGACACCCTCCCGGGCGGCGGGCACGAAGTTCATCGCGAGTTCCGCACGCAAAGAAGGCCACTTAATGTGGCCTTCGTCTTGCGCAGGACTGTAGAGCAGGGAACTTCGTGCCCGCCGCCCGGGAGGGCGTTTCATTTAGAAGATGAACCTAGCGCTTATCCCTCCGGGACAAAAGAAGCGCGGCTATAAATGCGATGATTGCAAGCGTCAGCAACACCAAAAGCAACGTGAGCGTGTTGTCGCCTGTTGCCACCAGACCAAGCAAGCCGGGCTTCTTGCTACCAGCAGACTGCACGGGAATCTTCTCGTCATCGTCCTCGGCGGTGATTTCCCAGCGAATTGCCTTGTTTGCGTCGGCAAGCTCGTTGCCCACCGACGTCGGGACACTTAGTTGCAAATTGAGCACCGTGCTGCCATCGCTCGTAAACGTTGCGACCTGCGTGGGATAGGCAAACACGCTGCCCGGCGTTCCCGTCTGGAGCCAACCGGCAGACGCATCGCCCGCCGACGCTGTCAAGGTAATGGGCGACAGCAGGCGTGCCGTCTCGTGATCGATAACGGCCCGCACAAACACGCGCACCTGGGACTTTACGCCCGTGGCACAAACCTCAATCTGCTGCTCGCGCACATCGCCGGGCATTAGATCTTTAAAGGCTGGAAACAGATCGGGCTCCCCTGAGGAGCCCGTCGCCCCCGAGACCGTCAGCTGGCGCGTATTTCCGTCATACGCAATCGCGGGCGTATCGGCGAACGCACGGGCAGGAACGGCGAGCGCGACCACGCAGAAAATGGCCGCGACCACGCAACGCACGGAGCGCGCAACGCCTTTGCGAATCGGGAACGCCATACTCACGCACCTCCGTGCGGCGGCACCAGCACGCCATCTTTGACCGTACAGTTCCATGCCTCGGTGACCGCATCGTCGGGCGTAGACTGAATCGCTTGGGTCGAGATGTCAACGACTAGGTTTTTACCATCTGCCTTCTTCTCGGACACGCCCTTGATGAGCACGCCCGTCTTGTCGAGCGGCGCAACAGGAGACGTCCAGTAGTAGAACCCGTCGGCCGAGCGAACCCAAGACGAGGCGCTGCCAGTAGTTGAGGCATTGGACACGTTGCCCCACACAATGGCGTAGTCGGTACCCTCGACCGGCTCATCCCACAGGCGTGCGCCATCCTTGTCCTGCCAGTAGATATCCACCGCAGCACGCAGGTATGCCGGAGCCGAGCCCTTGTTTGTAATCGTGACATCGCTCTTCACGTTGCCATTGAGCTTCTCGTCTACCGAGGGCGCCACCGAACCAAAGCTAAACTCGTTGACCAGCACGCCCGTAACCGAAAGCCACGCAAAGGTACCGGCGGCGCCAGCCAACAGGAGAACGCCAACAAGGAGGGCAACGATCTGCTTGCGCTTAGTCATCCTAGTCCTTCCTCCTCAGCGTGCCGTTTTCCCAAACATTCTTGGCACGCGAGCCGCCATCGACCCATTTGTCCTTCGCGCGCGTGTTGTCGCACGTCACCACGGTGTCGCCCGCGCTCGATGCAGACGAGATGATGAGCTCGGCAGATTTGCCGGGCGCCTTGCCCGGCGTACTCAGTTCACCCTCGTAGCGCCATGCCCAAGCCGTGTCTTCCTCGACGGTATAGATGCCCGTCGGCGCGGCAAATTGCACACTGCCGACATACCAGGTCTCGCCGTCTTCGTCGCGCCTCTCGCTAACTTTCACCTCGACCATGCGCGTCTCGGCAGGAGAATCCTCCGACGCCTTGCGTGCCACCTTAAAGCGGAACGTTTGTCCCATGGCGCTGGCATCGGTGGTCTTTTTGACGATCGTCAGCGCATGGGTCTTGGCGAAGTCGAACACGGCATTGCCGTCGCCTTGCTTGCCTTCGCCCGTCTTCTTGGACTCCAGGCGGTTGGCCAAGTCGAACGAACCGTTACCCGAGCCCAAGCTGTAGAGCGAGACATACTGGTCGTTAACGGGTTCCTCCGTCATGGACGCATCAGGACCGTAGCTCGCCCGCTTAACGGTAACAGTCAGCTGCGTCCCCATAAACGGCTCAGCAAAGCAGACCTTAAAGGGTGCTTTGTCGGCGCTATTGTCGACTGTGTTGGCGGCGTTGGGATCGAGCAGCCATTTAAGCTGCGCGGTGGTCATGGTTACGTGGTTCTCGGGGTCGGATGTATCCTTGGCGACCACGCGATACGTCACGGGATACAGGTCCATGTCGCCCTTAACCGGCTCGTCCTTAAACTCATCCCAAGACTTCGCAGCGCCACCGTCAGGCACATATCGCCACTCCAGGAAGAGTTCGCGCACGTCACCGCTGGCCGCCCGTTCATCGAGCAGCGCGACGATCTTGGAGTGGGCGTCCGGGTCGTATGCCACGGACTTTTTCTCCATCTCGGGATTGCCGTCGTTGTCATAGACCGGGTTGCCGCTCTCATCCACCTTGGGAACATCGACGTTATGGACAAAGCCGGCGCCCGTCGCGCGCTCGCCGTCCGAGTCGACCGTCGCCGTAAAGACGACCGACCCGTCGACACCGTGATAGCGAACCTTATACGGCGCGATCTTGTACACCGCGGTGTAGGTCACGCTCTCAAAGGGCTCGCTGCCCTCGAGGGGATACTTCTCGTCATCGGTCAACAGGGTGTATTTGCCATCGGGTTCGTAGTCGCGCGACCAGCCGACAAAGTCGTACTTGGTGCCGTCAATGCCCACAACCTCCTTGACAGCCTTGACCTCAAGAGAAATCTGGTCGCCGGAATCAGTACGGCCGAGACCGCGGACAAGAGCAGGATTCGCGAGATATGAGTCGATGTTCGATTGAACGGTAACCAGGCTGGGACGGTAGACCGGGTACAGCTCCATGGGGGCCCTGACCACGGTAGAAGCACTCACCATGCGGATACCCTCCGACCAAGCGACATAGCCCTTGCCAGGTGCCGGCTTGGCTTCCGTCCAGCCCACGAAGGCGTTGAACGCACCTCCTGTATCCCTATCGATAGCGCTGACGTCATAAGTGGGCTTCGGGATGCCGCCATCAAGGTTGCCGAGCATATCGCCTTGCTGAGCAACTTTGCCGTCAACATCTTTGGCATTGAGATGGTACACGACCGCCAACGGCGAATAGTACGCCACGAATGTATAGGCCCCGCCGGGTTCCACCTGATGGGAATACGAGTTATCGCCGTTAGGTTCGATCTCTTCAACTTCGCCATTCGGAAGCTCGATCTCAACCTTCTGCAACTTATACAGCTCACCGCCTGCTTTATAAACCGGAGTCGTGACGTCAGGGGTCACCGCTGCCGTAGCAGGGTCGGTGCCCGCGTTGATAACGGGATCGATGTCGTACCTAGGCACATTGACCTTGTCCGTGCCCTTAAAACCGGCGCGATGCAGGTTGGTGGTGTAGCTGACGTCGTACTTTGCGTAGACGGGATAGGCATCCTGCCACTGGGTGACCTTGGACTCGTCGGTCGCCAGATACGGCTCTGCCTTATCCGGATCACTCGTCACATAGGAGTCGCCGGCGACGTCGTAGATATACTTCCAGACGTCAGAATCCTTCTGAACCTCGGCGGTCGAAATCCAGCCCAGGAACTTATAGCCAGGCACGGCCATGTCGGCATCGGTCGGAGAGGCTTCGAGTGTCAGACTGGGATTGACGTCACCATCCTTTCCGTCGTAGGGCCTTGTATTAACCGTCCTATCCTTATAGAGATGCGGATAGCAATACAGGAACGTCGGATCTTTACCTTCCGCCGTTTTCTGCTGAAGCAAGTTGCTTTCATAGCGTCGAGTAGCAGCCTGCTTTACGTTGCCATCCTTGTCATAGAAGTTGACGTCCGTGGTCACCATGGCGCGGACATAATATTGCTCTGTCGTTAAAACAGCACTCGAAAAAGGATTCTCTATATACGTCCAAGAACCGTCGTCGGGTCTTTCGAGCGTCCAAAAACTGAAGTGGTACCTATCATGTGCGGGGGAAAATTGAACTTTAATACTTGACGCTTTCCACTCATCACTCAGTTTACCGGCTCCTGGAAAATCAGTGTCGGCAATCATATCCTTGATAGTATTTGCGCCAGTGTCGTTACGCACATTATGCGAGTAGGCGTTAATAGGCGCAACGATTCGCGTCGCATCAGAGAGAACCGTAGTGCACTTATCCGCTGGATTCTTATCATCGTGCAACACGTGAGCGGAATCATCCGTACCAGCACCCCAATGGACAATGTTTTCACGAACATATGTCGCGCCAACGTTTTCCTCAAAGGGCGACTTGTACTTATTCCAAACCGAGCAGAGGAGCTTGCTGTCCGTTAGACCGCTATTTGTGAATGCCCGGATGTAGTAATCCACGCGGTACTCAAAGCGTGCGGTATAAGTATGCGGAACGGTCAGATCCACGTTGCCGGGAAGCTTGTAGCTCGGATCGCGGCTCACGCGAACATCAACCGGGGATCCATCGGCAGCCTGCTTGTTTTCATACCAACCCAGGAAACGATAGCCGTCGGGCAGCTGGCCCTCCTCGGATATAGCTTTACCGGATACGTCGAGCACCTGTACGGTATACGCGCTTGTGCCATCTTCTGCAGTCTCAACCTTAACGTCAGTTTTGCCCACACCGTCGCGCCGAGTCTGATCGTCGGTTGCATCCTGCTCATTGCCCTCAAACACCGTCATGATGTTCGACACATAGTCGGTGTACACCGGATAAAAATCGGTAGGACCAAGCACAGTGATCTCGGTGCCGGCAGGATAGAACGCACCGGCGTTTTTTAGCTCGGCAAGCTTAGGCGAGGTGATGGCCGCGTAACCGCCATGCATCCCGGCCTCGCCACTCGGCTGCGTCGTCCAACCGATAAAGGTGGCGCTGGCAGAAAGAGTGCCGCGGTCCGCAGGGGCAGCCGGCGTTAAACCGACGCCATAGCGGTACCAGTCCGTCGACTTGTCGTGCTCCTCGCCGCTCTGCCACGCGAGCGTCTCGCCCTTGACGTTATAGAACAGTACCTGCGCCTCGTACGAAGCAATAAACAGGTCGTTGCCCTTAAAGGCCTCGGCCCCCTTCGCGTTATCGGCGGTATAGGTCGACGTTTTCTCGTGCGCTTCGTTCTTCTGGACCTGCTTGCCAGCCTTAACGGCATCGGCATCGGTCTTGCCGTTAAACCAGCTGTTGCCATGATCGATGCGATTCACTTTAACCCCGGGCTCGCGGAACCAGCCCATGAAGCGATAACCGCCGTTGGCATCGGTCAAACCCTCAGGCTTTGCGGAGGTATCCTGCCTAAACGTCACCGATGTATCGCCCTGGGCCAAGCCCTGGGCCGTTCCCGCCAGCACGGCGCTCACGGCAAAGGCGTACGGATCCGAGGTCTTCTGATCAATACCGAGTTTGGTCGCCTCGATTGTCGCGGTGCCCGCACCGGGAAAATCGGTCGTTGCCTTAACGCTCTGGCCATGCACGGGAATATTCAGTTTGTAATCCATCGCCCACTCATTGGGGTGCGGGCCATCCAGGGTCCCGTCGTTAGCAGTCGAGCGCATGGTGCCGGCACAGAAGTCGTAGTCGTGCTCTTCCCACAGCTCGCGCGTGGTGTAGCGCTCGTCATCCCATGGACCATAGCCATCACCCTTGGTGGTGCCATCGCCGCCAAACGAGGGGATTTTCTTTTTAGCAGGGTTGCCCTGGCTGTTGCCAGAAAGGCTCACGCTCGGCTTAAAGTAGCACTCGGTGACCGTGGCATCATCCTTGTTGGCACGCGCGGCAATACCGCCCAGGTTCACATCGTTTTGAATGATGGGAATCACGGCGATGGGATTGTACTGACGCGAGCTCAAGTCACCCGCAAAATGGCTTCGAACGAGCTCGTTGCCCTTTTCGGTTAGAATACGACCCGCCAAGCCACCCGTCCACGCACGCGTCACGGCGACGACGCCCACATATGACGCGGCATAGCTGTAGCACTGCGCCGTCGAGAAGCAGTCGATAATCTTGGCCTCGCCCGCCATGCAGCCCACAAAACCCGAGGCGTACACGTTGTTGCCGCCCAGGGCGCCAATGGCCACGTCGTACTTATTGGTGACGTCGGTCATGCCCTTCTCGGCAATCGAGCCGTCGTCCTTACGCGTCGGCGTCACGCGGCAGTACTCGATAGTCGAGTACTTAACGTAGCCGGCAAACGCCGCCATATACAGACCCTCACCGCCGAGCGCCTGCACGCCCGAGGTCGCATTGTTGACGGCACGGCCGCCACGGACCTCGCAGTTGTAGAGGGTGCAGCCGTCGAGCTCGCCGGCGATGAGACCGCCCTCAAAGCCTGCGTTGGTAATGAGGTTGAGAGCATTGTTGGCGCAGGTCACGTGCAGCGTGCTCTCCATGACCATAACGTTTTCGAAGCGCGTATTGACGGCCTTGCCCACGATAATGCCACCGCGGAAGTCCGCCCACACGTTGGCGTCCTTGACCAGGAAGTTTTTGATGGTGGCACCGTTGGTCTCGGCAAAAAATCCCGTATCGCGCTCGGGGTCAAAAGCGTCTTTATCGTAGTTCAGGCCCTCAACGGTGTGGTTTTGACCATCGAACACGCCCTTAAACGGATGCTCCTTGTTGCCAAACGACAGATGCTTAACGGTGTTTGCAACGATGGCTTTCATGTCGTCGCTGTCGAGCTCAATGTCGTTATCGAGATAAACGTGCCAGCCGGACGTATCGCGCTCGCGCGACAGCGCCACACACGACAAAAAGTCAGCCTCGTTTTTGATGTGGAATTCGTTTTTGTTCTCGGGCACGTCCTCGGCATGCACCGCCGTCGGCAGCGCCATAACGCAGCAAAGGGCAATCGCCGCGACGGCAACTAGCCTGCTAAGCACGCCCCGGTTCATGTTCTTGATCTTCATAGGCTAGTTCGCCTCCGGCCAACCCACAACGTCAAGTACGTCGAGGGCGGTATCGCTTGTCTGCTGGTTTTTGGCCTGCACGGCCTGAACATCGATATCGAGCCTGAATGAACCGCCGCGCGCGGCATCGTGGTAGTCGCCCACAAAGCGCAGCGAGTCCATGAGGCTTTCCGTCATGGCGCCGGGGTCGAGCGTGCCGCCACGCCCGGCCAATCCGCGGTAGTAGTACCACCCATCGCCGCCATCGGTCCACGGGGACCCCTCGCCCGCGTTCACATGAAACGCAACGCTGCCCGAAGCATCCGCGCTCGAACCGTCGGGCGCCACCGACGTCATGCGCAGACGCGCGCGAACGTACTCAGGCTGCGTGCCAGCGTTCTCCACGCGCACTATGCGGCTGATGTCAGAGCCCCCAGCCTTGGTGTCGGGATAGTCGCCGTGCTCGTTGGCCTCAAACGGAATCTCCTCGCCCTGCTCGTTTAGGGTGTATTCGCAGACTCGTACCTTCACGCTGCCAAACGATAGAACGTTGTTCGCCGGAACCATATCAACGGTAAAAGCCAGCGTGCCGCACAGACACGCCAGGGCCAACAGCGCCATCGCGGCAAGCGCCAAGGTACGTTTCTGATTGTCGGAAAGATTGTTGAGCATTACGTTCGCCAATCGTCGATAAGGGGGGACCGAGATCCCGGCCCGAAAATGGGGGTGGGGAGCGGACCGGGATCTCGGTGGAGGGGGTTGGATTACTACAGGTCCTTAGCCCAATCCTTGGCAGCAGCCTCAGCAGACGCAGCCGAGCCCTCAGTGGTGCTGTCTGCAGCGTAAACGAAGCAGTTGACCGTCATCTTGGCATCCTTGGCGAAATCCTTTTGCTCGGTCTCCTTGGGCGTAGTCACATTGCTGAACAGCTCACCGGTCCACTTGTCCTCGGTCTTGCTGGCAATAAGCGGAGTGGCCTCGGTCTCATTGCCAACATAAACGAAAAGGCCACCGAGATAATGAGTCGGTTCGCCCTCAACAGCGGTCGCCTCAACGGCCTTCCAACGCTTGTTAATGGTGAAGTAAGTCGTCTTGGAATCAGCAGTCCCAGCAGACGCTGTCTCGTTCTTCACGAAAACGTACACATAAGCGTTTTCGGACCCCTTGCCAATACCGACATTAGGATTCTTAGGAACAGACACGCCAGGGGCGAGCTTGGAGTCCGCAACCCAGTTAGTCTCGGTCAGATTGCCGTTGACCTTAGCCTTGTCATCCGGAATCGGCTGATCCGGATTATCAGGATTAGTGGTGGGGTGGTTGATGCCCGCAGTAGTGAAGTTGTTGGTCAGGCTCGACTGCGCCGTCAGCCATGCATAGGTACCCACGCCGGCAGCCAGCACCAACAGCAGCAGGGCGGCAATGATGCCGTAGCGCTTTTTCTTCTTGTTTTCCATCGTTCTCTTCCTTTCGAGAATCGTCTTCCCCGGCAACGGCCCCTACCGCCGCCGACGCTTTTCCCTGCCGCTATGAACGCCGCTCCCTCGCATGCACGCGGGCATGCTTGCCCGCAGGCTCGTCGGGAACCATCCGATCGAGCACTATCGACGCCGTGATCAGCAGCGCCAGAACGGCAACCACAACAAGCAAACCAGGCATCGTCGTGCAATATGCGTTGACGAAGCCCAGGTAAGGGACACAAAAAGAAACAGTGCCGATAACACTCGAAAAAGGCGTCTGCTCGGCATCGTGCATGATGCTTCCGTCTGCATTTTTGTTCGCAATTCCCTGCGTGCCGATCATCTGCGCGGCAGGGTCGATCTCGTACACCTGGTGCGTCACCACGGCGCCGTCCGATCGGTAAAAGGTTGCATTGTCGCCCACGGCAATATCCGTTGGCTCAACCTGGCGGACAAACACCATGGAGCCAACGGGAAGCTCGGGTTCCATAGAGCCCGAAAGCACAGCAAAGGGCGTGTATCCAAATGCGCGAGGCACAAAAGAAACAACGGCAAGGGCTATGACAAGCGCGAACGCCAAGCTACTCAAAAGTGCAATAAATCGTTTGAGTCTACGCGCCGTCAAAGTGATAATTCATCCCCCTTGAGGACCTATTCGACCCATCCAAAGGTCAGCAAGTTTCAACAGGAACCGCAAGGCGCTTGAAAAGTGAGTCCGAAATAAGCCAATTTGGAATCTTTTCGTAATAAAAACATAGCGATGTGCTACACATTTTTCAATGTTTTGTCGCTAAATGCTACTATTTTTGGCGTAAGTGGTCATTTATCCCCAAATTAGTCTGTTTTATCCAATATCTGTGACTGACCCCCTACGCAACTTCCCCATAGATGGATTAATTTTTTGCGAAACTAAAATAATGGTACCCCCCCCCCACATTAAAAGAAACTACTGGAAGTGCCATTTATTTTTAACCCTCTTTTTGTAGCTTTATGACAGCCTCATGTAGTTTGCAGCCCACAGCCCTCTGGAAGCCATGTCCCAGAATTCCCGTCCGGAGTGGGATGCGACTTCCGCTTGTGGCCCCGTTGGGAAACCACATCCCACTCCGATCACAAATTCCGGGACGCAGCTTCCGCAACCCCACCCATCCGGAAATCCCATCCCACTCCGCACACATCCGGGCATAGAACAATCAGCTTATTAGGCCTTCCATCAATAAAGGGGCGCCCTCGTGTCACGAAAAAAGCCTCGAGAACTTCGAGGCTTTCACATTTGTATTGTTTTGCACGAAGGACCGCGAACGGCGAAGCTACTCGCCCAGCACGGCCTTCTTTGCGGCTGCGGCCATGTTATCCAGATCCTCCTTGGTGGGGTGATCCTTCGCGGCAACCCAGTTGTCGAGCAGCATCTTAAATCGGGCGTTTTCGGGATCTCGCTCGAGCATGGCCTCGTAGCGCTGCTTGACCGCGGGGCCCATCTTGCCCTGGCACATCGCCCAGCCCGCAAGCTCGGCATCATTAGCCAAGTTAGACGATACGCGGTCGATAATCTGCCTAAAGTACTCCTCGCTGGCGCCAAAACCGCAGGTGCCAAACAGGAAAACGCGCTTACCGTGCAAGGCGGAGAGCAACGCCGCGACCGAAGGCGTGCACGCGCCCTTGTCGCACCAAAAACCGACAAGCACCGTGTCGGCCGCGCAGGCGCCCTGCGCCTCGAGCGCAACCTGATCTGCATCCGCATCGTCGCTCAACGCCGCAGCATGGACAAACTCAACGCCTGCAGCCTGCAGAGTGCGCTTGATCGCACCCGAAACCATTCTGGTATTACCGCTCTTGCTGTTAACCACCAAAGAGCACGTCATAGTCACGTTGCCTCGTTTCCCCCAAAACTAAAGCCACTAATGCAATTTATTAGATGAATATCTTAGTACTAACGTGACAGATGTAAACCACCGTCTGTCGATTGGCGACGCAGACGACATCTTTGGACAGATTTCGAACAGTATGTACTTCGAATTGCAACCGCCGCAGAACGTTTCACGAATGACCTAAAAACTGTTTCACAAAACGCCGCCAAATTGTTTCATATAATATCGTCAATTTGTTTCACGAAATAACGTCAAATTGTGTCATAGTTTTTCGTCAAAATGTTTTACACGCTGGTAAGATGCTATAAAACAAATTGTTTCTTTGAATGGCGGGAAGTACGATGACTAGGTATATGAGTAGATGTATCGATCGCTCAATCGAACGCGATCTTGGCATTTTTGGTGCCGTGCTCATTCAGGGACCGAAGTGGTGCGGAAAGACGACTACGGCCCAGCGATTCGCTGAATCATCGCTGTCTCTCTCCGACCCTGCCGGAGACTTTGCCGCACTGCAGCTTGCCAGGATCGACCCAGCTCAAGCAATAGTCGGCGCAACGCCGAGACTCATCGATGAGTGGCAGGAAGAGCCAAAACTGTGGGACGCAATACGTTTCGAATGCGATCGTCGGACCGGTGAGCCAGGGCAGTTTTTGCTTACGGGGTCAGCAACACCAAACGACGCCGACCAACCGATGCACAGCGGCATCGGGCGCATATCACGCTTGCGCATGGAAACAATGACCCTGGCCGAACTCGGGGTTTCCTCAGGGGCGGTCTCGCTCGAATCGCTGCTTAACGGATGCCCCATCAAAGCGGCACTTGGATCCATCAACGGCATCGCCGATATCGCCGATTTGCTATGTCGCGGTGGTTGGCCTCAAGCGGCTGGCAAGACGACCGCCGATGCAATGCGCATATCCGCTGCCTACATCGACGGTGTCTGCGAATCGGATGTTTCGAGGGTTGACGGCGTGAAGCGTGACCCGGAGAAAGTCAGGGCTCTTCTGTCTTCGCTTGCGCGCAACGAATCCACTCTTGCCGGCGAAAAGTCTCTTGAGAAAGACCTCGGCGGTGATGTATCGAGAAGTACGCTGCGGCGCTATACGGATGCCTTGCGCAGAATACACATCATCGATGATATCCCGGCTTGGCATCCGGCGCTCAGGTCTCCGGTAAAGCTGCGGCAAAGTGCGAAAAGGCACCTCGCCGACCCTTCGCTTGCCGTCGCACTGCTCGGAGCAAATCCGGAGTCATTGGCATCCGACCCGAAGACGCTGGGACTGCTCTTCGAATCCCTCGTCCTGCACGACCTTAAGGTCTATGCAGCCGCAAATGACTCATCGGTGTCCCACTACCATGACGCCGACGATCTCGAGGTCGATGCCGTTATACACAGGCGCGATGGAACTTGGATTGCCGTGGAAGTAAAACTCGGAAGTCCGCAGATCCCCGAGGCATCTGCAAACCTGCTTCGACTCGAGCGCAAACTTGTCAAGCGTGGCGAGAGACCACCCGTGGCCAAGCTCATCGTCATCGGGTTCGGCATGCCGGCCCATACAACGCCCGAGGGCATTATCGTTGCCCCCGTTGACACACTCGCGCCCTAGCGCTGCATTACATGCCCCACGGGCTTGCTTACTGGGCGAATTGGCTGCGGTAGAGCTCGGCGTAGAAGCCGCCTGCCGCTAGCAGCTCGTCGTGCGTGCCGCGCTCGATAATCTGCCCGTCGCGCATCACCAGAATGCAGTCGGCGTTGCGGATGGTGCTCAGGCGGTGCGCCACGACAAAGCTTGTGCGACCTGCCATGAGCTCGTCGAATGCCGCTTGAACCTGCAGCTCGGTGCGGGTATCGATGCTCGACGTTGCCTCGTCCAGCAGCAGAATCGCCGGGTCGGTGAGCATGACGCGCGCGATGCACAGCAGTTGTTTTTGACCCTGGCTAAACGTGCCGCCGTCCTCGCCGATTACCGTATCGTAGCCGCCTGGCAGCTGCACGATAAACTTGTGCGCGTGCGCGCGCTTGGCCGCCTCGATAACCTGCTCGCGCATGGCATCTGGGCAACCGTAAGCGATGTTTTCCGCCACCGTGCCCTCGAACAGCCAAGTGTCCTGCAGCACCATGCCAAAGGCGCGGCGCAGGCTCGAGCGTGTGTAGTCGCGCGACGAGCGACCGTCCACCAAGATGCACCCGGCATCGATATCGTAAAAACGCAGCAGCAGGTTGATGAGCGTCGTCTTGCCGCAACCCGTGGGGCCAACGAGGGCAAACCGCATGCCGGGCTTGGCCTCGATGCAGATATCCTGCAGCAGCTTGCGGTCGGGCACATAGCTAAAGTCCACATGCTCAAAGGTGACCTCGCCCTGCGGGGCGGCAAGCTCCGCGGCATCCGTCGCATCAGGCTCCTGCTCGCGCGCATCGAGCAGCGCAAACATGCGGCGCGCCGAGGCGTACGCGGTCTGGATCTGCGTAATGACGTTGGTGACCTCGTTGAACGGCTTGGTGTACTGGTTGGCATAGGACAGGAAAATCTGCACGCCGCCCACCGTGAGCGCCGCAGGCACGCCCGTGACCACGCCCACGCAGCCGATCACAGCGACCACGGCATAGATGATGTTGTTGATAAAACGCGTGCCGGGGTTGGAGAGCGAACCCATAAACTGCGCGCGCTCGCCCGCGGTGTAAAGCTCGGCATTGAGGGCATCGAAGCGCTGCTGGGCGTTGGGACCATAGGCAAAGGCGTCGACAAGCTTCTGCTCGCCTACGTACTCCTCGATATGACCACCGAGCTGCCCTTGAATACGCTGCTGCGCCGTAAAGCTCTTGTTGGAGAGCTTGGCGATGGCGCCGGCCGCAAAGATGGAGAGCGGCGTGACGAGCACCACCACGAGCGTCATGGTCAGGTTAATGGAGAGCATAAACGCGAGCGTGCCCACGATGGTGATGACGCCGGTAAAGAGCTGGGTAAAACCCTGCAGCAGACCGTCGCCGACCTGGTCGACGTCGTTGACCACGCGGCTCATAAGGTCGCCGTGGGCATGGCTGTCGACAAAGCTGAGCGGCATACGGCTGAGCTTGTCGCTCGCCTCCACGCGCATGTCGCGCACCGTCTCGTAGGACAGACGGTTAACGCAGTAGCCCTGCAGCCATTGGAAGGCCGCAGCACCTACGACGACAATCGCGAGTTTGGTGACGAGCGGCAGCAGCGCGTCAAAGTCCACCTGCCCGGCGGCAACGATGAGGTCGATGCCCTCGCCGATGAGGATGGGCGTGTAGAGCTGCAGGATAACGGAGATGGCGGCACTCACAAACGAAGCCGCAAACGAGACGCGGTGCGGGCGAACATAGCCCAGCAGGCGGCGGATCACCGCGCCCACGGGGTAGCGCTCGGGGTCGCCGGGCTGACGCGGGCCGTCACCCAAGTCGTTGAGGTTATCGTTGCCGGACACGTTGGCCGTCATCGTGGCGACCGAACCGGAAGAAGTATACGGATTCATTTAGCAGCCCTCCTTTGCGCAAGTGGATGCCGGGGCAACCGGGGCGGACGCGGGCGACGCGCTCCCCTGCTGGCCCTCGAGCTCTTCGCGGCGAAGCTGCGACTGGCAAATCTCGCGGTATAGTTGGCAGGTCGTATACAGCTCATCGTGCGTGCCCAGGCCCGCGACCGAGCCGTGATCGAGCACGCAGATCATGTCGGCGTCGCGCACGGTCGAGACGCGCTGGCTCACAATCACCGTGGTCAGCGGCAGCCCACCCTCGGCGGCACCGCGTACGCTGCGCTCGCGGATGGCGTGGCGAAGTGCCGCATCGGTCTTAAAGTCGAGCGCCGAGGCGGAGTCATCCATAATCAGGATCTGCGGCGAGCCCACCAGAGCGCGCGCAATGGTCAGGCGCTGGCGCTGGCCACCGCTAAAGTTCTTGCCGCCCGCCTCGACCGGGGCGTCGAGCCCCTGCGGCTTGTTGCGCACGAACTCGCTGGCCTGCGCCATGTCGAGCGCCGCCCAGAGATCCTCGTCGGTCGCAGCCTCGTCGCGCCAGGTCAGGTTACTGCGGATGGTGCCGCTCACCAGCGACGCACGCTGTGGGACAGTCGCGACCATATGGCGCAGCTGGTCGAGCGGCCAGGCGCGCACATCGGCGCCCATCACGCTCACGCTGCCGGTGCTCGCATCGTACAGGCGCGGGATGAGCGAGACGAGCGTAGACTTGCCGCTACCCGTGCCGCCGATGATGCCGAGCGTTTTGCCCAACGGCAGCTCCAGGGTCACGTCATTGACGGCGTTGGCGGCGCCTGCGCCAAACGAAAAACTCGCATGGTCAAAGCTCAGCGCGGAGACCGGAACAGCGCCACCCGCCAGATCATTCGGCTCGGGCAGCGCGACCGGCTGGCTGCCCCCGTCGGTGATGCTCGGCTCACAATTGAGCACCTCGTTGATACGCGACGCGCTGGCGCTCGCCTTGGTAAAGACCACGACTAGGTTGGCAACGTACACGATGGAGGTCAGGGTCTGCGTCATGTAGTTGACGAACGCCATGACCTGACCCTGCGTAAGCTCGCCCACGTTGACCTGCATGCCGCCCACCCACAGGATGGCGCACACGCCCAGGTTCATCACAAGAAACGTGACGGGGTTGAGAATCGACGAGAGCTTGCCCACCGCGATGGCAGTATTGGCCTGGTCATCGGCGGCTTGGGCAAAGTGCTCGCGCTCGTGGTCCTCGCGCACGAAGGCGCGAACCACGCGGGCGCCCGAAAGGCCCTCGCGGCAGATAAGCGCGATGCGGTCGAGCTTTGCCTGCAGCTGCTTGTAGTACGGGATACAGCGCGCCATGACAAACCAAAACACCAAGCCGATGGCGGGCGTGCAAATCAAAAAGATCATGCCGAGCTTAAGGTCGATGGCAAGGGCCGCGACCATGGAGCCCACGGCCAAGAAGGGCCAGCGGATGAGCATGCGTACGCCCAGCGCCACAGCGAGCTGCACCTGGTTAACGTCGTTGGTGATGCGGGTAATGAGCGACGGCGTGCCAAAGCGATCAAGCTCGGCGTAGCTCAGCTTGTTGATGTGCTCGTAGAGCGCGCCGCGAATGTCGGTGCCCATGCCCTGCGAGGTCAGCGCCGCCATCTTTTGGCAGATGAGCGTAAACGAGATGCCAATCACAGCCATGGCGCCAAGTACCATGCCGTAGTGGATAACGGCGTCCACATCGTGCGCCCCAATGCCTTTATCGATCATCTGGGCAATCACCAGCGGCGTAAGCAGGTCAAAGATCACTTCAATCAACTTGCACGCAGGGCCGATCACCATATAGCGGCGAAACTTACCACCAAAACGCCTGAGCAGCTCAATCATAAAAAGGCGCTCCCTATCATCATTCACACTCAATTCGAATCATGATAGTACGGTGAGCCCAAATGAAGCGTAAACAACTCGTCATTTCTAATGGCGTTCGGTTTCCAAAGAAGCGGAGAGGCACGTGCACACCCAGCCAGTGTCGGGTCGACCACTTGGTATACTTACATTAGTGCTACCAGCCGAGCCGCCGACCCTTGAAATGAGGTGCCGAGATGAACGACATTCTCGCAAGAAGAGCAACTGTGGGCATCGCCCTTTCCGCGGCGCTTGTCGCGGGAATCGCCCCCCCCCGTAACGGCGATCGCGGCAGAAACCAGTTCCCCCACCGGTGCAGTTGCCTTGCAGACGGAAGATGCGGCCGCCGCAAAAGACAAAGCGTATGCAGCCATGCAGGAAGCGCTCAAAAACCTCGAGGCCGCAAAAGTTGCCGCAAGTCGCGAGAAAATTGCGAGATTCAATGATGACATTGCCCGTTTTCAAGAGATCTACGACATGGTGGTGACGGAAGCCGCCAAATGGAGGAAACCCCTTCCCGCCATGCAAGCGAACGTCGATGCAGCCCAAGCCAAATACGATGAGGCCCACAACCGGACAAGCGGCCTTCAGGCAGAATTAAATAAGGCAATCGACGACGGAGCTTCTAACGAAACTATTAAGCAGTTGCGAAGTGAGATCATGTCGGCAGAAAGGCGAGAAAAATCTTGTAAAGATGATCTTCACCACTGCCAACGCCGGCTCGAAAGCCAGGAAAGACAGGTTCAGCGTTTCGAAAGTGAGGCGGAGAAAGCCAAAGCCCACATCGATGAGGACGTAGCCAAGCGAGATACGCTCCTCGACGATTTGGAAAAGGCGCAAGCGGCCTATGACGACGCCTGCAGGGCATACGAAGAGGCGAAAGCCGCGGCAGACAAGGTCACCTCGCCCGAGATAACGCAACCGACCGAGACGACGCCTCCCTCCAACTCGGCGCAACCCGCCGAACCGGCACCGCCCGCCAGCTCGCCCGCGACCGGCAAAGGCGCCACGCCGAGCTCCACCAAGCAAGCGAACGCGAGCAGCGGCAAGCCCGGCAAGCTCGCAAACACGGGCGACACTGCACCGAGCGCAATCGCACTCGCAGCAGTCGCCGCCGCAGGCCTCGGAATAACCGCCACGGCTACACGTCGCATCAAGAACTCAAAATAGCTGCCAGCGGTTATTGTCTTCGCCAATCCACAAGCCCAGAGACAAAGAGGCCCGTTTCCCCAACCAAAACCAGGGAAACGGGCCTCTTTTACTTGTAAAAACAGATGGTAATGCCACTGTCTCTTGAAGCACATCGCCACCGCGCTCCAAACAACGCCAACGAGCAGCATTCCTTAAGGGATAGATTTAATTAGGCTAACGCGCCTTTACGGGTGATTTTTGGACGAAGTGGTCCCGGTGCCGGCGGGCTGTTTGGTAGTCGAGCGATCCCGCAGGCAAAGCCGAGGACCAGCGAGACACCAAACAGCCCGCCGGCACCGGGACCGCATCGCGGCACCAAAAAAGCGCCCGTGCGCTCGATGGATTCGGATGCCCGACAGAGGCTCCTTATGGCTGCTTCCTTCCGGACCTGACCAGATTCGGAACATGTCGTCATCCGAACCCATCGAACGCGCTAGGCGCTCGGTATATCTTACCTGCTCCCGCCCGATGGGGCAAGACAGCTAATTTGGGACGGGGCTTTTTTGACTACTTTTTGACTGGGGGCATCAGATTGGCGAAAGTAGTCAAGAAAGCCCCGTCCCAAATAGACTGGTCTGACGTTGCGCCACGAAAAGGGCCTATCTACTACGTTTAGGCCGCAGGGTCAACCATAGCCGGCTTTTTCGAAAATCGGCAAGCTTTCTACCTGCGGTTTTAATTTCACAAATTCCGGGATGGTCGAGGGTGTTCCGCTAAACGTAGTAGATTACCGCATTTCATGGCAGACGGTCCGACCCAAAGCACAAGGCGACCAGCCTCGGATGGCCATTCACGAAGTTGCGGTGGAATACGGACTGAATTGGCGCCTTAAAGGCAAAAACACTCCGTATTTCACCGAAAGTTATTGGGGAGGGATTGGTTTTAGAGGCGGCCGAGGTCGTAGGCTCGCGCGGCAGACTCGCCGGCGCAGATGAGGTTGGTTGCGGCTTCTTGCGGATCGAGCGCCCGCTCCAGGTCCATGGGCTTGCGACAGATCGGCAGGACAAGGTCGATGCCCTGCTCATACACCGCATCCAGGTTGACGGCGCGACCGCCCACGACAGCGGCCACCGGCTTGCCATAGCGCATGGCACGGCGGGCCACACCCACCGGCGCTTTGCCGGCGGCGGATTGCTCATCCATATTGCCCTCGCCCGTTATGACCAGGTCGACATCGCGCACGCACTCGTCAAATCCCACGAGGTCGAGCACGGTCTCAACGCCCGAACGCAACTCGGCACCAAGTGCCAACAACGCGGCGCCCAGGCCGCCAGCGGCACCGGCACCGGGCACGCCGAGCACCGAGCCAAATGTCCGTGCGCTCTCGGGTGTGTGCAACAACCCCTGGGCTCGAGCTCCGGCAATCGCAGCGTCGAGCAAACGGCCGTAGCCGACCATCCAGCTGTCGCACCTGCTCAACGCCTCGGCATCATCCGCCGGCAGGCCCTTCTGTCCGCCGAACACCGCAAGCGCACCGCGACGCCCTACGAGCGGATTCTCGACATCCGAAAGCACAACGATACGAGCGTCATCCAAAGCCTGCAGCGCTGGCGCCAAATCGATACTCGTCACGTGTTCAAGGCCCGCAAGACCGGGGGCGATATTGCAGCCCTGATCATCGACCACATGCGCGCCCAGCGCCTGCAGCATGCCGGCGCCACCGTCGTTGGTGGCACTGCCGCCCAGACCAATATAGATAGTCTTTGCCCCAGCACGGACTGCGCGAAGCATGAGCTCGCCCACGCCATAGGTTGTAGCAACCAGCGCCGACGACTCCGTGCAAGGCGAGTACCCAATACCCGCCGCCTCGGCCATCTCAATAACAGCCGACTCGCGCTCGCCGTCCACCAGCATCCGGGCAGACATGCGTTCGCCCAAGGGACCTGCCACCTCGCAGGTCGAGAGCTCACCACCGCATGCGGCGATAGCATCGAGCGTTCCCTCGCCACCATCTGCCAGTAGCAATGTGCACACCTCGGCATCGGGCCAAACGCGGCGCACGCCTTCGGCAACGACCTCCTCTGCCTGCGCACTCGAAACGCTGCCCTTAAAGGAATCAATCGCCAACAGCACACGGCGGGGCCGGCGGCACGCAGGACCAAAGTCAAACGCCGTGCCAGCATCTTCACCGGCACCTGCAAGCGCTGCGGCGTGAGCGGTGTGCGCGTCAAGATCGGCCCCACAACCGCAACCAGCGCCGCCCGCTCCGCGCAGACCGCCAAAATAGCTACTCAGCAGCTCGCGGCATTCATCCGCCAGGACCCCAGCCGTCACGTTAAACCGATGATTCAGGCGCGAGTCGGCATTCAAATCGTATAGGGATCCCAACGCGCCCGCCTTGGCGTCGCTCGCGCCATACACGCAGCGCCCCACGCGCGCGTTAACCATAAGGCCTGCGCACATGCAGCAGGGTTCCAACGTCACATAGACCGTACAGTCGGAAAGGCGCCAGCGGCCAAGCGCCTGGGCAGCGGCGCACCCGGCCGCAAACTCGGCATGAGCCGAAGGATCCTGGTCGAGCTCGCGCCGATTGTGCGCCCTCGCGACGATCTCGCCGTCGCGCACCACTACGGCTCCGATGGGCACCTCGCCCACCGCAGCAGCGGCGCGAGCCTCCGCCAGCGCCTCGCGCATGAACTTCTCGTCGATTTCGGTGATCGTCATCGTTCGCCTTCCCTGTTGCAAATTCAAAACGATGCTATCATTACGACTCACGGAGAGATGGCAGAGCGGTTGAATGCGGCGGTCTTGAAAACCGTTGAGCGCGAGAGCGTTCCGGGGGTTCGAATCCCCCTCTCTCCGCCACTTTAGTGATGCACCGGCGTCATGGTCCGCTCGAACAGCGCATCGACCACGTCGGCCATCTCAGGTCGACGCTCAAGATCGTGGCCCGATTCCCACCATATCGTGAAAAGTCGAATAATACCGCCGGCGATAAACTCAGACGTCGTCTCGAGCGACACGGGGGCCAGGGCATTCTCGGCAAGCACGTTCATCACACGCTCGCGGATGGAGCGGGCAATGCGGTCGCAAATAACGTTAGTCAACATGCCCGACATGCTGCTAGCCAAAATGTTATCCATGAGCTGCTCATGCGCCAGAATCAAATCCATGGCATCGTCCAAAATCGCATGTCGCAGCGCGCGCACGTCCTCGGCAGACACTGCTCCGGCCTCATCGGGCTGTTTTTGCGGCAAGCCCGACATGAGCTCATCGATATAAAAGGCGAAGTAATCGTTCTTGTCGCGAAAGTGCTTATAGAACGTCGTGCGGCGAATCATGGCGCGGTCGCACAGCATGGCAACCGTCAGGTCCTCAAAACGATGCTCCTCGAGAAGTTCGGTGAAGGCATCGAACAGGGCGCGGTAGGTTTTCTTAATGCGAAGGTCCACTGGTATCGCCATCCTCAGGGCAAAGACAACGTTCGTCAATCTGTCGCATATCTTACACCTGTACCTCGTGCGCTTTGTCCCGGTACCAACCCCACCGAAAACATAACGCTTAACGGAAAGTTCGGCACGGCAAAACGTTGCGGGTATACTAGTAGCGTTATACCAACGGCAGCTGGCGCATGCCGCCGCGGCCATTCGAAACGGAGACATCATGATTACCGTCATCATCGGCATCGTTGTTGTCATTGTGATTGTCTGCGCCATCGCCGGCATCTACAACAACATGGTCACCAAGCGTAATCGCATCGATAACGCCTGGCAGAACATCGATACGCAGCTGCAGCGCCGCAACGACCTGATCCCCAACCTGGTCGAGACCGTCAAGGGCTACGCCAAGCACGAGCAGGAGACGCTCTCCGCCGTGATCAGCGCGCGCAACACCGCCGTCAAGGCCACCACGCCCGAGGCCAAGATGGAAGCCGACAACGTGCTGACCGGTGCGCTGCGCCAGCTCTTCGCCGTAGCCGAGGCCTATCCCGATCTTAAGGCAAACACCAACTTTACGCAGCTGCAGGCATCGCTCGAGGATACTGAGAACAAGATTAGCTATGCACGCCAGAGCTACAACGATTGCGTGCTCAGCTACAATAACGCCATTCAGACGTTCCCGGCTGTCATCTTTGCCGGCATCTTCCAGTTTAAGGAGCGCCAGGGCTTCGAGGCCGCCGAAGCAGCCCGCCAGGCCCCGACCGTCAAGTTCTAGTAGTTTGGCAGCGCATCCTAAATCGGCTATATGCATAAACCGCCCCGTCGAATGCATACTTCGACGGGGCGGTTTCCTTTTTCGCGAAGGTCCCCCTCTAAGCGCCGTGCATTTTTAGGAGTATTCAACATAACCAAGGGCTTCGGGCGCTACGATAAATGCCAAAGACCGCGAATATCCCTGCAAATCAAACGCTGTCAGCCCATAACCCCGCCCATCATTCGTAGAAAACATCGAGAAATCCCGATTTTTTGCCCGAGGTCGGTATGCAGGGGCCTTCGGTTGCAGAATACTCGCAAAAATGCACGTCGCCACCGCCCCCACATGGCGCGAAGCAAAACAAAAGGGCGACCTTCCTTTCCGGCGCACTCCGCAGGACGAAAGAACCTCCGCCGCACAAAGTGCGCAGCGGAGGTTCTTTCATGTCCGAGGACGCGCCGGAAAGGAAGGTCGCCCTCGGGCCGGACAGCTAAGACAGCTTACGCGACGGTGTAAACCCAGTTGTGCTTGTCCTCGACAGCACCGGACTGGATACCAGTCAGGGTCTCGCGAAGCTTCTTCATCACGGGACCGATCTCGGTGTAGCCAGCCGGGAAGGTCACGGTCTCGTCGGCGCCATAGACCTTGTTGTCAATCTCGCCCACCGGGGAGATGACGGCAGCGGTGCCGCACAGGCCGCACTCCACAAAGGTACCGGCCTTGACCTCGGCCCACTCGACGGGACGTTGGTCAACGGTCATGCCCAGGTCCTGAGCAACCTGAACGAGCGAACGACGAGTGATAGAGGGCAGGATGGAGTCGGTGTGCGACTGCGGAACGACGAGGGTGCCGTCCTCCTTCACGAACAGCACGTTGGCGCCGCCGGTCTCCTCGACATAGGTGCGGGACTCGGAGTCGAGATACAGGTTCTCGGCATAGCCCTCGCGATGGGCCTCCATCGTGGGCTTGAGGGACATGGCGTAGTTCAGGCCGGCCTTGATGTTGCCGGTGCCGTGCGGTGCCGCACGGTCATACTCGGAAACGCGCAGCTTAACGGGCTTAAGGCCACCCTTAAAGTACGGACCGACCGGGGTCACGAGAATGCGGAACGTGTACTCAGGAGCGGGAGCCACGCCGATCACGTCACCAGAGCCGATCATAAACGGACGCACGTACAGAGTCGCACCGGAGCCGAAAGGCGGAACCCAGGCGGCGTTGGCAGAAACAACCTGCTTGACGGCCTCAACGAACTTGTCCTTGGGGAACGGGGGCATCTCGAGGCGCTGCGCAGAGTTGTACATACGCTCGGCGTTCATGTCGGGACGGAAGCAGACGATGCTGCCGTCCTCGGCGGTGTAGGCCTTCAGGCCCTCAAAGACCTCCTGGCAGTAATGGAAGATGCCACCGCACTCGGAGACATGCAGGGTGTGGTCGGTGGTCAGGCCACCCTCGTCCCACTCGCCATCCTTCCAATGAGCCTCGTAGCTGTAATCGGTTTTCATGTAGCCAAAGCCGAGGCTACCCCAATCGATATCCTTCTTCTCGACAGTCATATGTCGCTCCTTACATACACAGTTGCATACTCGCGAACCCGCACGCAAAGACCGAAGCCGACCGCGTCGCAACGTCGCACGCCCGGAGCGTAGAGCCGGACGGGACACGCGAACGGCATCAAAGCCGATGGCACGTCGATTCGCATGCACGAGATTGTACTCCCCGTACGCGTCTGATAAAACGCTTTTCTTTAACTAAGTAAAGTATTTTCATTTGACCGAAGCAGAAAGGCCCGCCACCGTAAAGGGTGACGGGCCTCAACGGCACGGTTTGCGCGCTGGCTCGAGCTACGCGTTCTTTTTGCCCAGCTTAGCCTTAACCAGACCGACCACGGTCGGGATGATCGACACGGCGACGATGCCGATAATCAGCAGCTCAAAGTGCTCCTGCACAAAGGGGATGCCGCCAAAGAAGTAGCCCAGCAGCGTGAAGACCGTCGACCAGGTAATGCCGCCCAACACGTTAAAGATGACAAAGTTGCGCCAATGCATGCCGCCCATGCCGGCGATGAAGGGCACAAAGGTGCGGATAAACGGGAAGAAGCGACCCAGGAAGATGGCCAGGTGGCCCCATTTGTCCAGGAAGTCCTCGGACTTTTTGATGCGCTCGGGCGTCATGGCCTTCACCTTGCCCGAGGCGATGATCTTTTGGCCAAAGAAATGACCGATCATAAAGTTGCACTGATCGCCCAAGATGGCAGCCGTCCATGCGACGGCCAGCAGAGCCACGATGTTAAAGCCGCCGTTGTGGGCAAAGAAGCCCGAGGCGAACAACAGCGAGTCGCCGGGAAGGAACGGGAAGAACACCACGCCCGTCTCGACAAAGATAATCAGGAACACACAGCCGTAGGCCATAAGCGGGCCGGCGGCGATCCAGCTGGCGATCGCGGTGCGCGGATCCTTAAGCAGCTCGGCGATAAAATTAATGAAACCCATGAAGTTAAACCTCTCAGTTGTGGGCGCGGACACGTCCAAGTTGACCAGTATACGGTTGCGACGCGGCCACGCACACGACCGCACAAAAGTGCGACTCCATTACCAGCAAGTTTGCATAATTGACACCTGTCACGCAAAGCCGAGTAAGATTGCTCTTCCTAATCCCTAGCGAATCGCTATACTTTATTGAATTGCATTGTCGCGGCGCTAAGGGAGGGCGGCCGGTGAGCTTTATCAATACCATTCGCGAGGACATCAAGACCGTCCAGGCGCAGGACCCCGCCGCGCAAAACGGCCTAGTCATCTTCCTTTCTTACCCAGGCCTGCACGCCAAGTGGAACCACGTGCCCGAGCACTGGCTCTGGGAACATAGCCACCGCTCGCTCGCCCGCGTGCTCTCGCAAATCACCCGCCATATCACCGGCGTCGAAATTCACCCTGCCGCACAGATCGGCAAGCATTTCTTTATCGACCACGCCATGGGCGTTGTCATCGGCGAAACCGCCATTGTGGGCGACAACTGCGTGCTCTATCAGGGCGTCACACTCGGCGGCACCGGCAACGAGACCGGCAAGCGCCACCCAACGCTCGGCAATAACGTCACCGTGGGCACGGGTGCCAAGGTGCTCGGCAACATTCGCATCGGCAACAACGTCAAGATCGGCGGCAACTCGGTCGTCGTCAAGGACGTGCCCGACAACTGCACCGTCGTGGGCGTGCCCGGGCGCATTATCAAACGCAACGGCTGCCGCGTGTTCGAGGAAAGCTTCGACGCCAAGCAGCACCGCGAATACATGCCTGACGATGCCGCCGAGCAAAGCGCCCTCAACCGCCAGGGCATCACCGAAAACGCCCGCCGCGTCAAGGAACTCGAGCGAGAGGTGGCCGAGCTTAAGGCCCTCGTCGCCAAGCTCGTGGACGAACGATAGGACGCAAGCAACGGCCAATAGCATCGATGTCAACGCAAAGGCGCGCCAGGGAATCCATCCCCGGCGCGCCTTATTTCTGATGTGACAAAGGGACTGCCCCTTTGTCACCTTATGCGAACTGGCTCAGATAGAGGTCGGCATAGGCCCCCTCAGCGGCCAGCAGCTCCTTGTGCGTGCCCTGCTCGATGATATTGCCGTGATCCATGACCAAGATCAGGTCGGCATCCACGATCGTCGACAGACGGTGCGCGATCACAAAGCTCGTACGCCCACGCATGAGCGCGTCCATGGCGCGGCCGATGGCAAGTTCGGTGCGCGTATCCACGCTCGACGTCGCCTCGTCCAAAATGAGAATCGCCGGGTTGTTGAGCAGCACGCGCGCGATGGTCAGCAGCTGGCGCTGACCCTGGCTGATGCTTTCGGCGTCATTGGCAACACGCGTGTCGTAGCCCTGCGGCATGGTCCGCACAAAGAAATCGACCTGTGCGGCGCGCGCCGCCGCCACAACCTCGTCGCGCGTTGCCCCGGGGCAACCATAGGCAATGTTCTCGGCGATCGTGCCATCGAACAGCCAGGCGTCCTGCAACACCATTCCAAACTGCCGGCGCAGCTCGCCGCGATCCATACGACTCGTATCCACGCCGTCAAGCGTAATGCGCCCGCCGTCAATCTCGTAAAAGCGCATGAGCAGGTTGATGAGCGTCGTCTTGCCTGCGCCCGTGGTTCCCACCACGGCAATCTTCTGGCCCGGCTCGGCGGTAAACGACACGTCGCGCATAAGCGGCTTGTCGGGCGAATAGCCAAAGCGCACATGCTCAAAAGCAACGCGGCCCTCAACGCGACCCGGCAGCTTGGCGGCATCGTCCGGCAGCGGATCGGCCTCCATCTCGGGCTCATCAAGCAGGTCGAACACGCGCTCTGCGCTCGCCAGCGCGCTCTGCAGCGAGTTAAAGGTAAACGAGAGCTGCGTCATGGGTTCGGACGCCTCGTAGATAAACTGGAAGAACGCCTGGAACACGCCGACGGTCATGTGACCGGCAACCAGCATGCTGCAGCCCACCAGTGCAATCACGATCTGCGCCAAACGGCCGATAAAGCGCACCGCGGGGCCGACGGCGTTAATCATAAAGTCGGCCTTGGTGCTCACGCGCGCCAGCTCCTTCGAAGCCTCGTGTACCTCGGCAGAGCTCTGGCGCTCGCGATTAAACGCACGAATCACCAGACGACCCGAGTAGCCTTCCTCGACCGCGCTCGTAATCTTGGACACCCACTCCTGGCGCTCGCCCGTCACATCGTGCGTGCGGCGCGACACGACCTTCGTCACCAGCAGCGAAAGCGCCGTAAAGAACAAAAAGACGAGCGTGAGCGGCACGCTAAACACGAACATCACGCTCACGGCGCCCACCACGGTACCGATCGACACCAGAAGCTGCAGCAGGCCGCGCTGCATGCTCTCGGACATCTTGTCCAAGTCGTTGGTCGCACGGCTGACGACCTCGCCGGGACGATGCGCGTCAAAGTAGGCAAGCGGCAGACGGTTGAGCTTTTGAGCGATGCGGTTGCGTAGACGCAGGTTGAGGCGCTCGGCAACGCTCGACATCAAAAAGCTCTGGAGTGCGTAGAACGAGGCGGCGGCGGTCCAAATCATAAAGTAGATGAAGATGGTCCTGCCGCAGTTCTCCCAGGTGATGCTGAAGGTGGTGTCGTTGGCAAACGCCAGCTTCATGTGCCCCCACAGTTCATCGATCACGCGGGCGCTGTAAGCCGGCGCCGCGGTGTTAAAGATGGCATAGAACACGATGCTAGCGAACACGATATAGAAGCGCCAATGGTCGCCGGCGGCCTCGCCCCACAAGCGGCGCACCGTCGCCCAGGTATCCCGGGGCGTCTCGTCCTCGTCTTCGTCGTCCACGTCGCGCATACGTTCTGCCTCGGCACGGGCACGTTCGTCCTCGGCACGCTCGTTTTCCTCGTACAGCGCCTGGCGACGAGCCTCGCGCTCGGCCGCAGCCCTGGCGGCGTCATCCAGCTCGGTCGACGCGGCAGCCTGCTCGACCGTTTTCTCGCCAGCGTCCACAGCGTTCGAATCGATTGCGTCACCGCACTTCTTGAGCTCCTCGGTCATGCTACTCACCTCCCTTCATCTGCGATTCCGCGATAGCGCGGTACACCTCGCAGGTTTCCATGAGCTCGTCGTGCGTGCCCAGGCCCACGACCTCGCCGTCCTTGAGCACCACGATCTGGTCGGCATGCAAGATCGTCGAGATGCGCTGCGCGATGATGAGCACCGCAGCGTCGCGCGTCTCCTCCTGCAGCGCATGGCGCAGCGCTGCATCGGTCTTAAAGTCCAAGGCCGAAAAACTGTCATCGAAGATATACAGATCGGCATGCTTCATGAGCGCGCGGGCAATGGCCAGGCGCTGGCGCTGACCGCCCGAAAAGTTCGTGCCACCCTGCGCCACCGGGGTATCGAGCCCCTGCGGCTGATCGAGCACAAAGGTGCTCTGGGCAACCTGGAGCGCGTGGAGCATATCGGCCTCGGTCGCGTCTTCGTTGCCAAAGCGCAAATTGCTTGCCACGGTGCCCGAGAACAGCCATGCCTTCTGCGGGACGTAGGCAATGCGCCCGCGAATCTCGTCTTGCGAAAGCTCGCGCAGGTCGACGCCGTCCAGGCGAATGGCACCCTTGGTGGCATCGTGAAAACGCAGCAGAAGCTTTGCCACCGTCGACTTGCCCGAGCCCGTCGAGCCCACAATCGCGGTCGTCTGACCGCGACGACAGGCAAAGCTCAGGTCGCACAGGGTGTCCTCATCGGCATCGTCAAAACGAAACGACATGTGATCGAACTCAGCGACCGCATCCGCATCGCCCCCGGAGGCAGGCGCCCCGTCACCCAGCGTACGCTCGCCGTCCACGATGCTCGGCTCAATCTCCAACACCTGCTGCGCACGGTTCAGGCACGCCGCGGCGCGCGGCAGCGTCAGCACTACCATCTGCGCCATCATCACAAAGAACAGGATCAGGAGCGCATATTCCAGCACCGCGGAGATGCTCGCAATCTGCATTGCATGGGCGCCAACGCGGTTGCCGCCCACCCACAGCACCGCCACCTCGGCAATGTTCATCAAAAAGAAGGTAGAGCTATCAAGGCCCACAAACAGGTGGTTGACCTTAATGGCGTTGTCCGCGTAATCGCTAAACACCTCGTCCAGGCGCTGCTCCTCGTGAAGCTCTTTATTAAAAGCGCGGATGACGCGAACGCCCACGATGTTCTCGCGCAGCACCACGTTCATGCGGTCGATAAAGCTCTGCAAGCGCATAAAGATCGGAGCCGCGTTGGCAACCGTAAAGACCGCCGCCACCAGCACAATCGCAACCACGACGCCCAGAAGCGTGCCCATGGCAGGATCGATAAACCAGGCGAAGATGATGCCCGCCACAGCCAAAAACGGCACGGGCAGCACCAGCTGAATCGTCTGCAGAATCGCCTGCTGAATCACGTTGATGTCGTTGAGCGAGCGCGTGATCATCGATCCGGTGCCAAAGCGCTCAAAGTCGCTGGCCGCGAGCTCGAGCGACTTGTCGTACACGGCATTGCGGATATCGCAGGCCACGTTGGCGGCCAAGCGCGCCGAAAGATAGCAGCCCAGCACCGCGCCGCCGCTGGCCATGCCGGTCGCGATAAGCATGTAGAGGCCATTGCGCAAAATGTAGTCGACATCACCCGTGGTGATACCGGTGTTGACCATGTTCGCCAGCATCGTGGGAACCAACAGCGTGCCGATGTTATCAACCAGCAGCACCAGCAGCGTCACTGCGACAAGCCCTCGATAGGGCTTCAGAAACCTCATTAACAGTCGCACGACTCCCCCTCACCTTGATTCTCGGCTTGACTCTCGGCAGCGATATGCTGCTTAAATGCCTCGCACTCCTCGCCGAGCACCTGAGAGAATTTTCCGATCAAGCGCATAATCTCGCGCTGCTCACACGGCTCAAGCGCGCCAAAGGCTCGCTGCTCGGCCTTGAGTGCCGGCAGTGCATAACGCTCGGCAAACCGCATGCCCGCTTCGGTCAAACGCACAACCTTGTTCTTACGGCTGCCTTCGGCAAACTCCAACGTTGCAAAGTCCCGCGCCGTCAAGGTTTTAATGGCCGAGTTGATGGTCTGCTTGCTGTAGAACCATTCGCTCGTCAGGCGGCTTACGGCAATACTGCCGCCCGCCGTGCTGGTATCGACGAGCATCCAGTAAGCGCAGTCCGAAAGACCGCAGGCGCGCGAGAACTCCGAATAGATATGGTCGAGTCCATTGAGCAACCGGTCGAAGTCGACCAGCGTAACCGCACTATTCATCTATCCCACCATTCGATTGTCCAATTTTTGATCAATTTTGTATCTCTAGATTAGTCCGAGTTTTGACTATCGTCAACAGGCTCTCCGCAAATGCTTGCACTTTTATGGCCTATCGGCAGAAAAAGACCGCCGGCGCGGGGGGCAGCGCCAGCGGTCACGTGAAAATCGGGTTTTATTGCCCGTTAAGCGGCGACGGCCTCATAGACCGTAGCGCCCGAGAAGCTGTCATGCAGGCTCTTGCCGGCAATCCACGGCAGCTCGACGACCTCGCAGACCGTATTGACCAGCTCGGAGCAGTCAGTAAAGTGGCCCTTGTCGTTGAGGGCCTCGCAATCCTGAACACGCCAATAGCCATCGGTGTGCGTGATGTAGTACTCGTGATCGTTGATCGACACGAAAGCGCGCGTCTTGGAACGCAGCAGCTTCAGAAATCCTTCGAAATCGGTCTCGATGACATCTCCAGCCTGGAACATGATAGTTACCTCCTGGCCCGGCGCCACCACGGCGCGTTGATAAACGTTGGTACTCCTTTAGTAAAACCTTTATCAGAGGTTATGCGTTCGTCATTTAGGCAAGTGGTAAAAAACCGCAGGGTAGACGGGATAAAACGTTTAACCATCCCATTTGTTTGTCACATTCTAAAGGTACTTTTATGCAAACCTACTTTCCCAATTGGAATCTATCCTTTTGGCCGGGCAATTGACCGTCTATCGTTTGAGCCCGGCGGGTATGAACGGGGCATCTGCAACGCCACCGCAAGGAGACACCATGGAGACTATCGAAGCGCTCATTCACCGCCGCAGCTGCCGCAACTACAGCGATCGTCCCGTCGAGGCCGAAAAGCTTGCACGTATTATCGAAGCCGGCCAATATGCACCGAGCGGCATGGGCCGCCAGCCGGTGACGTTTGTCGCCGTCACCGACCCCGCGACCGTTGAGCGTCTCTCACAGCTCAACGCGCAAGTCATGGGCAGCAACGGCGACCCCTTCTACGGTGCCAAAACCGTTGTGGTGGTACTGGTCGACCGCAGCGTGCCCACGCATCTGGAAGACGGTTCGCTCGCCATGGGCAACTTGCTCAACGCCGCCTATGCACTGGGTGTCGATTCGTGCTGGATTCACCGCGCACATGAGGTCTTTGACTCGCCCGAGGGCCTGGAGCTACTGGCCAGCTGGGGCCTGCCCGCCGACGGCAGCCTGCGCGGTGTCGGTCACTGCATTCTGGGCTATGCCGAGGACACGCTACCCGAGGCAAAGCCGCGCCGCGACAACGTGGTGTATGTTCCGCCGTTCTAACGAACGGCGGACCCGTTGACGCTGCGCGGGCCGCATTCACGCCAATCTGACGTTCAATTTCGAGGGCGCGACCAAAAGGTCAGCGCCCTCTCATTTCACGTCACCTTGGCGCAAATGCGGCTCGCTCGCTGTTGATGACTGACATCGACCGCGTCACTGTTGGCATCTGGCACTTGGGCAGCTAAAAGGCCCCGTCCCAAATTTGCTGCCCCGCTCGCAACTTATCTTGCCGATGGAGTTGTCGTCGTTTCGTTCGTGTGAGTCGTTTCGGCTTCGCTGCCTTGTTCGCCCTCGTCCTTTTGCGCATCGGCGATAGTGGAAGCTGCCGCGACGATACCGCGTTGGGGCGCAACGCCCGTCTGGACCTGAGCGCCCTCGACAACTTCTGTGCCTGCATGCGCGAGCTCGGGCGATTTAAACATTGCGTCCAAATTGGCGCCGCCGCCGGCGTAGCCAAGCGCAGCGAGTGCGATGACGATCGCTGCAACGACAGCCACGATCGGCACGTAGCGATGCCAGCCGGCGGGATTGAGCCCGCTGCGGCGAGCCGCCCCGCGGCTGATGTAACCGAGCGTTCCGTCGTGCTTGAGCTTTGAGCCCACCACGCGCTTGCGGCCCCACAGCGACGACTCGGCCTGCATGGCCAAGCGAGCGCTTGCCGAAGGATAGCCATATTTAGTGCGCTTGAACGAGCCATCAAACCCCGAGGCGTGTTTGCCCCATGTCACCGATGTCGTGCGTCGGTTGACCGGCGCGGCACTCCGCCTTCTGCGGCTCGGTTTTGAAGTCTCAGCCATATGCCCTCGCACGCCGTAACCAAATCGAAACAATAACGCTTTGGACTGTAGCACACGCGTCGCGCGCGGTCACGGGCGCCTCGCTCAACGGTCATCGTCCTTCAGCAAGCGCCACAGCGTTGTACGGCTTATGCCCAGCACCTCCGCCGCACGGGTTCGGTTGCCGTGGAGATGATCTACAACCAGATGCGCGATATCTCGCTCGGTATCGGCCAGCGGTCGCAGAATATACAGGTCGCTTTCGAGTGTCGGGGCGCCAAAGGTTGTGGTCTTAATCACGTCCTCTTGAGCGAGCACTTCCTCCGCCACAGCGCGGTCCACCGTGCCCGCCCCCACCAATATATACAGTCGTTCCGAGACCTCGCGGAGCTGCAGATAATTGCGCGGCCAGCGGTAAGCATCGAGCGTCTTCGTCGCCGCGGCGGACAGCGTGGGTGCTGCCGTCCCAAATGCATCAGCGAGATATTCCAAATAGCGCGCAACCTTCGTCGACGCGGCTCCCTGCTCGGCGATTGCCGGCGCCACGCTCACCGCACAGGCGAAGCGCTCGGTCACAAAGGCGGCTTGATCACTTTCGCTGCCGCCCGGCATGTCGTTCGCCGTCAGCACCACATGGCAGCGCGTCGCCAACGCGGTGTCGGCCATCGTGGAAACGAACTCGCGGAGGCGCTGGGGACCAACCGCATTCCAGCCCTCAATGCAAAGGGTCAGCCCCGTTTGGAACAACGGCGATTCGGCGCTTTTGAGCACATGGCGCCAACCGCGCTCGGTGAGCTCATCGAGCGCGACGGAAACAAAGGGTTGATCGGCAAAAGGGCCATCCAGATAGAGGCGCATGGCGATCTCGGCCTGACCCGCCCCCAGCTCGCCCTCGAGCATAAGGGGCACGCCGCGCGCGTAGCTCTCGGCGACCGGCGCAGCCACCGAGGCCGCCCCCTCAACGATGCCGTACGCGCTCGATTCGTAGCGGGCCTCAACTTCGTCGGCGTTGAGCCACTCGATGCCCGCATGCGCCGCGGCGCCGCGCACCTCGCGGACCACGACGACCCAAAGGCCCCCGCCCTCTTTGTCGGTGGGGCGAACGGTCAGGCTCAGGCGCGCACCCGCACGTCCCATAACCAGACGCGCGCCGTCTCCTATACGGTCGAGGCGCTCAGCGACAAAAGCCGCCACATCCCGCTCAAGCGCCGCGTCATTCATGGTCGAAATCGCGACGTCCCCACGCGCATCGATTGCCAATGCCGAGGCCCCGGCAGCAGCCAGGGCCTCGGTCAAGATGTTCAGCTTGGCATCGCTATCCATGATTTGCCCCTGTCCGCGGCGACGTGCAGCCGCCGACGGTCGCACGACCGAGTGTTTCAAAATTGAACGATATTGCTCACCAAACACTATAGGGCAGAAAGCGCCGTCCTGCGAGTATAGGTGTTGCCCCGCATCGCCATCCTGGCGGGGCGATAAGAGCTCTTCGGGACTTATAAACCTGCGGACAAGCCATACCCGCAAGAGCTCCTATCGCTCCACCGTGAGAATGCGCTCACCAGCACGCAACACACAAATAAGCTACTTCTCTACCAGATTCCCAGCACGTGCTGCATCCCCAAACTCATGCACGCAATGCCAATCCAGCAGCAAAAGCCCAGCGCGATGGGCTTGCCGCCCTTTTTGACCAGCTCGACGATATCGGTATTAAAACCAATAGCCGCCATGGCCATCACAATAAAGAACTTCGAAAGCTCCTTGATGGGTGCCGTAACGGATGCAGGAAGCTGAAGCACCGTGGTGATTACGCTCGCCAGCACAAAGAACAGCACGAACATGGGAAACGCGCGTTTAAGCGAGAACGTGCTTTTGGCGTCGCCGCCGGCCTTGCGCGCCAGATGCATCTGCCAGCATGCGAGCACCAACGTAATGGGAATAATGGCCAGCGTCCTAGTGAGCTTGACCACTGTGGCGCTTTCGAGCACATTGGCGCCGGGATGCATGCTGTCCCAGGCGCTCGCCGCAGCCGTTACCGACGAGGTGTCGTTGATGGCGGTACCGGCAAACAGACCAAAGCCCTCGTTGGTCAGGCCGAGCATACCGCCGAGCGTCGGAAACACGAGCGCCGCGATAACGTTAAACAGGAAGATGACCGAAATAGCCTGGGCAATCTCGCGATCGTCGGCATCGATAACGGGCGCGGTCGCGGCGATGGCAGAACCACCACAAATCGACGAACCCACACCCACAAGCGTCGCGATCTTGCCCGGTACGTTCATAACGCGGCAGAGCACGAAGGCGATGACAAGCGAGGTCGAGATCGTCGCCACGATAATCGGCAGCGACTGAGCGCCTTTGGACAGAATCTGCGAGAGGTTCATGCCAAAGCCAAGCAGGATTACCGCGTACTGCAAGACTTTTTTAGACGTATAGGTGACACCGGCGGCGAGCTGTTCGCGATGATTCTTGGGAAAGACGAGCGCCAGGACCATGCCAAGGAGGATGGCAAACACCGGCCCGCCGACCACCTCAACCTGTTTGCCGAGCAACGTCGCGGGGATGGCGACGATCAGGCAGAACAAGACACCCTTCCAGCGCTCGCGTACGATATTCGCCAGTTGCATATGGGATTCCTTCTTTCTATTTCACGTTTGCGACGGCTTATGATACGGCAACATTGAGCACAGCCTTGCGCAAATACAGACTAAGATGCCGCAATAGTTCTTGGACAACAGCCGAATTACCCACCGCGGAGAGCCGATTCGCGGCATAATTAACAGCTGACATATCAGTGTGATAGAACGGTTGCGAGGCACTATGGAAGAATCGATGCACATCGGCGAGCAGGAAACAAGCCTACAGGACCAGTCCTACCACACCATTCGACGCAAAATCGTCTACCTGGACTACAAGCCGGGCGAAAAGCTAGGCGTCAAGCAGCTTTGTGACGACCTGGATATGGGGCGCACCCCTGTGCGCGAGGCGCTGGTGCGTCTGGCGCAAGAGGGCCTGGTGCGTACCGTGCCCCAAAGCGGCACCTATGTCTCGCCCATCAACCTCACTCTTGCCGAGAGCGCCTGCTACATTCGCGAGCACCTGGAAAAGCAGGTGATTGTAGAGTGCTGCGCCCGTGCCACCTCGGCAGGCATCGAGCAGCTCGACCGAGCTATCGCGCTGCAGGAAAAGACCATGGCCGAGGAGGATCGCATCGGCTTCTTTTTAAGCGACAACCTCATGCACCGCATGATCTTTAACATCGCGTGCCGCAGCACCGTGTGGTCGTGGCTCGAGGCGACCAATGCCGACCTGGAGCGCTTCCGCTGGCTGCGCGCCGCCACGCAGAGGCTCGACAATCAGGAGATTGTTAACGAGCACAAGAAAATCCGCCGCGCTATCGCCGGTCGCGACCCCATCGAGGCGAGCTTTTTGGTCAGCAAGCACCTGCATATGATGTTCCGCAACCAGACCGAGGTCCTGGACCAATATCCCAAGTACTTCGAGACCAGCAAGCTCCGCTAACCTGCCAAAAAGGGACAGGTTTATTTTGGCAGGTTTTATCTGGGCAAACGCAACAAGGCCCGACTCCGCCACAACGGAGCCGGGCCCTTCTTGTTAGCGCGTTTCGACAACGGAGCACCTGATGTCAGTCACCAACAGCGAGCGAACCGCATTTGCGCCAAGGTGACGTGAAATGAGAGGGCGCTGACCTTCTGGTCGCGCCCTCGAAATTGAACGTCAGATTGGCGTGAATGCGGCTCGCGCAGCGTCGAGCAGTTCCGGCGTTTGGTAAAACGCCGGAACAACAATTACTCGACGGTCACGCTCTTAGCGAGGTTTCGAGGTTGGTCGACGTCGCAGCCGCGCAGGATAGCGACCTCGCGGGCGAGCAGCTGCAGCGGGACGCTCGCCGTGATGGGGCTGAACACGTCGCGGACGGCCGGCACGCGGATGATGCAGTCAGCGATCTTGTTGATCTCCTCGTCGCCCTCGGTGGCAACGACGATGACCTTGGCACCGCGCGCCTTGCACTCCATAAGGTTCGACACGGTCTTGTCGTAGGTGGCACTCTTGGTGGCCACGGCGATGACGGGGAAGCCCGGATCGATCAGCGCGATGGGGCCGTGCTTCATCTCGCCGGCGGCGTAGGCCTCGGCGTGCAGGTAGCTAACTTCCTTGAGCTTGAGTGCGCCCTCGTAGGAAATGGCAGCGCCCATACCGCGGCCCACGAACAGCGCCGACTGCGCGTCCTTGCACAGCAGGGCGGCCTCGTGCACGGCCTCGGTCTGCGTGTCCAAAATCCACTGAATCTGCTCGGCCGTATCGGAAAGCTCGCGGAACATCATGCGCGTCTGCTTGGTGGTCAGACGGTACTTGACCTGCGCCAACAGCAGAGCCAGCAGCGTCAGGCTCACAACCTGGCCGATGAAGCTCTTGGTCGAGGCGACCGCGATCTCCTTGTTGGCCTTGGTGTAGATGACGCCGTCGCTCTCGCGCGCCACGGGGCTACCCACCACGTTGGTGATGCCAAAGACCTTGGCGCCCTTGATACGCGCGTCGCGAATGGCGGCAAGGGTATCGGCCGTCTCGCCCGACTGGGACACGGCAACGACGAGCGTCGTCGGTGTGATGATGGGGTTGCGGTAGCGGAACTCGCTGGCCGCCTCAACCTCGGTGGGGATGCGAGCCCAGCCCTCAATGAGATTCTTAGCAATGAGGCCAGCGTGATAGCTGGTGCCGCAAGCGATCACGTAGACGCGGTCGATATCGTTGAGCTCCTCGAGCGAAAGGCCCAGCTCGTCGATGTCAAGCTCGCCGGCCGGCGTCATACGACCGACCAGCGTGTCGCGCACGACGCGCGGCTGCTCGTGGATTTCCTTGAGCATAAAGTCGGGATAGCCGCCCTTTTCGGCCATATCCAGATCCCAATCGATGTGAGTGACCTTGGGCTCGATGACATTGCCGGACTCGTCGGTATACTCGACACCCGCAGGCGTGAGCTTGGCAAACTGACCGTCTTCGAGCACCACGACATCGCGGGTGGCATCGATAAGCGCGATGACATCGGAGGCGACATAGGCGCCGGTCTCGCCCGCGCCGACCACAATCGGGGAATCCTTGCGGGCTACGGCGATCACGCCGGGCTCGTCAGCGCACACGGCGGCCAGACCATAGGCACCGACCACGTGGGTGCAAGCCTCGCGCACGGAAGCCATCAGGTCGTGCGTCTCGGCATAGGCCTCTTCGATCAGATGCGCGAAGACCTCGGTATCGGTCTCGCTCTTAAAGTGGTGGCCGCGGCCCTCCAGTTCTTCGCGCAGCTCGGCGAAGTTCTCGATGATGCCGTTGTGGACGATGGCGATGCGACCGTCGCAGCTCGTGTGGGGATGGGCGTTGACAACGGAAGGCTTGCCGTGGGTGGCCCAACGGGTGTGACCGATACCGCAGGTAGCGTCGCTGTCGATATTGGAAAGCTCGCTCTCCAGGCCCGCGACCTTGCCCACGCGGCGGATGACGTCGAGGTGCGCCGCGGCGCCCTCGCCCACCTCGAGCGCAACGCCCGAGGAGTCATAGCCGCGATACTCCATGCGCTTGAGGCCCGTGACCAGGATGTTCTTTGCAATATCAGAGCCGGTGTAGCCGACAATTCCGCACATAGGATAAATCCCTTCGTTCGCGTGACTGCAAGACGTCCACGCACAGGGGGGGGCGCTGAGACGTATAACGTTCGAGTATTGTACTCACGCAAGCGCAAGCTGATATACCAGAAGTGGTATCCCAACTTAGATACCACCCGATGCACACATGCCCAGCCGGTCCAAACCACCACAATGGGGACAGGCACCTTTGTGGTGGTTTGGACCGGCGCGGCGGCCTATCCCGGCGAAAGATCTCAATCTGTAACATCTGGGCCGCAATAAGCCGGCTTAGTGTTACAGATCGAGACATTACGGTTCGGCCCCAGCACTATGTCTCGATCTGTAACAGGTAGAGCCGGTTTTGCCGCCCAGATGTTACAGATCGAGACAATTGAAGGCCCGGGCGTCTCAAACCACCACAAAGGTGCCTGTCCCCTTCGTGGTGGTCGCGCTGGCAACGGCGTTTCCGCAGATAAAACCTACCAAAATAAACCTGTCCCTAATTGGCAGGTTTTGACACCCCAGGGGCGGGCGATGCTACAATCTGGCTTGTACTTGAAACGCATCAAAGGGGCCGCTATGGCAAAGGTAAAAATCAGCGACGTCGCGCGCGAGGCAGGGGTCTCGCTGGGCACGGTATCCAACGCGCTCAACCACCCCGAAAAGTTGCGCCCCGAAACCCTTAAGCTCATCAACGAGACCATTAATCGCCTTGGCTACCTGCCCAACCAAAGCGCGCGTCAGCTCGCGGGCGGCACCACCAAGTCCTTTGGCCTGGTCCTCCCCCGTCTCGACCACGGCTTTTCGCTCCAAATTGCCAGCGGCGCCCACAACGAGGCACGCAAGCACGGCTATGACTTGCTCATCGCTAACGCCGACAACGACGACATTCTCGAAGACCATTACCTGCGCTACTTTATGGGCACGCAGATGTCCGGTGTCATGGTTCAGCCCATGGCATCCCCCGACTGGCACCCCGCCATGGCCAAGATGCCCGTGCCGATCGTCCATCTGGACATCCACTGCTCCGAGCCCGGTTATTACGTGGCTGCCGACAACGAGGCACAGGGGCGCATTATCGCCGAGCTCGCCATCGCCCGCGGCGCACACCGCATCGTCGTTGTAGGCCGAGCGGCATTTATGCAGCTCACCCTGCGCGTCCTTGGCATCCACAAGGCACTTGCCCTGCATCCCGATATCAAGATCGAAGTCATCGACGCCGGCGAATGGAATACCGCTGCCGACGGCTACGGCATCGGTGCCCAAATCGCTGAGCGCCCCGCGGACGAGCGCCCCGACTTCGTGGTCGGCCTGACCGACGTACTGGCGTCGGGCGTTATCTCGGCGCTGATAGACAAAGGCATCTCCGTCCCCGAGCAGGTCCGCGTGGCCGGCTGCGACGGCAATCCGCTCGCCTGGAGCGGGTCGGTCCCACTCACCACGGTGGCACCCCCAGGCTACGAGATTGGCCGCAAGGGCGTTCAATTGCTCATGGAGCAAATCGAGAACAAGGCGCCGGCGAAGACAAAGCATGTCCGCATCGGCTCCGCCGCGCGTACCGTCACCACGGCCACGGCCACCGAGGACATTAACCGTCAGGAGCTCGTGCGCCCCTTCTTGCTCGAGCGTGTGAGCACCCAAAAGGCCGAGCAGCACCCGACGGGCCCATCCGCGGCCCCAATAACCGACATCAACCTGGGCGCCTACTTGTAACAAAAAACGCCGCAACGGAAACAGCCCCGCTGCGGCGTTTTTGCTGACCCCACGGGCCTTCCCCGTTTAGCCGGATCTGCGGCTACGGATATTTATGGAATGTAATCCATTTTTCATTAGCTTTTTTGCAAAAATGAATTCAATTCCATTTTTTAGAATAGTGCCTCCGCGCGGTCACCGTTAGCGGCAAACGACCTCGACAGGCACTTTCAAAATCTTGGCGACCTTAAGGATCGTGTCGGCCTTGCTGCCTAGGCAGGCAGCCATATGGTGAGGCGGGCCGTCAACGTTCTCGCCCTCGACAACCACAGACTTAAAGTTACCGTCACCGTCCTGCGGGATCGGGCGCGGGGCATGGCGACTCGCGTGCAAACGCTAGCGCACGGCCTTGACCGCCGCCGTCAGATCGAACAGCGTATCGAGCACGGCCTCGCAGCCATCCACCACGTCCTGCGGCAGCGGCACGATGTCGGGAACGGCAAACACGTGGCAACCGGCCGTGATGCCCGAGACGCAACCGTTGCGCGAATCCTCGACCACGGCGCACTCCTCGGGGGCAAAGCCCGTGCGCTCGCAGGCGAGCAGGTACATCTCAGGGTCGGGCTTGCCGTGCACGACATCCTCGCCGCAGGTCACCGTTTCAAACTTGTCAAAGAGACCGACCATTTTGAGGTTGCGCTCGGCCGTGACGTGACGCGACGACGTCGCAAGACCCACGTGATAGCCCGCAGCCAGCAGCTCGTCCAGGCACTCGGCGGCACCGCCCTTAAGCTCCAGATCGGTCTTGACCATCTCGTCGCGAATCTCCTTGTGACGACGATAGATCGCCTCAGCGGTTTCGCGGCCGCCGTAATGCCCATCAAGGATCTCCATGACATCAGGCAGCGTGCGGCCGATAAACTGATGGATCAGCGCATCATCAATCGCGAATCCCAGCTCGGCCGCGCCCGCCTTCCACGCCTTGATACCCAAACGTTCGGTATCGACCAGCGTTCCGTCCATGTCGAAAATAACGGCCTTGATCATATCGGTCCCCCATCGCTTCGCGCTGCTGTACTCCCGCAACTTTACCGCACTTGTAAACTTGTATATAACGTATATAGCATATTGCACTTCCGTTACATAGATAGAAGTCTTATGACAAGCAGCCCAGTAGGATTATAGTTTTCGACCGAGTACATATTGGTAAGGATCAATTCATGCTTTCAGACACCACCGCACCCGCAGAGGGGCTTCAGGACAAACTCGCAGCGCTCGAGCAGCTGCTTTTAGCATACGGACGCGTCGCCATCGGCTTTTCCGGTGGCGTCGACAGCAGCTTTTTGGCCGCGGTCTGCGCCCGCATCATGCCCGCCAGCACGCTTCTCGTTCACCTCACCACGCCGTTCATCGGCACGCCCGAGCAGGCTTCGTTTGAGCGGGCGGTTGACGGGCAGGCCGATGAGGGGCCACATTTCAAGCTCCCCGTGCTCAACCTCTCGGTCGATCAGCTGCAGCTCCCCCAGGTAGCCTGCAACGACGCCGACCGCTGCTACCACTGCAAGCGCGCCGGCTTTACCGCCATCGTCAACCACGCCAGGTCGCTGGGTTTTCCCACCGTCATCGACGGCAGCAACGCAAGCGACCGCGGCGACTACCGCCCCGGCATGCGCGCCGCCCAGGAGCTCGGCGTGCGCTCGCCGCTTATGGAGGTCGGCTTTACCAAGGACGAGGAGCGCGAGCTGCTACGCGCCTGGGGATACCCCGTCTGGAACCTGCCGGCAGGAGCCTGCCTGGCCACGCGCGTCCCCACGGGCGAGGAGCTCACGCGCGAGAAGGTCGATGTAATCCGCACCTGTGAGGACTACCTGCACGACCTTGGCCTGGACCAGGTCCGCGCACGCCTCGTCGGCGGCTGCATGCATATCGAGGCCGAGCCGGCAGACGTTGCCAAGATTGCCGCCCTCGGTGGCGCCGCGGTCAACGACGAGGGCAAGACCCCACTGCCCGCCGCTATCGAATCTGCCCTGCGAAACCTAGGCTGCGGCCATATCTCCCCCGAGGTAACTCCCTACATCCACGGCAACATGAACCAGTAACCTACCAAAAAGGGACAGGTTTATTTTGGCAGGTTTTATCTGGGGAAATATCGCGGGGCAACCGTCATCAGCCTCGGCGCATACCTTTAGCGCACGGCCCTGACCGCCGCCGTCAGATCGAACAGCGTATCAAGTACGGCCTCGCAGCCGTCCGCCACGTCCTGCGGCAGCGGCACGATATCGGGCACGGCAAAGACATGGCAGCCGGCCGCGATGCCCGAGACGCAGCCGTTGCGGGAATCCTCGACCACGGCGCATTCCTCGGGAGCAAAGCCCGCGCGCTCGCAGGCGAGCAGATAGATCTCAGGATCGGGCTTGCCGTTCAGGGTATCCTCGTTGCAGGTCACCGTCTCAAACCTATCAAAGAGGCCGACCGTCTTAAGGTTGCGCTCGGCCGCAACGCGGCGCGACGACGTCGCAAGGCCCACGTGATAGCCCGCAGCCAGCAGCTCTTCGAGGCACTCGGCGGCGCCGGCCTTGAGCTCCAGATCGGTCTTGACCATCTCGTCGAGAGCATCCCTGTAGTGGGCTTCGACCGTCTCGACGATTTCGCGGCTGCCGTAATGCTCCTCAAGGATGTCCCTGACATCGGGCATCGAGCGACCGATAAACTGATGGACCAGCGCATCGTCAATCGCAATCCCCAGCTCGGCAGCACCCACCTTCCATGCCCTCATGTCCAAACGCTCGGTATCGACCAGCGTTCCATCCATGTCAAAAATGACAGCCTTGATCATATCGGCCCCCTTCGCCGGCTTGTATTGCCGCAAATCTACTGCACGTCACAACCTTGTATATAACGTATATATCATATTGTACTTTCGTTACATAGACAGAAGCTTTATGACGTAACCTGCCAAAAAGGGACAGGTTTATTTTGGCAGGTTTTATCTGGGGAAACGCAAACAGGGCCGCGACACCTATATGGCGTCGCGGCCCTTTTCCTTGGAGAAGGATCGATTGATTGAACGGGATGACCGTTCTAGTCTTCGAGTCCGCTATTGATGAGCTCCGCAATCTCAACGGGATCGGTGCTCGCGCGCACCTTGTCACGGAAGGCGGCATCCATCAGCATCACGGCAGCCTTGGAGAGCAGACGCAGGTGCGTGGTTCCAGCCTCGCCGGCGGGCACGTACAGCGCGAGCGCAACATCGACGGGCACCCCATCGAAACTCGGCCATTCAACGGGCTCGGCCAGTTTAAGCACGGCAACGCCCGGCGTATGAATCGCGTCGCTTTTGGCATGCGGAACGGCAAAACCGGCGACAAGGCCGGTCTCGGCCTCGTTCTCGCGAGCAATAAAGGCAGCCTCTACGGCAGATGCATCATCGGCAAAGCCGAGCTCGATGGCCTGCTCGGACAAATAATGCAGGGCATCCTCGCGCGAGGCGGCGGTATACCCGATCGTCACTTGGTTGGCAGATACAAATCCCATAGAAACCTTCCTTACAACACGGACCTGACCGCAGCTTCGATGCCGTCGGCGTCCAAACCGTACTTGTGCAGCAAATCGACCGCAGGGCCGGACTCGCCATACACATCGCGCACGCCGACGCGTCGCATCGGCACCGGATGCTGTTCCGCGAGCACCGAGGCCACGGCCTCGCCAAGACCACCGATAATCGAATGCTCCTCGGCGGTGACCACGCGACCAGTCTTCTTGGCGCTGGCAACCACCAGGCGCTCATCAAGCGGCTTGATCGTGTGCATGTTGATGACCTCGGCATCGATACCATCGGCAGCGAGCGCCTCGGCAGCCTCAAGCGCCTCAGCGACCATAAGGCCACAAGCGATGATGGTCACATCGGACCCCTCGCGCACGACCACGCCGCGACCAATCTTGAACTCATAGTCCTCGTGGTCGTTGATGACCGGTGTTGCCAGACGGCCGAAGCGCATGTAGACTGGCCCCTCAAATTCATACGCGGCGCGTACGCAAGCGCGAGCCTCGATGTCATCGGCGGGAACGATCACCGTCATACCCGGAATCGTGCGCATGAGCGCGATGTCCTCGCAGCACTGATGCGTGGCGCCGTCTTCACCGACCGAGATGCCCGCGTGCGTAGCGCCGATTTTGACGTTGAGGTGCGGATAGCCGATGGAATTACGCACTTGCTCGTACGCGCGGCCGGCGGCGAACATGGCAAAAGTGCTCGCAAAGGCGACGTGACCCGTGGTCGCGATGCCGGCGGCAAGCCCCATCAAGTTGCTCTCGGCAATGCCGGCATCGTAGAAGCGCTCGGGGTGCGCAGCCTTAAACTTTGCGGTCTGCGTTGCGGCGGCCAGGTCGGCATCGAGAACCACAAAGTCATCGCGCTCATTGCCCAGCTCGACAAGTGCCTCGCCATAGCTAACGCGCGTGGCGACTTTCTTGACGTCTGCCATTAGAGCTCCTCCCCTGCTGCTGCGAGCTCGGCCATGGCCTGCTCAAACTGTTCATCGTTGGGTGCCTTGCCGTGCCAGCCCACCTGGTTTTCCATAAAGGAGACGCCCTTGCCCTTCACCGTCTCGGCGATAATGGCCACAGGCGAGGCGCTCACTTTGCGAGCCTCGGCAAAGGCGGCGGCAATCTGCGCCATGTCGTTACCGTCGGCGAGCTCGATCACATGCCACTTAAAAGCGCGGAACTTGTCGGCAAGTGGCATAGCCGAGTTAACTTCGTCGATACTGCCGTCAATTTGCAGGCCATTATGATCGACGATAGCGACGAGGTTATCCAGGTCGTGGTTGCCGGCGAACATGGCCGCCTCCCACACCTGGCCCTCCTCGCACTCGCCGTCGCCCAACAGCGTGTAGACGCGGTAGCTGTCACCCCAGTGCTTTGCGGCGAGCGCCATTCCAACCGCGGCGGAGATACCCTGACCGAGCGATCCGGTAGACATGTCTACGCCCGGCGTGTCATTCATATTGGGATGGCCCTGCAGGCGGCTGCCGATATGACGGAGCGTCTCGAGCTCCTCCTTGGGAAAGAATCCGCGTTCGGCGAGCACGGCATAGAGTGCCGGAGCGCAATGTCCCTTGGAGAGCACAAAGCGATCGCACTCGGCGCGGCTCGGATTCGCCGGGTCGACATCCATTTCCTCAAAGTAGAGGTAGGTCATAATGTCGGCGGCGCCAAGCGATCCGCCCGGATGCCCCGACTTGGCGGCGTGGACGCCCGTGACAATACCGCGGCGAACCTCATTGGCAATCTTGGCCAGTTCCTGATCGGTCATGGAGTTTCCTCTCTTGAGCACGCCGGCCCGGCATAACAAATGCTGGGCCGGCAGAACCATCGTTACTGTGCCTCGACGACCTTTTTCCAGTCAGCCTCAAAAGAGGCGAGGCCCTGGTCGGTCAGCGGGTGATGCAGGCACTTCTTGAGAGCGGCCATGGGCACGGTCGCGATGTCGGCACCCAGAAGAGCCGCCTGGGTCACGTGGTTGGGCGTGCGGACCGAAGCGGTGATGATCTCGACGGTGTCGTCGACGTTCTTGCCGGTCCAGTCATAGTTCTTGATGCATGTCACGACATTGTCGAGCTGCGAGATGCCGTCCTCGGCGATGTCGTCAAAGCGGCCGACAAACGGGCTGATGTAGCGGGCACCGGCGTTGGCGGCCATGAGGGCCTGCGTCGGCGAGAAAACAAGCGTCATGTTGACGCGCACGCCCGCATCGGCCAGGGCGCGGCAGGCGGCGAGGCCGGCCTCGCACACGGGAAGCTTGACCACGATGTTGGGAGCCAGGGCGGCAAGACGCTTGCCCTCCTCGATCATGCCCTCGGCAGTGGTCGCGGTGGACTCAGCAGACACGGGCAGGCCCTCGCAGAGCTCGGCAATCTTGAGCATATGGGGCTCAAAGTCGGCGAGCTTGCCGCCGGTCTTGGCGTACAGGGACGGGTTGGTGGTGACGCCGGCAAGGCAGCCCCAGCTCTTGGCCTCGGCGATCTCGTCAAGGTTGGCGGTATCGATAAAGAACTTCATGGTGCAAACTCCTTCTAAGGAATCCAAAACTCAAAAAATAGGACAAAGGGGATGTCCCTTTGTCCTATGTGCCGGGCCTGCAGCTGGGACATGCCCCAGGCTCGGCGTCGTGTAGGAAAAGCTACTTAGAGAGCCTTCTCGATGCGGCTCGTGACGCCCTTGAGGTTAAGACCGACGACGTACTGCTTGATCGGGCGCTTGATGTGCTCGATCACAAAGCGCTTGCCGTCAATGTCCTGGGCAGCGAGGTTGCGATAGAGCTTCTCGACCTGCTCCTTGACCTCGGGATCGTTGAACGCGTAGTGGCCGGAGACATCCAGAATCTTCAGGCTGAGCTCGTCGTCGGCCAGAATGTCGTCAACCTGCAGGTTGACATCGTCGCCAGTCATCCACTTGCGCCAACGCTCGGTCTTGATAGCCTTGACCAGCAGCGTGTGATACAGGTCGGAGGGATCGTCGCACAGGCCGTTGTCGACCAGAATCTGCTCGGTAGCGCAGAGCTTGAGGTAGGCGCGAGTCTCCTCGGTGCCGTACTGAGGGGCGACATTGGAGGCCGTCACGTGAGCCGGGATGTGCTCGAGCAGCGTTGCGTCATCCAGATAGTCGGCGTTGTGCTCCTTCAGGCCCACGCCGTAGCGCTTTGCCATGTCGGCGAGCTCGCGGGCGTTCTTAAAGTTGTAATGGCCAACCTGTTCGGTCCAACGGGTAAGCGTGCCGGTCTGGCCGACGATAAAGGTGGGCATGGGGCAGCCGCGCTTCTCGAGCTCGGGCTGCAGCTGAGAAATGAACTCCTCGTACTTATCGGTAGAGGTCAAGCCGCCATTGGTCTCCTCGGTACCGACCTCATAGGCGACCTCGGGAAGGTTATGCTCGCGACGGTACTGCTCAAGGTAGTCGATAAGATCAATCGTGCGGCGAAGCACCACGTCGAGCGGAATAACCTTGCCGATCTGATAGGGGTCCTTGGTGGGGTCGACCATCAGCAGGTCAAAGCCTGCCTCCATGTCGGCGACGAAGGACTTGCGGGCGAGCTCCATGGCCTCATCCTCGGGCAGGTGGGCGTTACGCTCCTCGTCGCGCTGCCACGGACCGCCGTGATCGCGGCACAGGTAGTACGGACCGGTGTAACCCACCTCGTCGGCAACCTTCTTGATGTCGGCGGCAAAGCGCGTCTGGTCCCAACCGTTGACGTAGCCGGCGCCCATCTCGTCCATATCGACCTGGTTGCGGCTGGCGATAAACATGGGCGGGAAATCCTCGTCCTTGGCAAGCTCGAACACGGCCTGAATCAGGTTGGGGCTCATGGGGCCAATGCCGACCATGGTTGCGTGATCGCCGCTATCCTGCAGCTTGAGCATGCCCTGAACGGCCTGGCGGATGGTGAGGTTGGACATTTTGTTCTCCTTCTCCAGAAGATTTTTGACAAAAGTTCCCTGGGACCCAGATGCGGGCCCTATCAGTGCAGATGGATTTTGTTGTGTAGGGGCGGTTGTGCGGAGTCAAATCCATCCCTCCGCACAACCGGAGTCCTTAAAGGTTTACTTGGCCTGCTTATCGAGCGTGGGCTTCATGGCAATCAGGATTGCAGCGGCAACCACAGAGCCAATCACGATGTCCAGGCAGAACAGCGCGACGTTGTTGGTAGCAAGGGCGACGATAAAGCCACCGTGCGGGACGTAGCAGTCGATACCCTGGAAGGCGGCGAGAGCAGCGCCCACGGCAGAGCCGATGCAGATGCCGGGAAGGGTGTGGCCGAGATCCTTGACCGCGAAGGGAATGGCGCCCTCGGTAATACCGATGCAGCCCATGAACAGTGCGGAGATGCCCATCTGACGGTCGGCGTCATCGAACTTGTTCTTGGCGATGAGCGCAGCGAGGCCACAGGCGATCGGGGGAACGGCGACGGCAACGCGGAACATACCGTTAGGACCATAGATACCGGATGCCATGATAGCCATGGTAAAGGTCGAGGCGGTCTTGTTGATGGGGCCACCCATGTCGAAGGCGGTCATAACACCAATGACCAAACCAAGGACAACAGCGGAGCCGCCCTGCAGGCTGCCGAGCACGCTGGTAAGCCAGTCCATCACAAAGCCAAGCGGCGTGGCCAGGATGTAGATATAGGCCATACCCAGGACAAGCGAGGTCAGAATCGGGATGATCAGGATGGGCATGATGGTCTGGATGGTGTTGTTGACCTTCCAGGTCTTCATCCAGCGGACAAAGTAGCCGCAGATGACCGCCATGATCATGGCGCCCAAGAAACCGGTCGAAACGCTGTTGCCGTTAGGGGTAACGACTGCGTTGTTGACCAGGTAGCCCAGGACAAAACCGGGGGCGAGCGCGGGCTTGCCGGCCATCGAATAGGAGATGTATGCCGCAAGCACCGGAATCATCATGGAGATGCCGGCCATACCGATGGTGTTAAGGCTCACCATTAGCGGGTTCGTAACCTCCATGCCATTGGCGCCGGCGGTGCCGGATGCCAGTGAGAAGGCAAGGAACACGCCGCCGATAACGACAATGGGGATAAAATAGGAAACGCCGGTATTGAATGCATTGAGCAGCGTCTTGCCGGAATCGGCAAAGATAGACTGCTTGGACGCCGGTGTCGGGGCCTGCGGGGCAGCGGAGACGGCCTTCTTCTCTGCCTTGGCCTCGGCCTTGGGCGCGTCAACGGAGCCGCCCGTCGCCTTGATGATCTCAACAGCCTGGTCGATGATCTTTGCCGGATCGGCGATTACATCCGAGGTACCGACCTTCAGGAACTTGCCCTCGGCCATCTTCTGCTCAAAACGGTCCTCGTTCTCGACACCCACGTCGACGGACTCGAGCACCAGGTCGGCGCAATCAACGTCTTCCTGCGTGAGCTCATTCTCGATACCCAGACCACCCTGAGCCTCGACTTTGCACTCGATGCCACGAGCGGCGCATTCATCCTGAATCGCCTTCTGGGCCATATACGTGTGGGCGATACCCACGGTACAGGCGGCAACGCCTACGATCTTCATCGCTTCCCTCTTTTCATAGAGTTACGTGCGCAAGACACCGTTTGCGGAGGCCTCCGGAGCATCCCCTGCCGTTTGGACTTGCTGTCTTTTCGACAAGACCAATATAGGTGCTCGTTTTTCTTAATGCCAGTTTATTTCGGTAAACGCGCAGGTCAGAGCGTTGGTTACGCTATTTAGTTATGCGTTTAACCAAAAATGAATCCTGCGATTTTACCATCGATTTCAAAAGTCAAGAAGTATTTGATTTTCTCGGTAGACGGCAGATACGCATGCCGGTCACAAATTTCGACCCCACCCGTATACCGCATTTGTTGCATACTCATATGAAAGGAGAAAGCCGCTCACCGAAGCGCATCCCTCACCAAGACTCAAAGTCATCATGTTGGAAAATGCTCATCTGTCGGAAGGAGTCGCTGTGGCAAAACAGCGCGTTACGATTGCGGACGTCGCTCGAGAGGCGGGAACCTCGACGGCAAGCGTCTCGTATTACCTCAACGACAAACGAGAAAAGCTTAGCGAAAAGACGCAGAACAAAATCGCGCGCGTCATTAAGGAACTCGGATACGTTCCCAACGCCCAAGCGCAAACGCTCACCGGCAAGCAGACCCACGTCATCGCCATCATCATCTTGGATAACACCAACAAATGGGCGGGCCTCGTCCTCAACGGCATGGAGCAGGTCATGCTCCCCGCGGGCTACCAGACGGTCGTTTGCACGAGCAACTTTAACCCCGAGACCGAGCTCATGTATGTCGACAAAATGCTCTCACTGGGCGTCGATGGTTTTATCATCCAGCCCACGGCAAATTTCAAGGCAGTCCACGACCGCATCAAGCGCGCCGGCAAGCCCGTCGTCTTTTTTGACGCGGCCATCTACAGCCCAGGCACCAGCTGGATCAAAACCAACCTCTACGACGGCGTGTACAATGCCACGCAGGCGCTTCTCGACGCCGGCTACGAAGACTTCTTTTCCATCGCCGCCAACATGACCGAAATGCGCACTCGCATGGAACGTTTTCAGGGATATGCCGAGGCATTGGCCGCGAATGGGCAGCTCTACAAAGCCATCCCCATCGATCACAACAAGCCGTCAATCAACGAGCTTACCGAATACTTTAAATACAAGTTCAACCCCGCCAAGCGCACGCTCATCTTCGTACAAAACCAATGGGCGCTTCCCCGTGTCTACAAGGCCCTCCAACCCATGGCCCATCTACTTCCGCAGCAAATAGGTCTTTTGGGACTCAACTGCGAAGACTGGACCAACCTCACCACGCCGACCGTCTCCACGATCATCGAGCCCGTCGACCAGGAAGGCAGGGAGGCGGCCGAGATGCTGCTCGCCTTGCTTGATGGCAGCAGCCAACCCGGCGAGCAGCGCATTCTCGAGTGCAAGCTCAACTGGCTCGACTCCACCTCGATCTAGCCATACGTCAAATATGAAGCAAATGAACCAGTAGCGTTTGTCCCAAATCTTAAGTATTTGTTCGACAGAACGGCCTCTGCCGGCTCCTGCTAGACTGGTAGATTCCCAACCGTCCATCCAGGAGCCTCAATGTCGCGCAAGTCCGCCTACAAGCAAGCACTTTCCATCGGCACCGCCGTGGTGCTGGGGTTTGCGCTGTTTACGGGATCGCTCGATGGGGCGCCCAAGTTGCTGTCGCCGCAAAGTGATGAGCAGGCGGCGGCTCTGGCCGAGAAGCAAAACGAGAGTCCCAGCCGCACCGACGACGAGGCGGACCTGGTTGCCCGGCTCGAATCGGGAACAGCGAGCTCCGAGGACTCCGGCGATGGCTCCGAATCCGCCACGACCAACACCAACGGCAACGTTGCCGAGGACAGCTCCACCACCCCCATCGACGAAGTCGAAAACCCCGATCTCGACCGCGCGCGCGGCGTATACCTCACCAGCATTCCCGACTACGCCGGCAACCCCTACGTTGCCCTTCGCGCCGATAGCACGCACCCGCTCGGCACGCCGTCGTTCACGCTCGATGAATACGATCGCGCCACCGAAGAGGGCTGCTTTAAGAAATTCTCCAAGCTCGACAGCCTGGGCCGTACCCGCAAAGCACTCGCCTGCATAGGACTCGAATCGCTCGGCAAAGGCAAGCGCGGCGATATCTCGCGCATCCATCCCGCCGGTTGGCACCAGCAGCGCTACGACTTTATTCCGGGTCAGAGCCTCTACAACCGCTGCCACCTTATCGCTTGGTCGCTCTGCGGCGAAAACGCCAACCGCAAGAATCTCCTCACCGGCACGCGCTATCTCAACGAGACGGGCATGCTGCCGTTTGAAGAGCAGATCCTCGACTACGTCCGCGACACGGGCAACCACGTGCTCTATCGCGTCACGCCTATGTACAACGAGGAGGAGCTCGTCTGTCGTGGCGTTCGTCTTGAAGCACAATCGATCGAGGACCACGGCAAAACGCTGTGCTTCCACGTGTACTGCTACAACTTGCAGCCGCATGTGCAGATCGACTACGCCACCGGCCGCAACCAGGCCTCGGGGGATTAGCCCCGAGCCACGACGAGAACCGATTTGCAACCCCACCGGGAATCAAAAAGGGCCGCTCCGGATTACCCAGAGCGGCCCGTACATCGACATGCGTGGCGCGGCAAAACCACACGCTACTTAGCGCGGCCCTCCTCATAGCGCTCGACCAGTTTGGCCTGAACGTCATAAGGCACCTGCTCATAGCCTGCGGGCTTCATGGTAAAGTCGCCCGTGCCGCGCGTGATAGAGCGCAGGCGCGTCGAGTAATCCGTCAGCTCGGCCAGCGGGGCCTGGGCAATGACCACGGTATCGCCGCGCTCGTCGGTCTCCATACCCGTCACGCGACCGCGCGAGGCCGAGATGTCGCCCATCACGGCGCCGGCATAGCTCTCGGGGATAGTCACCGTAATTTCCTCGATGGGCTCCAGCACCACCGGGTCGGCATCGGCACACGCCTTGCGCAGGCCGATGCGAGCCGCCGCGCGGAACGCCATCTCGTTGGAGTCGACGCTGTGATACGAGCCGTCGTACACAGCCACGCGAATGCCCGTGAGCGGGTAGCCAGCGATGATGCCGTCCTTCATGGTCTCCTGGACACCCTTGTCCACGGCGGGGATGAGCGAGCGCGGGATGCGGCCGCCCACGACCTCGTCCACAAACTCGTAGCCGTCGCTCGTGCCGTCGGGCCCAATGAGCGGCTCCACGCGCAGCCAGCAGTCGCCGTACTGACCGGCGCCGCCGGTCTGCTTCTTGTGACGACCCTGAGCGCTTGCCGTGCGGCGGATGGTTTCGCGATACGGAATACGGATCGGCACGCTCTTTGCCACAACCTTGGTACGGTCCTCAAGGCGATTGAGCAGCACCGAAACCTGCGCCTCGCCCACCGCCGAGATGATGGTCTGCCCGGTCTCCTCGTCGCGGTCGATGCTCATGGTCGGATCGGCCTTGCAGGCCTTCTCGATAAACGTGTAGAGCTTCTCTTCGTCGCCGCGATTCTCGGCCTCAATGGCGATGCGGTACTGCGAGTTGGGGAACTTAAACGCCGCAGCCTCGACCTTACCGGTAATCGAGAGCGTATCGCCCGTCTCGGCAGCCAGCTTGGGCGCCACGATGATATCGCCGGCATACGCGTGTCCGACCTCGGTCATGTCGCGGCCGCACATCACATACAGGTGAGCCAGACGCTCGCCCTTGCGCGTGCGCGCATTGACCAGCTCAAGGCCCGGTTCAAGCGTACCCGTCAGCACCTTGATAAAGCTGATGCGCCCCTGTTGCGGATCGGCCAGGGTCTTAAACACAAATGCCACCGGACGGTCATCGTCACTCGAGATCTTGAGCGAGTCGCCGTCGATGAGCGGCATCTCGCCGTAGTCGGTCGGCGCCGGGAAGTACGTGGCGATGTCGTCCATCAGCGAGTTGACGCCCTGCTCCTTAATGCAATCGCCCGCAAAGACCGGCACAAAAATGCGCTCGGCAATCGCCTTCGACAGCAGGCCCTCGAGCTCTTCCTGCGTCAGCGTCTCCTCGCCTTCCAGGTATTTCATCATCAGTTCGTCGTCGGCCTCGGCCACCAACTCGCACAGATGGTCATGGGCCTCCTCGGCCTGGGCACGATACTCCTCGGGGATCTCCGACTCAACGGCTTCGGCGCCGTTGCAATGGCGCGCCTTCATGCGCACCAGGTCGATGATACCGTCAAAGTCCTCGCCCTCGCCCCAGCCCAGGGTCACGGCGCCTAGTCGCGTACCGAAGCGCTCCTGCAGCAGGTCCATCGTGGTCGCAAAGCTGGCCTCGGAGCGCGACAGGCGGTTTACAAACACCGCACGCGCCAGACGCAGGTCCTCGGCGGCATACCAGAGCTTAACCGTCGTAGGCTGCGGGCCGGCCTCGGCGTCGACAACAAACAGAGCCGTCTCGCAGACGCTCATCGCGGCATAGGCGTCGCCGATAAAATCGGGATAGCACGGGGCATCGAGCACGTTGATGCGCGCGCCCTTCCAGTCGATCGGCGCAATGGTCGTCGAGATGGAAAATGCACGCTTGACCTCTTCGGGGTCATAGTCGAGCGTAGGCTTGGTGCCGTCGTGGCCGCCCAGGCGGGCGGTCTTGCCGGAAAGGTGGAGCATGGCCTCGGCGAGTGAAGTCTTGCCCACCCCGCCTTGGCCTACGAGCACCACGTTCCTTACGTTGCCGGTCTTGGGAGCACCCATGATGACCTCCTTGCAGGGTCGCGCGCGATGCGCGACGCCAACGGGGAGAGTTCGCGGTCGATGCCATCCCGGGAGCAGCATGGTCGGCAGCCGAGCCGACTCACCCTCCAAATGTCCTATGCCACCACCCTACCCTCACGGGCGACCGTCCATGCACACCTTTCGGCACACGTATGAATACAGGCGGCGAGAGGAAGAGACAAGCTTGTGAGGCAATTATTGAACCCCGTCGATGTAAACAAAAAGCCGCCACAGACCGTAAGACCTGTGGCGGCTTCGCCTCAATTGCCTCAATTAATAGTTGAGCAAATACCTGAGCCTATCCCTCGATACGGCTCAAAAACTCACGCGTGCGCTGCTCGCGCGGATGGTCGATAACCTGCTCGGCAGGTCCCTCCTCGACAATGCGACCGCCGTCCATAAAGACCACGCGGTCGGCGACATCGCGCGCAAACTGCATTGCGTGGGTCACGATTACCATCGTCATATTCTGCGCCGCCAGGTCCTTAATGACACGCAGCACCTCGGCCGTCAGCTCGGGATCGAGCGCCGAAGTCGGCTCGTCAAAGAATAAGATTTCCGGGTCGAGTGCCAGGGCGCGGGCAATACTCACGCGCTGCTGCTGACCGCCCGAAAGCTCACACGGCACCTTGTTCTCGTTGCCCGTAAGCCCCATCTGCGCGATCAACTCATGCGCACGCGCCTCCGCCTGCTCGCGCGGGCGCTTGAGCACGCGAATCGGAGCATCGGTGATGTTTTTCATCACCGTATAGTGCGGGAACAGGTTGTAATTTTGGAACACCAGGCCGAATCGCGAGCGCGCCTGCTTGGGCACATCGCCCTTCGCATAGACCGCGCCCGAACCCACATCCGTCGCAACGGCAAGGTCGCCAAACGAGAGCGAGCCTCCGTCGAGTGTCTCGAGCAGCGTGGCACACCGCAGCAGCGTGGACTTACCGCCACCCGAAGGCCCGATAATCGCCACGACCTCGCCGCGCTTTACCTCGAGTGAGATATCCTTGAGCACCTCATTGCCGCCAAACGCCTTACGCGCGCTTTCGATTTTCATCACTGAGTTAGTCATGATAATAGTCCAGCTTCTTTTCGGCGGCGCCCAGCAGCATCTCGACCACAAAGTTAAAGACCCAGTAAATCAGCGCCGCGATCGCAAACGGCACCATGCTCACTTGCGAGGCAACCAGCGCCTTGGCGGTCGAGAACATCTCACCCACGCCAATGGCAAACGCCAGCGACGTGTCCTTGACCAGTGTGATGATCTCGTTGCCCATCGCCGGCAGAATACGCTTGGCGACCTGCGGCATCACGATATACAGAAACGTCTGCAGACGCGAGTAGCCCAGCACCTCGGCGGCCTCATATTGACCGCGCGGAATCGACTGCAGGCCCGAGCGATAGATCTCGGCAAAGTAGCCGGCGTAGTTGATGATGAATGCCACGACGCACGCCGTCCATTTGGAATCGGGCGTGAGCGAGATGCCAAACACGTAGTACGGGGCAAAGTAGATCGCAAACATCTGCAGCATAAGCGGCGTGCCGCGCATCACCGAAATATAGATGCGCGCAATCCAACGCAGCGGCGCGACCTTGCTCATGCGCATAAACGCCACGGGGATTCCCAGCGGAATCGACCCGAGCAACGTCAGCACAAACAGCTGCAAGCTGACCAAGAATCCCTGGCCAAGCATCTGCATCATGACCTGAATAGACAACCCAAGCTCTCTTTCACAGTAACGGAACAGCGAACCCAATGCTAAAGCGGGTTTTCCAGGTGCCCGAGTTTGCCGTGAAAGAGGAGCGCCGCGTACTAAATGTACGCAAGCGACGGTTTGAACGGCAAAATCGGGTGCCTGGGAAAGCCGCTATTTGAGCACCCAGTTGTCGAAGGAAAGACCGTAATCTGCGTATTTATCGCAGAGGTCCTTGACCGTGCCGTCCTCGTAGAGCGCCTTGAGTGACTCGGTTACAGCATCGGCCGACTTGGTGTCGCCCTTCTTAAAGCCGACGGCGTAGTGCTCGCTGGACAGCGGCTTGTCGAGCTGCGTATAGGCATCTGGCTTGGCGGCCAGCTGATACTGAGCGATCGAGAGGTCACAGGCAACGGCATCGACCGCACCACTCTCGAGCTGCATAAACGCCGTGTTGTACTCACCGATGGTATCGAGCGTGGCAAACGTCGCGGCCAGATCCTTCTGGTCGCCCTCGAGCACATCCTGCGCAGCGGAATCAGTCTGGGTAATCACGGTCTTGCCGGCAAGATCGTCCCAGCTCTTGATACCCGCGTCCTTCTTGACCACCAACACCTGCTCGTTGAGCATATACGGCTCGGAGAACGTGTAGTCGTCCTCGCGGCCCTCCATGGTAAAGCCGTTCCAGATGCAGTTGATGGCGCCGGAGTTGAGCAGCGTGTCCTTGGCATCCCAATCGATGGCCTCGTAATCGACATCCCAGCCCTGCTTATCGGCAACGGCCTTGGCAAGGTCAAGGTCAAAGCCCGTGTACTCGCCGTCATCGCCCACAAAGCCGTACGGAGGGTAGGACTTGTCAAAGCCCACCACGAGCTTCTTGGACTCCGCGGCGCCCTTCACATCCTTGGCCGCGGCAGAACCAGCAGCGGAGCCCTTGCCAGCACCACCGCCGCAGCCGACAAGACCAAGGCCAAGCACCGTGGCGAGCGAGCCGGCTAGACCAACAAACTGACGACGAGACATATCGGTATTCATGGTATTCCCCCTCGATAGCACTTTAGTTAGGTAAAGTGAGTCATGTAACGTTCAGAATCATACACTTTAGTGAAATGGAGTACAAGGGAGGGCTTGCCCGGCGCGGGCGGGGAGCGGCGCGGAATTAGGTTTATCGCGAGTTCCGCACGCAAAGGAAAGCACTTAATGTGCTTTCCGTCTTGCGCAGGACTGTAGAGCAGGAAACTTAATTCCGCGCCGCTCCCCGCCCGCGCCGGGCAAACGTCGTTGGACTTATCGCTGACATGAAATGGCCGCTTGCATATCGTCCACTAGCTTGGCACGGTACAATTGCTTCGGACTTTTCTTTTTCTTTAATAGTGGAGTTAATTCATGGCAGAATCTCGTGCGGAGCGTAAGGCTCGTCGTGCTTTGATCGAGGCGGCTGAGGGGTCGGAAGAGAAAAAATCTTCTAAGAAATCCAAGTCGTCTCAGGATGCGAAGGGCAAGGTTAAGACCAAGCGTTCTGGCTCTCGTCAGGGCGGGGATAAGGCGCCTCACGTTCGCTCCAAAGGCTCGCGCAAGGATTCGGCTCAGCCTGCGCGTAAGGCCGTGGATCCCAAGTCTCCCTGTTCGATCATGAAAGCTTGTGGTGGGTGTACGGCACTCAATCGTCCTTATAAGAAGCAGTTGGCGGCCAAGCAGGCTGCTATGGAGGAGCTGTTTGCTGAGCTCTGCGAGCGCGAGGGCATTAGCGTCGACCCCATTCGCGGTATGGGAGTCACCCTGGGAGACCCGGGTAAATATCCTGCGCCGCGTGGTTTTCGTCATAAGGCTGCCACTCCGTTTGCTCCCGGCAAAGAGGGCGCTGTCCGCTGCGGCTTTTTTGAACGTGGGACGCACAAAATCGTCACCGTTCCCAAATGCCCCGTTGAGGCGCCGGGCGCTCGTCAGATTCTCAACGGCATCGCTCGCGAGGCCGAACGTCTGCATATTCCCGCCTTTAACGAAGACAAGCATCTGGGACTGCTTCGCTATGCCGTCGTTCGCTGCGGCTGGCGCACCGACCAGATTATGGTCACCCTCGTGACCGCTCAGCGCGACCTGCCGCATGCGCAGGAGTTCTTTGAGGCTGTCGCCGTACTCGATCCGCATATCGTCACCGTCGCTCAGAACATCAACGGTCGCCCCGGCAATGCCATCTTGGGTGAGGAGACTCGTATCGTCTATGGCGCCGAATGCATGCGCGACCAGCTGCTCGGCTGCGAGTTCGATATCTCCCCCACCGCGTTCTATCAGACCAATCCGCAGCAAACCGAGCTGCTCTATCGACTTGCCATTGACGGCATGGACCTGCAGCAGGGTGACATTCTTATGGACGCTTACTGCGGCAGCGGAACCATCGGCCTGTGCGCCGCGAAGGATGCCCAGGACAAGGGCATCGGCATTATGCTGCTCGGCGTGGAGCGCAACCCGGCGGGCATTGCCGACGCACGTCGCAATGCCGAGCTCAACGGCCTCACCCGCAGCGCTTGGTTTATGGCCGACGACGCCACCGATTACATCCTGGACGCTGCCGATAACAACGAGCGCGTTGACGTTCTCTCCATCGACCCGCCGCGCGCCGGCTCCACACCCGAGTTCCTCGAAGCCGCCTGCGCACTTAAGCCGCGCCGCATCACCTATATCAGCTGCAACCCCGTCACCCAAGAGCGCGACCTACACCAGCTCCTCGACGGAGGTTATCGCCTGCTCAAGATCACGCCGGTCGACATGTTCCCTCATACCGACCACACCGAGACCGTCGCGGTCCTCGAGCGCCGCTAATCCACCGGCACAAGAAAGGGGGCGGCCCGTCTGGACTGCCCCCTTCGCTTGGTTTATGAACTCCGCTACATCCCCTTGCGCAGGTCGCACACGCCGGCTGCCGCCATCTCGCGCAGCAGCGTCTCGCGATCGCGCGTCACGATCAAATCCAGCGGGAAGTGAATCTCGTCGAGCATCTTGCGCGCGTGATCGAGCTTGCCAATGGCCATGCCAATGTGGGCATCGGTCGACACGCCAATACCCACGCCCAGCTCGGCGCAGCGCTCGGCGATCTTGCGGCATACGGCCCAATGCTCAGTGTCGACACCGTGTTCAAGACTATGGTTGTTGATCTCGATGATCTTGTGCTTGGCCTTGGCCGCCAACAGCACCTCATCGATATCGAACGGCACGCCCGAACGACCCGCATGCCCAAGCATGAACACCTTGGGGTGCTCCAGGGCATTGATGTACATCTGGGTCGTTTGGGCGAGCGTCGCGCCTTCGGCAAACTGCGGGTTATGCACGCTTGCCACCAAATAATCCAAATTACGCGTCACCAAATCGAACAGCGAATGCTCACGACTATACGGATCGCCGGCGATATCGAGCGAAACGGGAATGTCTTCGCCAAACAAGCTGCCGTCCAGCGAAACGATATCAGCCTCGGCACCACGCAGCACCAGCACGCCGCTCCAAATGCGCGGCCAGATATCCTGGTTAATAAAGAATTGGAAACTGCGCAGGTCATTGGGACAAGGCGTAACCATCGAGCTTAAATGATCGGCGGAACCGAGCACCTGAAGGCCGCGCTCCGCCGCCCAATAGATGTTCTCCTCGATGGTTGAGTACGCATGCGCAGAGAACATCGTATGAGTATGAATATCACAAGAAAGAAGGTAGGGCATCGGGTCTCCTTGTCCAGTATGGCCGTCGCGTATATTCATTGTACGCATAGCTTTCGGCAGTCGTAAAACTGCTTCATCCCAATCACACAACGGCATAGACAACGGGGTCTGGCTTAAAACCAAACCCCGTTTCACGTAAAACATTGTAAGCAGAGCGCTTTACTTTCGACGATATTCGTCGGCCAGCTGCTTCCAGGCAGGCAGAGAGTTGACGATTGTCTCATAGCTCACGCAGTAGCCCAGGCGGAACCAGCCCGGCATGCCAAAGCTATCCGAAGGCACCGCGAGCAGCTCATGCTTCTTCGCGCGCTCACAGAACGCATTCGCATCGGACTCCAGCGCTTTCACCCATAGGTAGAACGCGCCATCCGGCTCAACATAGGTGTAGTCGTACTCCGCTAGTGCATCGGTAAGCGCGGTGCGGTTGCGAGCATAGGCCTCGACATCGCTCGGTTCATCAATGCAGTCGATGATTACACGCTGGAAGAGCGCCGGTGCACACACGAAGCCCAGCGTACGGGCGGCACCGGCAACGGCGGGCATTAGACGAGCTGCCTGAGGATTCGTATTGGGAACCAGGATCCACCCGACGCGCTCGCCCGGTAGCGAAAGCGACTTGGAATACGAGTAGCACACGATGGTGTGCTCGTAGATCGAAGGCACCCAAGGCACCTCGGCGCCATAGACAATCTCGCGATACGGCTCATCAGAGATGAGCATAATCGGATTCTCGGGATCGCGCTGAGCGTTGGCCTCGCGCAGAACATTGGCCAGTCGCGTCAGCGTGTCGCGTGTATATACGGCACCGGTCGGATTGTTGGGCGAGTCGATGATGACGGCAGCCGTCTTATCGGTAATCGCCTTGAGCACGTTACTCACGCTCAGCTGGAACGTATCTTCATCGGCGAGCGCCTCAACACACGTGCAGTCGGCCTTCTCAATCCACACGCGATACTCCGGAAAGTACGGGGCGATAACAACAACCTCATCGCCCGGGTTCGTAACGGCGTTGAGCGTGCAGGTGAGCGAAGCCGCGGCACCCACCGTCATAAAGACGTCCTTGCCCTCATAGCTCGTGCCAAAGCGACGGTTGAGCGAGTCGGCGACGGCCGCTCGACATTGTGGCAGACCCGGCGCAGGCGTGTATCCATGCAGCTGGTCGCTCGGCAGCTCCAATGCCTTCTTAATGGACTCAGCAACAGCAGCGGGCGCCGGAACACTCGGGTTGCCCAGCGAAAAATCGAATACGTTCTCCGCACCGATCTGTGCCTTGCGCTCAAGGCCATAGCTAAAAATCTCACGGATGATGGAGCTTTCCGCACCGCGAGCATACATAGTTTCGTTGATCATCTGTTCCCCTTTCGCATAGGCGCTATTGTACGCTTTAGCTGAGCAAAGTGCCGCAGCAATGTTGGTTGGGGACAGACTTAAATGCGTGAAAACGCTCATTTAAGTCTGTCCCCAACCAACATATCGCTCAAAAGAAAGAGCCTCCACAGGTTTCCCCGCGGAGGCTTTCGCTACAAGAACTATTTGTCGGCGTCGATGTTGCCGTCAGCGTTGGCAGCATTGCCATCTCCGGCATCATCGGATGCGGCTTCGGCATCCTCCTGCATGGCCGCCTGCGCAAAGGCCGCGGCATCAGCCGCCAACTCCTCCTCGCTCATGCGAAGCGAGCGCTTCTTGGTCGGCATGCCAGCCGCCTTGGCGTTGCGCTCCTCCTTGGCCGCCAGGATATCGCCCTCGCGCTCAAGGTAAGCGTCCCACTCGTTGTCGAGCAGGGCGTTCACGGCGTCACCCTCGACGGTCTCGCGCTCAAGCAGCACCTTGGCCATCAGATCGAGTTGATCGCGGCGGGCATCCAAAATCTCGACCGCACGACGATGGGCCTCACGCATAATGCGCTGGACCTCGATGTCGATGCGACGCGCCGTCTCCTCGGAGTAATCCTGGTGATCGGCATAGTCGCGACCCAGGAACACCTGATGCTGCGCCTCGCCAAACACTTGCGTGCCCAACTCCTCGCTCATGCCCAAGCGCGTGACCATCTCGCGCGCCATCTTAGTCGCGCGCTCCAGATCGTTGCTCGCGCCCGACGTGATGTCGTCGCACATGAGCTCCTCGGCAACGCGACCGCCCAAGAACACGGCGAGCTCGTCGAGCATCTCGTTCTTGGTCTTGAGGAAGTGATCCTCCTGCGGAAGCTGCAGTGTGTAGCCCAGGGCCTGACCGCGGCTGACGATCGAGATCTTATGAACCGGATCGGAGTGCTCCAGGATGTGGCCCACCAAAGCGTGACCGCTCTCATGGTAGGCAATCGTGGTGCGCTCGGCTTCGGTCATCACGCGACCCTTGCGTTGCGGTCCGGCAATCACGCGCTCCATCGACTCCTCGACCTCGTCCATCGAGATCACAGAACGATGACGGCGAGCGGCCAGCAACGCAGACTCGTTGAGCAGGTTCGCCAAATCGGCACCAGTAAAGCCAACGGTCATCTGGGCGAGCTTCTCAAACTTAACGTCCTCGTCCATCGGCTTGTTCTCGGCATGCACGCGCAAGATCTGCTCGCGGCCCTTCACATCCGGACGGTCGACCGTAACCTGACGGTCAAAACGGCCGGGACGCAGCAATGCCGGATCCAGGATGTCAGGACGGTTGGTCGCAGCGATCAGGATGACCGACTCGCTTTCCTCAAAGCCGTCCATCTCGACCAGCAGCTGGTTGAGCGTTTGCTCGCGCTCGTCGTGACCGCCGCCCAAGCCAGCTCCGCGCTGACGTCCCACGACATCGATCTCGTCAATAAAGATGATTGACGGAGCCTGAGACTTGGCCTCCTTAAAAAGGTCGCGCACGCGGCTGGCGCCGACACCCACGAACATCTCGACAAAGTCGGAACCCGAGATGCTAAAGAACGGCACGCCCGCCTCGCCGGCAACGGCCTTGGCCAGCAGGGTTTTACCGGTACCCGGAGGGCCAACCAGCAGCACGCCGCGCGGAATCTTGGCGCCCAGCTTGCGATAGCGGTCCGGATCGCTCAAAAAGTCGCGAATCTCCTCGAGCTCCTCGACTGCCTCGTCCACACCGGCAACATCCTCAAACTTGACCTTGGGGCGCGTTGCCTCGTTGGTCTTGGCGTTGGTCTTGCCAAACTGCATGTTCCTGTTGTTGGCGCCCATCATCTGGCGCATAAAGTAGAACATGATGGCGATCAGGGCGATCGTCGGAAGCACGCTCATCGCCAAGTCGCCCCAAAAATCGGGGTCATTGGTGTTGACGATGTACTTGGTATCGGGGTGCTCCGCCATAAGCTCGGCAAGCGAATCGGAACCGACGTAGGTCGAGGAGAAGCTCTTGAGCTCGCTCGTGTCACCCTTGTCCTTTTTCGTCTTCCAGTAATGACCCGCCACGCTTCCGTCTTGAACCGTATAGGTCAAATCTTCGACGCGATCCTGCTTAATGGCGTTGACCATCTCGCTCGTCGCGAGCTTTACGGTATTGCTGGAATTGGCAAAGCCGGAGCCCATGTTAAAGAAGGCGTAGCCCAGAAGCGCGCAAGCCAAAATAAAATACAGCCAGCCCGTACGCGTGGGCTTCTTGCCTCCGGGCATCCCCGGGATCTTAGGCTCCCGGGGAGTCTGGGAATTGTTATCGTTACGGTCGTCGGGCATCTTACGAATAAACCTCCGGTTTCAAAATGCCCAGATACGGAAGGTTACGATAGCGCTCGGCATAGTCGAGGCCGTAGCCCACCACAAAGGCATCGGGGCAATGGGTTCCAACATACTTGGGCGTGACGGCCGAGGTACGGTCCTCAACGTCCTTCCACAGGAAGGCGGCAACCTCCAGCGAGGCGGGCTTGCGGCTCTCGAGGTTCTTCATCAGATACTTGAGCGTCAGGCCCGAGTCCAGAATGTCCTCGACGATCAGCACGTCGCGACCGCGGATGTCGATATCCAGGTCCTTAATGATACGCACGATGCCCGAGGACTTCACACCGTCGCCATAGCTCGAAACAGCCATGAAATCGATGTTGGTCGGCAGCTCGATCTTGCGCATCAGGTCGCCCATAAAGACCACGGCGCCGCGCAGGACCGCAATCAGCACCAGATCCTTACCCGCGTAGTCGCGAGTAATCTGCTCGCCTAGGCGAGAGACGATACCGTCGATATCCTCCTGCGTAAACAGAACCTTCTCGATATCCGGATGTTGAGAAGCCATGACAACCCTTTCTTGTGCTTATCGCCCACGCACCGCCGCATGGACGCGAACTACACATTCTAGCAGCGCACGGGGTATATTTACCAGCACGTGCGCCATCAGCGCGGGAATACCGTCAACGTCGCACAGAATAGCTGGCGCGAAGCGCTATTCCGCATCGACCACACGAAGCAGATATGCCACGCGCGTTGCGGCCGTGCATTTAAAACGCTCGTCCGCGCGAACGCCCGCGACCCATACTACGGCACCTCCCGGAGCCGTTCTTACCACGGGTACGCCAGAGCGGTCTGAAACAGGAATGCGCGCCTCGTTTAACAGGTCTGACACTTTCTTGCTTCGGCCGTTCATCCCCAACGGGCACATCACGTCTCCCGGCACAGGGCTATCCACCCACAGGCGCGCCGATCGTGCCTCGGTGGGAATCTCCCCGCGCGAGCCGGCTAACATCCGCTCGCTATCGCGGTCGGCAAACCCCAGGGCCGCCGCATCCACCAAGGCCGCAACCTTTCCGGCAGCAGCAAGCTCGCGGGCACGGTGCACGATATCGCACCCCGGCTCCACAGCCATCGGCTCCGCTGTCAGCATATGCCCCGCCCCCAGCGGCAGACGACCGGGAACGGAGATCCAATCGGCCACTAAACCCTCGCGCGCCGCCGGGGCCTTGAACGCCAGCGTGCCAAACTCCACACGGGCATCAATTCCCGCAGGAAGCGTAACCGAGCCCGAACCCGCAGCGACGCAGGCGAGCACGCGCTCCACGTGCCGCATCTCCGGTCGCGCGTCGGGATCGATGCGCTTAATCGCCAATCGTACGATACGCCGTGCAATCACAACCTCAGCGGCGGCAAGACGGCGCGCATCGAGCACCAGTGCGCCCGCCGCCTCCTTGCGCAGGCAGCTTCGAAACGCCTGTGCCGAAAGCTGAGAAAGAAAGGCATCTTCGTCGCCCAGAATTTCGCAAGCGGCGCCAATCGTCTTACAGACGTTCGCGTTGCGCTGCGCCACCACCGGCATCACCCGATGGCGCACATAGTTGCGCAGGTACGAAACGTCCTCGTTGCTTTCATCTTCCCGCCACGGCTGACCGTGCACCTGCAGATAGCTCACGAGCTCATCATGCGCGAGGTCGAGCAAGGGGCGCACCACAATGTTCCGACGGCGTGGAATGCTTGATAGACCCGCGGGACCCGACCCTTTAATGGCATTCATCAAAAATGTTTCCGCGCGGTCCGACGAAGTATGCGCGGTACAGATACGAGCCGCCGTCCGCGGTGCGCCCGATTCGGCACAAAGTTCGCGAACATATCTCCGTGCCGCGGCATAGCGCACCTCACGAGCCGCAGCCTCGATATTGCCCGATTCGTCATCAAAATAGGCATGCTCAACACACAGCGGCAAGCCGTATTGCACGCACAGGTCACGTACAAAGGCCTCGTCGCCATCGGATGCCTCCCCGCGCAGATGATGGTTTACATGCAGCACGTGCAATCGCTCGCGCGCAATGGGAGCGACGCCGCGCCCGTCCTGGATATCCAGCTTTGATGTGCAAGCCATAAGGAGCAGCGCCGTCGAGTCCGCACCGCCTGATACCATAAGCACTACGGGGGCAGCGGCCTGCCGCGTTGCCAGGGCGCTCTTATCCGTCCTCGGCGCGGCATGATGTCCATAGTGCTGAGATACCGTTGGCATTCGCTTCCTCCTCTATTCGTCCGCACCCATTGTATCCTTTGGAATCTTATGTCTCGCCTGCACCTTCATATCCTCGGCAGCGGCTCAAAAGGCAACTGCGCACTCGTCGAGGGACCTCAGGGGCTCATCATGATCGACAACGGCCTGTCCCGCCGCGAGACACTTAAACGCATGGCGGAGCTTGGCCTCTCGGCAGACGACGTCGCCGCTCTTGTAATCACCCATGAGCATGGTGACCATATCAAGGGGCTCAATGTATGGTGCAAGCACTGGCATGGTCCCCTCTTTGCCAGCAGGGACACCCTTTCATGCAAAGAAAACCTCGCGCACCTGCCCGTAGAGGAATTTGACCCCGGCGACACGCTCCCCATTGCCGGCATCCACGTGCAAACCTACTCAACATCGCACGATGTCATCAATCCTGTCGGCTATCGATTTAATGCTCTCGATGATTCCATTGGGTTTGCCACCGACACCGGAGAGTTATCGAGCAAGGCCATAGGCATCCTCAAAGACTGTCGAGTTCTCGCGCTCGAAAGTAACCACGATGTAACTATGTTGCGCGAAGGACCGTACCCACGCTTTCTTCAGGAGCGCATCCTGTCCACAAAGGGGCACCTCTCCAACAACCAGGCCGCCGAAGCCGCGCGAGAACTTGTTACCGATCGCACCGAACAGCTCATCGCCATGCATATCAGCCAGGACAATAATCGTCCAAGCCTTACCGTCAAAAGCTATGCCAACGCGCTTGATGCAAGTCTCGATGATGAACTCGGCAGCTCAGCCACCTGTCTTCAAGGGCCACGGAAGCTCTCGATACGCCCTGCAAGCCAATATCAACCGACAACCATTCAATAGCCCCTCAAGACAACAAGGGGGGGGCTGGGAATCACTTCCCAGCCCCCCTTAACTCATACTCTCGATTGAAGCAGAGCCATCGTTAGTCGATGGAGATCTTCGTAACGTTCTTCTTCTCGACAATCTTGGGAACCGTAACGGTCAGGATGCCGTCAGCATACTTAGCCGAAAGGCCCTCGCTCGAAGCGTCCTTCAGATACACGCCGCGCGTCGCGCTGTACGAGCTAAACTCCTTCTGCAGGAAGTTCTTGCCCTCGTTCTCCTCGTCCTCCACAACGTTCACGCTAATCGACAGGCGACCCTCGTTAAGCTCAACGTCGATATCATCCTTAGCGACGCCGGTCAGATAGGCCTTGACCTCATAACCATCGCCCTTGTCCTCGACATCAACGGGGAACGCCTTGGAAGCAATCGAGTTGTTTGCAAGATCGGTCATATCATCAAACAAATCGAACAGCGAGCTAGCAGAAGGACGAACGCCAAAAACCGAACGATAAGGAACCATGCTTGCCATGTTTACCACTCCTTTTAAGGACTGCCGAGTCATCTTCTAGGTGACTGGGACTTCTTTTGACGCTGTTATATATGCCCAGCCGCTTCTTATATATACATCGACTATAAAGTTTTTTGAGTCTATTGATATAAGCATATCTAAGTCTGGTTGACTAAGGTTTTGTCTAATAAACGGAATTTTAACGAAGGCTTAAATAATGTATGCAATCCCATCAAAACTAGACGGCTGGCTTACAATGGGCGCATACACGATATTGATGACGAGCTAAGGGCATCATGGACGATCAAAAACAGGACAACACGTTTATGCCGGAGCAGGACGAAGCATCCAGCCCGCAACCGATTCGATTCCATCGCCCCCACATCTCGCAAGAGCCCATCAATGGCCCAGAGCCCAAATATGTGACAAGAAACCGATATCAAACGCTCGAAGAAGCCCAAACGGGACGTAAACATATGGGCGTTGCCTCGGGAGACCCTGTATATCTGAAAGACGCACCATTATCTAAAAACAGTGCAGCTAGTGATGAGCCGATGAAAGCATCCGCCGTCCATCAACAAAGAGGGCCTCGACCCAAGCAAACCTTGACGCATTCGGCTCGCTATCTCGAAACGCCAAAACAGGGAAAGTCAATCTTCGTTTCGTCAAGTAAACGACGCAAGCAGCATCAGCTGACAATTCTGCTTTTGACCATTGCGGCCATAGCAGTTGCCCTTGTTATACGATTTATTTTCTTTAAATAAAGGCTCAATACCGAAAACAACAAGATCGTCTGGTGTAATTGAGTCATTTACGCCCCGTAAACGCAAAAAAAGGGGGAGGCCGCGAGGCCTCCCCCTTCTCAGTTCAAGCGTACGGCTCGGTGCCGTCCACCGGTCAGCGGCGCCCTGGCCTCCCACGGGCTGGCCCCGCAGTACTCTCGGCGCGATGGGGCTTAGCTTCCGGGTTCGGAACGGGACCGGGCGTGCCCCCCATGCTCTGGCCGCTGACCGGTGGGCGGCGCCCACCGTTACGGTGTCCGGTATCGCATACACGTGCCCTGGGGGCCGCATGGCGCATAGGAGGAGTCGACTCGGGGGCATCCTCGTGCCCGGACCGCGCTTCAGAGCGCATGTCCCGCGGGCCGCGAGGTGCGGTTCCGGAAGAGCTCGGGCGATTAGTGCGGCTCGGCTGAGGACGTCGCCGTCCTTGCACCTGCCGTCTATCGACCAGGTAGTCTACCTGGGCCCTTACCGGAAGGAGAACTAATCCCTGGAACGGCTTCCCGCTTAGATGCCTTCAGCGGTTATCCGCGCCGCACGCGGCTACCCGGCCGTGCCGTTGGTCGACAACCGGTTCACCGGAGGTGCGTCCACCCCGGTCCTCTCGTACTGGGGGCAGCCTCCATCGATTCTCCTGCGCCCACGGAGGATAGGGACCGAACTGTCTCACGACGTTCTGAACCCAGCTCGCGTACCGCTTTAAACGGCGAACAGCCGTACCCTTGGGACCTGCTCCAGCCCCAGGATGCGATGAGCCGACATCGAGGTGCCAAACCTTGCCGTCGATGTGGACTCTTGGGCAAGATCAGCCT
>UQWS01000002.1 GCA_900544875.1 uncultured Collinsella sp. | reverse complement strand
GGGGCCGCGGGGGCGTTCGGCTAGGTGCGGGAACGGCCTATTTGCTCAATGTGTTCGGCTGAGATCGGAAATCAACCGAGTGCAGCAAGAACCCCTTTACCCCAACATTTGGAAGCGTCCCTCCCTTTCTAGCGGGTCGCGAGCATATCCTGCGTGACATCAACCGTGGCTTTATCAACGGCCCAGGAGATCCCAACCTGTCGACCATTTTTACTGGCGCAAGGGGAACGGGCAAGACGGCGCTTCTCTCGCTCCTTTCAGAAACGGCGCTTGAACACGACTGGATCGCAGCAAATGTCTCCGCCATGCCAGGCATGCTCGAAGATATTATCGAGCGAACCAAAGAAGCCGCAGATAGCTACCTCTCGCAGCCTCACGCGCGCATAAACGGCGTTCAAATTGGTCCAGTGGGCATCGATTGGACATATGCTCAAGAGGCCCAGGGCAACTGGCGCACACGCATGAATGGCATCTTTAAGCAACTCGAAAAACATGACATCGGACTTCTCATCACCATCGATGAAGTCACCGTCGATCTCGAAGAAATGCTTCAATTTGCCTCTGTTTACCAGCACTTTGTACGCGAAGGTAAAAAAGTTGCCCTACTCATGGCAGGACTGCCCTACAAAGTATCGGCTCTGCTGCGCAACGATTCCGTCTCGTTCCTCAGTCGCTCCCAGTACCATCAGCTGGGACGAATCACTGATGTTGAGATTGCGAACGCATTCCGCAAAACCGTTGAGGCCGGAGGCCGCTCAATCACGCCAGAAGCGCTCGAGGACGCCGTGAAGGCCGTCGACGGATTTCCCTATATGATGCAGCTCGTCGGATATCGCACATGGGATGTTTCGGAAAACTCGCCCCAAATCAGTACATCCGATGTCCAGCAGGGTTCCCTGCTTGCACGTATGGAGCTGCGCGATCGTATTCTCGAAACGACCTATCGAGAGCTTTCTGACAAAGACATTGAGTTTTTGCTCGCGATGCTGGCCGATTCTGGCCCCAGCAGGGTCTCAGAAATTGCCAAGCGTATGGGCGTCGCCAGCAACTACGCAAGCCAATACAAACGCCGCCTCCTGGAGGACGGCGTTATCGGGGAACGTGGACGTGGCCTCGTCGGCTTCGACATCCCCGCGTTCAGGGAGTTCCTGAGTGAGAAGGCGTTTTAGCACACCGGAATTGTCCGCTGGAGCATCGTTGCATGGCAATCAGCATTCCTCTTGGTAAGGACAGCAAGCATTTCCGCTAGTGTTGATTGCCATGCGCTCTTCGAGCCCTTAGGCGAGCTTGCGAGCGAGCTCTCGCACCTCTTCCAGCTTGGGCGACGATGCCATGCTGTCGCGCTCGGTCATACCGCTGATGGTGACAATGCCCTGGTCCTCCCACTTGCAGTACGCGCAGGTTGACTTGTACATAGCGATCGCCGCATCATAGACGCCCTCGCTGTGGCTATCGAGCAAAAGGACCGTCTTGGTGAACGGGAAGCCCGTGGCACCGAAGGCGTACAGGCGGTCAATGGCGGCCTTCTCCTGCGCGGTGATATCGAACCAGTAGATAGGCGAGGCAAAGACGACCATATCTGCGTCATTCAGCGACTCGATCACGTTGGCCATGTCATCCTTCTGCACGCAGACGCCCTCATGGGCGAAGCAGTACTGGCATCCCAAGCAGCCGGCGATCTTCTTGCTGGCAACGCGGACGACCTCGACCGCATTGCCGCCTTCACGCGCGGTCTCGGCAAACGCCTCGACCATGGTGTCGGTATTGGCGCCCTTACGCGGGCTGCCGCTCAATACAACGATATTCATAGGAATCTCCCTCCTTCATGCCGCAGGCGCGCGGCACACATTTCGTTGTAACCAAAACAGATGGAGCTATTCAGTCGTCCGCAGACCACATCTCTCGTTCGTGTTCTCTAGACATAATCTCATTGCCTGATAACTCCTCGACCGTCTTGACTCTCTCCGAGAATTGAACAGCAAATCGTTGCTCGCAAAGTATCGCCTGTGGGAAAATTAACTTGAGCTTTCTCCCTGCTCGCGTAAGCGTTCGCGTGAAAGAGCCTAGCCGCATCGGCCAGGCGCAATATAGATCCGCGGAAACCGGCCTACGAACAAGGAGCGCCTTATGTATGGACAGCATGCACCACAAACCCAGAACGATCGAACCAGCTCGTTTATCCGCAGCGTCAAGCGTCATGTGGGCGTTAGAGCAGTCGCCTTCGGAGCGATTATTCTTGTGTCAGGGCAGCTCTTGCTACCCAATTCGGCACTAGCGGCCGAAACGCCCGAACCCGATGCTGCAACGCCCATCACCCGCAGCGAAGCCAACACGGACGGCAACTTCACAGCTACCACCGTTGTCGACCATAACTATGACTTGGAGCTCCCTCCTGCCTTCATGTTGGTCCAGAATGAGGCGTTTGTATACGACTTCCCCGACAAACCCGAGGATTTCGGTTACGGGCTTAACGACACCATCCACCTCTTCAAGGTCGACACCGATACCAAAAGCCTTATAAAAACCGAGAACCCCAAAGAAGCCAGCGTCTCTATTACGCTGACCATGATCGACAATCACGTAAGAGCAACCGTAGTCTTTACAGGCGGCTACGCCGACGACCAAATCCCTTATAGACTAAACCTCGCCAGCTCAACCCTCCTTGGCACACACGTTGACCGTGACTACGATAGCGGCCAGGGGATTATGCGCGAAACGCGGCACGACTACTACATCCGCTGCGTCTTCGACAGCGACGTGCAATTGATTGCAACCGACGTGACCGATCCCGAGCCCAGCCCTGACGTTAAACCGAACCCAGAGGTAAAACCCGAACCGGAAACCAAGCCCGAGCCCACACCGCAGCCCGAGGCAGAAAAGCCCACGGCAAATCCCGTTTCCACCAAGGCAGTAGCGGCGGTTAAACCAGCCGAGACCACCCTACCCGCGACGGGCGACAACGGTGCGATGGCAGTCGCCCTGAGTGTTGCCGGTGGTGTAGTTGTAGCAGTTGGCATTTCCGCAACAAGGCGTCGCAACCGCTAGCCAGCATTTCGTACCTCGCAGACAAAGATCCATCCCCGCTCCGACGAGCTTTACTCACCGAGAAGATTCTTCCCCACAGAAATGAGCCTCTTTCCAACGGCCGCCTTCACGCCAATCATTACAACCACGTGGACAGTGCGGGCTTCGAGGTCCGCAGCAAGGACGTCCCCCGATGCCCGCAGTGCGGCTGGCAACTCGTGCTGTGGGTGCGAAACGACACGTTTCTGCAGGGCGCGGCGTGGCGCGAGGGCCTCGGGCGATACGGGCCGATTTGGGCACCCTGCTCACAACGACGATTTGAACGCAAGCGAATTCCCGACAAGCATGACAATGCATATGTCGTCATGCTTGTCGGAACATATGACGGCTATCTAGCGTCCAGCCGAGCCATCAATTAGACTTGACTTCGAGTAACTCGAATGCACTAACCTGCGGTTTTGTAAGAGGGATACCGCGTAGCAGCGACGAGCTGCACGAGCGGGTCGCTGGAGGGGACGTTCGGACCCGAGTCCGAGCACTTTGTCTACAGTTGCCTATACACCACCAACGTTCTGCGAAAGCGACGGCACCTCACGGGAGAACTGTCATCGTACTCGTCGCCGCGCTCCGCCCCCCCCTAAGCGATGTGCCTGCTACGAAACAATTGTCTTGTAATAAGCGCCGAAGTCTGCCAGCGAGTCCATGATGGGCATCATCTGGCGGCCGAGCTCGGTAAGGCCATACTCAACGCGGGGAGGATTCTCGCCATAGTCATGGCGAAAGACCAGCCCATCATCCTCCATCTGCCGCAGGCTGTCGGTAAGCACCTTCTGAGAGATCCCCTCCAGGTTGCGGCGCAACTCGTTGAAACGCCAAGGGCGTACGCGTAAGTTACGAATAATGAGCAGTTTCCACTTGCCGCCAATGAGCGCTACCGCCGTTGCGACCGGACACTCCGGAAGCTCCTCTTTCGCCATCATGGGAGACCCAACCTCCTTGACCATACCGGTTTCACAAAAAGGCACGCAGTTACAAATATGTGCGTACTCGTATTTGCATGCGCTTTCGCGTTGAATATATCTCACGCAGGAGATGCCTGCAAGGTAAATCAACCCCAAGAGAGGAACCATTATGGCTAATTATGCAAAGACCCACATCGGCAATGAGAGCCGCGTTGAGCTGCACGAGGTACTCGGGCTTACCGGGGCAGAGGTGAGTATCAACAGTCTTCCCGCCGGCGCTGGCGTTCCGTTCGTCCATGCACACAAGGAAAACGAGGAGATCTATGGCGTGCTCGAGGGCGCAGGCTCGGTCACGATCGACGGTGAGGATATCGAGCTTGCGGCCGGCGACTGGCTGCGCATTTCCCCCGCTGCGCATCGTCAGTTCCGCGCCGCGTCCGACTCGGGGATCACATACGTCTGCATTCAGGTCAAGCAGGGATCCCTCGATGCCTTCACGGCCGACGACGCCATCATGTTCTAATTCGCGATTAATCTGCAAGGGGCCGATACCGCCCGCATGCCCCCTTCGGAATAGGCGCTGAGCAGCTCCTGAGCGTGGGCAAACTCGGGCCCTCGCCTCCAACCGAGCAGACGGTTGACCGCGAGATTTCCCTGGACGTTGTGGACGAAGAGCAGATAGGCGTCCTCGCGCGAAAGCCCAGTCTCCTCCATGATCGAGGGAACCATCTGCTCGGCGCCGCGCTCGACGACGCGCTGTGCCACCCGGGCGTACGCGTCGTCATCCGAGTAGAGCAGATAATAGTCATCGTTTGCCGGCGGGCGCTGGCAGAGGGCGCCTGCCTCCGTTCCCTCAAGCGGCGGCGTCTCAGCCAGGGCCTCGTCGATAAGTGCGTCGAGCAGCGCGAACTTGTCCTCGTAGTGCAGATAAAACGTGCCGCGGTTGATATCGGCGCGGCGGCAGATATCCGCCACCGTCATCTTCGCGAAACCGACCTCGGCCAGCAGCGAAAAGAACGCTTCCCGTATGACCGAAAGCGTATAGCGTCGGCGACGATCGATCTTCCCCGATTCCATTGCCCCTCCAATCGCAACGCTCGACAATGCCCAGCAATCGTTCGTTTATCGACGGCGCATCGAAGCTGTTCATTGCTCTCGCATAAATCAACATGGATACTTTTTATCAACACCTGTTCATAATAGCTGAAAGAAGGCATCCAGTGACTCTATACGAGCAGCTCGTTGTCGAGCTCACCAACCGATCGTTTTCCCTTCAGGCCGCCTACCGCAGCGGCGGCACGCCCTATGAGCTGAGTGACCGCGAGCCCGAGCCCTACGACCGGCAAATCAAGGACTTCGCCCGCATGATCGAGGAAGCCGATTGCGTGCTGGTGGGCGGGGCCTCCGGGCTCTCCGCGGCGGGCGGCGGCGACTTCTACTACGAGGACAACGCGACCCATCGCAGGCATTTCGGCAAATTCGCCGAGCGTTACGGTTTCAGGGGCGCGTTTGAGGGGTCGACCTACCGCTGGCCCACCGCCGAGGCACGCTGGGGTTATCTTGCCACCTTCCTCGACACCACACTCAACGCTCCGCTGCGCCAGCCCTACAAGGACCTCGACGCTATTCTTGCCGAGAAGGATTTCTTCGTGCTCACCACCAACCAGGACACGCAGTTTGTGAAGCTCTACCCTTGGGAGAAGGTGGCGGAGATCCAAGGCGACCACCGCTTTTTCCAATGTTCCCGCTGCTGCACCGATGACGTATGGGATGCGACCGAGCCCGTCTCCCGCATGATCGAGGCCATGGGAGACGGTCTGGAGGTTCCGACAGAGCTCGTGCCGCGCTGCCCGCACTGCGGGGCAGAGGCGTTCCCCTGGGTTCGCGGCTACGGCAACTTCCTGCAGGGCGAGCTCTACGAGGAGCAGTACCGCAAGGTGTCCGACTGGCTCGACGCGCACGCGCGGCAGAGGATTCTCTTCCTCGAGCTGGGTGTGGGCCGCATGACGCCCGCATTTATCCAGGAGCCGTTATGGGCCCTCACGGCGCAGTTACCGCAGGCCAGTTACATCGCCGTGAACAACAAGACGCAGTTTCTACCCCGCGCAATCGAGGATCGGAGGCTCGCCGTTCGCGCCGATATCGCCGACGTGCTCGCCGACGTGCGCAAGACGCTGGGGAGGTAGCGCATGGAGACGGCGAAAGCAGTTCGCATAGGCACGGCGCTTTCCGAGGCGGATCTTGTCATCATCGGCGCCAGCAACGGGCTCGACATGGCAGAGGGGCTCAACCTCTTCTGCGCCGATGCTCATTTCCGAGAGGTGTACGGGGACCTCGCCCAGGCAGACGGCATCGGCTGCATACTGCAGGGGCTCGTCTCTCCGGATGCAAACGTGCGACGCCGATGGGTCGAGCGATTCCATCAAAAGGAGTATGTCGAGTATGAGCCCAGCCCGCTCATGAACGAGCTGCGGCATCTTACGGAGCACGCCGACACCTACGTGATCACGTGCAATATTGACGGGCACTTCGCACGTGCAGGGTTCAACGAGAACCGCGTGCTCGAGACGGAGGGAAGCGCGCGCACGTCGATTGACGAGCAGCGTCTCGCCCATCCAGACGCCCTCGCCACAGCCCAGCTCGAGGGGCTCGAGTGCCTCGTGCGCACCCATCGCAACGGCAGGGTCGCCATCCTCGAACTTGGCGTGGGACTGCGCAACGGCATCATAAAGCGCATGCTCGCCCAGATCGCGAACGCCTGCGAGCACGCCACCTACATCGTGTTCAACTACAGCCAGGCCATGGCGCCCGATACATCGTGCGAGACGATTCTCGTTGACGGCGATATGGCCCCGGCTTTCGAGGAAATCGCTCGATGCTGCCACTAGAAAGCAAAGCACACAGGCTTCGAAGTCTTATCGACGATGCCGACGCCATCATCGTCGGCATCGGCTCGGGCATGTCGAGCGCCGCCGGGTTCAACCATTACAACCGCGCAGGCATGACGCGCGCCGGAATGGAGGACTGGCAGCAGGCCTTTGGCTTCAAGAGCCTTTTCGACGGCTTCTACTACCTCTACCCCAGCCTCGAGCAGCAATGGGCCTACTACGCGCGATACATCGACTTCATGCTGCGCGAGCTGGCCTCGCAGCCCTATCTCGACCTACGGTCCCTCATCGGCCATAAGGACTACTTCATCCTGAGCACCAATGTGGACACCCAAGTCGAGAAGACGTTTCCCACCGAGAGGATCTGCAACTATCAGGGAAGCTTCGCGCACCTTCAGTGCAAGCAGCCATGCTGTGACGAGCTCTTCGACGCGAGCCCCTACGTCGAGCGCATGCTCGCGGGCATGGCGGGGGTCGAGGTCCGCAGCGAGGACGTCCCCCGATGCCCGCATTGCGGCTGGCAGCTCGTGCCGTGGGTGCGCGACGACACGTTTCTGCAGGGTGCGGTATGGCGCGAGGGCCTCGGACGATACGAGCGCTTCGTGCGCGAGCGCAGCGATCGCCGCGTGCTGCTGCTGGAGCTCGGCGTGGGTGAGATGACCCCCGGCATCATCACGCTCCCGTTCTGGAGCATGGCCGCAAAGCTGCCGGATGCGCACCTGCTGAGCGTGAACATCTCGGGCGACTCGGCTCCGCTGCAGCTCGGAAGCAAGGCAGGGGCGATCCAGGCCGATTTGGGCGCCCTGCTCTCGGTGGCGCGGACGGCGAAGGTATTTAAGCCTCCTTGTTAGTCTCTTTGAGATATTCCCCGTTGTCCACAGACTCCAACCACTCGTTGGAGGCTTCCTCGCCCGGAACCTCCAACGCGAGATGTGAGAACCAGCTGTCGGGTGCGGCTCCGTGCCAGTGCTTCACCCCTGGGGCAATGTTGACCACGTCGCCAGGGTGCAGCTTCATTGGAGCCAGCAGATCGATTCAACGAACACACCCTCCCGGGTATAGGGCCTATGTCTCGTACGGGCAATGAGCGCCTTCGGGAACGCATCCCTGATTGACAGAAGCGACGCGAGCTCCCTCTCGAGCGTCGAATCGGCGCTGACGTCGTCGCTCACCTGTATGTAGACGGGCTCCGACCCCCCCTCGCGACGAAGTCGACCCCTTCTGGTACAGCTTTCCGACATAGGGTTTGAGAAAGCATAGGGAGAAGAACGTAATCGGTAATCTGACTCTGCAAATTATTACCGGGGAGCGTCATTAATTATCCCAAAAATGTTGGCAGACAACTCGAGTCAGATGAGTTAGAAAGAGTTAACATGTCGTTGTGAGGATGAAATCATGAGAAACAGTCAAGATTTTTGGGATAAAAACGCCGGGCGGTACGACTGCTTCATGCGCAAGGACGCAGCGGCTTACGAGCGGCTGTACGAGCTGCTGCGCCCTGTGGTACAGCACAAATCGGTGCTGGAGCTGGCCACCGGCACAGGCTCGATCGCTAAAAATATCGTGAGCAGCGCCAATCATATCGAGGCTACGGACGCATCGCCGGAGATGATCGCGGAAGCGCGGCGATGCAATCGATCCGCCAAGCTGCATTTCTCCGTGCAGGATATGTTTCACCTCCCCTATGCGGATGGTAGCTTTGACGTGATCATTGTGGCCAATGCCCTGCACATCGTGCCGGAGCCAAAGAAAGCTCTCTCTCTGAAATTCGTCGCGTGCTGAGGGACGGCGGCGTTCTGGTTGCGCCGACCTTCACCCATGCGGATAACGCTATCTTCGGAAAGGTCAAAACATTTTTCATGAAATTGGCGGGCTTTCCGCTGCACAGCAAGTGGACGAGCGAAGAATATCTGTCATTTCTGCGGGAAAACGGCTGGACGGTACAAAAAAGCACCATGCTGAAAGCCTCGTTCCCGTTGGCTTACGCAGAGTGCGTGAAATCAAAGGAACTATGACATGAAAGAAAAGATCAGGCTCTCCGGCGTGCCGGAGACCATGCTGCAAACCGTTTATGCAAGAGCGAAAGAGAGCCGGGGGCGCGGCACCATTCACGATGCAAAAGCGGAGGAAATCATTGAGATGCTGGACTACGATTTTTCCCTTGCCGACAAGGATGCCGCCATGCACAGCAGAGCTATTGCCCGCACCATTGTGCTGGATCGTCTGACGGAGGGTATGGCGGCGTTTTCGCCGATCTATAAGCTACTGGACAAGCTGCCTGCCGTGCGGAACATGACCAATAAAATCATCACTCTGGAAAAGGAGTGACGCGAAAATGTCATTCTTCGAAAATACCCGCAAGCCTGTAGGCCTTGGTGGCAGAATCATGGTTTCCATGATGAATCTTGGGCATACACCTGTGGCAACATGGGGACTTAAATCCCTGCATCTCTCACCGGATGCCAAAGTGCTGGACTGCGGCTGCGGCGGCGGGGCAAACATTAAGAGATTGCTGAAGAACTGCCCACAAGGGATTGTCGAGGGCATTGATTATTCCGAAATCAGCGTGGAGAAGGCCCGAAAGCTGAATCAGCGCGCCATTCGGGACGGACGCTGCACCGTATGTCAGGGCAGTGTGGCACAAATGGGTTTTACGGATGCGTCCTTTGATGTGGTCACAGCCTTCGAAACGGTCTATTTCTGGCAGGATCTGCCGAAGTGCTTTCAGGAAGTCTACCGGGTGCTGAAGCCCGGCGGGACGTTCCTGATCTGCAATGAAAGCAACGGGGATACAAACAAAGACAAAAAGTGGACGGATATCATTGGCGGCATGACCATCTATAAAGATACCGAGCTGAAGGCATATTTGGAGCAGGCCGGATTTAATGACATCCAGATTCATAAGACGAAAAGCTGGCTGTGTGTGACGGGGAGAAAACACCATCAACACTGAGAAGGCGCTGCTTGCGGACGAGCACCTTAGGGTGTGGGGTGATACAGGAGGATGACTGTGCGCTATAAAATTGAAAAGAACACGGTGCAGGAGACGCTGATCATTCCGCTGCATGCGCGAAAAAAATGCTCAGAGCTGTACCCAAGTTTGTACCAGGATGAGGCGGCACGGCAACTTGTTAGCGCGTTGGATTATGATTTTTCCGCCTTGGAGCAAAAGTCCTCCAGCCTGCTGCAACGCTTCGGCGCGCTTGAGGTCGCCATGCGGCAGAACGACCTTGCCTATGAGGTGCGACACTATCTGAAAACGCATCCCACGGCAGCGGTGGTCAATCTGGGCTGCGGGCTGGACTGCACCGGCCGCGCCTGTGACAACGGCAAATGCAGGATCTACAATCTGGACTTTCCGGACGTCATCGCAATCCGGAATGAGCTTCTTCCCGCCAGAGAGCGGGAAGCGAACATTCCCTGTGACCTGAACAATCCGTCGTGGTTTGAAAGGATCGACGCCTCCGGCGGTGCGGTATTCTTTGCGTCCGGCGTGTTCTACTATTTTCTGAAAGACCAGGTGATGACACTGGCACAGGCCATGGCAGACACTTTTCCGGGCAGCGTGCTTGTCTTTGACGCTGCCAACGAAAAGGCGGTGAAACTAATGCTGAAGACGTGGCTGAAAGATGCGGAAATCAAGGATGCGGGCGCATACTTCGCCGTTTCGGACGCGGAGCGTGAGCTTGCGCCGTGGGGCGAGAATATGCGTATTTCCAGCCGGGGGTATATGTTGGGCTACCACGACCTGAAAGACCCGTCGGTCAGCAGTCTGTTCCGCTTTCTTGCCAAAATTGGCGACCGGATGATGGACATGCAGATCGTAAAGATCGGATTTGAAGGGAAGCAATGAAGCCCCTGCACTTTGATGTGGAGACCTCCGGCTTCTACGGCGCGTATTGGACGTGCGCCGATGATTCGAGCTGCGCGGTGGTCGCCATGATCGGGGATGATCCGGAGGATCGGCTTGCCCGCTCGGCTGCAAAATGGCTTTATGCTCACGGCACCCATTTCGTTTTCCCTGAGGGAATGCTGAAAATCATGCTGCCGGTTGGCTCCGGCCTGTTTGTAAAGCTGGCGTTTCAGGCGGCAAAAAAATATTCCAAGGAGTGCAGCCAAACCCGGAAAGACATTGAGAAGCGGATGAACCGGACTCTGGCAGAATGGAAAGGAGCGAAGTGAGATGCGTTGGATGGGAATGCCCATGGCCATGTGGGCGGTCTTTGCGAAGTCCTTTCAAGCGCAGCTGACGGCGGTGCTGGGCTACGACCCGGACACCGCACGTAAGATCACGGAAAAGGCCAAGCCGAAGTACCGTGAGATCATCGCAAAGCTGCCCGAATTTGAAAAAGGCGATCGGTTCAGCATGAACATCATTGGCTGCGCCATGCTGGGGGCGTTTGTCCTCTCCATGCCACGCCGTCCCGATGTGGAAAGCCTTACCGACTACTATGAGAAAGCTCAGATGACGCTGCTGATGAAATGGTTCTGCCGCCAAAGTGGCAAGTCGAAGTTCACGCCCAAGGATATTGCCGGAATGAAGGCCGCTGCCACTCTGAAAGCCGCCGACCGCAACCCGTATTCGTGGAATATGGACTTCATCGAGTACCCGGACGGCAGCGGCTATGAGGGGCGCTTTACAAAGTGCGGCATCTGCACACTGATGAAAGAGCTGGGACTTTATGACCTGACACCCGCCATGTGCCATTTGGACTACACCATGAGCGAAGCGGGCGGCGTGACGGATTTTGTGCGCGAGTATACCCTGGCCTCCGGCGGGCCCTACTGCGACTGCGGGTACAAAAAGAAGCGGATATGAGAAAGGCGACCAACTTCATGAGCCAAACCGTTTACGGCATCCTGATCCCCTTTCTCGGTACAGCGCTGGGCGCGGCCTGCGTATTCTTTATGCGCAGACAACTCAGCGACATCCTGCAGCGCATTTTGACCGGTTTTGCCGCCGGCGTAATGGTGGCAGCCTCTGTGTGGAGTCTGCTGATTCCTGCGATGGAACAGGCTGCATGGATGGGAAAGCTCTCGTTTGTTCCGGCGTTTGTCGGATTTTGGATCGGCATTCTGTTCCTGCTGGGACTGGATCACCTGATTCCCCACCTCCATGCTAAAAGCAACCAGGCAGAGGGGCCGAAAAGTCAGCTCAAAAAAACGACCATGATGGTGCTGGCTGTGACGCTTCACAACATCCCGGAGGGAATGGCCGTAGGGGTCGTCTACGCGGGGGTCCTCTCTGGCAGCGCGCAAATCACGGCAACTGGCGCTCTGGCGCTGTCAATTGGCATCGCCATTCAAAACTTTCCGGAGGGGGCCATCATCTCCATGCCGCTCCGGGCAGAGGGCGAGAGCAAGAGACGGGCGTTTGTTGGCGGTGTGCTTTCCGGCATCGTAGAGCCAATCGGGGCTGTGCTGACCATTCTTGGCGCAGGGCTAATCGTCCCGGCCCTCCCGTATTTGCTGAGCTTTGCCGCAGGTGCAATGCTTTATGTGGTAGTGGAGGAGCTGATTCCGGAAATGTCCCAAGGCAAGCATTCCAACCTTGGCACGCTTGCCTTTGCTATGGGCTTCGGCATCATGATGGCGCTGGACGTGGCGCTGGGATAAACCGAGCGACTAACCATCATCACCACCATCGCCGACAGAACGCCCACCATGGGCTATGCGCATATCAAAAGTCCAAATAGGAAGCATATCTATGTTGTCTTCCCGACCGGACGGATAGGCACATCCGGCACGGCATCAATCGCGCGGATCGCATCCCGACACAGGACGCGATCCGCGCCAGAACAGAAGATCAGTTCTCCAGCGGCTGCATGATCTCCAATATGATTCCATCTGGGTCCCGGAGGTAGAAGGCCTTGCTCCGGCCAAAGCCCTCCTGCCTAAAATCAAATTCCTGGGGAGAGGAAAAGCACTCCACACCCTGCTCCACCAGTTTTTGATAGGCCCTGTCGGCATCCTCCGTATAGAAGCAAAGCTCCGAAATGGAGGTGGTGAAGAGGTCCATGGGGATGCGCTGGACATCATCATTCACGAACTGGATGAGCTCCACCGGCGGCATATGCAGCTGATCCGAGCCGTTCAGATAAGCAACCCGGGCCTTGCAGCTTTCCCGCTGGAATATTGCCTCCGTCTCTTTTCCTTCCATCAGGATCTCCCCCTGATACCGAAGGCCCAGCACATCCCGATAAAACGCCACGGAACGGTCCAAGTCGCTGACGGTCAATCCGACATGATAGATTTGCCCAATCATAGGCTCCTCCTCGTTAGTAGTTATCTGCCGACTTAACAAGGGCATGAATCAGGAAGACAGGCCCGGCTGATATCATTGCATTTACCCACCACGATCGCTAGCGGTTTTGTTATCGCTCTCGTACAAAGCTAAACTCAGGGCTTTGAGTTTTAGCCTCTATCTCAAAGGGCACGGCAACTTCCGAGCAACAGAGGGCGAGAACGCCTTCATGAGCTCGGACTTGCCGGAGCGGCGCATCCCCGTGATCACCTTGATGTCCCGGGTGCCCTCGAGCGCCCAAAGCCGCTCCATGTGTGCATTGCGGTCTACCCAAGTCATCATTCGCTCCTTCTCGGTTTCGAAACTCTAATTATTTGAAAGTTTCGAAACCGAGGAGGCAATATGCCCTCGGTCCGCGCAAGAGTGGATGGGGAATACGGCCATGCAGGAGGTCGCGACCGTGCTCGTGGCGCACTCCGGCTTGGTACCCGAGGGCTCCTCGCGGTCGCGCGCCGCATCCGAGCTCGCCGAGATGTTCGCCAGGGCCGACGGCGAAACCGAGGCGCTGCCCGACAAGGGGCCCGACGCCGCAGCTCGCTCCGCGCTCGAGTTCCTTCGCGGGTCGACAGAATCGCTCGGGTTGGTAGAATAGCCTGCAGATAGCAAAACCTTCACGGTTTTAGGGGCGGACTTGCGCAAGCGACTCTGCCCTATTTTTATATTCACTCGCTATAGGAGACGGGTGATGCCTGGGTCAATTAAGGGAGGGGCATCGCATGGCGTCAAGCGCAGAATACCTGGAATACGTCCTCGACCTGCTGGCCGACGTGCCGGAGGTCTCGCATCGGAAGATGATGGGCGAGTATCTGCTCTATGCGTCGGGCAAGCTCTTCGGCAGCGTCTACGACGACCGCTTTCTGGTGAAGAGCGCGGAGTCCTCGCGCGCGCTGCTCTCGGTGCCCGCCGTGCCCTACGAGGGCGCTGCGGAGATGCTGCTCGTGGACGTGGAGGACAAAGCCGCCGTGCGCACCATCGTGGAGGGCATGCTTCAGGAGCTGCCCGAGCCGAGGAAGCGCCGGGCGTAGATTCCTGCGGGTCTGCATATCGTCGCCAGCATCAATCACCCGTGCCTGCTCATATGGCGATTGCGCCATCACCACGCTTAGAAACCGAAGCTCTCCTAGGACTCCTCCAGGAGACCTCCTAGGAAGTGTTCGGGTACCCTACGCGGCAGTTATGGCGCTTACCGTGGTACTCGAGCAACGGCTCGTTGTCGAGATCCAACAGGTCGATGTAGATGTTGTTGGCGGACGGATCCTTTTGGGCAACAGGGGCGGAGAACGCCTTCATAAGCTCGGACTTGCCGGAGCGGCGCATCCCCGTGATCACTTTGATGTTTCGGGTGCCTTCGAGTGCCCAAAGCCGCTCCATGTGTGCATTGCGGTCTACCCAAGTCATCATTCGCTCCTTCTCGGTTTCGAAACTCTAATTATTTGAAAGTTTCGAAACCGAGAAGGCAATATGCCCACGGTCCGCGCAAGTTTTCGCCGGGAGGCTGGGCAGCCTGCCCGATTAACATGGACCGGCAATTGCTAAACCCCAAAAGCCGGAGCGCGCGGCGCCGCTTGTTTCGCTACATCGCCTTGATGGGATGGCGGATCACGGTCTTGAGCTTCTCCGGCGCGCACTTGCGCGGGTCGGAGAGGTAGATCTCGTGATGGAGGCGGGATTCGGAGAAGTCGGGGGCGTAGCCCTGCTCCGCCGCGAATGCGCGCATGGCGTCTATGGTCGCCGGCTCGCCGTCGTAGGGCCCGGTGTGCATGCATTGAACGCAAAGGCCCTCGTCGACCCTCAGCAGCTCAACCGCCGAGAAGTCCAGCTTCTTTTTGGCGGCGGCTTCCGAAACGGCCCAGTCGAAGTCTTCGCGAGTGACGAAGTCGGGCAGGCGGATGCATGAGATGAAGCTGAAGTCGTCCTTCCGCGCATAATCGATCTCGTCATCGGCGCGGTCTTGCCACCAGAAGCCCTCGAGCGGCGGCACGACGAAGTCGAAATAGCCCTCGATTTCCCTCGGACCCTTCTTCGACATCTTGATGGCATATGCGACGCCGTAGAGCAGCGGCAACGCGTTCTGGTACTCGCCGCCCTCGGCATTGGGATCGCCCTTGCCCCGCACGGCCACGTAGCTCATAGGCGGAACGGTTACGACATTCGGCTTGCCCGACGGCTTGTAGAGCCCTCTGAACTCCTTCTTGAAATCGTATGTCATCGCAACAGCCCTCCATGGGCTTAGGTTTTCGCCGATATCAGTTCAAATATAGCAATGGGCGGGGCTTCGAAGGAAACCGCGCCCATTGGCAGTCATTATAACACAGAATCGAACGTCTGTTCTATTCCCACTCTTTCACGATCGTTTGTCGCGGCGCCCTTCCAATTGGGTCTAGTTTGGTTGTCGGTTTTGTCCACCTTGCCGCCGAATCCCTCCGTGTGTCCTCGCGTACGCGTTTGGGACAAACCCTGGGACAAATTCGCAAACTATTTCGAAACCGCAAGCTCGCAGTTTCGTTTTTATCCCGGGGACAAAAAACGGGCGAGTTTTGGGGCTCGGAACCGTCCGAAATGGACACTGAAACGGCTGATTCTCCTCTTTGGCGCTTGCTTAGCGAAGCGAATCGTAGCCAGCGGCTTTACCGTCTTACGTTCCCGCAGATCAGAAGGGATGTGCAAGAGCGATGACCGAAAGAATCGTCGCAGGCGGCTTATTCACCCAAGAGTTCAACGGTTCCACTTTCAAATGCATGGGGAAATGCGAATGACCTCAATGTGCTCCCGAACTCGGCGCTAGCGTAAACGCCGACTCCGTCGAGCGAAGACAGGCTAATATGAGTCACAACATCGTCTCCAAGGCTGATATGCCTAAGATGGCTTCCAACTGGGGGCAGGGTTTGCCGATAGGGACAACATGAAGAAATGCAGTCCCCTTGGAATCCTGCTCGGTGATTCCGTCAGCGTTCTTCTCAAGGCAATCCAGAAGAGCAATCGGATCGCCCATCACGTCAGGTGGCTGAGTTGGCATGGAGGGCAGGTTCTTGTTGGTATCCACCCATTGTACGCTCGTCGTCGTGCACGGCCAAACGGACAGCATCCCGGATTCGATAGCTGCATGCGAGGGGGTTCTTCGAGCTAAGTGCTCTTGAGCATAGCGTTTCACGTACCGGTGTTCATGAGCGGCAAGGATTGCTGTTTCGGGCTCGATCTGAGGGTGCGTGACTGCGGTCTCTCTTGCTGTTCAGCTCGCCCAGTCTGCATCTTGGTTCCTCGACAGCGCAGCTTGGTTAAACGCCGAAGGTTCAGCTATCTTCGTCAGCTAGCATGAAAGCAATCCGAAGGGAGGACGCATGAAGATCACAATCGAAGAGCGAGAAGCGGCTCAAGATATAGAAGTCACAATCGTCTGCGTAAGGGCCGATCGCCGCGTGCTTGATATAGCGGCTCGGCTGTGCATGCTTGACAGGAAGGTGACGGGCACGGCCAACGGCTGCACGCGCGTGCTGAGCGCAGAAGACGTCCTGTTCATCGAGTCGGTCGACAAGCACACGTTCATTTATACGGCCGACACGGTTCTCGAGACGGGGCTACGCCTTTACGAGATGGAGGAGCGCCTGGCGGACTGCGACTTCCTGCGCATCGCGAAAGGTTGCATCGTCAACTTCCGCGCAATCACCGCCCTCAAGCCCGACGTCAACGGCAGGATCATCGCCACCTTGGAAAACGGTGAGCAGGTCGTTATCTCGCGCCAGTATGCGCCCGACGTCAAATCGAAGCTCGGCCTGAAGTAGTCGAAACAAAGGAAGGGAGACTGAAATGATTAACAGGGACATTATCGACACCGATAAAAAGACGCCCGTGGAAAACCTCGGACAACTCGTGAAAAGCACCTGTATCGGCTTCACTGTTGCCATGATAGCCTTCTTGGCATTAGGGACTTGTTTCGCTGATGACACCGCCAAACAGGGCATTAACTATTGCTGGTCGATTCTCGCCGCGTGCGTCATCGTCCCCGCGCTGCAGTTCGTGTTCTTCACGCCTGCGGTGATCAGACGGATGGCGTATCCCGCGCGCCTGGTGCTGTTCAGCGTTTGCCTCTACGCAGCCCTCTGTGCATTGGCGTTTGTCTTTGCTTGGGTTTCCGCGGACAACCCCGGGGCGTGGGTTACCTTCACGGTCGTCTATCTCGCCATCCTGGCGGTCCTCACTCTTGCTTTCAACGTCAAGCTGAGCCGCGAGACCCGCGAATTGAACGACAGGCTCGCGGAATACCGCAAGAGCAGGGAGACGGAATAAGGGTATAGCTGAGCATTATCGATGCTGGGCAAATCCTTACTCCCGATCCTCGGATTACCGCCCAGTGCGAGGACCTGATGCCAAGGCCGGCGCAGGGCGATGCTCGGCCCCCTTCGCTACCCCAAGCGCTTCCTGCGCGGTCATGCCCTTGTAGCCCTCGTTTGTACGCATAAGCGGGTTCATGTGCAGGGGATGTCGATCCAGGTGCTGATTGCTCGGTCAGCCTGATCGGATTGGAGGAAGACGACCTCGTGTTCAGCATAGACGATGGCGAAACTTCCTACGTATTGCGGTCTACCCAAACCATCATTCGGTCCTCCTCGGTTTCGAAACTCGAATTTTTTTAAAGTTTCGAAACCGAGGAGGCAATTTGCACGGGGATGCATCGAGGAGCAATTCCCAGTCGCGCCATGTCAGCAGCGATGCCGGGCGCATTCACGCGTGCTACAATGCGGGCATCAGAGATGAAAACACAGTCCCCGTCGGGTAGTCGTGGCGTGCGGGAGTCCGCATCAGTAACCTGCCTCCTTGGTTGTCCCTTCTCTGCATGGTCATCTACATAAAGGAGGAACCAACCATGCAGATCAGCGTGTCATCCACCCTGACCGTATATCATGACGGCCAATTCTGGGTCGGGCTGGCGGAGCATGCCGAGGACGGCAGATACGGCGCCGCCCGCATCGTCTTCGGCGCAGAACCGTCCAATGAGGAGATCTTGCGATTCGTTGTCAACAAATGGGCGAAGCTCTCGTTCTTCGGTCACGATTCGACCGAGGCGAGCAAGCCCGCGAAGAACCCCAAGCGACGCGCTCATGAGGTGGCGAAAGCCCTCAGGCAGCCGGCGATGAGCACCAAGGCGCAGCAGGCGCTCGCGAATCAGCGGGAGGCAATGAAACGGGAATCGGCCCGCGCAAGAAGCCAGCGTCGCGCGGATGAGGCGGAGGCGCGCTTCGAGCAGCGGAAGCTGAAGCGCAAGCAGAAGCATCGAGGGCATTGATATCGCCATCGACCCATATATAGCAGCAGGCGTAGCTTCGATTGAAACTACGCCTGCCACCTGGTGCTATAACGTTATACAGAACGTGTGTTCTACTCCCACTCGATGGTCGCGGGCGGCTTGGACGTGATGTCGTAGCACACGCGGTTGGCGCCAGGAACCTCGGCAACGATGCGGCCGGAGATGCGGGCCAGCACGTCGTAAGGCAGCTTGGCCCAGTCGGCGGTCATGGCGTCGCTGGACTCGACGGCACGCAGGATGATCGGGCGCTGATAGGTGCGCTCGTCGCCCATAACGCCGACGGACTTAATGTCGGGCAGAACCGCAAAGTACTGCCAGCAGCTGTGCTCGGAGTTGCGCTCACCGGTCTGCTCAAACAGACGCTGGTTGTAGGCGTCGAGCTCCTCGCGCACGATGGCGTCGGCGTTCTTGAGGATCTCGAGCTTCTCCTTGTCGACCGCACCGATGATGCGGATGGCCAGACCCGGGCCCGGGAAGGGCTGACGGAACACGATGTGACCCGGCAGGCCGAGCGCCAGACCAAGCGCACGGACCTCGTCCTTAAAGAAGTGGTCGAGCGGCTCAATAAGGTCGAAGTGCACGCCCTCGGGGAACGGGATCAGGTTGTGGTGGCTCTTGATGGTGGCCGTCTTGCCGCCCGTCTTGCGAGCGCCGGACTCGATGATGTCGGGGTAGATGGTACCCTGAGCCAGGTACTTGACCGGCTTGCCATCGCACTCGAGCTGCTGGGCGACCGCGAAGAACTCTTTCCAGAACTGCGTACCGATGATGCGGCGCTTTTCCTCGGGCTCGGTCACACCGGCCAGAAGCTCGGCATAACGGTCCTCGGCGTGGACGTGGATAAAGTCGACGTCAAACTGCTTGGTGAAGACCTCCTCCACCTGCTCGGGCTCGCCCTTGCGCAGCAGACCGTGGTTGATGAACACGCAGGTCATCTGCTTGCCCACGGCACGGGCGCCCAGCGCAGCCACGACGGAGGAGTCGACGCCGCCGGACAGGGCCAGAATCACGCGGTCGTCGCCGACCTTCTCGCGAAACTCGGCCGTCATGGTCTCGACCAGGTTGTCCATGCTCCAGTTGGGCTCCAGGCCGCAGATCTCAAACAGGAAGTTGCTCAGCAGCTGCTGACCGTACTCGGAATGCTTGACCTCGGGGTGGAACTGCGTGGTGAAGATCTTGCGCTCAACGCACTCCATGGCAGCAACCGGGCACACGTCGGTGCTGGCGGTAACGGTAAAGCCCTCGGGCACCTCGGAGACGGCATCGCGGTGGCTCATCCACACGGTCTGCTCCATGGGCGTGGAGTTAAAGAGCTTGGCGCCAGCCGTGCGCGTGATGGTAGCGCGACCGTACTCGCCCACCTCGGAGTGGCCGACCTTGCCGCCGAGCGTCACGGCCGTGATCTGATGGCCGTAGCAGAAGCCCAGGACGGGAAGGCCCAGGTCAAAGATGGCAGGATCGATGGTGGGAGCGTCCTCGGCATACACAGAAGCCGGACCGCCGGAAAGGATGAGCGCAGAGGCGTTCATCTCGCGAATCTCATCGGCCGAGATGTCGCAGGGGACAATCTCGGAATACACGTTGAGGTCGCGGACGCGACGGGCAATGAGCTGACCGTACTGCGCACCAAAGTCGAGTACGAGGACCTTTGCGGAAGCCTTTTGATCCATGGTTCCCCCTCTTGTTAGCGGGGAGCCGGTGCCCACCCGCGTGAATGAACGAAAATAACTTTCATAGTGTACACGTTATATGGGGTTTCTCGTCCCTCGCAGCCATCAGCGCACGGCAAACGCACGACCTGGGCCCCTATTTGACAACAATTGAAGTGTTACCAAACGTTACAGATGATGTAATACGTTTGAACATTCGACAGCCTGTGCCACAATACTGCCGAACGATTCCGCCTTTGCGGCGACATATACGATAGGAATACCAGCATGAAGCGCATCCTTCTCATCGCCACGGGCGGCACCATCGCGTCGACCGAGGACGGCAACGGCCTCTCCCCCGCCCTGACCGGTGAGGAGCTCGCCCAAAGCGTCCCCGAGATCTCGGGCCTCTGCGAGCTCGACGTCGTGCAGCCCATGAACATCGACAGCACCAATATGCGCCCGAGCGACTGGATGCGCATCCGCGACGTCATCGTCGAAGGTTATGCCGATCACGACGGTTTTGTGGTCCTGCACGGCACGGACACCATGAGTTACACCGCGGCAGCGCTTTCCTACCTGATTCAGGACAGCCCCAAGCCCATCGTGCTCACCGGTTCGCAAAAGCCCATGGGCAATCCTTTTACCGACGCCAAGCTCAATCTGTACCAGAGCCTGCTCTATGCGCTCGATGAGCATTCGCACGACGTCTCGATCGTGTTTGGCGGCGTCGCCATTGCCGGCACGCGCGCCCGCAAGCAGCGTACCATGAGTTTTAACGCGTTTATTAGCGTCAACTATCCGCCCATTGCCTACATCCGCAACGATCGCATCGTGCGCAACGGGCTCCACGGCACTCACCAGAATGAGAACCCAGTTCGTTTCTACGACAGCATCGATCCGCGCGTGTTTGTTCTTAAGCTCACACCCGGCGTGAACCCCGGAATACTGGACGCCCTTGCCGATAGCTACGACGCTGTAATCTTGGAGACCTTTGGCATTGGCGGTATTCCCGAGTTTGGCGAGTCCGGCGAGTCATTCCAAGAGGCGATTTTTAACTGGGTCGACTCGGGCCGCACGGTCGTTATGACCACGCAGGTCCCCGAAGAGGGCCTTGACCTGGGTGTTTATGAGGTCGGTCGAGCCTACGCCGACCATCCGGGTATTTTGCGCGGCGACGACATGACCACCGAGACGCTCGTGGCCAAAACCATGTGGGCACTCGGCCAGTCACGTGATGCGGCCGAGATTCAGCGCCTGTTCTACAGCCAAGTCAACCACGACCGCATCCCGATGGCGTAATTCAGTTGTCGACGAGTATCCCCTATTCGATACCCTCGAGAAGCTCTGACACCGTCATGCCGAGTGCGGGCGCGATCTTAAATAGAACCTTGAGCGTGAAGTTTGCCGTCCCATCTTCGATTCGGTCGAGGTAGGGTCGGCTGATTCCTGTCGCCACACAAAAATCAACCTTGGAGATACCAAGGTCTCTGCGTGTCTCTTCGACCCGCCTGCCAAGAATCTGTTTCGCACGTTCGTCCATGCAGCCGAGTTTGAAATGGAGCCGAACATAAACGTAAACTATAGTTTACGTTTTGCCGAATACACAGGAGTTTTCTATGTCGGGTTCTTCGGTCCGCACGTACCGAGCCACGCTTCGTACAAACAGCGCACCGCCCAAGCTCGTCGTCGTTGAAGCAGAATGTCTTTCGCCCGATGAGCGCACAGCATTTGCATTGCTATCAAGTCGCGTCGCCGCCGTTCTGGTCCCTTGCCCGGCGCAAGGTGAACTTGCCATCCAATGCCAAGCGCACAGCTGCTCGCTCAATCAGGCTGCCGTAATCGTAACCAGCCAACGCGGCCTGTCGCTCCTTTTGGAAGCCGGCGTCGCGCTCTGCCTTCGCGGTGCCGGATACGAAAACGAGGCCGCCGCCGACATGGTCTTTAAACCACGATCAAGCGGCGGCCTCGCAGCAGCCATTGAATATGCGTGCAGGCTCGTTGCCTAAAAGGACAAGCTAGAAACCAAAGCCAAAGCCCGTTCCAGTAATCGCCGAATACATAAAGTAGACGTTGATCACATTGAGGAACACACCCGTGATGCAACCGTTGCGCAGGTAGCGCTCGCACGCAAGGCGTGCCATCACAGCGGAGTCCTCGTTGTTCTTTGCCAGGCGTCCCGCCGTAAAGTACGTCGCCACGCTCAGCAGCAGGTTGAGCACCGGCAGTGCCAGCAGCTCGTAGCTCTTACCCCAGCGCGTCACCTCGCCGGCTGCGTTAAACTTCGTTGCCACCTCGGAACCAATGTTGGGGATAACACACGCTGCAACCACCAGCGGAAGCACTGCAAGTACGAGCAGCGCAATACCCATGTAGCCAGCCTTTTTGCCATATTTAAACATATGCGTCGTCCTTACACGTTAAAGCGGAAGTGCACGACGTCGCCGTCGGCCATGACATAGTCCTTGCCCTCAATACGCAGCTTGCCGGCAGCCTTGGCGCCCTGCTCGCCACCGAGCTCGATGTAGTCGTCGTAGCCAATGACCTCGGCCTTAATAAAGCCGCGCTCAAAGTCGGTGTGGATGACACCGGCGGCCTGCGGTGCGGTCGCGCCCTGACGAACCGTCCAAGCCTTGACCTCCATCTCGCCAGCCGTAAAGAACGACTGCAGGCCGAGCAGCTTGTAAGCTGCCTGCGCGAGCACGTCCAGACCGGGCTGCTCCAGGCCCAGGCTCTCCAGGTAGTCGGCGGCATCCTCGGGATCGAGCTCGGAAAGCTCGGCCTCGATCTTGGCGCAGATCGGCAGCGGCTTGACGCCATCAATGGGCGCCAGGTCCTCGTTGAGCATGTCCTCGTCTACGTTGGCCACATATAGGATGGGCTTCATGGTGAGCAGGAACAGGCCCTTGGCGGCGGCACGCTCCTCGTCGGTCATCTCCATGGACGCGGCGCGCTTGCCTTCGTTGAGCCAGGCAAGCAGGCGCTTGGCGACCTCAAACTTGGGCATGAGCTCCTTGTCGCGCTTGGCCTCCTTCTCGAGCTTGGGCAGCTGCTTCTCAAGCGTGCCCATGTCGGCCAGGATGAGCTCGGTCATGATGGTGTCGGCATCGCCGGCAGGATCGACGAACTCGCCCGTGCGGCCCACCTCACGCATGACGTTTGGGTCCTTAAAGTAGCGCACGACCTCGCAGATGGCGTCGGTCTCGCGAATGTTGGCCAGGAACTGGTTGCCCAGGCCCTCGCCCTCGTTAGCGCCCTTCACCAGACCTGCGATGTCGACGAACTCGACCGTCGCCGGCACAATGCGACCCGGGTTGACGATGTCAGCGAGCTTTTGCAAGCGGCTATCGGGCACATCGACGATACCCACGTTGGGGTCGATCGTGGCGAACGGGTAGTTGGCGGCAAGGCCGGTCTTTTTGGTAAGCGCGGTGAACAACGTCGACTTGCCCACGTTGGGCAGGCCCACGATACCGATGGAAAGGGACACGACAGCTCCTTTTGGTACAGGTACTTCAAACCGTATAAGTATAGCGCCGCCGCAGCATCCGGGCGAATCCGGACACCACGACGGCGCAAATGAAGCAGAGATAGGGGTCGCTGACTAGTCCGCGAGCTTTTCTACCTGATCGAGCATCTTGTCAAGCTTGGCCTTTGCCTCGGCCTTGACCTTCTTAGCTTCTTCGTGAGCCTTCGCCTTCTGGGCGGCCTTTTCCTCGGCTTCGGGATCGACGACGACCAGATTGGACGCGTCATGCTCAACCAACTTGAGCGCATGCTCGGGGCACACCTTGACGCAGGCACCGCAGCCCAAGCAATACGTCGACTCCAGTGCAAAGCGGCCGCTTCCCACCAAATCGCAGGCGAACGTGGGGCATACATTGACGCACTCGCCGCACGACGTACACTTGTCAAAATCGCACTCCGGCGTGCTCACCTGCATGTTCTGGGCAAGCTCGGGGTGGTTTTGCAACGTTGAGAGCACCAGTTGGCGCCCGTGCGTGAGCGAACGGCGACGCTTGGTCGTCGTGGTGCCGCACATGGTGTTGAGCGTGCGCTCCAGCTGGGTAATCTGATGGCGATGGGCCTTGAGCTTTTGCGTCACCGAGGCCAGCGCCGCCGTCGCCGGATTGAGCTTGGGCACCGTCAGGCCCGTCGTGCGGGCGATCTTTTCCATGTACTCCTTGCGCTCGTACTCGCGAAGCTTATGGCACTTGAGGCTCTTGGGGTCGACCTCCAGGCCCATACCCGTGCCAGACCACTCCTCGGCCTTCGCAATCGCCTCGCCCAGAATGTCCTCACCGCCGATGTTGCGGCATTTATCGCACACGCCCAACGGCAGGTACACGCTCACGTTGGGATAGTCCGCCAGTACCGAGAACCAGGTCTCGGCCGTAATATCGCCCACACAGGCAACGACGACCTCGTTTTCGCGCGGCATGCGCTTGAGGGCGCGCGTGCAGGTGACGTAGGCGGTCTCGTGGCTCGTAGCAGCAGAGACGATATCGTCATACAGGTTTTTGGGCGCCAGGCGCGGCGAGATGATCGCCTCGGTCGGACAGGCAGCGGCGCACAGGCCGCACTTGCGACAGGAGTCGAGGATCTCGATGGAGTCTTCCTCGACCTCGATAGCGTTGACCGGGCACACGTCCATGCACGCGGTGCAGCCGCTCTTTTCGTTTTTGCAGGTCAGGCACGGAATGGTGTTACCGCGCGGACGCTCCTTGTAGTCGGCAGGATTCCACTGCGGTGCCGACGGATCGAGTGCATCGGTCACACCGCCAAGCGGGTTTTTAAGAAAGTCGAAACCCTTGCTGATCTCGATAATGTCATCAAACAGATCGTGTTCCTGCGCCATGCGCGGCCCCTCCCTGAGCAGTGCAAACAAGCAAGAGATAATGATACGCTATCGGTCCACGCCTCGGGCAAATTACACGCGGCGCATCTTTGCGGCAAATAGCCCATGGCCCATCGCCGCCTCGATTGCACAAGGTCAATCAAGCGCCAAACTATGCCTCGCACATGAACTGCACGATCTTTTGTTTGGTCACCTTTGCCTGCTCGTTGGCCATATTACGCTCATTTCTAAAGACCACATTTGCAACACTCTGCAGATCGGCATCGGAAATCTCGCCAAGGCCCAGCTCCTCGAGCGTCGTCGGCAGACCAACGCGCTGGCAAAACTCGAGCACCTGATCAAGCTCGGGTGCACGCTCCAGGCGCAGCTGCACCACCAGGCCAAATGCCACGGCCTCGCCATGCATTGCCTTGCACTCGGGCAGAATCGTCAACCCGTTGGCGATGGCATGCGCCAACGCCAAGCCACCGCTCTCAAAGCCAACACCCGAGAGCAGGATATTGCACTCGATCAGGCGCTCAACTGCCGGCGATGTACGGCCCTTTTTGAGATCGCGCTTGGCAGCGACGCCGCACTCCATGAGTGTGTCATAGCAGGCACGAGCCGCAACCAAGGCCAAGTGCCCCGGCGCGCCACCGTGCTCGTTGGCGCCGTGCGCCGCAGCGCACGAACGCGCCTCAAAATACGTTGCCAGCGCATCGCCCATACCAGCGACCGTCATACGCAGTGGGGCCGCCGCGACCACGTTGGTATCGACCACGACCAGGTCTGGATTCTTCTCGAGCATCAGGTAGCGGTCGAACGACCCATCCTCGTGATACAGCACCGAAATCGCGCTGCACGGACCATCCATCGAAGCCGCCGTGGGGCATACGCACAACGGCAACTCGGCATAAAACGCAACGGCCTTGGCGATATCGAGCATCTTGCCGCCGCCAATACCCACCACCATGTCGCAATACTCGGCCCGGGCTTCCTTAGCCATTTTTACAACGGCCTCTTCCGTACACGGACCGTCATAAATCTTAAAGAACGGCTCGCTTAGATCTTCATCCAGAAATCCATCGACGATCTGCTTGCACAGCCGATCCTCGGTGCCCTGGTCAAACAAGACATAGGCAGCGCAGCCCAACCATGACAAATACCTGCCCTGACGCGAAAGTTCGCCCGGCCCCTGAACATACCGGCCGGGACCGCCATAAACCATGGGAAGCGCCATACGAGAATCCGCCCTTCATCAAACAACGATTGGTGCAAAGTAACCTGACCCCTTTGCACCATAGCAAAAAGGGGCAAAGCCATCTGCCGGCTTTGCCCCTTCCTTAGCTTGATTTACTCATCCATGAGGTAATAATGACCCAGCGCGTCGGCACCCAGGATGGCGTTGGCGACCATCTCAGGCGTCACCTCAAACGGCATGTTGCACATGGTGTCATCGGGCGCGCAGGCGGCCTCGGCAACAATCATGGCCTGCTCGCGTGTAAGCTCGGCAACGCCAAGTTCCTTCATCGTGACCGGCAGGCCCAACTCAATGCAGAAGCCCAAGACTTCCTCAAGCTTCTCAGTCGGAGCATCCTCGAGTACCAGCTGGACGATGGTACCAAAGGCGACCTTCTCGCCGTGATACATGCCGTGGCACTCGGGCAGCATCGTCAGGCCATTGTGGATGGCATGAGCAGCAGCAAGGCCCGAGCTCTCAAAGCCAATGCCCGAAAGCAGCGTATTGGCCTCGATGATGTGCTCGACGGCAGGCGTGAGCGCACCCTTCTCCAGCGCGACCTTGGCCTTGACGCCATCGGCCATGAGCGTCTCATAGCAGAGCTTGGCGAGCGCCAGGCCAGCCATACCGCCCTTGCCGCCGGCGCAGGTGCCGCCGTCGGCATCATGCGTCGCCTGTGCCTCGAAATAGGTTGCGAGCGCATCGCCCATACCGGAAACCGTCAGGCGCACCGGGCTCGCCGCGATAACCGTCGTATCCATAAGGACAATGTTGGGGTTTGCCTTAAGGAAGAGGTATTTATCAAACTGGCCGTCGTCGGTGTAGAGCACCGAAAGAGCGGAACACGGAGCATCGGTCGAAGCAATGGTGGGGCAAATGATAACCGGGGACTCCAGGTAGTAGGCAACGGCCTTCGCGGTGTCGAGGATCTTGCCGCCACCGACGCCGACGATGATGTCGCAACCGTTGTTGCGAGCGAGCGCAACCAGGCGATCGACCTCGCCCTTGGAGCACTCGCCGTTAAAGTCCTCAAACAGCAGCTCGGCCTTGGCCTCGGCAAAACCGCCCTCGATCTTAGCACCGACGCGCTTCTTGCCCGAAGGCGTCACGATGACGAGGGCCTTAGCGCCGAGCGGCTCGACATAGGAACCGAGCTTGGCCAGCTCGTCCGGGCCCTGGATGTACTTGCTGGGGCTATTGAAAATTGCAGCCATAACTATCCCATTCTCTAAAATAAAAAAGAAAGGGGCTCCGTACAGATACGTGCGGAGCCCCTCGTTACGATAACAAGAGTCGATTAGAAATCGATGTCGGTGTCGTAGTAGCAGGCCTTGAGAATCTTCTCGAAGTCGGCAGCCTTGGTCTCACGCGGGTTCTCGGGCGTGCAGGCGTCGGTCTCGGCGTTCGCGGCGATCTCGGGCAGCTTGGCGAGGAACTCCTCCTCGGAAACCATCTGCGGGTTCTCGGCGTCGACCTTCACGCCACCATTCGCGTAATCCTTGATGGACTGCGGAATGTTGAGCTGGTCGTTGAGGTCGCGAATCTTCTGGACGAGCGCAGCGATGAGCTCCTCGTTGGTCTCACCGGGAAGGTGCAGGATCTCCTTGGCCACGTAAGCATAACGCTCGGCAGCACGGGGATCCTTGGAGTTCCACTGGATGACCTTGCCCAGGTACATGGCGTTAGCAGCACCGTGGATGATGTGGCCGTTCTCGAAGGCAGCACCGGTCTTGTGAGCCATGGAGTGAACGATGCCGAGCAGGCCCGAGGAGAAGGCGATACCGGCGATGCACTGAGCCTCGTGCATGTGCTGACGGGCCTCATGGTCGCCAGCATAGGACTTGGGCAGCCACTCGACGATCTCGCGGATGCCGTGCAGAGCGTTGGCGTCGGTGAACATGGAAGCGCAGGTGGAAACGTAGGCCTCCATGCAGTGGGTCAGAGCGTCCATGCCGGTGTGAGCGCACAGCTTGGCGGGCATGGTGTAGGTGAGCTCGGGGTCGACGATGGCGACATCAGGGGTGATGTTGAAGTCGGCCAGCGGGTACTTGATGCCCTTGGCGTAGTCGGTAATGACGGAGAAGGCAGTGACCTCGGTAGCGGTACCGGAGGTAGAGGAGATGGCGCAGAAGTGAGCCTTCTGACGCAGCTCGGGGAAGCTGAACGGCTGGATGATGTTATCGAAGGACTCCTCGGGATACTCGTAGAAGACCCACATGGCCTTAGCGGCATCGATGGGCGAGCCGCCGCCGATGGCGATAATCCAGTCGGGCTCGAACTCGCGCATGGCCTCGGCGCCCTTCATGACCGTCTCGATGGACGGATCGGACTCGACGCCCTCGAACAGCTTGACCTCGAAGCCGCCTTCCTTAAGGTCGGCCTCAACGTCCTGCAGGAACCCGCCGCGGCGCATAGAGCTGCCGCCAGAAACGATGATGGCCTTCTTGCCCTTGAGGTTCTTCACCTCGTGGCGAGCGCCCTCACCAAAGTACAGATCGCGAGGATTGGTAAAACGTCCCATACTGTGCCTCCTAAACAAGCCCCTCTTAGACTTGCGTATATAACGGAGCACCCGATTGGCTCCGTTAGGACCGTTTTGCGCGTTGCCGGCGATGACAATGCGCGATGTCTAAACGTCTCAACGCTCAGACAAACACTATTCTACCGTTCTGGTTGGTCAGTTATTCACCTAAAGCCGACAATGATGAAACGTTTTTTCTATCCCTGAAGACCCTTGTGGGGCATTCATACTCCCAAGCTGGGCAAACGTTTTATCAAGGTTGACCACATATCCCGGGCAGGACTGTGCCCCTCCAAAATGCGCCCCGTTCGCCGCCAAAAATCGACCGTTTGCGGCACCGTGATACCACTCGGTCGTCCAAGGTGCCGACATTTGTGCGACATCCGTCTTCGTGGTGCAAAGGTGCATGTCCAAGTGCGGCACCCCCGGTGTGCCACATGCGGGTAAACTAGAACTTTATATAGATACATTTGAACCCTAACCGCAGCAAAGGAGGCCCCATGGCATTCGATCCCATTCAAGAGGATTGCCATCGCCTCGTTCTTGAGGCCTTGCGCCGCGACAATATCCCGCTCACCGACGGTGCCGCCGTAGAGCGTCTGATGGAACAATTCACCCGCGACCCCGCGCCGCTCATCGTGCACGACCGCGACCGCGCCGGGCACCTCATTGCCAAGGTGGTCGAGGCTGTCGACTACCGCATTCCCTTTATCCCTGACGACAACCAGGCAGAGCAGGAAGAGACCGCTGCCGAGAACATGCTTCGCGAGGCAGCCGCGCTCGACCCCACCAACTGGGACGCCCAGCGCATGCTGACCGCCCTCACCGCCAACTCCAACGAGGAGTACGTACAGTACTTGGTATCCAAGCGCGATGAAGTCGAGCACGACCTGGCACTCAAGATCGCCTCGGCGCAGGACCCCTACGAGCGCGAGGCCGCTGGCGACCTTATGCGCCGCCCCTACCTGCGCTGGCTTGCCGCCCTTGCGTCGCGCGCCCTCATTAGCGGCCGTTATCGCATGTCGCTCGAAGCCGCGAATCGCAGCCTGGACTTTGCGCCCAACGACCCCGCCGGCGTCCGCCATACTGCGATGCTTGCCATGGCAAAGCTCGAATACCCCGCCGAGGAGCTCAAGCGCTTTCGCTCTGCCCACTCCGTCCCCTATCTCGCCAACACGCCGCTACGCCGTCGTCCCAAGGATGCAGAGCGTGACTTGGACCCGTGGACGCTCATCGCGCTGATGAGCGCTGCCTGGCGCGAGCTGGACTACGAGGGTGCCGAGCACTACTTGCGCGTCCTTGCACGCTCGTGCCCGCACGCAGCCGAGGCGCTCTACTTCCAAACCGAGTTTCCCGATGGCGTCTATGCCCGCGTCAACGTGGATGCGGGCTCCACCGACGAGCTTGTCCTTGCGCTGTCCGAAGCGACGCCGGTTCTGCAGGAGGGCCTGGGCGCCCCCGACAACGCCAGCTTTGCCGCCTGGGTCGCCACCAACGATATCGTGCGTTCCCAGATCGACGAGCGCATCCTGCGAGCGGCCGAGCAGGGCTTGCCGTTTAAGGGAGGAGACCTCTAATGGATCCGAGCGTCTACATCCCCGCCTACCTGGAGCGCGCCTACGTTGCGTCGCACCCCGAACTCACCGATGCAGCACGCGATCTTGTCCATAACGACGTGAGCGTCAACCCTCACAAGTATGCGCAGACCGAGCATGCCCAGGCGCTGCTGTCCTATGCCGGTGTTCATCGCCACCTGCTCGACGAGCTCCATCGCATCGAAGACATGGGCAGCGACGAGGAGTTCGAGCAGACGCGCAATCGCCTGTTCGACGAAATGCGCGATGAGCTGCTCAAGATTGTCCGCGTCGATGCACTGGCCGTCGACGCGCAGCTGCTCGCCATCATCCTGGCCGACACGCCCGTTGACGCTTGCCTGGGCGACCTGATGAAGCTCGAAGCGAGCACGGCCGACTACCTGCAACAGAGCGTGCCCGGGTTTGATATGGAGGCCCCACACTACTGGGCCAACAAGGTTTTAACGGACGGCGTGACAGCGGCAGATCTCACCGTGAACGAGCCGGCTCTTATCGGGTGGCTCCACACGCTCGAGGCTATCTCGCAGCTGTGCATGGCGAGCGCTCGCTACCGTGCTGCCGCCGACTACGCCCGCCGCGTCCTTAAGGCAGAAGGCTATCCCACCCGAGCCGCAGGCACCGTGCTGCTCGCCCTCGCTCGCTTGGAAGATCAGGACGGCTTTTTTGCCCTAGCCCACCAGCTCGAGGAACAGGTGGGAGCCGATGCACTCGAGAACTCCCCCTGGTACCTGCTCGCCCGCACAATCCTCTTGTTCAAAACGAACAAGATGCGTCCAGCGGTGCGTGCATTACGTGAGTTCGCCAACCGCTGCGAGGGCGGCGCGTTCTTCTTGCTGAATCCCATGTACCAGACACCGTACCTTCCCTGCCGGCCCGAGCCACGCGATCCCTGGGATCTTTCGCACCAGGCCGTTTGGGAGGCGGACGGCATTATCTCGGACACTCCCGACTTTGCCCCCTGGGCCAATGCCTGCGAAGACGTGTCGCAGCTTGCCCAGGAATTTGCGCGCCGCTACGGTTTTTAGTGACGCACTCGACCCGACCATGTCGTTTACGTTAGGAACGGTTTCATGAACCTCCGCTCATCTCTTGCCTGCACCTCGAGCGATATCGCCCGCTGGGGGCTGCGCTCCGTCCTTAAGCGCCAGGGCGGCGTACTCCCCGGCCGCATCGCCATGAAGATCGACCCCGAGTTGCTAAGCGACCTCGCGAGCCTGGTCGACCGCAGCGTGGTGATCACCGGCACCAACGGTAAGACCACCACCTCCAACCTCATCGCCGACGCCGTTGCCGCCAGCGGCGCTACCGTGGTGTGCAACCGTGCCGGCAACAATATGGAGCCCGGTGTGGTGGGTGCTCTGCTCGAAGCCCGCAGTGGCCTTAAGCACACTGGCAGCGGCAAGCGCGTGGGTGTTTTTGAATGCGATGAGCTCTACACCGTGCGCGTCCTGCCCAAGCTCAAGCCGACGTACTTTGTGCTGCTCAACCTGTTCCGCGACCAGCTAGACCGCTACGGCGAGATCGATCACACCCAGGAGGTCATCGCCCACGCGTTGGAGCTCTCGCCGACAACGACGCTTATCTATAACGCCGACGATCCGCTGTGTGCCGCGATCGCCGCGCGCGTTCCCAACGCGAGTATTGCCTTTGGCATCGACGGCGCCACCAACACCGAGTCTGACCGCATTAGCGACTCGCGCTTTTGCTCGCAGTGCAACGCGCCGCTGGAGTATGACTACGTGCAATACGGCCAGCTCGGCGCCTACCATTGCCCCTCGTGCGGTTGGGCCCGCCCCGCGCTTGTCCGTCGCGTGACGGGCGTGAAGCTCGGCTGCGACGGCTACGGCTTTGACCTGGTCTTTGGATCTGCGCCCGACGCGGGCGCCGGACACATTGTCACACGCTACAACGGCCTGTACATGGTCTATAACGTTGCCGCCGCCTTCTTTGCCGCGCACGAGTTGGGCGTGGACACGGCGCTTCTACAGCCTACGCTCGATGCCTATGTGCCCGCCGGTGGTCGTATGGGGCGCTGGGATATCGCCGGCCGCACCGTCGAGGCCAACCTGGCCAAGAATCCCGTAGGCTTCGATCGACAAATCCAGTCCATCAAGACGGCAGACGGCAGACTCTGCGCTTTCTTCCTCAACGACAACGATGCCGACGGCCACGATGTATCGTGGATCTACGACGTCGACTTTGAGCGCATCGCCGACACGCCGGGTCTTGTCGCCTTTGCCGGAGGCACGCGCGCGCACGACATGCAGGTGCGCCTCAAGTACGCCGGCATCGATGCCGCGATTATCTCGGACGTCGCGCAGGCAATTGGCGCCGTGGCAGACGAGGCCGCCGATGACACCTTCTACGCCGTCGCCAACTACACGGCCTTCCCGCCGCTGGTCAAAGAACTCGACGGACTGAAGGGCGCCACTTCCGACGCTGTTGCCGGGCGCGCCGTAGCCCGTGCCGACGGCAGCGCTCTTCCTGTCGGCATCGCACCAGTCGAGCTTTCGCGCCCGCTGCGCATCGTCTACCTGTATCCCGATGCCCTTAACCTCTACGGCGACGGCGGCAATGTTATCGCGCTCGAGCGCCGCTGCGCCTGGCGCGGCATTCCCGCGCGTGTAGACGAGGTCCGTATGGGCGAGGTGCTCGACCTGACGGACGCCGACATCGTCATGATGGGCGGCGGCTCCGACCGCGACCAGCTAGCCGTGGCACACGAACTGCTCGCCCAAAAAGACAAGGTCGCGGCCTATGTTAAGGATGGCGGCTCGCTGCTTGCCATCTGTGGCAGCTATCAGCTGCTCGGCCGTTCGTACTATATGGGCGAGGATCGCATCGAGGGTCTGGGGGTCATTGCCGCCGAGACCGTACGCGGCTCCGACCGCCTGATCGGCAACGTAGCCGTCAAAACCGACCTGGCACCTGAGCCCTTTGTGGGATTCGAAAACCATGGCGGCCGCACGCTTTTGGACGCCGATGCCACGCCGCTCGGAACGTCCGTCGTCACGGGCACCGGCAACAACGGCGATGATGGCTTTGAGGGTCTCATCTACAAGGGCGTCATCGGCACGTACCTGCACGGACCGGCACTGCCCAAGAACCCCGAACTCGCCGACTGGCTGATCGCGCACGCCCTCGAGCGGCGCGGCGATGCGCAGGCCACAGCTCTGCTGCCGCTCAAACCCCTCGACGACACCTACGAGCACGCCGCCCACGACGCCGCCATGAAGCTCCTCCCCTAGCACCTCACAACCACAAAGGGGATAGGCACCTTTGTGGTGGTTTTGACCCGTCCCAGCGGTTTGTCTCAATCTGTAACATCTAGACCGTTAAAAGTCGTCTTACTGTTACAGAATGAGATGTTTGAAGATCGGGATAGAAAGTCGGCTCCTGTGTGGTGGTTTTCCAGTTTGCCAACGATATACGCGCCGGCAAAAAAGTCTGCTATACTCTTTCCCGCTGTCCCCATCGTCTAGCGGCCAAGGACGCCACCCTTTCAAGGTGGATATCGCGGGTTCGAATCCCGCTGGGGGCACCACAGAATCTGAGAAGCCCGTTACCAATCGGTAGCGGGCTTTTTGCTACCCATACGCCGGGATTCGAACCCGACAGGGTGCGGATCCCGGCACCATCGCAAGGCCTGTGGGCAAAAAATGGCAAATGTGAGTACTGTTACCGATTTAGTAACAGCGAATTTGGCCTTTTAGATGGTGAATCAGATGTCAAATCAACGACCTAGTGCTCAGATTGGGCCCGACCTCAGCTATATACCTGGACATATGTGGTCCAACTCGGCAAAAACTGCCATTTTGATATGGAACTAGTTTAGTGACAGTACTCATATTTGACGTTTTTTGTCCACGGCCCCTTATTGCGTGGGCGAATCAGTTGCATAACGGACTCCAAAGCGTCCTTCACAAACAAAAAGCCGGGGCCCGCGCAATGCGGACCCCGGCTTTCAACCGTGACGGTATGTTGTCCCTGTCCTACACGTAGAACAGAATGTCGTCGTAGGTCGGAACCGGCCAGTAGTCGGCAGCCACGATCTCTTCCATGGCATCCACGGCGGCGCGCAGCGTATCCATAGCGGGAACGACCTCGTGTGCGTACACGTTGGCCTGCTCCTGACCATCGAGGGCCTCGGCCTTCTGATGCACGGCGTCGAGCGCCTTGATGGAGTCGTTGATGGTGGTGATACCGTTGCAGAGCTTGTTGAGCGTGTTCTGCTCGCACTGCATGGCGGCCTCCGCACCAGCGGCACGAATAGTCTCAAGGCCCTTAGCGACCTTGGTGGCATAGGCGGTAATGACCGGGCGATAGGTACGACGCGCCTCGCGAACCATCGTGGTGGCCTCGATGTTCATGAGCTTGTTGTACTTCTCGAGCTTGCAGTCGTAGCGGCACTGGGCCTCGGCCTTGGTCAGGACGCCCGTCTCCTCAAAGAGCGCGATAGCCTTATCGGAAACAAAGGCGGGAAGAGCGTCGGCCGTGGTCTTGTTGTTGGCAAGGCCGCGCTTCTCGGCCTCGATGGGCCACTCGTCGGAGTAACCGTCGCCGGAGAACAGGATGCGCTGATGATCGGTCAGCACCTTCTTGCAGTACTCGAGCGCGGCGTCCTGGAACTTATCCTCGGGCGTATCCTCGAGCTCATCGGCGAAGGACTTGAGCGACTTGGCAACGGCGGCATCGAGCACCAGGTTGGAGTCGGAGACGTTCTGCTCGGAGCCGCAGGCACGGAACTCGAACTTGTTGCCGGTGAAGGCGAACGGGGAGGTGCGGTTGCGGTCGGTGTTGTCCTGCATCAGTTTGGGCAGGGTATCAGCGCCCAGGTCGAGCACGCCGCGCGTGGCATGGACGGAAGCCTTGCCATCGATGATCTTCTCGACGACCTCGGTAAGCTGGTCGCCCAGGAAGATAGACATAATCGCCGGAGGAGCCTCGTTGGCGCCCAGACGATGGTCGTTGCCGGCCGAGGCAACGGAGGCACGCAGGAGCTCCTGATAGTTATCGACGGCCTCGATCACCGCGGTGAGGAAGACAATGAACTGCAGGTTGTCGAGCGGGGTGTCGCCCGGGTCGAGCAGGTTCTCGGACTCGGTGCCAAGCGACCAGTTGTTGTGCTTGCCCGAACCGTTGATGCCCTCGAAGGGCTTCTCGTGCAGCAGGCAGACCAAGTCGTGGCGGGAGGCGATGAGCTTCATCTTCTCCATCATGACCAGGTTCTGGTCGATGGCCTCGTTGACCTCGCCGTAGACGGGAGCGAGCTCATGCTGGCAGGGAGCGACCTCGTTGTGCTTGGTCTTGGCGGGAATACCGAGCGCCCACAGCTCGTCGTCCAGATCCTTCATATAGGCCGAAACGGTGGGGCGGATAGCGCCAAAGTAGTGCTCCTCGAGCTCCTGGCCCTTGCAGGGAGCGGCGCCAAAGAGGGTGCGGCCGGTGATGACCAGGTCCTTGCGCTTGCGGTAGGCGTCCTTCTTGATCAGGAAGTACTCCTGCTCATCGCCCACGGAAGGAACGACCTTCTTGGGGGTCTTGCCAAACAGCGCCAAAACGCGCTTGGACTCACGCGAGAGCGCGGTCATGGAGCGCAGCAGCGGGGTCTTCTTGTCCAGGGCCTCGCCCGTGTAGGAGCAGAAAGCCGTGGGAATGCACAGGACATCGTCCTTGATAAAGGCGGGGCTAGTGGGATCCCAAGCGGTGTAGCCACGGGCCTCGAAGGTGGCGCGCAGGCCGCCGTTGGGGAAGCTGGAAGCATCGGGCTCGCCCTGGATGAGGTTCTTGCCCGTAAACTTGGTAATGGCGGTGCCGTCGTGGTTGGGCTCCAGGAAGCTGTCGTGCTTCTCGGAAGTAATGCCCGAAAGCGGCTGGAACCAGTGCGCGTAGTGCGTCGCGCCCTTGGAGATGGCCCAGACCTTCATGGCATGGGCAACGGCGTTGGCCACATCCAGGTCGAGCGGCTCACCGCCCTCGAGGGTTGCAGCAAGGCGCTTCCAAATGTCCTTGGGGAGGTAGTCCTTCATGACTTCCTCAGAGAACACCATGGTCCCGAAGCGGTCAGTAAGTTCGGCCATACGGAACTCCCTTCGTATCGGCACCGCGTGAGAAGCGGTGTTGATTACTAACGAACGAGTCATAGCTTAGACTCGCCGTGTTTCCGCGACATTACCGTTATGTTGCCGTCGCGAAACCAATCAATGAGGTTACCCTATCGAGGCGGCGTTGCCACCCTCAACAGCCAATCAACTGTATAAATAGCAGACCTCCCCGCACAGTTTACGGGTAGCTCATTTGCCACGGGCTATAAAGACTGGTATTTGATGCGAAATACCAGTCTTTATAGCCCGTGGCAAAATTAGCCGCCATGTTATAGGGAATGCCGATAGCAAGACATCTTTGATTGGTATCCCCAAATAGCGAGTGAAACTCCACCGTGACACAGCGGTGCTGTAGAATCCTTACAACACATCACACTATTACGTATCTAGAGGAGCACGATATGCGCGTCGACGAGGTTTTTAAGCAGGCAGCATCCCAGGGCACCGCACCCGTTTCGTTTGAGATGTTCCCGCCCAAGGGCGAGCTTACCCTCGACACGGCTCGCGAGGTGGCGGACAACCTGTGCAAGCTTTCGCCGAGCTTTGTCTCAGTTACTTGCTCGGCCGGCGGCTCGGGCAACGGTGCCACCACCGCCCCCATCGCGCATATGATTACGAGCGAATTCGATACACCCTCGGTGGCACACCTTACCTGCGTGGGCCGGTCGCACGCCGATATCGCCGCCAAGATCGACGAGTATCGCACCGCCGGCGTGGAAAACATCCTGGCCCTGCGTGGAGATCTCCCTGCCGGCGCGACCGAGGACGACAAGCCCGCCTCCGACTACGCCTACGCCCGCGACCTCATCCCCGAGCTCGTCGACGCCGGCTTTTGCGTGGGCGCCGCGGCCTACCCCGAGGGCCACATTGCCTGTGAGGATCTCAACCTCTCGGTCGAACACCTCAAGCAAAAACAGGACGCCGGCGCGAGCTTCTTTGTGACGCAGCTCTTCTTTGATAACGAGTGCTTCTACCGTTTTCGCGAGCTTGCCGACAAGGCCGGCATCACCGTGCCCATTACCGCGGGCATCATGCCGTTTATGGGCAAGTCGCAGATCAGCCGCATGGTCTTTATGTGCGGCGCATCGCTGCCCTCCCCCGTCATCAAGATCCTCGCCAAGTACGAAAACGACCCCGAAAGCCTGCAGGTAGCCGGTGTAGATTATGCCGCCCGCCAGCTTTGCGACCTTAAGGAGCACGGCGCCGACGGCCTGCACCTGTACACTATGAACCGTCCTGCGATCGCCGCGACCATTATGGAGCGCCTGGGGTAATGGAAAAACCGCACATCGATACAGCTTTTGTCGAAGTGCCGGCCGACCTTGCGTCGCCGGCGCTCTACCGTATCGATGCAGCCCACCATCCCCGCGTCGATCGTGCCGAGATGCTGCGGTATCTGGGTTACGGAGGCCAGCAGATTGAGCCCGAGCTGTCGCAGCGTATTGAACTTGTCGTTGAACGTCTGGAATTGGACATTGAGCCCCGTGGCGTGCGCCGCGTATTTGCCGTCGATGCCACGGGCGTGGACGAGCAGGGCAAGCCTTGCATCCGTCTGGTCGGCACCAACGTTGAGCTGCGCGGTCGTGATATCTATCGACATCTCAAAGATGCCCGCTTTGCCGCGCTCATGGCATGCACCCTCGGCATGGACGCTGAGCGTCGTCTGCGCACCACGGGAGCCCAGCAGCCCCTCGAGGGCGCCGTGCTCGACGCCGCGTGCTCCGCTTACGTGGAAGCCGCCGTTGAGCAAATGGACCAGCAGGTCAAGACGGACGCCGCCGTTCATGGGTTCGCCGGCAACTGGCGCTTTAGTCCCGGCTACGGCGACTGCCCGCTCTCGGCCCAGCGCTCGATCGTCAATGCGCTCAACGCCACGCGGCTCATCGGGCTTACCGTCACGCCCACCAGCCTGCTTATGCCCACCAAAAGCGTGACCGCGGTGATCGGCCTGTTCGACGGCGAAGTCCACGACGCCCAGACCCGCCCCACCTGCAATATCTGCCGCATGCGCGAGAACTGCCGTTTCCGCGCCGCCCACACCACCTGCTATTCCAGCCATTAGGAGCCCTCGATGTTTACTCCGCTTATCACTCATGATTCTGACGGCACTGCATTGGCGGCACCCGTTGATGCCGCACGTCGCAACGGTGCCACGTACAAGACGCGCACGATCGACGATCTGCGCATTAAGGACGATCGCCTGCGTGCGGCCATCGAGGGCACGGGACACCTGTTGTTCGACGGTGGCATGGGCACCATGCTGCAGGCGGCCGGCATGAAGGCCGGCGCCTTGCCCGAGCTGCTCAACTTTGAGGAGCCCCAGGTCATTACCGACATTCAGCGCCAGTACGTCGAGGCTGGCTGCGACGTGATCACCGCCAACACCTTTGGCGCCAACGCCCACAAGCTCGACGGTGCCGCCACCGTGGCAAACGTCTTTGCCGCGGCCGTCGCCTGTGCCCACGAGGCCGGCGCCCGCTACGTCGCCGGTGACATCGGCCCCATCGGCGCACTGCTTCGCCCCTTGGGCACCCTCAGCTTTGACGAGGCCTATGACCTCTTTGCCGAGGAAGTTCGCGCGGGCGTCGATGCGGGCGTGGACCTCTTTATTATCGAGACCATGACCGACCTTGCCGAGATCAAGGCGGCCGTCCTCGCCTGCCGCGAGAATTCCGACCTGCCCGTCTTTGCCACCATGACCTTTGAGGAAGACGGCCGCACCTTCTTGGGCACGAGCCCCGAGGTTGCCGCCATCACGCTCGATGCCATCGGCGCCGACGTTTTGGGCATCAACTGCAGCCAGGGACCGGCCGAGCTCCGAGGGCTCGCCGCTCGCATGCTCACCGTTACGGACAAGCCCGTTATGGTGCAGGCCAACGCGGGACTGCCCCGCGTGGACGACGACGGCAACACCGTCTTTGATATCCAGGCAGCCGAATACGCCGAGGCCGTCGCCGGTATGATTGCCGACGGCGTAAGCGTCGTGGGCGGCTGCTGCGGCACCACGCCGGCGCACATGGCAGCGCTGCGCACCCTCATCGACAACCACACGCCCAGCCCGCGTCACCGCAAGCCCAGCATGTCGGTCACGAGCGCTCAGACGGTCGTGGACCTCCCCTGCGACGGCCACAAGATCGCCGTCATCGGCGAGCGCATCAACCCCACCGGCAAAAAGCGCCTGCAGCAGGCCCTGCGCGACGGCGACCTGGACTACGTCGTAAGCCAGGGCATCAGCCAGCAAGAACAGGGCGCCGATATCCTGGACGTCAACGTGGGCCTGCCCGAGATCGACGAGGTCAAGGTCATCCAGCAAGCGACCGAGCAGCTCCAAGGCTCCACGCTGCTGCCGCTGCAGATCGACTCCACCGACCCCGCCGCCGTCGAGGCCGCCGTACGTCGCTACGCCGGCAAGCCCATCATCAACTCGGTCAACGGCAAGCAGCAGATCATGGATGAGATCTTTCCGCTGGTCGCCCACTACGGCACCAACGTTGTCGGCCTTACGCTCGACGAAGGCGGCATCCCCGATACCGCCGAGGCCCGCTTCGCCATCGCCGAGCGCATCGTGGCCGAGGCCGCCCGCTACGGCATCGGCCCGGATCGCATCCTCATCGACTGCCTGGTCATGACCGCCTCGACCAACCAGCGCCAGGCCGAGCAGATTCTGCGCGCCATGTCCCTGTGCAAGGAGCGTCTGGGCGTCAAATGCGCGCTTGGCGTGTCGAATATCAGCTTTGGCCTGCCCGCTCGCCCGCTGCTGGGCTCGGTCTTTTTGGCCGCCGCCTTTGGCGCGGGCCTGGACGCCCCCATCATGAACCCGGGCTCCAAGCGCTTTATGGACACCGTCTACAGCTATCGCGTCTTGAGCGTTGAGGACGAGGGCTCGACCGGATACATCGAGCGCTACGCCGGCTGGACCGATCCGTATAAGATCGCCGCAAACCCGGCAGCGGCTCAGCCCGCATCGAGTGATGCCGCGCCTGCCGCCGGCGCCGACGGCAACGACGACCCGATCCGTCGCATGGTCGTCTCGGGCCGCAAAGGCGAGATCGCTGCCGAGACCGAGCGTCTGCTGGCAGACCACGACGCCATGGACCTTATCAACAACCACTTTATCCCCGCCCTCGACGAGGTGGGCGTCCTCTTTGACCAGGGCAAGTTCTTCTTGCCGCAACTCATGGCCTCGGCCGAGGCCGCGCGCGTGGGCTTCGACACCATCAAGCGCCTGATGCCCGCCGGCGAGATTGCCGACAAGGGTAAGATCTGCGTGGCCACCGTCAAGGGCGACATCCACGATATCGGTAAGAACATCGTCAAGATGCTGCTCGACAACTACGGCTATACCGTCTTTGATCTGGGCCGCGACGTCGATCCGCAGGAAGTGCTCAAGACCGTGCAGGAGCGTGATATTAAGCTCGTCGGCCTCTCGGCGCTTATGACCACCACGGTCGTCGCCATGGAGGAGACCATCAAGCTGCTTCATACCGAGGTGCCGGGCGTCAAGATCATCGTAGGCGGCGCCGTGCTCACCCCCGAATACGCCAAGCAGATCGGCGCGGACTACTACGCCAAGGATGCCGCCGAAAGCGCGCGCATCGCCGAAGAGGTCTTTGGGCAGTAACACAACGGAAACAACCGAGCACCAAAACGTGCCGCATGCGCCACTTGGCATGTGCGGCACGTTAGAATAGAAAAGACTATGCTCGTTTTGGCAGATAGGAGCGCAAGGATGGCGATCACGCCCGCAGAAATCGCGGAAACCCGCGGCATGGTTGAGGAGCAGAACCTCGACATCAGGACCATCACCATGGGTGTTTCGCTCATGGGTTGCGGTGACGAGAACCTCGACCGCATGTGCACGAAGATCTACGACCACGTGACGCACACGGCTGAGCATCTGGTCGAGACCGCCGAGAACCTCGAGCGCGAGTACGGTATCCCCATCGTCAACAAGCGCGTTTCCGTCACCCCGGTGGCGCAGATCGCCGCGTGTTGCAAGGATGAGGACCTCACCCCCATCGCGCATGCCCTCGACCGCGCGGCCGAGACGCTCGGCATCGATTACCTGGGCGGCTTCTCCGCGCTCGTCCAGAAGGGCATCGGCGATGCCGACCGCCGCGTTATCCAGTCCATCCCCCAGGCGCTCGCCACCACGAGCCGCGTCTGCTCCAGCGTCAACGTCGCCAGCCTGCGCGCCGGTATCAACATGGACGCCGTGCTTATGGCCGCCCAGACCATCATCGACGCCGCTAAGCTCACGGCCGACCAGGACTCCGTCGGCGCTTCCAAGTTTGTCTGCTTTGCTAACATGGTCGAGGACTCACCGTTTATGGCGGGCGCCGTCCACGGCGGTGGCGAGGCCGACGCCGTCATCAACGTAGGCGTCTCGGGCCCCGGCGTTATGGCAGCAGCCCTGGAGAAGCTGCCCGATTCTGCATCGATGATGGAAGTCGCCGAGAAGATTAAGCAGACCGCCTTTAAGATCACCCGTGCCGGTGAGCTCATGAGCCGCGAGGCCGCCCATCGTCTGGGTGTCGAGAAAGGCATTGTCGACCTTTCGCTGGCACCTACGCCTGCCATCGGCGACTCCGTCGCTCGCATCCTCGAGATCATCGGCGTGGGCACCTGCGGTGGCCCCGGCACGACCTGCGCGCTCGCCATGCTCAACGATGCCGTCAAGAAGGGCGGCGTCATGGCCAGTTCCAGCGTGGGCGGTCTTTCGGGCGCTTTCATCCCCGTGTCCGAGGACGCCGGCATGATCGCCGCCGTCGAAGCCGGTGCGCTTTCGCTCGAGAAGCTCGAGGCCATGACCTGCGTGTGCTCCGTTGGCCTGGACATGATCGCCATCCCCGGCGACACCCCGGTCGAGACCATCGCCGGCATCATCGCCGACGAGATGGCCATCGGCGTCATCAACAACAAGACCACGGCCGTCCGCGTGATTCCTGCTATCGGCAAGGGCGTGGGCGACTGCGTCGAGTACGGCGGCCTGTTTGGCCGTGCGCCCATCATGCCGGTGAACCCCAACGCCGGCACCGTGCTCGCCCACCGTGGTGGACGCTTCCCGGCACCGCTGAACTCGCTGAAGAACTAGCTGAGGGGTTCGGGCGAGGAGCCCCGGGGAGGGCAAATATATAAGGTCGCCTGCTCGGACAGTCCTGACTCGCACGGAGAGCACATTAAGTGCTCTCCGGCTCGTGCGGAACTCGCGATCGACCTTATATATTTGCCCTCCCCGGGGCTCCCGCACAACGGGACCTCGATTGAGTTCTATCCCGGTTGCAGTCGCTTCGCTTCTGCTCCACTTTGCTGGTATGACGGTTTGGCGTTGGATCGGTTCTTTCTGATATATGCTGGTTGCGGCTCTTCTTTTGGGAGGAGTCGCTTTTTTGTTGCTAGGAGGTTGGCCCGTGGCTGATGGTGTAATTCAATCTGAGCTGCTTTCTGCGGATTGGAATCAGGAATGGATGCGCTTGCAGGCTGGTCGGCGGCGGGCTGATGATTCTTTTGAATGGGATAAGCGGGCTCGGCATTTTCGGCCGTTGGAGACTGCCCCGTATGCCCGGGACTTTATGAAGCTGTTGGCGTTAAAGCCTGGTGAGTCGGTGCTCGATATGGGGTGTGGAGCTGGGTCGATTGCCATTCCGCTTGCTCAGGCTGGGCATCCTGTGATTGCTGCTGACTTTTCCCCTGCTATGTTGGGCACGCTTGATGCTGGCATTGAGTACTATGGACTCGAGGATCGCATTACACCGCTTGAACTTGCTTGGGATGATGACTGGGATTTGGTTGGACCGGTCGCGAAAGCGGTAGATGTTGCCTTTGCCAGTCGTTCTGTCACCACGACCAACCTAAAAGGCGCGCTTGCCAAGCTTGATCGAACGGCTCGTCGGCGTTGTGCTGTCACGATGGTCGCCAACTCCAGCCCGCGCTATGACCTGCATCTGATGAACGCCATCGGCGCCTCGGTTACCTGCAGCAATGGCTTTGTGTATGCCTTTAATATCCTTATTCAGATGGGTGCGCTGCCGCAAGTCACGTACTTTGAATCGCCTCGTCGCGATACCTTCGACAGCCTTGAAGCAGGTGTGGCGGATTTTTCCCGTATGCTCGAGCATGGCAACGAGGATAAGATCGACCGTCTGCGCGACTACATCGCTCAACATATGATTGAGAACCCCCATGCCGGTGAGCCGGGCTCCAAGGGCGTGCCGCAGGGACGCTACATGCTCGATCATGTCCGCAAGGTTCGTTGGGCGTTTATTGCATGGGAGCCGGTCTCTGCGCCCAGCTCATAGCCTGTTCGCAGCCTGCACCGCCCACTCACTCGGCATCCGCATTCTTTGCGAACTGGGCAAACGCGCTCCACACCGCGCCGTTCCTGCGCTATCGTGGGACAGCTCACGTAGATTAAGGCCCCATCGCGGGGCGCCCCATACATAGAAAGCGAGAACCCATGGCACTGACAGGAGCACAGGTCAAGCAGCTTCGCAGCATGGCCCATCACCTCAACCCCGCCATCATCATCGGTAAGTCCGATATTAACGAGGGCACCGTCGAGCAGACGGTCGCCTATCTGGAGAAGCATGAGCTCGTTAAGTGCTCTGTGCTCGATGGCTCCAGTCTTTCCGCCCGCGAGGCCGCCGAAGAACTCGCCGAGCGATGCCACGCCGAGGTCGTCCAGGTCATCGGCCGCAAGTTCTCGCTGTATCGCGAGTCCTCGCGCAAGGACATCGAGAAGATCAAGCTCGTCTAAGAGCCAATGATCCGACGAGCCAACACATAGCAAGCTTACGGGTGCCTAAGTACTTCGGGCGCCCGTTTTTTATCGCTCGACCAGCACGCGATTGAGCCGCCCCTCCACCAAGCGCTCGTATAGACGCCGCGTCTCGGGCTCGGGCACGCCATTGACCTGCTCCCTTAGATGGTGCATATGCCCGCTGTACAGCTCGACGATATCGCGCCGCCGCCCCGCCGCACTGTAGACGCGCATGGCGCAGCGCACCATATCCTCACGCGCTGTTTCCTGCCGAAGCCCCGACTCCGCCAGCCAAATCGCCGACTGCAGGTCGTTTTCTTCTAGGGCGGCATTTGCTCCCTTAATCATGCAATCGATGTACTTTGACTGCATAATGCGTCGCATACGCAAAAAGTAGGTGGGGTTACAGCCATTGGGAACATACAGCGGTCCGGCATAAAGCTGCTCAATCTTAAGGCACAGCTCAACTAAATGGGGCCCGCGCGCACCCGTGCGATTTCCCAAAACCTCGCGGCTTATCTGGTCAAACAGCCGTACATCGGTCTTGACGTAGTCGCCGTTGAGTCCGATGCATTCATTTTGGATGAGCACACACGACTTGCCATCCGGCGTCGGCCCCAAAGCCGACCGCAAGCGCGATATCGTCGAGTACAGGTTGTTGCGGGCGCTATTGAACTCAGCATGGGGCCACAGCTCCATGGCCAGCGTCTCACGATCGACGAGCGCATCCATGCCCAGCGCAAGCCGCTCGGCAAGTGTCGCCGCCTTCTTGCGGCGCCACATTTTGTCCGTAATGGGAAACCCATCGCGCTCGGCGCGAAACGCACCAAACATGCGAATCTCGATATGGTCGATGGTATCAACGGCTTCAACCTCGCCGGCCTGGAACAGGCGCTCGCCCTCCCCTTCCAGATCGTCGCGCAGCGAATACCGCGACAGCTCGCGCACGGGAAGCTTCTTGCGAATCCTGGTCGCCGGCTCGCCCAGACAATGCATGGCAAGGCGCGCAAAGAGCCGATACGATGGCTCTAGAATCCCCGCACGATTCATGGACATCCAGGCCGCAAGATCGCTGTCTCGGCCCGCACAGGCCAAATGCAGCGCCACCATCCAGGCCTCCGCTCCACCAACCTGCGTCTGGCTTATATCGAGCAACTCCGCTTCCTCGCGCACCGAAACCATCGAGGTGTTACGCAGATACGCCGCGCGCTCCAGCAGCAATGCGTTATCGCGCATGTACGCAATCGACTCCTCGGCAAGTTTGAGCACTTGGACCGCACGGAACTTTGCATTAACCGGCCGTCCCTCTGCCAGCGACTGCCAGCCTTCTAGCAACAGGCCAAACAGCTGAATCTGGTTGTCGCGCATGCGCACGGCAAAACGATCGAGCTCGTTGAACGCCGCGTCGTCGGTTACCGGCAGGCCGGAAAGGAGCCGCCGTGCCGCCAACACCATGCGCACCCAGATAGCCATCGCCTTAAGCCCACGTACGTCGAGTGCCTCCCGCACCACCGTCATCTCGTCGTCGCGCTCGTCGGTTCCCGCAAACGACCCGTCAAAAAGCTCCACCAGCATGCTATCGGCCCGTATAACAATCCCCGCGATGTCGAGCTCACAGTCGTAGGCCTTGCTCGTTTTGAGCTGCTGTAGAACGCCGCCGTCATCTCCCCGCTCGGTCAGGCAGCGCTTGACCTCGATATGCGCGGACAACATATCGAGTGCGGTATGGGATGTCTCGATTTCTGGCACGGCCAGGTTCGTAGGGAGCCCAAGCCCGTTGTCCCCATAGCAAACAGCCGTCAGTGTCTGGGCCACCCTCCATGAGACAGGGTCTATTTCGCAGGCCGCCCGTTCGCCCTCGCGCTCGATGACCGATGCCATATAGCGGGCGAGCTTTGTGTTGGACACGCTGACCGCTGCCAGATATACGCCGAGCGCCTCGGCAGGCGTTGGCTCTGGAGCCGGATCGTCGGCATCGATCGTGCCCAGCGCTGCTCGGCAGATATCGGCCCCGTGCCCCGTCAGAGCAAGGTCGACCCCATACTGCCCAGCGAGTTCAAGGACCGCTTCACGGTCCAAAAAGGCGTCCGCCAGGCCCATCGCCGCATCGCATCGGCCCGCCTTAAGCAAAATCCGGACCGCCCTCGGAACAAGTTCGGGGCGAACCTCGGCCACCAACTTGCGCAAGCGCAAGCGTCCGTTATCCTCCGTGCCCAGACACGTAAAACTCCGCTCGGCGGGATCCAAGCCAAAGATCGGGTAGTCGCGTACAAAGTAGGACTGGTCGACCATCGACAACCTCACCCCACAAGCCTCGAGTTCTGCGATATTGCCCTCGCCCATCAAAACCATGAGACATGCCACGCGAAACAGCGCATTATTGTCGAGCGAAGCCAGATCGACAAGTGCCGCGCCATATACGTTGACAATCTCGTTTTCGAGCAGACCGGCTACGTCGCCTTGGCCATACAGACCCGTCTGCAATGCCGAAACGAGCTCGGGCACGCCCTGCGTGAGCTGATAAAAGTCGAGCGATGTGCTGATCGAAAACGCCGATGCCCACGCCGAATACTCATAGGCATGCACCTTGAGCATCTGCGCATTGATCTTAACCGAATCGCCCAGCCCATGAATCAGCTGACGATTTGAAGGACGGCAGGAGATAAAGACCCCTACCCCCATGGCGCGCAGGCCGCGAATCCTGTCGATGAGGTCTTCGGTATCGTGCTGATCGAGGTTTGGCACATTATCAATCGCGATAAGGGAGTGCGGTTTGTCTTTGAGTTCTTCGGTAACCACCTCGAGCTGCATAAACACCTCGCGCCCAATGGCGCGATCGGCCTCGATAATCCGCACGGGGCCTCGCGTCGGATCGCATTTAACCTCATGGGTGTACTGCAGCAGCACCGAGGTCTTCCCAAACCCGTCGGGCGCATAAAGAACCACGATGCCGGCCTTTCGGCCCTTGGCGAGAAGCTCATTCATCAAGCGTTCGCGTCGCACCATATAGCCACCGCCCAGCGGCATCAGCTCGAGGTCGTCCATACTGCCCAAATCGTTTACCATGCCCACTCCTCAACTCGACCGTATGGACACTGTAGCCGCAAGACCATACAAGCCGTGCTATGAATAGAGCGCCCTTGTGTTTTAGGTTGTCTTTTGGTACGCAAGCGGCAAGTTTTTGTACAGCGAGGGCCGATTGTTATTAATCCCCCGACTAATCGGTCTTTAAGCAGGTAAATGAGCTTGTCAGCTTGTCCCATCTAAGCGGCAGTGTAACGCAGATGAACAAGGTTCAGCCATGTCATTCAACTCGCCTAGCACCCGCTACCGTCTACGACCTTCTAGTGGCATTTTTGCATAGAATCTGGTATAGAATGAATCAAGCTGTTGGACATCCGGCATTCGTCAAGCTTGCGGCAAGATTTTGATCAAGTGGACAGAAAGGGATAGCAAAAAGGCCCCCGCAAAGCGGAGGCCTTAGGCAAGGCTATGTCGAGGTGCAGGGTTCGCGTTACTCGCAGAGCGAAAGAGCGGCCTCGTCAGCAACGACGACGCAGTTGGTGTGCAGCTGCAGGATCGAAGCCGGGCACTTGGGCGTAACCGGGCCATAGCACATATCGTGCACAGCCTGAGCCTTGGCCTCGCCGTTGGCGACAACCAGGATCATGCGGGCATACATGATGGTCTGGGTGCCCATGGTGTAAGCCTGACGGGGCACATCATCGATGCTGTCGAACAGGCGGCTGTTGGCCTGAATGGTGCTCTCGGTCAGGTCGACACAGTGCGTACCCTTGGAGAAGTGGTCATCGGGCTCGTTGAAGCCAATGTGACCGTTGTTGCCAATGCCGAGCAGCTGCAGATCCGGATAACCGGCGGCAGCGACGATCTTGTCGTACTCGGAGCAGGCAGCAGCGGCATCGGGGTTGGAGCCATCGGGCACGTGCGTGTTGTTCAGATCGATATTGATGTGATCGAAGAAGTTCTCGCGCATAAAGTAGTGATAGCTCTGGGGATCGTCGTGCGAAAGACCACGATACTCGTCCAGGTTGTAGGTGCTGACTTCGGCGAAGTCGACGTCGCCCTTCTCGTACCAAGCGGCGAGCTGCTTGTAGGCGCCAATCGGGGTGGAGCCGGTGGCAAGACCCAGCACGCAATCGGGCTTGAGGATAACCTGGGCCGAGATGATATTGGCGGCCTTGCGGCTCATATCCTCGTAGTCTTTAGCTTTAATGATTTTCATTACGCGTCCTTTCTCGTACAAGAGAGGCAAGGCTCCCCTTACAAGCACTTGCCCGCGGCCCGCGTCGGCCGCAACCAACGTGTGCGGCCACCAGGGCGAGGTCGCGTAATGTATGTGTCTCGTGTCTAGCCGCGTCGAGGCCCCTGCCCGTCCACGGTGACCCAAAGCTGTTTAGCCTCGGACGTTTCCCATCTTGCCACGGAGGGCGTCCTCTTTCAAGGGCGCCCTCCGTAAACGTGTTTGAATTGTAGGCTAAAGGCCAAAAGCGCCAACTAGCGCTCGCGAGCGACGATAAGCTGGTCCATCTCCTCGACATGCTCTCCAACAGAACCCTTAATGCTCGAGAACTCAACGGAGTTGCACACCAAGATGGGAACCGTCACATCGTAGCCCTCGGCTTTGATCGCCTCACGATCGAACTCGATGAGCACATCGCCCTTATGGACGATGTCGCCCACTTGCGCATGCACGGTAAAGTGCTTGCCCTCGAGCTGAACGGTGTCCAGGCCAACGTGAATCAGAACGTCCAGGCCATCAACCGTGTTAAGCGCAACGGCATGACCCGTGGGAAAAATCGCCTCGACCTTAGCGTCAGCCGGCGCGATTACACGCGTGCCCGTGGGCTGAATCGCCACGCCCTGACCCAAAAGGCCGGTGGCAAACGTCTGATCGTTTACCTCGGAAAGCGGAATGACGTCGCCCGAGATGGGAGCATCCAGCGTAAGGACTCGACCACGCATACCAAAAGACCTTAGGACTTTAGTGAACATGCTCCCCCTTGGACATACCAATAATCAAATACAGTCTTGCTAGTTTACCACTTGGCACTGGTTTTTGACCATTAAGGAAGTTCGCGCTTGACAACCTCGACGATGTCGTCAACCACACGCTGGGTCAGCTCGTGCGTCTCGGCCTCGGCCATAACGCGAACCAGCGGCTCGGTGCCACTCGGGCGCACCAAGATGCGGCCGCGACCGTCGAGCTCCTTCTCGGCAGCAGCGACAGCGTCCCAAATGGACTGACAATCGTCCAGGCCGGCCTTGTTGTCCGAATGCACGTTGACGAGCACCTGCGGGTACTTCTTCATGATGCCGGCAAGGTCGGTGAGGGTGCGGCCGGTGCGCTTGAGCACGGCCAGAAGCTGCAGGGCCGTCACCAAACCGTCACCGGTGGTGTTGTGCTCCAGGAAGATGATGTGGCCGGACTGCTCGCCGCCGATGACGGCACCGTCCTCGAGCATACGCTCAAGAACATAGCGGTCGCCCACGGCGGTCTGGACCATCTCAAAGCCCTGCTCCTTCATGGCGATGGAGAAGCCCAGGTTGCACATAACGGTCGAGACAATCTCGGAGTTGGCGAGCTTGCCGCGAGCAGCAAGGTCGGAGCCACAGATGGCAAGAATGTAGTCGCCATCGATCTCGTTGCCCTCGCTGTCCACGAACAGCACACGATCGGCGTCGCCGTCGTGGGCAAGGCCGATATCGGCGTGGGTGCGCAGCACGAGCTCGCGCAGGGGCTCAAGGTGCGTGGAGCCACACTCAACGTTAATGTCGGTGCCGCAGTAATCGGTGTTGATGGCATGGACCGTGGCGCCCAGGCGCTGGAGCGCGGCAGGCGTGGTCTGGCACGAAGCACCGTGGCCGCAGTCGACGGCAACAACCAGTCCGTCGAGCTTAAGGCCGTCGAGCGTGCTGATGGCATGATCGACATAGGCCTTGCGGGCGTCCTTCATCTTGATGATGTGACCCACACCGGCGCCAGTCGGCAGTGTATCGGCAGCCATGGCCTCCTCGGACATGACCCAGGCGCTGATCTCTTCCTCAACCGCGTCGGGAAGCTTCATGCCCTTGCGGCTAAAGAACTTGATGCCGTTGAACTCCGGCGGATTGTGCGAAGCGGAGATGACGATGCCGCCGTCGAGCTCGTTTTGGACGGTGAGCAGCGCCACGGCCGGCGTAGGGATAACGCCGCAGCAGTGCGGGCGGCCGCCCTCGGCCATGATGCCGGCGGTCAGAGCGCTCTCGAGCATGGTGCCCGAAAGACGCGTATCGCGGCCGATGCAGATGTCCGGACCAAGGAACTTGGTCGCCGCGCGACCCAGGCGAAACGCGAGGTCGCACGAGAGGTCGGCGTTGGCGACGCCACGGACGCCATCGGTACCGAAGATGTTCTGGGGCATAGGATCGCTCCTTCCCAAGTGGGCAAAACGCAGTCGCCCACCCTAGTCGAAAAAGAAAAGCGGGACCCGCCGAGCAATCGGCAGGCCCCGCTTGTACATTGTATCTCGTAAGGAGATAAAACCTTAGCGCTTGGAGAACTGGGGAGCGCGGCGGGCCTTCTTGAGGCCGTACTTCTTGCGCTCGACCACGCGAGCATCGCGCGTAAGGAAACCGGCCTTCTTGAGGTCAGCACGGTAATCGCCAGCGTTCAGAAGAGCGCGAGCGATGCCCAGGCGCAGAGCGCCGGACTGACCGGAGATGCCGCCGCCATCGCACAGAGCGATAACGTCGAACTGACCGGCGGTGTCGGTCACCTTGAAGGGAGCAAGGGCGTTCTCAACGAGCTGATGACGGCCGAAATACTGCTCGGCGTCACGCTTGTTGATGGTCACCTTGCCGGTGCCGGGGACGAGACGGACGCGGGCGACGGCGTTCTTACGACGGCCGGTACCCTGGTAGACAACGGTGTTCTCAGCCATCTTTAAGCCTCCAGCTCAATCTTCGTGGGGTTCTGGGCAGCGTGCGGATGCTCGGCACCAGCGTAGACCTTAAGCTTGGTCATCTGGGCACGGCCGAGGGTGGTCTTGGGCAGCATGCCGCGAACGGCGCGCTCGATGACCTTCTCCGGGTGCTTCTCCATAGCCTGGCGGAAGCTCTCAGCCTTGAGGCCGCCGTTGTAGCCGCTGTGGCGATAATAGGTCTTCGTGTCGGCCTTGTTACCGGTAAGCTGGACCTTATCGGCGTTGATGACGACAACGAAGTCGCCGCAGTCGCTGTTGGGCGTGAACTGGGGCTTGTTCTTACCGCGCAGGATCATTGCGATCTGGGTGGCAAGACGGCCCAGGACAGCACCATCGGCGTCGACGAGAACCCAGTTGCGCTGGACCTCGCCCTGCTTGGCGTAGTGAGTCGATTTCGAAATCACTTAGACTCCTCCATGTACAGTACGTGTTGTTACAGAGATTCACGGGGCTCTGCAAGTAACCCGTCCATATTACCCCGCTCGCCGCCCGAGTCAACAGGTATTTTGGCTCCGACCAGAGTTTCTGCACATGTCGTCCATGGGTCATGACGTCGCGACGCTAGCGCTCGACAAACGCCTCGATATCTCCGAGCAAGCGCTTTGCCTCCTGGCGGCCCTGAATATACAAGTCGAGGAGCTTTGCCGGATCGTGCTCAACGTGGCCGACCTCGACCGGCTTTTGCGGAGCGACGACCAGCGCGCGGCCCTCGCGCTCATACTTCCACAGATGCATGCGCTGGATGTTATAGCGATCGTGGCGCGTCTCGATAGCCTCGAGCAGGTAAGGGTAGTCGGCATAGCGAGCGCGTGCGGCTGGCATAAACTCGTAGGGCTTTTTCTCGTACGAACGGTCCTGCGTGACAATGACAACCGCGCGATTGAAGCCCGCCTCCTCCAGCACGTGCTCGATGGGGACCGAATCGGCTACGCCGCCGTCGACGTATTTGTGCCCGTCTATCTCGACCGGCGGCGTCACCAGCGGCAGCGACGTCGATGCGCGCACGGCGTCGAGGTCAAGTACGGCGCTTTTGACCGGCAGGTAGGCAGCGGTTCCAAACAGCATGTCCGTCGCAACGGCGTACATCTCGATGGGGTTCGCGTCGAACGTCTCGTTGTCAAAGGGATCCAGGCGGTCCTGGACATCGTTGAAGATAAAGTCGTAGCCGACGATGGAGCCCGTGGACGCAAACGATGCGGCGCCCATGAAGCGGCTGTCGTTGCAGAAAGCCAGGTTGATGCGGTTGGCACGGCCGATCTGGTGCGACTTGTAGTTCACGCCGTTGAGGGCGCCGGCCGATACACCGTAGACAGCCGGAATCTCGACGCCAGCCTCCATGAGGACGTCGAGCACGCCCGCGGTAAACTGCCCGCGAAAACTTCCGCCCTCCAAAACGAGCGCGACCTTGCCGGCGTTCTTTGCCTTATCTTCTGCAGTCATATTGACCTCCTGCGATTGCGTTTTGGCTTTCTTCTACCCAGTTTTGGAATGGAGGGCGCATAGGTTTTGGAGTTGAGGAGATGGAGCGGAAAGCGCGTTCCAATTTGAGACGGGATTCCGGGATGAGCTTTCCGCCAACAGCCCATCCGGAAAATGTATCCCATTCCGAATGAGGATTCCGGGATGCGGTTTCCGCCTGGGCCGCCATTGGGAAAGCGCGTCCCACCCTGCGTTGCCGTAGCGTTTGCTTAACGCCCGCGCCCTGCACAGAGTTCGATTCTCCGCGGTACGGTGGATCCGTTGATGGGGCGAGGCCGGGGCAAGACGCCCGATCGGCATCGCATCTATATTGGGCTGGGGCATTGCGCGGAGAATCCGCGCGTTCGCTTCGCGAACCCGCACCGGCTTCGGCCGCCTGCCGGCGTCCTCGCCCGCTCGCTACAAACGCTTCGCGTTTGCTTAACGCTCGCGCCCTGCATAGAGTTCGATTCTCCGCGGTATCTGTAAGTAATAAAAAAGGCAGGTAGAAACACTTCTCTACCTGCCTGTAACTATTGGTGGAGGCGCGGAGAATCGAACTCCGGTCCACGAAAGCCCCCTGATTGGCATCTCCAAGCTCAGTCGCTGGTTTAGTCTCGGACGCTTTGCGCGCAGCGACACGCTCGCGGCGTCCTAACCGGTTCGGTCTTAGCCCGCGCCATACCGATTACGTGCGCAGGAGCATTCCCCTAACATGACGTCGCGCCGGTGTCGGGGAAATCACCGGGTTGACGCGCCGCTATAAATTAAGCAGCGAGAGCCATAGGCTCAAAAGAAGAGTTGTTGTCAATTCAATTTGACGGTACCCCTGTTTAACGAGGCGAGGAGACCTCGGCTTGCTTCCTCTCTCAGAGCTATCGTGTCGAAACCAGTCGCCCCCGAATATTGGGAAAGTCTGGATGGTATTGGGCCTGCAAACACCCGATAACCGTCGACTTTTCAAGGAACACGCGGGGTGAACCCCGCTCGTGGATAGCTATCTTACCACGTTCTAAAGGCAGACAGCTGCTCTATGCACGAGCTGTGAAGACCCTAATGTGCACCACACTTCGCACTTTTGCTACCGATCGCGTCACGTATATTTTCGCCAAGCAAAATTAACCCGTCGAAAGGACCGTTATGGATACCAAGCAGCAACTCGTCAATGCCCTCGCAGGCCTGGGCTCAACCATTACCGAAGCTATGGATGTCATCGAAGGCTTTGTCCCCTGCGGACATCCCGCCCTCACGGTATCGAACGCACTCGTCGCGCTGGACGCTGACGATGATGCAGCTCTCGCCCAGCAGCTTGAGACCGTCGAGGGCTTTATCGACCACGTGAGTGAGAACCGCGGCGTGGCCGCCTACCACGGCATCGAGGTCGAGCTCGCGGGTCCCAAGGCCGATCTGCTCGCAGCAATCTGCGAGGTAGGCGCCCTTATGCAGACCGCAGGCGTCAAGAACACCCAGGTCAACGAGTGGGTCTACCGCAGTCTGGCAGCACTCGACAGCTCCGACGAAAAGGCAGCCGAGCAGCTCGCAGAAAGTCCCGCCATTAAGGCCGAGCTTTTGTAAATTGCAGACGCGGGTCCCTTGGCGCATCGTCGTCCAAGAGGCCCGCAAACAGTTCGCGTCAACCGATAGCCGCGCCGCCGCGTTCGGCCAAAGCAAGAATCGGCATCATTTGACGAGGTGTCTTTGCTGCAAGATCGGCATGTTCGAGCAGTTTGCGATCGTTGGTCACCAAGTAATCGACCTGTGCGTGTTTGCACGCGGCGAGCACCAAGTTGTCCTCGTAATCGCGATGGAGCGTCAGATATTTGTCGGCTAGCCAAAGGTCCGACGCATCTGCACCCACGGCCGTGGCGTTTTCGGTCATGTTCCGAACAAACGCCAACGCCGCATCGCCAATTGCACGGGCAGACGCCTCGTCGAGCACTCCCCCGCTGGCAAGAACGCTACGCTTCAGCTCGTGTTGGACAACGTACAGCACGTCCTTGGCGATATGCACCGGAAAGAACAACGTTGCGCCCGATTCCGTCGCCCGCCCAATAAACGCACGCGCGGCAAGCGACTCGGCATGGTCGGCGCAAAACGAATCAACCCATACGTTGGCATCCACCATTATTTTGAGGGGAGCCCCGCTCACAGGATCATCCCCTTTTGGCGATAGTGCTCGTCCATGGCTTCGGAATAGATTGTTTCCCAACCGCGATCGTCGGATACGGGCGACGTAGCGATGCCCAGGTCCGCGTAAAGCTGATCTGCCGCCGCCCATGATGCGGCGAACGGAGTATCGGGCGCGACGGTCTGCTGCCGGTCGTCGACGGCCGCAAGCACTTCCTCGCACTTCCCGCCGCCCTGCGCAACCTTTGCCACCACCTTTTTGATGAGCTCGGGCAGTGACCCGCCCGAAAGCCGCAGCGCCTCCTCGGCACGGTTCTTGACCTGGCGATCCACGCGAACGTTCACCTGCGCCATGCCGCTAACAGCACCCACGTCGATCCCGCTCCCTTCAATTGCTAGCCCTGTTAGCAACACTATATAGAGAAGCTAGCACATGGTCAAACGCAAAAGGCCTGCGCCCAGACGACACAAATGCCGTCTGGGCGCAGGCCAGATAACGTGGGCGAACACGTCTGCTAATGCAGGTACGCCTTTGCGTTGCTCAGGCTGTAGGCAATCGTCGAGCCGTTGTGCAGTAACGACGACGTCTGCGGGGTAATCGCGCCGGTAATACCCAATGCCAACAGCGCCGAGTTGGTGAGCATCACCTTAGAGTAGGAGCTCGTCAGACGATCAATGAGGCCCTGACTCATGCGGCGCAGGCGCACGATTGCGGCCAGATCCGTATCGGTCAGGATGATATCGGCGACCTCCTTGGCGATGTCGCTTCCGCCACCCATCGCCAAGCCCACGTCGGCCAAACCGAGCGCCGGCGAATCGTTGACACCGTCGCCCACCATGGCAACGTGGCGCCCCTCGCCCTTAATGCGCTCCACATACGCGTACTTGTCCTCGGGCAGCAGCTCGGCCTTAAACTCGTCGACCCCTGCCTCGCGAGCAATGCGCTCGGCCGTGCGCTCCGAGTCGCCCGTGAGCATAACGACATGCTTAACGCCCAACGCGTGCAGGTCGGCGATGGCCTCACGGACCCCGGCCTTGAGCGGATCCTCGATGCCGAGCACGCCGACGACCTTGCCGTCGACCGCCAGGTACAGCGGCGACAGGCCCTGCATCTGGGACTCAATGCGCTCCTTAATGTCGGAATCGAGCTGCGCGCTCTCGTCCTCAAACACAAAGTGTGCCGAGCCGATAATCGCGCGACGCCCCTCGATGGACGAAGCGATGCCGTGCGCCACGATGTACTCGACGGCAGCATGGCGCTCGCGGTGCTCGAGCCCGCGCTCGCGTGCCGCATTGACCACGGCACGCGCCACCGGATGCGGAAAATGCTCCTCCAAGCAAGCGGAAAGGCGCAGGACCTCGTCCTCGCTCCAGCCATCGGTGGTGAGCACGCAGGCAAGACGCGGCTGCGCCTCGGTAAGCGTGCCGGTCTTGTCAAACACAATGGTGTCGGCCTTGGCAAACGACTCAAAGTACTTCGCGCCCTTGACCATGACGCCCATCTTGGCAGCATCGCTCATAGCGGTCATGACGGCAACGGAACCCGTGAGCTTGAGTGCGCACGAGTAGTCGACCATCAGTGCCGCCGAGGTCTTGATGAGGCTGCGGGTAGTAAGCGCAACCAGGCCCGCGAGCAGGAAGTTCCACGGGACGATCTTGTTGGCAAGGTCCTCCATATGCGACTGGCCCTCGGACTTGAGCGAGTCGGCCGTCTGCACGAGCGAGACGATTGAGCGCAGTTTGGTTTGCGCCGTATTGGCGCGCACGCGCACCAAGATGCCGCCGTCTTCCACGACGGTACCGGCGAACACGTCGTCGCCCACGCTGCGCTCGACGGCCAGCGGCTCGCCGGTCAGGGTCGCCTGGTTGACCATAGCGCTCCCCTGCTCGACAACACCGTCGATGCAGATGGACATGCCGGTGCGCACGGCGACCAAGTCGCCGGGCTCGAGCTCGGTGGCGGCAACGCTTACCTCGGTGTCGCCGACGACCTTTTGCGCCTTGTCGGGCACATCGAGCAGCGAGTTGATGAGCTCGTTTTCGCTCATGGCGCGGGTGTAGTCCTCGAGCAGCTCGCCCACGTTGAGCAGGAACATCGTCTGGCCCGCGGTGTCGACATCACGCTTGACGAACGAAATGCCGATGGCCGAAGCGTCGAGCACGGGAACGGTCAGGCGCGGCTGCGCGAGCTCATGAAGGGCAGCGCGCAAAAATGCCATGTAACCGGCCACGACAAACACCGCACGCAGAGGCGTCGGCAAGAACCAGCGACGTGCGTAATGGGCACCGATAAGTGTGGCAAGATCCATGACGAGCTTGTGCTTGCGTGGCTCAAGCTGCATTACGTAGCCTGTCTTTGCGTCGGCAATGGCCTGAGCGTCGAGCGCACCGACGGCGGCCAGCACGGCATCGCGGGGCGACTCGTCGTATTCGAGTGCCATCTGGCCGATGCGGCCGTAGACGCGCACCTTGTGCACGCCGTCGATGTCGCCGCTGAGCTTTAGAAGCGCATCGAGATCGCTCTCTGGCACAGGACCCGCCAACTGGAGGCGGGTCCTGCCGGGGATCTCGCTGATAATCGAGAATCTCATAGTTTGTGCCTAGGAGCGCTACTCGGCTGCGTTGTCCGCGGTGGCCTCGCTCTGGGTGATGTAAGCAGCCTCGGCAACCATGTCGTCGACATTAGCCTTGGCCTGCTCGACCATGTCCTGGTAGCCGTTCTTGATGCGCATGCCGCACGCGATGCCCTGCACGCAGGCATTCTTTACCGGAGCGCTGGTGAGCAGCTTGATGCCGGCCGTACCGAGCAGAAAACCGCCACCGACAAGCAGGGTATTGAACGTCGACTTCTTCATGTTGCTTCTCCCTTTTGCCGCATTGGACGCGGCACGGTGCTTCAGCACTCGAGTAAACAAGTTTGCTCGAGCACACTTTTGAAATATCTCAATTTTATCTAACTATCTAGGTCAGCCATGGCTAACCTTTTGAAAATTAACGATGCGGAGTAACCGATTGTCAATGTGAGAAAGGGACTGTCCCTTTGCCCCTTCTTACAACTGCCAGGTAGCTGCTTCCTTTTGCAGCGCCACCATGCGGGCGAATTCTCCACCTGCCGCCTTGAGCTGCGCCGGAGTGCCCTGCTCGGCAACCACACCATCCTTGAGTACAACGATTTTGTCGGCATTTTCCACCGTACGCATACGGTGGGCAATAACGATAACCGTCTTACCTGCAAGCAGACGGGAGAGCGCCTGCTGAACCACGGTCTCGTTCTCCACATCCAAGCTCGCCGTCGCCTCGTCCAACAGCACGATAGGCGCGTCTTTGAGCAGCGCACGGGCGATAGAGATGCGCTGGCGCTCGCCGCCGGACAGCTTGGAGCCGTTCTCGCCAATCATAGTGTCATAGCCCTGCGGCATGCGGCTCACAAACTCGTCGCAGTTGGCGGCACGCGCGGCAGCAAGCACTTCCTCATCGGTGGCATCGCGACGCCCGAGGCGGATGTTTCCCATAACCGTGTCGTCAAAGAGCAGCACGTCTTGAAACACAATGGCGTAGTCGCGCAGCAGCACCTCGGGGTCCACGCTCGCAACATCCACGCCACCCACGGTGACCGTGCCTTCGGTGGCGTCCCAAAAGCGCGCGGCCAGGCGGCTCACCGTGGACTTACCGGAGCCCGAAGGACCGACCAGTGCCGTGACCTCGCCTTCCTTGGCGGTAAAGCTCACATCGGTAAGAACTTTCTCGCCGGCGCGGCCGTCCTCGCCCGCACCATAGCCAAATGCCACGTGATCGAACACCACATCGTGGCCTACGGGCTCAAACTGCTCGCTGCCCCGCGCCACGTGCTCTTCCATGATGGAACGCATGCGCTTGGCCGACGACTCGGCGGCAAACAGCTCGGACATCAGCATCAGCGCCTGATCAAAGGGCGCATAGATGCGGCTCACCATAAGCAGGAAGGCAAACATCATCAAAAAGTCGACCTGGCCGGAGGCGACCATCGCAGCGCCCGTGACCAACGTGGTGGCAATCCCCAGGCGCAGGATGGCAAAGGCGGAGTTGACCAAAAGCCCATTGGCGAGCTCGCCTTTGGTGGTCTCGCGCTCCTCGGCATCGATCACGGCGTTGAGCCCCTCAAGATAATGAGCCTCCTGGTTGGTGGCGCGGATCTCGCGCACGCAGTCGAGCGTCTCCTGGATCGCCTTGGTAACCTTGACCTTCTCGGCACGCACATGGTCGAACACCGGGATCATGGGGCCGCGCGTCAGATACAGCACGGCAAAGGCCACGGGAACGCTCCAAAACGCCGCAATCGCCAGCTGCCAGCAAAAGAACAGCGACGCCACGAACACAATGACGCTTGCGATGATGGCACCCCAAAGCTCTCCCAGCACGTGGCTGTAGGCGTGCTCCATGGCCTGGACGTCACCCATGATGGTCTCGGTTAAATCGGCCAGATCACGACGACCAAAAAACGACAGCGGCAGTTTGCGCAAGCGCTCGGCAATCTCCATACGCTGCTTGCCGCACTCCTCGTAAAAGATGCAGTAGGTGTAGTAATACTGCTGCCAGTTAGAGGCAAAGAGCAACACGAAAAAGACCAGGAGGCCGCCCACAATCGGCAGGACATCCGGCAGGTCGGCACCGGTGGCGAGATGTTCGACAAAACCGGCCATGACCAGGAACAATAAGCCCATGCCGGCCATGGTAATGAGATTGGTGAGCGCGGTCCAGAAAATGCCGCGTTTTACGCCGGCGACGCCTTTATCGGATAGGAAGTACTTCTTTTGGAATGAGGCGAACATTTAGGCCTCGCCTCCCTTCGTGACGGCGGCATCCGCGGCAGCAGTGATCTTCCAGCTCGCGGCCTGTTCGTATTCGGCCCACATCTTGGCGTATAGACCGTTTTGGGACAGCAGCTCGGCATGGGTGCCAGTCTCCTGCACGCTACCTTGGTTGAGCACCACGATCTTGTCGGCCCCCACCACGGTCGAAAGCCGGTGCGCGATCATAATGACTGTGCGACCCGCCGCCAGCTTGCTAAAGGCACGCTGGATGAGCGCCTCGTTCTCGGGGTCGGCAAACGCCGTGGCCTCATCGAGCACCACGATAGGCGCGTCTTTAAGGATCGCGCGGGCGAGTGCTACGCGCTGCACCTCGCCGCCCGAAAGATATGCCCCTCCAGCACCGAGCATGGTGTTAATACCCTGCGGGAGCTTGGCCACAATGTCGTCGCACTGAGCTGCGGAGAGGGCCGCACGCACTTCGTCGTCAGTGGCCGTGGGCTTGGAGGCACGCACGTTATCGGCAAGTGTTTGCCGGAACAGCTGGTTGGTCTGGAACACGAAGGCAACCTGGTCCATAAGCTCGTGCGGGTCCATGTCGCGAACGTCCACACCGCCTACGAGCACTCGACCCGAAGAAACATCCCAAAAACGCGGGATCAGGCTGGCGCAGGTTGACTTACCGCCGCCCGAGGGACCCACCAGGGCGAGGGTGCTACCCGCGGAAACGCTAAAGCTCACATGATCGACGGCAGGCGCTTCGGCAACCTCGTAGGTAAAGCTTACATCCTCAAAGCGCACATCGCTGCCGATAGGGTGCTTGGGCTGGGCAGGCACGGAGAGCTGCTTGGAATCCATAACGCTTCGGATGCGCGCCAGCGAATCGGCACTCATCTGAGACGCCTCGCCCACAAACATGAGCTTGGTCATGGCCGTCGGCACCACGGCCGAAAAGATCGCGTAAAACGTGAAGTTGACCATAAAGTGCGCGAAGTCCGTCTCGCCCGGCGCCAACAGCAACGCCACGGGCAAAAGAAATGCCACGAGGCCATTGAGCGCGGTAAGGTTGAGCACCTGCGGGCCTCGGCAGAACGTGCCCGCATAGCTTTGCGCCATGTCGGCGTATTCGGCGATCGCATCGTGAAACGCCTTAAAGGAGTAGACCGTCTGCTGGAAGACCTTGACCACGGGGATGCCGCGTACGTATTCGGTGCCGGTCTTGTTCATCTTGACCAGCGCGCCCATGTAAGCCTTCATAAACTCGGCGCCCTTGCCGCTCATCATGGTGGCCATGGCGCAAAACGAAACGACGACCGAGATTAGGCATGCCGCACCCAAACGCCAATCGAGGGCGAAAAGCAGCACGAGCAGGCCCACGACCATGGCGGTGGCGCCGGCGATATCGGGCAGCATGTGTGCGAGCAGCGTCTCGGTGGAGGCAGCGCATCCGTCTACGATACGGCGCAGCTCACCGGTGGCGTGCGTGTCAAAGTAGCCGAGCGGCAACTTGAGCAGATGCTCACTCGTGGTCTTGCGGATATTGGATGCGCAGCGAAACGCGGACAGGTGCGTGCACATGAGTCCCACAAAATAGACCACAATGCTCGCCAGGGCAAAGCCCACAGCCCACCAACCATACATCGCGATATTGGCGGCCTCGCTCCAGTTGGGCGCCACGGCGATAAGATCTCGCGCAACAAGCCAGATGCACGCGTACGGGCCAAAGCTCAGCAGCTGCGAGAGCGCCGAGAGGGCCATGCCCAAATACGTTAGGAATTTACGTTCACCGGCATATGCAAGCAGCTCGCCGATGCCGCCACCTTCCTTTTTTGATCCCTTTGCCATGAGATTCCTTTCTAACGGCTTGAGAGTTAACCGTAAGAAACTTATCATGGGCGTGTTAGCCAAGGCACACAATTGGGCCAGGCGTGGACGTTTTCGCAAATGAAGGGGACGCTTTTGAAAATGCGGCGGGCGACAACCGATATAACCGAGCTCTACGCACCGCAGTTTGAGCAGTTTGGCTTGGAGTTCTCCGGCAAGGGCGCCGTCTTTACCGGTGAGGTGGCAAACGATCGGGCGCACGGACGCGCATGGATCATGCCCCTCTCCCCCACCTGCATCGTCATGGAGCATTTCATTACCCCGATGCACAACATGCACCTAGCCGAATACACGCCCGAACCGTACGCGTGCGTGAGCGAGGTCAGCGCGCCCACGCTCATGTGTATGCCCGAAGCCGGCATAACGCCTGCGAACCTCAAGCCGCTGCGCGGGCCGTGGCCGAACAGCGCAGTCTGCAGCTTTATCCAAGATAGCTGCGGCGAGGAGCTAAGCCCGCTGTTTGCAGGGCAACTCTATCACTCACGCTCGGTGCTCTTTTTGCCCGGGTATTTTGACGAGCTGGAGCATTGCTATCCTACCGAGTTCGCGGGGGTCTTTGAGGCGTTTGCCGAGCCATGGCACGAGGAGGCGACGTCTGCCATCTGCCACACGTTGCGCAGGATTAACGAGGACCGCGCCCGCACCGCAGGCGGACACGTCTATATGCAGGGCATCGTGGAGACCATGGTCGCGGAGCTCGCCTGTTCGCGCGCGGCCCACAAGCAGGCGCGGCAGGCGGCAGACACACGCGCCAGCGTGACCATTGCCGAAGAAGCAACGGCAATGATTGAGCGCGCGCTCGACAAAGGCAGGCGTGTGGGTATCAACGAGGTGGCCGAGAGGCTCTACACAAGCCGCTCCAAGCTATGCGCCACCTTTAAGGCCCAAACTGACGAGTCCCTGGGCGCCTACATTCGCAGACGCCGTATGGAGCGAGCACAGGACCTTTTGGCCGATAGCGCGCTCACGATAGCGCAGGTGGCAGAGCGTCTAGGCTACCCTCAGCAGGCCGCCTTCGCCCAAGCCTTCAAGCAACACACCGGCACCACCCCCACCGCTTGGCGCTCCCAACATATATAAAGAATGAGGGCGCCATCGGCGCCCTCATTCACCAAATTCAATCCAGCCCACCTGACCCGAAAGGCCGAGTCGCCACGAAACCCGGGGGCCCGGCAGGGCGGGTGCTTCCTCAAAATGAGTTCCCTCCAAAACAATGGGCGCGCCAACGGCGCGCCCATTCACTCTATTCCATTCAGCCCCGCCTGACCCGAACGGCCGAGTCGTTACGGAACCGAGGGGCCGGGCGCAGGGCCTTGCCTCTCAATGAGTTCCGCACGAACAGGAGGCGCCAGTGGCGCCTCCGTCGTGAGTCAGGACTGTCCGAAATTGAGAGGCAAGGCCCTGCGCCCGGCCCCTCGGTTCCCGTTTACGAGAGCGACGTTCTCAGCAACTCGTTGAAGAGCTTCGGGTTGCCCTTGCCGCGGCTCGCCTTCATGCACTGGCCTACCAAAAAGCCGATGACCTTCTGGTTGCCGTCACGATACTGCTGCGCCTGATCGGCACAGTTTGCCAGCACCTCGTCCACGATCGGCTGCAACGCGCCGGCATCGCTTACCTGACGCATGCCGCGCTCGTCGACGATCTTGTTGGGGTCGTCGCCGGTCTGGGCCATGGCCTCAAAGACCTCGTGCGCCTGGTTGGAGCTGATGGCATCGGTCGCCAGCAGCTTGGCAAGGGCTGCCACCTGGGCCGGCGCGATGCCGGACTCGGCGAGCGACACGCCTGCGCCCTTAAGATAGGCGATCATCTCGTTCACCAGCAGGTTTGCGGCCGTCTGGGCCTCTTTGCCGGCCATACCGGCAGCAGCGGCCTCAAAGAAGTCGGCAAACTCGGGGTCGCCGGCGATTTGCTCGGCATCCGCCGCCTTAATGCCAAAGTCGGCCTCAAAACGGGCGCGCTTGGCATCGGGCAGCTCGGGGATCTCGCCACGGCAACGGTCGATGAACTCGTCGTCCAGATCGAACGGCGCCAGATCGGGGTCGGGGAACAGGCGATAGTCGTCGGCCGTTTCCTTCACACGCATGACCACGGTGCGCTTGCGGCTGGGCTCCCAGTGGCGGGTCTCTTGATAGATGATGCCGCCCTCCTCGAGTACCTCGGCCTGGCGGCAAATCTCGTAGGCAAGGCCGTCGTGCAGGCTCTTAAATGAGTTGAGGTTCTTGAGCTCGGTCTTGGTGCCCAGCTTGGTCTCGCCGCGGCGGCGAAGCGACACGTTGCCGTCGCAACGCATGGAGCCCTTCTCCATGGAGCAGTCCGAAATGCCCAGCGTCACAAAGATGCGACGGAGCTTCTCCATAAACAGGCGAGCCTCCTCGGGCGTACGCAAGTCGGGCTCGGTCACGAGCTCAATCAAAGGCGTGCCGCAGCGGTTGTAGTCGACGAGCGACTCGGCCGCGGCGGTAATGCGGCCCTCGGCACCGCCCACGTGCACCATCTTGGCTGCGTCCTCCTCCATGTGGATGCGCAGGATGCGGATGGGCACCGTGTAGGAACCGTCCTCGCGACGCTCGGGCATCTGCAGGTTGGACGCGTCATAGCTGGCCAGGTGGCCGGCGCGCTGGGTGCCCTCGCGCATGGTCGACGTCATGGACGTGGACAGGCCCTCGGCGTTGGCCGAGGCGCTCGCCAGGCTCTGGGCCTCGGCCTCGCCAAATGCGCAGTCGGGGCGCTCGGCGGCACCGCGACCGGTCACGTCCAGGTCCAGGTGACCGTACATGGCAAAAGCGACCGGACCCTGCGTGGTTTGGAAGTTCTTGGCCATGTCGGGGTAGAAGTAGTGCTTGCGGTAGAACATCGAGTGGCGCTGGATCTCGCAGTTGGTGGCGAGGCCGGCCTTGACGATGCTCTCGATGGCGCGCTTGTTGGGCACCGGCAGGGCGCCGGGCAGGCCCAGGCACACCGGGCACACGTTGGCGTTGGGCTCGTCATCGTGGCTGAGCTTGCAGTTGCAGAACATCTTGGTATCGAGTGCGGTGAGCTCGGTATGGATCTCCAGGCCGATCACGGCCTCCCAATCCTGCAGGACCTCGGAAAGCTCCTTCATTACAGCTCGCCTCCCTTCCCGGCAAATTCGGGCGCGACGGAAAGCGCGGGCGCACCCGTGGCGGCATCGGCAAAGCCGCGCTCCAGGGCGCGGGCAAACGTGAGCAGTTGACGGTCCTTAAACGCCGGACCCACCAGCTGGGCAGAAACGGGCAGCTGAGTATCCTCGCCCAGGCCCAGCGGCACCGAGATACCACCGTTGCCGCAAATGTTGAGCGAGATGGTGTACAGGTCGGAGAGGTACATCTGCGTGGGGTCGCTGATCTCGCCAAACTTAAAGGCCGTGCGCGGCGAGGCGGGCATGAGAATAGTGTCCACCTTGGCATACGCGGCGTCGTAGTCCTGCGTGATGAGCGTGCGGGCCTTTTGCGCAGCGTAGTAGTACTTGTCGTACACGCCCGAGCTCAGCAGGTAGGCGCCGAGCATCTGACGGCGCTTGGCCTCGGCGCCAAAGCCGTGGGCGCGCGAAAGCGAGCTCTGGTCGGACAGGTTGGCGCAGCCCTCCTCCTGGTAGCCGTAGCGAATGCCGTCGAAGCGGGCCAGGTTGGAGAACGCCTCGGCCGGGCCGATGACGTAGTAGGCGGCGATGGCGGCGTCCAGGTGTGGCAGGTCGACCTCGACCAGCTTGGCACCCTGGTTCTGCAGCTCCTGGGCGGCGCGCTGAACAGCGGCCTTGACCTCGGGCGTCAGGCCCTCGGCCTCCATAAACGCGGGGATGATGCCCACGTGCTTGCCCTCGATGCTGTCGTTGAGGTGCTCGGTAAAGTCGACGGCGCAATCCTGGCTGGTGCAGTCGTACGGATCGTGGCCCGCGCCGGTAAGCGCGTTCATGGCCAGCGCGACATCCTCGACCGTGCGGCCAAAGGGGCCCACCTGGTCGAGCGACGAGCCAAAGGCAACCACGCCGTAACGGCTCACGGCGCCATACGTGGGCTTAAAGCCCACCACGCCGCACAGCGACGCCGGCTGACGAATGGAGCCGCCGGTATCCGAGCCCAGCGAGAGCGCGACCTCGCCCGCGGCGACGGCGGCAGCAGAGCCGCCCGAGGAGCCGCCGGGCACGCGCTCGGTATCCCAGGGGTTGTTGGTGCGGTGGAACGCCGAGCTCTCGGTGGAGCTGCCAAAGGCAAACTCGTCCATGTTTGCCTTGCCCATGGGCAGGCAGCCGGCATCGAGCATCCGCTGGACGCAGGTGGCGGTGTAGACGCTCTGGTAGTCCCCGAGCATGCGGGAAGCGCAGGTGGTACGCGTGCCCACAAGGTTCATGTTGTCCTTGATGGCCAGCGGCACGCCCGCGAGCGGAGGCAGCGGCTTGCCTGCGGCACGGTCGGCATCCACGCGCGCAGCGGCCTCGAGCGCAAGCTCGGGCGCCACCTGCAGGAATGCCTGGACCCCGCCCTCGCGCGCCTCGATGGCGGCAAGAGAGGCCTGGGCCACCTCGGTAGCGGTAAAGTCGCCGGCGGCAACGCCCGCGGCAATCTGGGCGGCGGTAAGGGAATCGAAGCTTAGCGCCATTACTCGCTCTCCCCCTCTCCCAAAATGGACGGCACGCGGAAGTAGCGGTCGCGCGCGCTGCCGGCGTTTTCGAGCGCAACGTCGAGCGGCAGATCGCGCTCGGGCTCGCGCAGGTCGTCACCCATCACGTTGGACAGGCTTCCGATGGGATGGAACGTGGGCTCCACGTCGGGCAAGTCATATTGCAAGACGGGCTCGAGCATCTGGACGGCGTCGTTCATGTAGGACGTCATCTGGGTGAGCTCGTCATCGGTCAGTGCGATCTTTGCGTACTCGGCGATGCCGCGCACGTCTTTCTCGCTGAGTGCCATAGGCGCTCCCTTCCGCATAACAGATAAACCGCTCTAGTATACAAGGCAACGCCGCTTGGAGCAGGTGCTTTACCCAAATGCAGCGAAAACGTAACGAGGGCGGCGGTTGGCAGGCGGCGGGCTGGCGGTTCCGCAGAATGTCTTATGCCGAGGCCTTGGTCTTGCGGCGCTTGCGGACCGCGTGGATCACGATGTCCAGTAGCAACAGCACAATGGCCACGACCACGATGAGCACGGCAAACTCGCGCTTGCCCCAGTGGCGGCCGGCCAGCGACTTTTGCTTGTCGACGTCCTTCTTGTTGTACTTGGTGCGCACGCAATGCACCAGCAGGCGATGGTCGTTTACGCCGTAGGGCGTGCAGGTGACGAGCGTCACCTTGTCGGCTCCGGGCTCGATGGTCAGCGACTCCATCTCCTCGGGTAGCACCACCTCGGAGTCCACCATCTTGTAGGCGAGCGTCTTGTTCATGGTGTGCAGCAGCACCAGGTCGCCGGGCTCCAGCGAATGGATGTCGTCGAACATGCTCAGGTTGCGCATGCCCGAGTGCGCGGTGAGCACGCAATGCGTCGAGGTGCCGCCCACCGGCAGGCTCGTGCCCTCCAGGTGGCCGGCGCCCGCCATGAGGACCTCCTCGCTCGTGCCGTGGTAAATGGGCATGCTCACATCGATGGAGGGGATTTCGACCCAGCTCATCATGGGGTCGCGGTCAAAGATGAGCTGCTGGGCGTAAGGCTCGATCTGGTCGGCGGGGAGCTCGGTGGGCTCGCCCGCCAGCTGCTCGTTAAAGGAGCGCGCCTGGAGCAGGATGCGCTCGCGCTCCTCGGCAGACAGCGCGTCCACGGTGCTGGACACAGTGCTGATCTGGTTGAACACGCCCGAGGCCTCGATCCGGTCCAAGATCCACGGCCAGGTCATAAGGCCCACGCCAATAAGGATGATAACGATGGTGATGAGCCGGTCGGCCCAACGCGGCAGCCGCTTGCGGCGGCGCTTGCCGCCCGCGGGCTTGGAGTGTTTGTTTGCACGTGACATCGGCCACACCACTTTCGTCAGGTTGCGCTAGAGAGCTGCACCAAGCAGGATAGCGCAGCGCGGGCTCGCAGATACAAAACGGGGCAAACTCCAGTGCGGAGTCTGCCCCGAAAAGTGAATGGCAAAGCAAGAACGTGGATGGACGAGAAAAGTGTCCGCAAGTCTCATGGCCATCACATCCCACCTGCCAAAGGGATGGGTGAGCGAGCGTTACTCCCGCTCGGACTCCTCAGCCTGCTTACGGCTGCGGATGAGGTGCGCCACGCCGATGCACAGCACCGCGCCACCAGCGATCCAAGTGAAGGTCACGCCGTTGAGACCGGTGAGCGGGAGGTTGGAGCCCTTCTTGTTCCGGATGGTGACGGGAATCGTGGCATCAGTGGCATTAGTAACGTTATTCGTATCAACCATGCCAGAATTATCAGAGACCTTAAGCCCCGTCAAGTTGCCATCATCGTCGTAGTCCGGGGTGACCGTAATGATAACCGGCGCGATGGTGTTGTAGCCTTTAGGCGTGGTGGTCTCAGTTATTTGATATTTACCAGCGTCGAGACCGGGGATATAAATCTGACCGCTAGTCTCATCCGTAGTGAACTCATAGGCTTTGTCCTCTGTAACGAGGGTGCCATCCTGGGCAAGCCACTTACCCTGAGAATCGGCGTCCTCGCTTCCCTCGCCGTCCATAACCTTTACCTTGAAGCCAGCCTTGAGCTTCTTATTAGTATCCTCGCTGTCAACCTTGGTAACATCGAGACGGAAGACGTGGTCTGTCACGACCTTGGTCACGGATTTGCCGGTACCTGCGGCCATGGGGTTGTTAGAGTACTCGAGATAGACCTTGTTATCATTACCGGCAACTTCATAGCTAGCCTTGCTATTGAGTTCGGCCTTGTAGAAGACAACGATCTTAGTCTCTGCGCCGATGTTAAGCGTCTCGTCGTCGTTAGCCGCAGTAGCCGACTTCAGCCCATTTCCCTTATCAAAATTCACCGTCAGAACGCCATTGCCCCCAGCAGGCTCAACCGCGTTGTAGCTTTCCGGATTAATCTTGGCCCATTTCTGACCATTCAGCGCATAAACCTCGAGCGAGTCCTTAGCATAAGTAAGGCCCTGCGAAAGGGTATCCGTAAATTTGTATGTATAGGTATCATACGTGGCGTAGTTGTCTGCAATCGTGCCGGTGAGCTTATAGCTTACTTCCTGACCAACCTGGGAGTCAGCAACATTACTCCACCCCTCTTGAGCGGTGTAGCCGTCTTGATTATTCTCATCGCGGTCGTTAAGGATCTCCTTCTCGACGGTGGGGATTTTCTTTTTCGGCGCAATTTTCACCGGAGTCGCGCCGTCCACGAGCTTGAAGATAGGCGAGGTAAAGGCATCGGTCGATTGACTGGCCGCTGAGCCTTCAGTAGGATTGTTAACGCTCGCAGTAAGGAACAACCAATAACCAGCATCGAGGTCGTCAAGCGTGTTTTTTCCTTGCGTGGTCTTCTTCCAAGTAAAGCCTTCTGCGCTAAGTTTCTTCGCAATTTCATTCAGCACGTTATCACTTGCGACGCGCGAGTTGTCCCCGCCCACGTTGGCATTCGTACACAGCCATTCGGCGGCATCCTGGGCATTTTTGCTGCGATAATTACCCTTATCGTTGGCAACGCTCCAGCTGTCGATTGCTTGTACGACGGCTTCCTGAATTTTCTGCTTCTGCGCGTCATCGGCGCCTGCCCACTGGATATTAGAGGCAGTGGAACCGCTCACATTGGCTGCAAAGATTTGAATGCCCTTATAGGTCGTGGTCGAAGAATAAGCGTCCTCAAACGTCACGGTCGAGCCACCCTCAGCAAACGCCATCGTGACGGGCGCCATGACGCCACCAAAGCTCAGCGCTGCCGTGAGGCCTGCCGTTACTGCCAGGCGTGCGATGTTCTTGCTCATGCTCATCTTCTTTTCCTCCGTTTTCCGGTTGGTTCTCATTCGATCGGTCATCATCTGTCTGCGTCTTAGCATCTGCTTCGCTACGTCTCGCCCCGCTCTCTGTGGGGCTGCCAGCTACTCTTTATGGCTGCCACCTCCCCGCTTGACCAAGAGCGCGACCACGATGAGCGCGGCTCCGGCGACCGCTGCGGCGGCCGCGGCGTACATTGCCATATCGCCAGTCGAAGGCATAAAGCCTCCGGTGGTAATGCTAGGGGGTGTGCCGGCGGGCGTGTTGATGATCGACGCCTCCAGACTGCCCGTCGACCCGTCCGCGCTGTCGGCGCGCAGGGGCGACTCGGCCGTGATGGTGAGCTTGGGCTTGGCGGCGGCCACCTGGTCGACGTCCAGGCCCTCGGCCTTGACCGTCACGGAGCGCGTGCCCTCAAAGGCGGTGTAGCCCTTGGGCGCCTTGAGCTCGCGGACCTCCAGCTTGCCCGAGTCCACGCCCGAGACGGTCACGCGACCGTCCTCGCCCGTGGTGACGGTGGCCTTGCCCTCCGCATCCCACGTGCCGTCGGCCGTCAGCGTGCGACCGCGGTCGTCGGTGATGCTCAGGACCGCCCCGGCAAGCGGCTTGTCGCTGTCGCTGCCGCGCTTGGTGAGCGCGAAATCCCAGGTGTAGGCGCACGCATCGTCGCTCGGCGTGCGGGTGAAGCCGGCGTCGCCGGACTGGTCGGCAAAGGGAGAGCGCGGGTAGCGCAGGTAGACCTCGTTGGGGTTGCCCTTCGCGATGCCGTGGTTGCACGCGCTGTTGAGCGGCGCGTTGTACACGGCGACCACGCGGGCGCCCGCGGTGAAGGCGTCGGCCCCGCCGAGCGCGGCGATGAGGTCGCCGGTGCGCACGGTGAAGGTCTTGCCGTCGGCCGCTGCCTTGGTGGCGCACTGGGCCGTGATATCGGTCCAGCCCTTCGCGAGCTCGGTGCCGACGCAGCCGTCCTTACCGGTCGAGACGGCGTCGAAGCCACCGTCCGCGCCCGCCGCCACGTACACGCGCATGCTCGCGGCGACCTTGGAGGAGTCGAGCCCCGCGCTCATGGTGTCGACGAACCGCAGCGTATAGGTGTCGTAGGCCGTGAGGCCCACCGGGACCGTGGCAGAGAGGCGCCAGTACAGGTCGTCGGCGACCGTGGCGTCGGCGGCCTTCTGCCAGGCGGCGGTGCTGTCCTCCAGCACATGCTTGGACACCTTGGGGGTCGCCGCCTTGGGCTTGACGGTGACGGCGCTGCCGCCCACCAGGGCCATAATCGGCGCGGTGCCGGCCTCGCCCTGGGCGATGGCGTCGTCGTCGGCGACGATGAGCCAGTAGCCGCAGGGCAGCTCGGCCGCCGTGCCCGCGTTGAGGGCCACGGACACGGTGCCAGAGCTCTGGAGGGAACGAGCGAGCTGTGCGCTCAGCGCGCTCGTAAGGTGGGAATCGGTGTTGAGCCACTCGGCAGCTTCCTGCGCGGTGGTCTGGGAATTGGACATGCCGGCGCTGTGCAGCACAGGCAGGACGGCGTCGCGCGCGGCGTCGCTTGCCCAGGCGAGGTCGGTGGCGGTCTTGGCGTCGCTGTCGCCGTCAACGACGCTGGCACTAAAGATCTGGTAGGCGTCGTAGCTGCGCGCCACGGTGCCGCTCACCGTGATGGAACCGGTCGAGGTCGGCGCGGCCTGCGCGGATGCGGGGAACACAACCGCGCAGGTGCCGATCAGGAGGGTAAGCAGCGCAAACAAGATCGGGAAGGAGCAAACTTTCTTATTCACGACGCTCGCCTCCCTTCGTATTCGCCTTGCGACGAATGTGCATCCAGGCTGCAGCAGCGCAAAGCACCGCCGCGCCGGCAAGGTAGGTCAGAGTGACGCCCGACATACCAGAAAGGGGCAAAGAGGTGGAGTAGGTGTTGGTGAAGGTGGGGTTATCGGTCTCCTGTTCCATGTTGTTGGCGTCGACCTCGTAGTAGGTCGGCGTGCAGGTCAGATGTCCTTTGTCGTCATCCGTTGCCGTCACCACAACCTTGAAGGTCTTGGTGTCGTTGACGTAGCCTTCGTGCTTGGTGCCATCCTTCTTGTCGGCGTCGCATTCACAGATGTAGTAGGTGACTGTTGCTTTGCCACCAGCGAGATCTTTGATACCAAGCGGGCCAATCGTCTGCTTCTCAAACGTCACCGTTGCCTCATTGCCCGTCCCCTTACTAGTGTATTTGGTATCGAGCACCTGCTTGTTGCCACTGGCATCCTTGGTATACAGCTCGAACTTAAACTTCTTCATCTCGCCGCCGTCGACCTTCTTGGTCACCTGAGGTGTCCAAGTGCCTGAGGTCTGGTAGGGCGCAAGTTCGTTCGCAAACGCAGGGCTGGAGTTGTTGCCGATTGTTACGGTCGAAACGACGTCGGTGGCCGAATCCTCAGTCCAGCTATAGAAGTCAGCGCCACAGTTAATGAAGTCCGCCGCGCCCTCCTTTTTTACGGATACTGTGGAAGCGTCCTTATTAACTGCATAACGATTAATATGGATTCCCAAGAGGTCGGTCCAGTTAACTGGTGTCGTACCAACCTTTATATGTATTTTGTAAATGGCCTTATCAAAGGTCGTACCTTCCTCTTTGATAGGGACTTCAACAAGGTAGAGGTCGTAATCGCCCGACTGGTAGTTCGCGCCCGTGTCGATGAGAATCTCTCCGTTTTCATTGACAGGAACCGCCGGTTTCGCCTCACATCCGTTTTCGTTAAGCGTGCCGTCATTATTCCAGTATGGTGCCTTGTTTGGATCGGCAGGTGCGCCCAACAGCTTAAACTGATAGTTGTGACCCGAAAGACCTTGCTCTTTGCCGTCCTTCATAAGGACTTTATTTGCCTTGACTTTGATTGCAGGATACACGTTCAGAGCCTTGACCTCGCCAACGACAAGATCGCCGTTGGTCATGATGCCGCCACCGTGGGTGTAGGAGTAGTTACCGCTGATGATGGTCGTAGCCTCTGTCTGCGCCTTATCCTTGGCATAGGGTGTCGGATTAGCCTTAAGGCCGAACATGTACTTAGCCTCGGCACCGCCGTTTGGGTCGATGGGAACCGGATTTCCGTCGCAAGTGCCCTGCCAGCCAGCCGATTCGCCGCCCAGCATCTTGCCAAGAACGACAGCGATTGTCTTATCCGCGCCATTCTTATTACGGACCAAGAAGAAATCCTCATGGCCGGAATTTTGGAAGAAATGAGTAACGTAATTTACTTCATCGCGGTCTTCAGTTTTGTTGTCGCCGCCAGCGGAATAATGATATGCTGGATGTTTATGTTCATTTTGATCAACGTCTGGCAGCTTTTTGCCATCTTGATTAACGTTATCTGTGTTGTCATAAATAGCAGCGCCATTTGAGTGCGAAACGATTGTCTCGCCCGTAGGACAAGCACCAACGCCACCGCCCCAGCCACCGGCGCGATTATTAGTGATCAGCGTCTTGAAAATATTGAGCCTGCCGCCCTTCTGAACAAAGACACCGCCACCGCCCCAGTCGCCGCCACGTTTGCCGCCACTCTCACAATCTACGCCCGTCATAGTCTTGTTATTCGTGATATAAATCTTGCTATTGGGGGTAGCTTCAATTTTCGCCTGCATACCAGGGCTGTTGCCGCCAGCGATACGCAAACCGCCGCCCTCGCCGTTAAGAGATTCGTTGCCCGCAATCGTGCCACCTGTCATGGTAAACTGAATCTTTTTGTCCCAGAAACCGGCATAAATACCGCCGCCTGCTTCTTTGGAGTAGTTAGCTGTAACGGAGCCGCCCTCCATGGTTAGTGTGCCGCCGTCAACAGATGCAATGCCACCGCCGCCAAGCAGGCCCTTGTTATAAATGTTCGAGTCGTTGATATACGAATCAACACGGTTGTTTGTGATGTTGGCCAAACCACTGATGCTAACGTTGGCGCCTTTGGTAAAGACACCGCCGCCATAGCCATTGTTGGGACTCCCGCCTTCGTTATAGACGTTGCCATACGTGGCGTTGCCCGAAATGACTCCACCAGAAAGATTCAGCTTGGCGCCCAGGTTAGCATAGATGCCGCCGCCAGAAGCAGCCTTGTTTGCAGCGATTACGCCGCCGGTCATGTTAAGCGAGGCATTTGCGCCCGTCACGCACAGGCCACCGCCCCATCCGCCATTGTCACAGTTACCACCCGCGATATATCCGCCTGAGATGTTAACGGTGCCTGAAGCTTTGATTACCTGACCGTATTGTTTTAAACTTGCGGCAGTGGTGATCATGCCACCCTTGAGATTGAGCACGCAGCCCTCATTAACGTTAATAACGTTTTCAACAGAACCATTATCTGATGCAGCATCAATCGCACCGAAGCCAGTCAGGACATGCTTGGTTGTAGTTTCGGTAGTACCGAACCCGTTTTCCGTTGGCTCACTCACGGTCTCGAAGTAAGTAAGACTCTTAGGAGTGCCCTTATTAGAGCCGCTTCCCCTTTCCCACTCTATACTCGCAGGCTGACCCGCCGACGTATTGGCCGTATCGACCGGACTTGGTGCATCTTTTGTTGTTTGGCCTAAATCCTCGATAGTAAGCGTGGCGTTGTTCTGAACCACGATGAACGACCCCACCGAACCGGGACCGTGATAGAGCATGTTGCCGTTAAGATCGATGGTGGTGTTTGCGGTGATGGTGATCTGGCTATCTGACCAGGATTTACCACTCAAACGATACTTGCCGCCACCAACGAATGCATTAGCAACATTACCTTCTACCTTTTTATAGTCTTCGGTACTGACGGGAGCGATAGCGTTTTCGTCGCTATTTTCATTATCGGAAGGCTGTGCGTCGAAAGGTTGCTCGGCACCCTTGACTTCCGCGCCATCAGCAGTCGAGTCTGCTGCGACGGTGTCCTCGCTCGCATCATTCCCGGCATCGTCACTATCCTGCTTTTCGGTATCCCCGTTGTTGGTGTTTTCCACATCAGTAGACTCAGTTGAGGAATCAGCCGCCGTCACAGTTTTCTCGGCTGCACCCGCCTGGGCATCGTTGGCAATGGCCTGCGAGATCGGGGGCATGACGAGCGACAGTACCAGGCTCAAAACGGAGGCTCCGCACAAAACGCCTGCCAGTACACGGCGCGTCGCTTTATTACTCTGCTTAGATTTGTCCGAATTCGCTTTCATCGATGTCTCCTCCCCAAGAGACCGCGATCTTGCTCTTTCACCATCAAACGTATCTGCGCAATCTGTAATTGCGCTCGTTTAGTAATGCAATTATAACGATTGTTTAAACATCTGAGCAACAAAACCGACATTTTTGTAGCAAGTTCTCAATTCTCTTGACATTTGCTCGGATTTGCCTTCGTTTATTCGCTATCTTTTTTTTATTTCTGCTGGTAATTTAGTTGCGTATTATTTTTTAATGGCATTAGATTTATTTGCACAACATTTTGCTCAAGAGCAAACATCCTGTGAACGGTCGAAAATCGACCGTGAGCGGTAGGTCATTAACCGGGATGAATATCCTACCAAATTGATAAGAATATCTTAAACCCATCGGTGGTTAGGAGCATGATGTTCAGACAACAATATTTGAATTTTCCCACAGATTTTAGGTACCAATTCGCCCAAATCGCCTGAGGCCACCGCAAAAGAGCCTGCCCCCTTCTGCGGTGGTTCTCCCCCAGCGCTACAGCAGATGTTCCTCGATAAAGATCGCGATGCCGTCTTTGTCGTTGCTCGCGGTTACAAAGTCGGCGGCGGCACGGGTGGCGTCGCTGCCGTTTGCCATGGCCACGCCCACGCCGGCGTCGGCCACCATGCAGGTGTCGTTATCGGCATCGCCAAACACGCAGATGTTCTGGAGCTCCATGTCGTTGAGCTCCGCCACGCGCACAAGGCCGCGCGTCTTGGACACGCGCGGATCCATGAACTCGTAGAGCCGCTGCGTGGTTTGCAGAGCCGCCGCCTTAACAGTGTTATCGGCAAACGTCGATGCCCGCTCAATCACCCGCGGCATTACCTCGGGCGCCATGGTAAACATCACCTTGGGCTGCGGCTCGCGCAAAAACTCGGCAAAATCGACCACTTGGTAGGGCACGCCGTCGACGCGCGACAGGTGCTCGACGCACGCGTTGCTCTCGGGCACGTAGAACACGCCGTCTCGGGGGCAGACGGGCGTTGCCGGAAGGTCCGCCATGTGCTTGCAGATGCGCGCGATGGTCTCGCCCGGCAGCGGATAGCTCAGCTCGTTGATGTCGTGTGCGTGGTCGATGACCTCGGCGCCACCGCAGCCCACGAGCACGTCTACCAGGCCTTCGATGCCCCAGAGCTCGTACATGGCCTCGGTCGCGTGGGCGTCGCGCCCGGTGCACAGGCCAAAGAGCACGCCGCGCTCGCGCAGGGCGCGGATCGCCGCCACGGTGCGCGGGGACACCGTGTGTTGGCTCGTGAGCAGCGTGCCGTCGATATCGCAGAACACGGCTTTGATGTGGCTGAAGGTGGTGTCCATGGGGGCCTTTCTGGGTTGTGCGGCGGTGTGGGGTGTGGTCGTGAACGGCGTACATGGTATACCAAGGCGCAGGCGTGGCCCGTCAAAGCAAAAACCACCACAAAGGTGCCTGGCCCCTTTGTGGTGGTTGCGACGTTTGCGGGCCAAACCATCACAACATTCGACGTTTTTCGGCAAAATCGCGATTTTCATCGAATGTTGTGATGGTCTTTACTGCCTTGCGGCACGATCAAAATGCCGGCGCCCAAACAGCAGCAACGCCGCGGGGACTGCCGTCACGACCATGCCTGCTCCGATGAGCGTCTGCTGCACGCCAAACGTCGCCGCCAGCCACGGGGCAATCGCCAGCGGGGCCACGCCGGCAAACATATTGCCAAAGCCCATGACCGAGTTCACACGACCGAGCTGCTCGAGCGGAGCCGTCGTTTGCACGATCGTGTTGTGGAGCGGGTTGACGACACCCCAAGCTATGCCCAGGGCGATCTGGCCGACGAGGGCCACGCCCACGTACGGTGTCCCCACATAGAGCAGACTTCCCAGGCCTACAGACATAAGCGCCACGAGCAGCGTTTTAAGGTTGACCAGGTGCGGCGGCAAGCGGAGCGCGAGCACGGCACCCAGCACCGCGCCCACACCCGAGGCCGACGAAAGCCAGCCCATCCACTCAACGCCGACATGCAGGACATCGCGGTAGAAGAACGACTCCAGCGGATCGAAGGCTCCGTAGCCAAAGTTCGAAAGAAAAATGATGCAGAAAAGTAGCGCGAGGACGCTGTTGGTGAAGACCGTCTTGATGCTGGCTGCGAAGGTGGCGCGGGCGGACGTGCTAGGGTTGGAGCTTCGTCCCGCACGCTCCCCTTCCTCTGTCGAATCGGCATCCGCATGCCCGGCGACATGGCTGGTCTGCGGCCTAAAGCCCCAACCGACGGCGAACGCCAACACAGTAGAGAGCATCATGAGCACGAAGACCGCGCGCGACGACGCAGCCGCCGCGACAAAGCCGCCCAGCATGGGGCCAACAATGATGCTCACGTTTGAAAACATGGCGATGGCGGAGTTGATGTCTTTGAGCTCGACGGGGTCGTCGGTGAGGTAGGCCGGATAAGATGTGGCGATGGGTTGGGCAAATCCCATCGTAAAGCCTAAGAGCACCGCGCCGAGCAGGACAATACCGGTCGCACTACCAAAGGCGATGATTGCCGTGCCAGTTGCGAGAGCGCCGATGATGCTCAGAAAGAAATGGCGGCGCGGACCCCAGGCGTCGAGTACTGCGCCGCCCGCAAAGGATCCCAGGATCACGAAAACGTTCATAAACAGGACGGCCAGCGACGTCGCGACGACCGAGGCATCGTCTGCATAGGTGAGCGTTCCGATGACGCCGATAAAATAACTGGTCTGAAACCCGGTGTAGATGAGGAAGCGCATCGCCACCAGGCGCTTGGCCTGCACGGACAGCGATGATTGAGGCTTTGAGAAAAGAGAGACGAGCATGGAGACTCCTTGTTTCATACGAATGCGGACGGCGGGCATTCGCCACCGTCTGTCAAATCAATCTATCCGCATGAAACATTAAGGACGCATCAAGCCCCTTCTCTCCGTTTTTTGCCCGTCATGAACTACCTGGTAGATTGTAAGGCATGTCCCACACATCTACCAAAGCAAAAACCACCACAAAGGTGCCTGGCCCCTTTGTGGTGGAAGTGACGTCTGCCCAGATAAAACCTGCCAAAATAAACCTGTCCCCTTTTGGCACGTTATGACAGCGCAGCGTCAAGCCTTAAAGGTGGTCTTGGATCAGATCGCAGATGGCTCGGGCGTCGTTGATGTTGATGGCTCGGGTCGCAAAGCCGGCGTCGAAGGCCTGACGCGCCAGTGCCTCGTTGCAGGCAAGGGCCAGCGTGTGACCGTCGACCAGGTCGAGCGAACTCTTGCCGCGCAGACGGTCGACACCGGAGCGCGCGACGACGATGTTGTCGAAGCCCTCGGTCTTGTAGCCCTCAATGATCACCACGTCGACATCGTTGTAGCGCGACAGCAGCTCGCGCGCGGGCATCTCGTCCTCCTCGCGCGTGTCGGCGTACTCCGCCCAGCGCGTGGCGCAGATGAGGCCCACGTGCTTGGATCCGGCCTGGTGATGGCGCCACGTATCCTTAGCGGGCACGTCGATATCAAAGCCGTGATGCCCATGATGCTTGAGCGAACCCACGCGCAGGCCGCGGCGGGTGAGCTCGGCGATAACCTTCTCGACGAGCGTGGTCTTGCCCGAGTTTTGGTAGCCGATAAACGCGATCGCGGGGACGGCCGGTGCCGGAACTGCGGGCGCGACGGCGGCAGGTGCGCTCGCGGGTGCGTCGCCCGCGGCTCCCACGGCCTCAACAGCAGCGGCCTGACGCTCTGCGCGGTCCCATACGCCCGAGCGGCCGCCCTCCTTGTGCAGCAGGCGCACGTCGACGATCTCCATGCCGCGATCGACGGCCTTGCACATGTCGTAGATCGTAAGGCACGCGGCACTCGCGCCGGTCAGGGCCTCCATCTCGATACCCGTCTTGCCCGTCACGCCCGCCGTAACCAGCACGTGAAAGCCAACCTGCCCGTCCGCGCGCGCCGGCGCCCAGCCCTCGGGCACGTCCTCGGCCGGCGTCCCCGCTGGAGCGATGGGCGCAATGTCGCACTTGCTCTTGGTAATGAGCAACGGATGGCACATGGGGATGATGTCGCTCGTGCGCTTGATGGCCATGATGCCCGCCACACGCGCGCAGGCAAGCACATCGCCTTTTTTTGCGCGGTCCTGCAGCACCATGGCCTGCGTCTCGGGATGCATGAGGATGGTGCCCTCGGCGATGGCAATGCGATGGGTCTCGGCCTTGTCGGACACGTCGACCATGCGTACCTCGCCCTTGGCGTCCACGTGCGTCAGCTCGTCGCGGCGGGCGTCACGGGCGGGCTCGGCGACAGCACTGGCGGACGACTGCGCGGTCGTGGCGGCATCGCCGGCCGCAGCCGTGACTTTATGGGCAGACATCGCGGCCCTGCGAGCGGCCTTGGTGGCATCGGCGTACCTGCTCTTGGCCATATGATCATCCTCCGATTTGGGACATAAATCGTTGCGTGCCCTCAATTATCGCGTGTTCCTGCGGTTTGTGGGCCACGGCATCGCGCCAAATCGAAAGTACCTGCATATCATCACCACGGCGCAGCGCCTCACGCACCGAATACTCGGCATCGCTGAACAGGCACGGACGCACGTTGCCATCGGCCGTCAGGCGCAAACGGTTGCAATTCGCACAAAAATGGTTGGACATGGCGCTAATAAAGCCGACCGTTCCCGCCGCGCCCGGAAAGTGCCAATAGCGCGCAGGGCCCGCGCCGGCAGGAGCATCGTCGATGTCGAGCGGCTCGAGCTCGCCCAGACCCACTGCGGCGGCCCCGGCATTGATGCGCGCCCGCAGCTCGTCGCTCGGCACGGTATCGCTCGCGTCCCACAACTCGGGATTGAGCGCGGGCGCATGCGGATCCACGGCACAATGCGAACTCGTGCGCTCGTCGCCGATGGGCATGTATTCGATAAAGCGCAGGTGGATGGGACGGTCGAGCGTGAGCCGCGCGAGGGCCGCCACATCCTGGTTGAGCCGACGCACCACAACGCAGTTGACCTTAACGGGCTCAAAGCCCCAAGCCAGCGCCGCGTCGATGCCGGCCATGGTCTGTTCGAGCCGGCCCAGGTGCGTGATCTTTCCAAAGAGCGTAGGGTCGAGCGTGTCGAGCGAGATGTTGACGCGATTAAGCCCCGCGTCTTTGAGCTGCGGCGCCAGCTTGGGCAGCAGGGCGCCGTTGGTGGTAAGCGAGATGTCCTCGATCTGCGGAATCGCGCGGATGTCGCGAATGAGCGGGATAATACGGCGGCTGACCAGCGGCTCGCCACCCGTCAGGCGTACGCGGCGAATTCCCTCCCCCGCCACCAGGCGCACAAAGCGGGCGATTTCCTCGGCGCTGAGCAGCTCGTCGTGCGCGCGGGGCGCCACGCCATCGGCCGGCATGCAGTAAATGCAGCGGAAATTGCACTTGTCGGTAACGGCAATGCGCAGGTAGTTGATATCGCGACCAAAGCCGTCATGTTGCACGTGCCCGTCCACGCAGCCTCCCCTCACGCGGCGTTTTATTCTTCGGAAAACATAATACCGCACGAGAGAATCATGCCGACACCCGTACGACAGGACAGGTCGCTTCGAGCAAAACGGACTTTCCAAGCCCATCCTCAGCATACAAACCATCACAACATTCGATGCTTTTTCCGATTTTGGCGAAAAACGTCGAATGTTGTGATGGTCTGCCTGCCCACAGCACCCCGTAGAAGGGCCAGAACGCCCCTAAAGGCCACCACCCCAGTGTCGAATCACGAATTCTCGCAGGTCGTTTTGACGTTTCTGGAACGCTTCGCTTCGGTCGCACGTGAGACCCATAGCGAGTGCGATGGCGTTCACCGCCCGGTGCAATTGCAGCTGGTGGGCAAACTGAGTCCCGGTGAGGACGATCATCCTAAAGCCCAGCGCGCTCAGCACGGTCATACGCTCCGCATCCGACGCGCTGCGCTGTTTATCAAGATGGTCCGAACCGTTGTATTCAATTCCCGTACCGCTCGCAGGCGCATATACGTCAATCTCGAAATACCCGGCCTTAGCGAGATACTTGAACTCGCTGGGAACATCGACCCGATGGTTGAGCTCGATCTTGGCGTATCCCAGCCCTCCCTGGGAACGTTTTGCTACGACCATGATTGCGGTGGCCGTCTCCATGGGCGATCGCGCGCCATCGTGCACGCGTTTGAGCACGGCGGCCGCGCGTATGGCCCCCTGACGAGATCGATTCTCATCGCAATAAGCAATCAAGTCGGCAACGGTATACCTCTGCCCCATCTCGATATAATCGTCTGTCGACAGATGATTCAAATGGTATCGGGCGCAGATTTCATACCCATATTCCAGCTGCTCGGGCTCGCTCATCCACGAACCCGCTTGGACAAAGCACATGACCTCATCAACCACTAGAAGGCCCTCTGCCACCTCAAGAAGATGGTCTGGAGGTACCGGCGCCCCAAACACGTGGCACCTAAATCCAGCCGGCGTCGAGCGCTCAAAATCGAAGTTGACGAGCGTGTCGATATGACCGAGCTCTTCTCGTGGAATACCAAGCGAAACCAGATAGTCGGTAACGATCCCAACTGCCGCTGAAGCCCTCAGCCCCTTGACATCGAGTCCCAATTTGGACAGGCCCGCAGTCGGCTCCGCCTCGTTAGCAAGCGAGTCCTCATCGTATAGGCTGCTTGCTCGCGAGAGCGGCTCGGACGGGCGCGCCACGTTGTGGTACAGCCAGGCAGTCTTATGGGACAGGACAATCGGCAGGTCCATGAGCCCTCCAATGGAGTCGGATAACCAACCTTATTCCCCTGCCCCCGGGTCCGCACACCTTCGTGCGCAAGAAAGCGATTCCACCCGATCGAGTGGTAGAAAAACCATCACAACATTCGATGCTTTTCCCAATTTTGGCAAAAAACGTCGAATGTTGTGATGGTTTGAGACGAGGTGAGCGGCATGAAGGGTCAAAGCATCGTGCTCGAACGGGTTAATCCAACTCTTTTAAGCCATGCGCCAGCTGCCAGTACTCGCCGTGCTGGGCGAGCAGTTCTTCGTGCGCGCCGCGCTCGATGATGCGGCCGTGTTCGAGGACCATGATGGCATCGGCGTCGCGGACGGTGGACAGGCGGTGCGCGATCATAAACGTGGTGCGTCCGCGCATGATGCGGTCCATACCGCGCTCGATGAGCTTTTCGGTGCGCGTGTCGATGCTCGAAGTGGCCTCGTCCAGGATGAGCACCGGCGGGTCAGCGACGGCCACGCGCGCGATGGCGAGCAGCTGGCGCTGGCCCTGCGACAGGTTGGCGCCGTCGGCCGTGACCGGCGTGTCGTAGCCTCTAGGCAGGCGGCGAATAAACGAGTCGGCGCAGGCCGCCTCGGCAGCGGCGCGCACTTCCTCGTCGGTCGCGTCGAGCTTGCCAAAGCGGATGTTCTGTGCGATGGTGCCGCTAAACAGGTGCGTGTCCTGCAGCACAATGCCGAGCGACCCGCGCAGGCTGGCCTTGGCAATGTGCTTGACGTCGATGCCGTCGTACGTGATCTCGCCGTCATCGACCTCGTAGAAGCGGTTGATGAGGTTGGTGATGGTCGTCTTACCGGCGCCTGTGGAGCCCACAAACGCGATCTTTTGCCCCGGCTTGGCAAACAGGTTGAGATCCGTGAGCACACGGGTGCCTGGCACGTAGGAAAAGTCCACGGCATGGAAGCGCACGTCGCCGGCAAGTGGGACCAAGCCGCACGTGAGCTCGGTGCCGTCGGCAGCCACCGCACGGCCCGACTCATCAACGGCAGCCACATCATGCAGGTGCCCGTACGCGCCCACGCCCTGGCCCTCGGGAATCTTCCATGCCCACGCGGCGCCGCCCGTCTGCACCAGCTCCACGCAGCCCTCGTCCACCTCGGGCTCAAGATCCATGGCGGCAAACAGGCGCTCGGCACCGGCCAGCGCGTTGAGCAAAAAGTTGCCCAGCTGCGTAAACTGGTTGATGGGCATGGCGGCCTGGCGTACAAAGACCAGGTAACTTGCAAGCGCGCCCACGTCGGCGAGCCCCTTGATGCAGAGCATGCCGCCCGCCACGGCGACGATGGCGTAGTTGGCATAGCCGATCACCACGGTCATGGGCACCATCGAGTTGGCGTAGGCCTGCGCGGCACCACCGGTGCGGCGCAGCTCTTGGTTGCGCGCGTCAAAACCAGCCACGTTGGCCTGTTCGTGATTAAAGACCTTGATGACCTTTTGGCCCGAGACCATCTCTTCGATATATCCGTCCAAATCGCCCAGCGACGCCTGCTGAGCGGCAAAAAAGCGCTTGGAACGCGTGCCCGAGTAGCGCGCATACAGCACAATGGCCGCATCGCACACGAGCGTGATAATCGTGAGCTGCCAGTTGAGGATGATGAGCATGGCCGTGGTGCCGACCACCTGGATGCTCGCCTGAATCACGTTGGCAAAGCTGTTGTTGAGCGCCTCGGAGACGGTGTCGACGTCGTTGGTAAAGAAGCTCATGATGTCGCCCGAGCGTGTGCCGTCGAAATAACTGAGCGGCAGCGTCTGAATGTGGGCAAACAGGTCGCGGCGGATATCGGACACCACGCGCTGGGCCGCGCGCACCATGATCTGCGAGTAGCCCAGAGCCGAAAGCACGCCCGCGGCGTAGATGGCGGCAGTAAAGATGACCTGCCTGGCAAGCAGTTCCTCACCGCCCGTTGCCAAACCGTTGACGACGGGACGTACCATGTAGGTGCCGGCAAGGCTTGCGATGGCGGCGACGGAGGCGAGCACGCCCACCGCGAGCAGCGAGAACTTGGCGTGACCCATGTAGGAGAGCAAGCGGCGAAGCGTCTGCGTCAGATTGGTGGGACGGGCCTGAGCGGATGTCTTAGGCATGTTGCTCGCCTCCTTCCGTGGCTTGAATTGATCCGCTGGAACCAGAGGAAGACGGGGCATTTGCGCCGTCCGCAACGCCCGCATCCCCCGCAAACTCCATCTGCGAGGCGTAAATCTCCTGATAAATGGCGTCGCCCGCCAGCAGTTCCTCGTGCGTGCCCACGCCGTGGACACGACCGTCGTCCAACACCACAATGCAATCGGCATCCATGACGCTCGCAATGCGCTGCGCAATGACAATCACCGTCGTGTTGGGAATCTGAGCGATATGCTCGCGGATCTTGGCGTCGGTCGCCATATCGACCGCGCTGGTCGAATCGTCAAAGATGAGCACACGCGGATGTTTGAGCAACGTACGCGCGATGCACAGACGCTGTTTTTGTCCGCCCGAGACGCCGGCACCGCCCTGGCCCAGATAGCCGTCAAGGCCGCCGATGCGATCTAGGAACTCGTCCACGCATGCCGCGCGGCAGGCACGCAGGAGCTCCTCGTCGGTGGCATCGGGCGCGCCCCACTGCAGATTCTCGCGCACGGTACCCGTAAACAGTACGTTCTTTTGCAGCACGATACCCACGGCGTCGCGCAGGGCGGCCAGGTCGTAATCGCGCACATCGCGCCCGCCCACGAGCACGGCGCCTTCGGTGGCGTCGTACAGGCGCGCGATTAGCTGCACAAGCGAACTCTTGCCCGAGCCCGTGCCGCCGAGCACGCCCACCGTGGAGCCCGCCTCAATGCAAAGGTCAATATGCTCGAGCACATCCTCGGCAGCATCCGCGCGGTACTTAAACGACACGTCGCGAAACTCGATGCTTCCGTCGGCCACCCCGTGCACGGCAGTGGCAGCGTCGGGCGCCTGGATAAGCGAACGCTCGTCGAGCACCCGCGAGATGCGCTCCACGCTGGCAAGTGCGCGGGTGAGCAGCAAAAACACGTTGGAAATCATCATGAGCGAGTTCATGATCAGCAGCACATAGCTCATAAAGCCCGTGAGCGAGCCCACGCCGAGCTCGCCGGCAAGAATCATGCGCCCGCCGATCCACAGAATGGAAAGCGCCGCCACGTACATCGACAGCTGAAACACCGGCAGGTTGAGCACGGCGTTGCCAAAGGTCTTCGTCGCCGTGTGCGCAAGCTCGGTATTGACGGCATCGAACTTGGCCTCCTCGTGCTCGGCGCGCACGTACGCTTTGACGGCGCGCACGGCGGTGAGGTCTTCCTGCACCACACCGTTGAGATGGTCCATCGAGGTCTGCAGCTGGCGGTAGAGCGGACTGACGCGATAGGTGATAACGCCCAGCACGATCGCCAGCACCGGCAGGATGATCGCAAATACAGTGGCGAGCGGGCGCGACAGCACCAGCGCATAGACCAAGCCGACGATAAGCGTCACGGGGCCGCGCACCATAGGGCGAAAGCCGTTGCCGATAGCGTTTTGAATCACGGTGATGTCGGTGGTCATGCGCGTGACGAGCGAGCTGGCGTCGTAGTTGTCCAGATTGCCAAAAGCGAGCGTCTGGATCTTGCGATACTCGGCCTCGCGCAGGTTAGCGCCCAGCCCCGAGGCGACGCGGGCGGACGTGCGCGCATAGCCCAAGCCAAGCACCAGCGAACATGCGGCACACACCAGCATATACGTGCCCTGCAACAGCATGTAGTTGATGTCGCCCGCGGGCACGCCCACATCGATGATATTTGCCATGATGACCGGGATAAACAGCTCGAGCGCCGTCTCGGCAGTCACAAAGAGCACGCCGAGCATGGCATCGCGGCGGTATGCCCCCAGATAGGAAAACAAAATCTTGAGATTGCGCACACAGGTTCATCCCCCATCAAACGTTGTTCGCAAACCCACGTATTATGGCGCGCCGTGCGGCGGTGTCAAGTGTTCCGAAATCGATTTCTGCAAGGCTAGTGCAGGCGCCATGCTCACAGGGCGCACGTCCGTATTCAATTAGAAATGAACGCGAGCGTGACTTTTTCGCCCCGCTGCCAACACAAACCTTGACTCTACAATCGTTATAGGGTTTTCACTACACTGGTACGTAAACAAACCCAGCCAGAAAGCCCCACCTATGGAACACGACCTCACACGCGGCAATGTCCTCAAGACCATCGCGGTCTTTGCCCTGCCCTATATGCTCTCGTACTTTTTGCAGATGCTCTACGGCATGGCCGACCTGTACATGATGGGACAGTTTAGCGGCGCCGCCGGCATCACCGCCGTGGGCAACGGCGCGCAGACGCTCTATATCATTACCGTGACGCTCGTGGGCCTGGCCATGGGGACGACGGTCATCGTCGGCCACGCCGTGGGCTCGCGCCGCTTCGATCGCGCCGAAACCGCTATCGGCAACACCATTACGCTGTTTATGGGTGTCTCGGTGGTACTGGCCGCTGCCTTGCTCGCACTGTGCCCGCAGATCGTGGCGCTCATTGGCACGCCGGCCGAAGCGGTCGAAGGCACCGCCGCCTACCTGCGCATTTGCTTTATCGGCATTCCCTTTATCGCCGCGTACAACATCCTCTCGGCCATCTTTCGCGGGCTGGGCGATTCGCGCTCGCCCATGTACGTGATCGGCGTGGCGTGCATCATCAACATCGCGCTCGATTTTCTGTTTATCGGCCACATGGGGCTCGGCCCCGTGGGCGCAGCGCTCGGCACGGTGACCGCGCAGACGGCCAGCGTTGCCCTCGCGCTCATGTGGCTCAAGAGCCGTCGCACAAACATCCACGTTAAGCGCAGCGACCTGCGCCCCCAGCCCGAGGTGCTCGGCAGCATTCTTAAAATCGGCGTGCCCGTGGCTGTGCAGGACGGCTGCACCCAGGTGGCGTTTATGTTTATCACCGTCATCGCCAACCACCGCGGTCTGGTCGACGCCGCCGCCGTGGGCCTGGTCGAGAAGATGATCAGCTTTTTGTTTATCGTGCCGAGTTCCATGGGCGCTACCGTCAGCGCGCTCACGGCACAAAACGCCGGCGCGGGCAAGGGCGACCGCGCGCGTCAGGTGCTCAAGGATGCCATGACCATCTCGGTGGTGTACGGCTGCCTGATTACAGCGCTGATGTGGCTGGTGGCGCCGGCGTTTATTGGCTTTTTTGCCAAGGACCCCGCGGTGGTCGCGGCCGGTACCGGCTATATGCACAGTTATATTTTCGATGCAATCTTTGCCGGCATCCACATTTGCTTTAGCGGCTTTTTCGCTGCATACGGCAAGAGCTACATCGGCTTTGCGCACAACGTGCTGGCTGTGGCACTCATTCGCGTGCCGGGCGCGTGGCTGCTGTCGAACGCCTATTCCGGCACGCTGTTCCCCATGGGTATCGCCTCGCCGTGCGGCTCGATTCTGTCGGCGGTCATCTGCGTGATTGCATTTACCGCGCTCAACCGCCGCGGGGCTTTTGACAAGCTGGTGGCGTAGCGGGGCAACGCGAAATCGCCCTTATCGACGACATCATCAGCGATGACCCCGCGACCTACGTGACGCAGATCACGGTGCCGGTTGCCCCAGCAAAGTAAGAACCGCCTGGAAGGCATCATGCTTTTCGGGTGGTTCTTCAATTTGGCTATCGATGCGCTAAGCCTGGGGCACCTCACCAGTCGCCAGGATCTGCTCGAGCGCGTCCTCATCCAATACAGGCACGCCCAGCTGCTCGGCCTTGGCGAGCTTGGAGCCCGCTTTGGGGCCGGCGACCAGATAGCTCGTCTTCTTTGACACACTGCCCGAAACCTTGGCGCCAAGCACCTTGAGCGCCGCGCCCGCCTCGTCGCGGGTGCGGTTGACGAGTGTGCCGGTGAGCACGAAGGTCAGACCCGCGAGTGGCTGTGCGTCGGCAAGCTCGCCTGCCACGCCAGCGTCGGCTGCGGCTTGCGCGTGCGCGGCGCCCAAGTCGACCTCGAGCGACAGGCCCGCCTGGCGCAGGCGTTCCAGCACGGCAAGGTTCTCGGGCACGGCCAGGAACTGCTTGACGCTCGCCGCAATCTTGGGACCGATGCCCTCGCACTCGGCGATGTCCTCTTCGCTCGCCAAGATGAGCTTGTCAATCGACAGGAATCGCTCGGCAATGACCTCGCCCACACTCTTGCCCACATGACGGATACCCAAGGCAAACAGCACGCGACCGAGCGGCTGGCTCTTAGACTTGTTGAGCTCGGCGATGATTTTCTCGGCCGTCTTGAGGCCCACCGGAATGGGATCGCCCTTCTTGACGCCCTTTTTGCTGTTGGAGCTGGCATACACGCGGCCCGTGTCCAGGCCGGCGATGTCGTCGACTGTGAGCTGGTAGAAGTCCGCGACATCGTGGATAAGGCCGGCGGCGATCATCTTGTCGACGATTTCGTCGCCCAGGCCGTCCACGTCCATGCAACCGCGGCTCACCCAGTGGAGCAGGCGCTCCTTGAGCTGTGCGGGGCAGTCGATGGACACGCAGCGGTAGGCCACCTCGCCGTCCTCGTGCACCACGGGGCTGCCGCACACGGGGCAGACCTCGGGCATCTGCCAGTCAACGCTGTCGGCCGGGCGCTTGTCGAGCACGGGGCCCACGACCTCGGGAATCACGTCGCCTGCCTTGTGCACGATGATAGTGTCGCCCTCGCGCACGTTTTTGCGGCGGATCTCGTCGATGTTGTGCAGCGTGGCGCGCGCGATGGTGGAGCCGGCGACCGTCACCGGGTCGAACTCAGCGACCGGCGTGAGCACACCGGTGCGGCCCACCTGGATGCGAATCTCGCGCAGGACGGTCTGCTTTTCCTCGGGCGGGAACTTAAAGGCGATGGCCCAACGCGGCGCACGGGCGGTAAAGCCCAGGTCGAGCTGCTGTTGGAAGCTGTCAACCTTTACGACCACGCCGTCGATGTCGTAGTCCAGGTCACCGCGATGCTCGAGGGCCTGGGCACAGAACTCGTGGACCTCGGCCGGCGTGGCGCAGCGTGCCACGTTGGGGTTGACGCTAAAGCCGGCACTGCGCAGCCAGTCGAGAAACTCACGCTGGCTGTGGACGTGCAGCGGATCGGTATCGGCAATGGCGTAGATAAAGGTAGCCAGGTCGCGGCGCGCCGTGACCTTGGGGTCCTTTTGGCGCAGGCTGCCGGCGGCGGCGTTGCGCGGGTTGGCGAAGGGGTCGCGGCCCTCGGCATCGGCCTCGTCGTTCAGACGCACAAAGCTGCCCTTGGGCATGTAGACCTCGCCGCGCACCTCAATGGTGCGCTCGCGGTCGGCACCCATGTGGGCGAGCGCAGGCTCGGACAGGTGCATGGGCACATCCTTGATGGTACGCACGTTGAGCGACACGTCCTCGCCCGTGGTGCCGTCGCCGCGCGTGGCGGCGCGTACGAAGGTGCCGTTTTGGTAGGTAAGGGCCACGCCCAGGCCGTCGATCTTAAGCTCGCAGGTATAGGTGACGCTGCCGGCACCGAGCGCATCCTCGGCGCGCTGGAGCCACGCGTCGAGTTCGTCCAGGTCCATGGCATCGTCCATGGAGTACATGCGTGCCATATGCGTGACCGGCGTAAACTGCTCGCTCACGTAGCCGCCCACACGCTGGGTATAGCTGTCGGGGGTCACCAGGTCGGGGTAGGTCGCCTCGATTTCCTGCAGCTCAACGAGCATTTTGTCAAAGGCGGCGTCCGTGATCTCGGGCGCATCGAGCATGTAGTAGCGATAGGCGTGGTAATCGAGCTCGTGGCGCAGCTCGGCCGCACGCGCCGCCGCCTGGGCACGGGCATCGGCCGGTGCGGCGGCATCCACGCTCGCGGGCGTTTCGGTATCGATGTCCACGCCGTCACCAAACAGGCTCGATTGCTCCATAGCGGCACTCCTTCGCTCGATTTCAAACGGATACAAGAGTACCACCGGTCACCATGGCGCCGAATAACCCTTTCGAACCGCACCGAATCGGCAGCCGCCAGACTGGGGTGGATCGCGCGATTAAACCATGCCCTTGCCAGTTCTAAATGATCCGTTTTCCTCCGTCTCCAAGGGATCATCGCGAAAAGAGGGGCTGTCCCGCGTTGGCGGGACAGCCCCTCTGGCTTCGATATGTGCAATACGGCTCGTTAGAAACCCTGGCCATAGCCTTGGCCTTGACCCTGGCCCTGCTGGCCAAGCAGCTCCTCCAGATACTGACGCAGCTGCTCGTCGGTAATACCGCCGTTGCCGGTGTCAGTCGCGCTGTCGTCCTGCTGCTGGTTCTGCAGCTTCTCATCGGAGCCCAGCTCGACGGTGACCTTCTTCTCTTCCTTGCCGCGCATGAGCGTGATCTCGACCTTCTCGCCCACCTCATGGCTGCGCAGCGCAATGATCAGGCCATCGGCGCTCGTGATCTCGTCGTCGCCCAGCTTGGTAATGACATCGCCCTCCTGGATGCCGGCCTTGGCGGCGGGACCGTCCTCGACGACGCTCGCCACGTACGCGCCGCTATCGGTGCTCAGCTTGTTGGTGCGGGCATTGAGCGCGTTGACGCTCGAAAGCGTGGCGCCCAGGTACGGATGAACCGGCGTCTTGCCGTCAATAATCTGGTCGGCAATGTTCTTGGCGTAGTTAACGGGAATGGCAAAGCCCACGCCCGAGCTGGAGCCCGAGTAGCTCTCGATGAGCGAGTTGATGCCCACCAGCTCGCCGTTGTCGTTAACGAGCGCGCCGCCGGAGTTGCCCGGGTTGATGGCGGCATCGGTCTGGATCATGTTGGCATAGATGGTGTTACCGTTGGTAGAGCTCATGGCCGTGGAGCGATACAGCGCCGACACAATGCCCGTGGAGACAGACTGCTCGTTGCCGAAGGGCGAACCGATCGCCATGACCCACTCGCCCACGTTGAGCTTGGAGGAGTCACCGATCTCGATCGGCGTGAGCTTGGAGGCGTCGGCGTCCTTGAGCTTGATGACGGCCAGGTCGCTCGAAGCATCGTTGCCCACGAACTCGGCCTCATAGGTGGTGCCGTCGTCCATGGTCACCACGTACTGGTCATAGCCATCGACCACGTGGTTGTTGGTGAGGATGTGGCCCTCGGTATCGAGCACCACGCCCGAGCCGACGCTGCCCGAGCTGTCCGACTCGTCGGCAGACTGCGAAAGCGAGCCATTCTGGCTGCCGCTCGAAGTGGCGGTAATGGAAACCACGGAGGGCAACGCCTTGGCAGAAACGGCCTCGGCCAGCGTGGTGTCCTCGGAATCAATCGTAATCTTTTGCGTCGATGAACCCGAAGCACCCGCCGTCACGGCATTCTTTCCGCCGCCAATGTTGAGCGTGCCGCTCATAATGAGCGCAATGACCAGCAGGGCGCCGCAGGCACAACCGGCAAGCGCCGTAATAAAGATCGGCAGCTTTTTGGTCTTAGTCTTGACCACTGTGTGCTTGTTTACAACCTGCTGGCTGCCCAGCGGCTTTCCGGTCTGCGTGTCGTAGGCCTGCACGTAGGGAATGTTGCTGTCGGCAGGCGTCGACTCTACCTGCACACGCGGCTGCTGTTGGGTCTCGCCGGCGTTGCCCGCATCCTGGGGACGCTGGGAATCGTTCTCGCTCATAGCTGCGATCCTTTCGTCAAATAACCAAAGGCCCGCCAAACATGTGGCGGGCCATCATTGTTCACGTTGAGTTGTACCCCAAGCTGGGCAGTCCCGAGCACTAGATGCCAAGATTTCAGCTTTGCTTAAGTAATGACATGCTTATAGGCCAATTCGTTTTATGCCGTCATGTCTATTCGATATAGCAGTCGATAGCAAAACTATATGTTGAATCGTTAATAAAGTCTGTAATCGTCGCGCCCATACCCGATCCGCACGTCCACTTATCCTTCTCCGCATCGTATGGCGTTGGCCCCCACCCCGTTTCATATGATGCTTCGCTTTCTGTGAAGTAGTTCATCACATATTTATCTTTCTGCATGAGCGCATACCAAGCGTTTGCATACATCACAAGCGGATCGGTTTGAATTATCGAATATTTTCCTGACCGAATTGCAATGCTTTGCCCATCTTCAGAATATTCAACAACAATCTCAATCTTTGCCAACACCGGCAGTGAATCATCTGACTCCCTATGAACCGTCACCAAATTCTTAGTTGCCGCTCTTGTCAGGGACGCTGCACCGTCATTATTCCTGTTTATGCTGCCAACAGCCATTTTTCTATTTCCGGCACCCAAGACATCTTTGCTTCGCGCCGAGGACACAATAACCCCAGCCTCATTCCGAACTATCATGTCGGTCACAAGCGTCAATCGTTTTTGCGCATTCGTAAGCTGCGCAGCGTTGGCCCCTCTCGCCCCAGCAAACATAACAGCTCCTGATGCCAAGACGAATAGCTGTCTTCTGTTGATCATTCCTCTCGCTCCTCACCGATTTAGTTAACTTTTTCCATATAGTAGGGATGCAAAGTTTCCTCTTCTAAATTGGCATCACTTGCGAAGAATAGAATCCATTTCTCTCCCGCCTTCAGCCCTGAAGCAGTTCCGGTATTAAAGTAACTACGGATATCAATCTCTTTCCGCCCTCCGCTTGACACGAGAGCCTCAAATTGTCCGTTATGAATATCCGACAGCGTCTGTACTTCAACTGAAATATGTTCGTCATCTTTTCCACCGACGACCGAGGGGCTCGGTTGATAGGCCGCGACAACCAATATCCCAAGAAATGCGCAAAGAAGCCCCAGCGTTTTACGTATGCGCGTTCTATCATCTTCGCCGTCACTCTCCACAATACGTCCCTTCATGCGATATATAAATCGTTGTGTCATATGGAAGAAAACGCAGCTGATTGAACCAACCATCCCAGACAACAAGCATATATTTCTTATCATTTGAATATGTATTATGCATAGCCACATATCCCGCAACAGCCATCGCATGAGCGTCATGGCTTGAACTGAGAGTCCCAGAAAAGATACTGAGATTTCCAGAATCTGCAGTTGCCCTGAAAGAATCCCAAGATGGATACCAGGCAAATGATGTCTCAAGCCTTTTCCCGCGCCTAGCACAGAACTCCTTAATAGCCGGGGCAGCATTTGGAGATGGAGTCTCTCCTTGGGTAAAGTAAAGGCCCGTAGCTTGATCGAATGACTTATTTGGTTTGCCGGATGTTCCCGATAACTGCCAAAGCTCATGATATAAGTCTGGCAATTTGAGCCGGTTTAGCGTTACATAATGGCTGCTTACCGCAAACATCGCAGACACATCGCAAGCATAGGTCCCCGTTTCTTTAATAACCTCTGATTGTGTAGGCGTTATCATCCCTGAAATAGTTTTACTTGCGTCAATGACATATCCTTGTTTATACAGGTCTTTGGGCAATACGAAAACATCCTCGAACCTGCCCGGAGATCCGCTGCGGCTATTTCCCACAGAAAACACCGCTGTTGACCGGCATCCCTTCTCATCTAAAACAACGTTATTATCCAGATCTGCAATACCAAAAGACAGCTCGTCAAATTTCAAAGCAACGATGTCATCTTGGGATGCGAGAAGGGCTATTTCATCGCTTGTATTCTCAATGGGCATAGGGGCGTTCGGAGCCAAGCAGTATTCGCTGATCCACCAAGATCGCTCTGAATCAAATACGACGTAGCCATAGTTAACGTCATCCCGCTTCGCGCGAACGATATACCCGATTGATTCCCCATCGGAATTCACCATTTTTACTGGGTCACAAGCGGTCACCGGCTCATCCGATACGTCATCAAAGAAAGCTTGCGCTTGCTCCACAGCTATTTGCGGTGTGACACGAACCAAGTCGTCGTCTCCAAAAACCAACCTTGGAGACATCAGGGCGGCAAGCAATACTATGAATCCGACAATCACCTTTCTCGAATAACGCATTTCTTCCTCCATCCGTGCAGTAGGGAGATACGGTAACTAAATGATATTCGTGAGATAGTGCTATACGTTTGATATTGTTTTTACTGACACACTTTAAATCGGTGAAAGGTCTTCTTCTCGCCCTAAACGAGAAAAGGGTACTGGAGAAATCTCCGGTACCCTCACATTCCTCTATTTACTTGCTAGTCCTTAAACAGATAGCCCACGCCGCGGACGGTGGTGATGTGCGCCGCGATCTGCGGCCCCACCTTGGAACGGATGCGTCGGATGTGCACGTCGACGGTGCGCGTGCCGCCGCAGTACTCAAAGCCCCACACGCGGTGCAGCAACACCTCGCGGCTGTAGGCACGGTTGGGGTGTGTTGCCAAAAAGCTCAGCAACGAGTACTCCATCAGCGTAAGGTCGATGGGCTCGTTATCGAGCGTCACCTGGTAGGTGGCCAGGTTGATCTCGAGGTTATCGATGTTGAGCACATCGTCGGCGGTGACGGTCTCCTCCTCGCCCATCAGACGCTGCGCGCGAGCCTTGAGCTCGTTGGGCGTCGCCGTAGGGCATACAAAGTCGGCATGCGCGTGATTGGGCAGGCGCAAGGTGCCGAGTGCCTCGTCGTCGACAATCACCAGCATGGGGACACCGCCGCGATCGTCAAGCCACTTGGCAATCTGATCGATGCGGTCGCTACGGATGCCATCGGAATCGAGGATCAGCAGGTCAAAGTCGTGCGCCGCAGTCGGCGAATCGGGGGTGGCCAGGCTCACCTCGACACCCAGGGTAGTCGTCAAGCTGCGGGCAAACTCGTGGAAGCGCGTCGTGCGCGCCATGAACAGGGCACTCTTTTCGGACATATCGGCCTCCAAAGAAATGAGCTCAATCGTACTGGAACAAGCCAGCGCGATTAGGAGTTCGCCAGGTAGTGCTTGATCTCCCACTCGGTGATCGTAGACTCAAACTTATGCCACTCGTCGCGCTTCTTTTTGAGGAAGAAACTGTGGATGTGCTCGCCGAGGGCATCCTTCATAAACTGCGAGTCCTCAAACACGTCGAGCGCCTCTTTGAGCGAGCGCGGCAGCGGTGTATAACCGGCCTCGAGCATCTGGCGGTCGTTGAGCTTGAGCGTCTCGGCCGTGGCCTCGGGCGGGAGCTCCAGCTTGCGCTCGAGGCCGTCGAGACCAGCAGCCAGCGTGACGGCGTTGACCAGATACGGGTTGGCCATGGGGTCGGGACTGCGCAGCTCGATGCGCGTGGACAGCGGCTTGCCGGGCTTGTAGACCGGAATGCGGACCATACTCGCGCGGTTGCGCAGGCCCCACGTGGCGTACTGCGGCACGGAGTCGCCACCCGTAGTGATGCGCTTGTACGAGTTGACCGTGGGGTTGGTGATGGCACTGATCTCGCGCGCGTGCGCCAAGATGCCGGCCATGTAGTGCTTGGCGATTTCGGAGAGGTGGTACTTCTCGTCGTCCTCGCCCCAAAAGACGTTGTTGCCATCGTGGTCGAACAGCGACTGATGCAAAAACATGGCGCTGCCGTCCTCGCCCGCCAACGGCTTGGGCATAAAGGAGGCGTGGCAACCGCTCTCGTAGGCCTGCTGCTTAATGATGAGTTTGGCCGTGGTGATAGCGTCGGACATGCTCAGGGCCTCGGCGTGACGCAGGCTCATGCCATGCTGCGAGCGACCGGCGGCGTGGAAGGTGCACTCCACGGGCACGGACATCTTCTCGAGCGTGAGGACCGTGTTGCGACGCAGGTCGCGAGCGGCATCGCTCACCGAAAGATCGAAGTAGCCCACGTTGTCGAGCGGCTCGGGAGTGTGCTCGTCGGGGAAGTAGTAGTACTCCAGCTCGGCGCCCACGTTAAGCAGATAGCCAGCCTTCTCGGCCTTGTGGAACATGCGGCGCAGGGCATCGCGCGGGTCGCCGGCAAACGGCTTGCAATCGGGGGTGCACACGTCGCAGAACACGCGGGCGACGCCGTTGTGGCTCGGGCGCCACGGCAGAATCTGGAAGGTCGAGGCATCGGGAAACGCCAGCATATCGGCTTCCTCGGGCGTGGCAAAGCCCTCGATGGCCGAGCCGTCAAAGCCAATGCCCTCCTCAAATGCGACCTCGAGGTCCTCGGGGCTAATAGCAAAGTTTTTGAGGCGGCCGAGAATGTCGACAAACCACAGACGCACAAAGCGGATATCACGCTGCTCTACGGAGCGGAGTACGTAATCGATGTTCTGCTGGTTCATGTCGCTCCCCTTTCTTTCGGGCGGGTTTCGACTGGTCTATATCGCAGATACTATCGCAGAAAAATGTTTCCGCAGGGTTAAAGCGTATCAAGCGCTCAAAAAACGTGCGTGAACAGGCTGTCTGACTTACGCGCGATCACAAGCTAGCGTGAGGTCGAAGCGCGGTGTTCGATGTAGCCGGGGATCACGATGCGCTTGGGAGCTAGCCTTGCGGCCTCGCCTACCGTAGTGGTGACAACGTCGATGCGCTCGGACAGACGCTCGACTACGCGCTCGGCGATGGCGACGGTGTCCTGCGCGGCCGTGGTCACGCCGCCAAAGAGCACGTGGTTCCAGGGGTAATCGTCAAACGTCGCGATCTTGAGGCCCGCCGGCAGCGAGGGGCCCAGCTGCGCCAACGCCTCGGTCAGACGCAGAAAGACCAGACCGTTGGCGGCGATAAGGCCAAGCTTTCTACCTGCGTACTCGCGGATGTCCTCGTCCAGGCGGCCGACGCCCGTGGCGCCACCGTCGGCCAGGGTGACGACCTCGCCGGCCAGGCCGCGACGCGAGAGCTCGTCGGCAAAGGACTCGGCGCGCTCGTGACGCACGGGGCTATCGTCGCTTGCCTCGGTGAGCAGGCACAGGCGCTCGCTGCCCGCAGCGGCCAAGGCGTCCACCAGGCCGGCGACCAGCTCACGGTTGTTAGAGGTCACCAGATCGATGCCGCCATTGGCAACATCGCGGTCGAGCAGTACAACAGGTAGGCGTCCCGCGGCCGCGGCGATTGCCTCGTTGTTGCCGCCGCAGGTGTTGACGACCAGGCCGTCCACGCCGGCATCGATAAGTCTGGTGAGCGACTCTGCCTCCTTGGCGGGGTCGTTGCCGCTAATGGCCGTCATGAGCGAGCAGCCGCGCGTGGCGGCGCTGGCGGAAAGACCCTCGAGCATGGCGCTCGAGAACGGGCTGGCGATGTCTGCCAAGATCACGCCGATGAGATTGGTGCGCGAGCTGCGCAGATTACGCGCGGCGGCACGCGGGCGATAGCCGGTGCGCTCGATAACCGCCGCGATGCGGGCGCGGGTTTCCTCGGTCATCTGCCCGGGGCGGTTATTGAGGTAGCGCGAAACCGTGGCCGGGCTCACGCCCGCCTCGGCGGCAATGTCCTTGATTCTCATCTGCGCCATAGCGCACCCCGTTTCCCCATTGTCGGCAGCCTGAGCCATTTTAGGCATTTATACGGACTGCCTACGCTACCAGAGCCGCAGAACGATCTTAATTTCATCGCAGCAAATAAAGGGGGCGAGCTAGATAGCCGAGTCTTTAGGCAGCTCGAAATAGTCGGGATGCAAGGCGATAACCGGGCCCTGTTCCTCGGGCATCAGATGCAAGTGCGTCTCTGCCAAATAGCTCGCCGCGTCGGTATCGCCCTTCTTAATGGCCTCGAGAATCCGGCGATGCTGCCGACGAATCGGCTCCCAATCCAAATCCTGCGACACCATACGCAACCAGTTGTAGCGCTCAAAATGCGTGTTGACGCTCTTCATCCAATCCCACAACATGTGGCGGCCGGCAATCTCAAAACACGTCTCGTGGAACAGGTTGTCCAGATCGAAAAAGCGACGCGTTTCGCGATGGTCAAGCGACTCGGACTCGGCAAGAACCTGCTCGAGCCGATGCTTTTGCTCGGGCGTGGCGGCCGAACAGCATTTGATGAGCACGCTTCTCTCGAGTTTCTCGCGCAAGAAACAGGCGTTCTCGGCCCGCTCCATGCTGATTTTTGAGACATAGGTGCCGCTTTTGGGACGCGTTTCCACCAGCTCCTGCTCGCGCAGGCGCACAAAGGACTCGCGAATGGGCGTGCGCCCGATTCCCGTCTCCTTTTCCAGACCAATCGCCGAAAGGCGCGTGCCGGGCTTGAGCTCGGCATAGATGATCTTGGAGCGCAATGCGTTGTATGCCTGATCTTGCAGGCTCTGATAATGTTGCTGTTCCATAAAGCCCTCGAATGAAGCTCACGGTTTGTCGAATATCACCACGTAATACTATCGCATCCCCCATTTCCTCAGTTGCGGTGAAAGAGGCGGTGCTCACGTCGCCAGCACCGCAAGAGCGAGCGGCGGCATCCCGAAACCCGGGACACCACCGCTGTTTTGCTATCGGATGGCGCAGAGACGCCTCTCCTCGTGCACCAGGGGGCTGACTAGAGTTCGCAGGCAACCTTGTAGCCGTCGCCGATGGCGTCGCGGATGTTGCCGCACTTGTTGGCATCGCCCAGCACGTGGGTGGCAACACCGGCTGCGGCCAGGTCGTCGGCCAGCTTGGTGTTGGGACGATAGCCCATGGCAAGCACCAGCGTATCGGCATCGGCGATGGTGTGGACCTCGCCGTCCTTTTCGTAACTGATGGTGTCCTCGGTGATCTCGGTCACCTTGGCCTCGGTCAGCACGTGGACGCCCTTGGAGAGCATGCGCGTGATGAGCACCGCGCGACCGGCGCCGCCCTCGTTAGCGGCAAGCGTCTTGGTCATCTCGATGACGGTGACGTCGCGATTGGCCGGCGACAGGTCGTTGACCAACGGGGCCAGGTAATCGGCCGTCTCGCAGCCGACGGTGCCGCCGCCCACGATGACAATCTTCTTGCCCGGGAAAGCCTTGCCGCCCAGCAGGTCATCAGCCGTCATGACCTGCTTAAAGCCCTGCATAAAGGCCGGGGCGATGGGTTCGGCGCCATAGGCCAGGACAACCTCGTAACCCGCGTAGTCGCGCTGAATGTCCTCGGCCGAGAGCTCGGTGCCAAAGACGCACGTGACGCCTGCCTCGGCCAAGCGACGGTACTGATACTTGATCACACGCGTGAGCTCCTGCTTTGCCGGCGGAACGGCCGCAATGCGCATCTCGCCGCCCGGCTCGTCCTGCTTATCCACGAGCACTACGTTGTGGCCACGCTTGGCGGCAATGTAGGCTGCCTCCATACCCGCAGGACCAGCACCCACGACCAGAACGTTCTTGGCCTCTGCGGCAGGCTCGTAGCCGGCCTCGTCGCGCTCCACGTCCGGGTTGACGGTGCAGGAGATGCGCTTGCCGAACATAATGCCGTTCAGGCAGCGCAGGCAGCCGATGCAGGGACGGATCTCGTCGGCGTTGCCGGCAGCCGCTTTGTTGCAGAACTCGGCATCGCACAGATTGGCACGGCCCATCATGCAGATGTCGGCAGCGCCGTCCTCGATCAGCTCCTCGGCGATCCAGGCCTCGTTGATGCGACCGACGGTGGCGACGGGAATGTTGACGTGCTTTTTGATCTCGCGCGAACAGGCGGCGTGCGAGGCCTGCTGGGTACCGGCGGCGGGAATGGCGGAGCCGCGCTTGATGGTGGTGCCGCCCGACACGTGGATCATGTCGACACCGGCCTTCTCCAGGCGACGCGAGACATAGATCATGTCGTTGAGGGTCAGGCCGCCATCGGTGTACTCGTCACCCGAGATGCGGACGTCGATGATGAAGTCCTTGCCGCAGCGTTCGCGAATCTCGGCGATGACCTCGAGCAAGAAGCGCATGCGGGCGTCGAGCGAGCCGCCGTACTCGTCGGTACGCTTGTTGTAGAGCGGGGTCAAAAAGCCGCCGAGCATGCCATGGGCGTGCGCCGCATGGACCTCAACGCCATCGACGCCGGCCTTCTGCATACGCACGGCGGCGTCGCCGAACTGATGCGTGAGCTCGTGGATCTCATCGACCGTGATGGGGCGCGGCGCCTCGCGGGCATAGGACGGGCCCACAAAGGACGGGGCGATGAGGCGCGGCGTGCCCGGAATGTTAAAGGCCATGTAAGCGGGGTGGAAAAGCTGCGGCATGATCTTACAGCCGTACTCGTGGACGGCCGCGGCGAGCTTTTCCCAGCCGGGGATAAACGTGTCGTCGTAGCAGCACATGTCACCCGGCAGATAGGTATAGGTGGGCTCGACCGTCACGACCTCGGTAATGATGAGGCCCACGCCGCCCTTGGCGCGGGCACGGTAATGATCGACCAAGTCGTCGGTCACATAGCCATGATCGGCCAGGTTGGTTGACACTGGCGGCATAAAGACGCGGTTCTTGACCTCGGTCGTACCGACCTTGATCGGGCTAAAGAGCATCGGATAGGCGGAGGACTCCATACAGGGTTCCTTTCGTTTGAGCCGCTCGGCGGCAGTTGCTAACGTACTTATCGTACCAGCAACTGCCGTAACCGTACTCGCTCGCACTCTCCACCTTCAATCCCGACCCTCACAAAAAGTTGCGGTGGGATACGGAGTAGATGAGGCTTTTGACAGACAAAACAGTCCGTATTCCACCGCAACTGATGGGCGGGGTGGAATTGAGGGCTCAGATAGTCAGTCATGCCCTCATCCGCCAATCCCTCACCTACAGCGCGCCGTCCAGCATAAGGTTCACCTTGAGCACGTTGACCGTGGACTCGCCGAATACGCCGAGGAAACGGCCCTTGGTGCACGCGGCGATGATGTCGCGCACCTCGTCCTTACTTTTGCCCGTGGCCTTCGCCAGGCGCGGGACCTGGTACTCGGCGGCATCGGGAGAGATCTCGGGGTCGAGGCCTGAGCCGGAACACGTCACCAGGTCGACGGGCACGGCATCCATGCCGGCGTCGGGGTTGGAGGCGCGAATCTTCTCGACGCGCGCGTCCACAAGCTGCCGGTACTCCTCACTCGCCGGGGACAGGTTGGACGGGGCACCATACGCCATGAGCTCGCCGTCTTCGCCTTCGACAATTGACACGTTCTGGATGCGGCCCCACATGTGGTCCTCATCCTCGAAGTTCTGGCCGATCAGCTCGGAGCCCACGATCTTGTCGTCGACCGTAATTAGTGAACCGTTCGCCTGATACGGGAACGCAACCTGGGCGATGCCGGTCACGACGAGCGTATAGCCCAGGCCGCAGACAACGGTAAACAGCGCGAACACGCCCAGTGCGCGCGATGCAACACCTTTGAACATACAAACCTCCACTTACATAATGCCGCAGAACGCGAGCAGCATGTCGATGAGCTTGATGAATACGAACGGGGCAACGATGCCGCCCAGACCCCACACGAGCAGGTTGTGGATCAGCAGCTGTCCGGACGGTACCTCGCGGTACTTAACGCCCTTCAGCGCGGCCGGGATCAGCGCGACGATAACGAGCGCGTTATAGATGATGGCCGAAAGAACCGCGGACAGCGGGCTTGCCAGACCGAGGATGTTGAGCGCGCCAAGGCCCGGGTAGATCGGCGAGAACAGGGCCGGGATGATAGCGAAGTACTTCGCCATGTCGTTGGCCACCGAGAAGGTCGTGAGCGAACCGCGGGTCATGAGCAGCTGCTTGCCGATACGCACAACCTCGATGAGCTTGGTGGGGCTGGAGTCGAGGTCGACCATGTTGCCGGCCTCCTTGGCAGCCTGGGTGCCCGTGTTCATGGCCACGGCGACGTCGGCCTGGGCCAGAGCGGGCGCGTCGTTGGTGCCGTCGCCGGTCATGGCGACCAGGTGCCCCTCACGCTGGAACTCGCGAATCTTCTCGAGCTTGCCCTCAGGGGTGGCCTCGGCCAGGAAGTCGTCAACGCCGGCCTCGGCGGCGATTGCCGCGGCGGTGAGCGGGTTGTCGCCCGTCACCATGATGGTCTTGATGCCCATCTTGCGCAGGTCGGCGAACTTCTCCTTAACGCCGGACTTGATGATGTCCTTGAGGTACACAACGCCCAGCACGCGGCAGTTCTTGGTCACGACCAGCGGGGTGCCGCCGGCCTTGGCGATGCGCTCGACGGCCTCGTCGCACTCCTGGGAGAACACGCCGCCGGCTGCCTCCACATAGGTGCGCACGGAATCGGCAGCGCCCTTGCGGATCTCATTGCCCTCGTAGTTCACACCGGACATGCGGGTCGCCGCGGTGAAGGGGATGAACTCCATACCCTTATCCTCGAGTGTGCGGCCGCGCAGACCGAACTGCTCCTTGGCGAGCACGACGATGGAACGGCCTTCGGGGGTCTCGTCGGCCAGCGAGGAAAGCTGGGCGGCATCGGCCAGCTCCGCGGGATCGATGCCGTCGACCGGGATGAACTCGGCGGCTTGGCGGTTACCCAGGGTGATGGTGCCGGTCTTGTCGAGCATGAGGATGTCGACGTCGCCGGCGGCCTCGATGGCGCGGCCGGACATGGCCAGCACGTTGGCCTCGTTCAGACGGCTCATGCCGGCGATGCCGATGGCGGAAAGAAGGGCGCCGATGGTAGTAGGAGCCAGGCACACGAGCAGCGCCACGAGCGTGGTCACGGCCGTGGGGTTGTCCATGTCGTTAAGACCGACCGAGAAGCAGGAGTAACAATACAGGGCCAGCGTGACCAGGATAAAGACGATGGAGAGGGCCACCAGGAAGATCTCCAGAGCGATCTCGTTAGGGGTCTTCTTGCGCGCGGCACCCTCGACCATCGCGATCATTTTGTCCAGGAAGCTCTGGCCGGGCTCACTGGAGATCTTGACGATGATCCAGTCGGACAGCACCGTGGTACCGCCGGTAACGGCAGAGCGGTCGCCGCCGGCCTCGCAGACCACGGGGGCGGACTCGCCGGTGATGGCGGACTCGTCAACGGAAGCAGCGCCCTCGATGACGTCGCCGTCGCCGGGAATCTGCTCGCCGGCGCGTACGATCACCAGGTCGCCGCGCGTGAGCTCGGTGCCGGGAACGACGGTGAAGTGCTCCTTGTCCTCAACGGACTCGATGCGATGGGCCTCGACATCCTTCTTGGCCGCACGCAGGGAATCGGCCTGGGCCTTACCGCGGCCCTCGGCAAGCGCCTCGGCGAAGTTCGAGAACAGGTCGGTGAGCCACAGGATGACCGCGATGGCGACCACATAGTAGGTGGGCACACCCGCGTCCTGCACACCGAAGATGGAAGCGACGGCCAGGACGGAGGTCATGACGGCGGAAAGCCACACCAGGAACATGACCGGGTTTTGAATCTGGACGCGAGGGTCCAGCTTGGCAAACGAGTCGCGGACCGCGCGGCCCATCATGTCTTTTTGCATAGTCATAAATCTGCGCCCTCCTTTACGCAATCATCTGGAAGAACTCGGCAACGGGGCCAAGCGCTAGGGCCGGGAAGAAGCTCAGGGCACCGATCAGCAGAACGATGAACACGAGCAGGAATACGAACATGCCGTTGGTGGTAGACAGGGTACCGGCGCTCTCGGCGACCTTACCCTTCTTGGCCAGCGAGCCGGCGATAGCCAGCGTACCGATGATGGGCATGAAGCGGGCGAACAGCATCTCGAGGCCGAGCATGACGTTGATCCAGGGAATGTTGCAGTTCATACCTGCAAACGCCGAGCCGTTGTTGCCGCCGCATGAGGTGAAGGCATACAGCACCTCGGAGAAGCCGTGCGCGCCACCATTGTTGAGCTGGTCGGCAAGACCGGGCACCATGCAGGCGATGGCCGAGCACACCAGAATGGCAAACGGAGTTGCCAGGCACAGGACAACTGCCCAGCGCATCTCGCCCGGCTCGATCTTCTTGCCCAGGAACTCGGGCGTGCGGCCGACCATAAGGCCGGCGATGAACACTGTGAGGATGGCGAAGCCGATCATGCCGTACAGGCCGCAGCCCACGCCGCCGAAGACGACCTCGCCCAGAGCCATCTGGAGCATCTGGACAAACCCGCCGAGCGGGGTGTAGGAGTCGTGCATGGAGTTGACCGAGCCGTTGGAAGCAGCCGTCGTGAAAGCGGACCAGGTGGAAGAGGAGGCGATGCCAAAGCGGCTCTCCTTGCCCTCCATGTTGCCGCCGGCCTGGCCGTCGGTCATCTCGATATTGACCGCTCCGCCATCGGCCAGCTGCGGGGTGCCCGCATGCTCGTTGACGGCGATGATGCCGGTGAAGATCACCAGCAGGATGAACATGGCGGCAAAGATGGCCTTGCCCTGCTTGGTGTTCTTGACGCCGATACCGAAGGTGAAGCAGCAGGCAGCCGGGATCAGCAGCAGGCTGGTCATCTCGATGATGTTGGTGAAGGCACTGGGGTTCTCATACGGATGGGCGGAGTTCACGCCGAAGAAGCCGCCGCCGTTGGTGCCGGACTGCTTGATGGCGACCTGAGGAGCCGCAGGACCCTGGGGCAGGAACTGCTCGGTGACCACGCGCGCGCCCTCGACAACCTTGCCGTCGACCTTGACCGTGTCGCCCTCGATCTGGGCGCCGTCGAGGACGCTCCAGCCGCCGTCTGCATTAGGCTGGACGGCGACGGGCTCTACGAGCTCAGCCTTCTGAGCCGGCTGGAAGTTGGAGATGACGCCACCGGCAGCCAGGCAGATGCCGAACACGAGGTTCAGCGGGATGAGCACATACAGGACGGTGCGGGTGAGGTCGACCCAGAAGGAACCCAGGCTCTGCTCCTTGACCTGACGGAAGCCGCGAATCAGCGCGAACATGACCGCGATACCGGTGCCAGCGGAAACGAAGTTCTGCACGGTGAGACCCATGAACTGCACAAGGTAGGACAGGGTGGTCTCGCCGGAGTAGGACTGCCAGTTGGTGTTGGTTATGAAGGAAGCAGCCGTATTGAACGACAGGTCCCATGGCACACCCGGCAGGTGCTGGGGATTGCCTGGCAAGAAGGACTGAAGCGCCTGAAGTGCCACAAGGACCACGAGGCCGATCCCCGAAAAGACCAGCACGCTCGCCAGGTAGCGCCTACATCCCATCTGCTCTGCCGCGTCGATGCGAAGCAGACGATAGACGCCACGCTCCACAGGAGCAATCACAGGCGACAGGAACGTATGCTCGCCATCCATGATATGGGCCATGAACCGACCGAGCGGAACGGCCAGGACGACGAGCACGGCAAAGTACAAGATGTACTGAATCGCAGCGTCCATAGTTTACGAATCACTCCTCATCAGAATGTAGATGTAATAGATAAGGAGTCCGATGCAGACGACTCCGATGATGGGAATGAGGATGTCCATTACCGCCCCTTTCACGCGCGGTCCGATGTCTCGGACGCCTGCTCTCGCAAGCGCTTGGGGACAGTAAACGCTTCTAGAGATTAAAGAGGCGTGAGGGCCGGGGCTCACGACCTTAAGATGCCGTAAAGATGCAGGTAGAAAGCACTATTGCGGCTGCAGTGCGCCTATACTCGACCTCGCGAGCATACAGTGGCGTCCTCGCCGCGTATGCACGCATGGACAACGTTTCAGAAAGGCTACGCTATGCAGCGCGACGCATCGGACACTCGCGTCAATCCAGACCTCATCCTCAAGGCAATTGAGAAAGACGAGGTCGCCGATGACGCTCGAACCAGCCGGGGACACCTCAAGATTTTCTTTGGCTACGCTGCTGGTGCAGGCAAAACCTATGCGATGCTTCAAGCCGCCCACGCCGCCAAGCGGCGAGGTGTCGACGTCGTCGCGGGATACATCGAGCCGCACGACCGTCCGGCAACTGCCCATCTTGCACAAGGGCTTGAGAACGTGCCCTGTAAACTCATCGAGCACAACGGCATTGCGCTCAGCGAGTTCGATCTAGATGCGGCTATCGAACGCGCCCCTCAGCTCATCCTTGTCGACGAGCTCGCCCATACGAATGCGCCGGGGTCTCGCCACGACAAACGCTATCAAGACGTCGAGGAACTTCTACATGCAGGCATCGACGTCTATACGACCGTGAACGTTCAGCATATCGAGAGCCTAAACGACATGGTTGCATCCATCACCGGCGTTGTCGTGAGCGAACGAATCCCCGACCGCATCTTCGATGATGCCGACCAGGTCGAGCTCGTTGACATAGAGCCCGAAGACCTACTTGAGCGCCTTCGCGCCGGCCTCGTCTACCGTCCCGCACAAGCCGAGCGAGCGCAACAGCATTTTTTTACCGTCGAGAACCTCACCGCACTCCGAGAAATCGCGCTGCGCCGCTGCGCCGATCGCACCGGCCACCTCACAGACGCCGCACGCGTGCTGGGAAACCGTGACTACTACACCAGGGAGCGTATCTTGGTCTGTGTCTCCCCGGCGCCGACCAATCCCCGCATCGTCCGTGCCGCAGCACGCATGGCGAAAGCGTTTCGCAGCGAGCTCGTCGCCCTGTTCGTAGAGAGCCCGCGCACGCAAGCCATGAGCGATGATGAGCGCGCCAAGCTTGCAGCCAATATCGCCCTAGCCGAGCAGCTCGGAGCACAGATGGAAACCGTCTATGGCGACGACATCGCGTTTCAGATCTCCGAGTTCGCACGCCTGTCGGGTATTTCGAAGATCGTCATGGGGCGCACGGGCGAGCGCAGCAGCGTCCGTCAGGCCCTCTTCGGCCGCAAATCTCTCGTAGAACAGCTCATAGCATTCGCCCCGAACCTCGACATTTACATCATTCCAGACCAGTCGACTCCGCCCTCCCGGCCCAAAGGACGCCGCCGTGCGCGCGCCCTGCAGCCGCCCAGCAGCCGAGACGCGCTTCGCACGCTGGCCTTCTCTCTTGTCGCCACGGCGATCGGCACGGCTTTTCGCCATCTGGGATTTGCCGATTCCTGCATCATATCCCTCTATATCCTCACGGCCCTGCTGACCGCCGTCACCACGACGGGGCGTATCTGCACGATCGTATCGAGCATGCTCTCTGTAGTGCTTTACAACTTCTGCTTCGTCACGCCTCTGTTTTCGCTCGCCAGCTACGACCGAAGCTATCTGGTCACGTTCGGCATCATGTTCGCTACCGCTATGGTCGCCGGCGAGTTAACTGCGCGCATCGCCGACAACGCCCGTACCTCCGCCGAGAACGCATTCAAAACGCGCGTACTCCTCGAAACGAACCAGCTCTTGCAGCAAGCCCATAGCGCGGAGGAGTGCGCCCGCGTCGCCATGAACCAACTCATCAAACTGCTAAAACTCGACGTGGTCTTCTACACCGCCGAACACGGCACGCTCGGCAAGACGCTCTATGAGTCCGCTGGCACCGAAAACCGATCCGCGTCGCTGTTCACCGACTACGAGCGCGCTGTTGCAACCTGGACCTACACCAACAACAAACGCGCGGGCGCAAGCACGCGGACCCTGCCCGAGGCGCGCTGCCTCTACCTCGCGGTTCGCACCGGCGACAAGGTATTCGGTGTCATCGGCATCGACCTGGAGGGGCGCGAGATCGAAGCCTTCGAGCATTCGATCGTCCTATCTATCGTAGGCGAATGCGCCTTGGCGCTCGAAAGCGACCGGGCGGCGCAAGAGCGCGAAGAGGCTGCGGTCTTGGCGAAAAACGAGCAGCTGCGCGCCAACCTTTTGCGCTCCATCGGCCACGATTTGAGGACACCCCTCACGGCTATATCCGGATCTGCGGCAATCCTTCGGAAGAGCGACGAGAAGCTCAGCCTCGAACAACGCTGCGATCTTGCCGATGCCATCTACGATGACTCCCTCTGGCTTATCGATACCGTGGAGAACCTCCTCGCCATCACACGCGTCGAAGACGGCACCATTCGCCTCAACTTCACGTCCGAGCTCATCGACGAGGTCATCGAGGCCGCCCTCAGCCATGTCGCCCAAGCATCGCATGGACGTACCGTCACCATCGAGCACACTGACGACATCCTGCTGGTACGCATCGACGTCCATCTCATCATACAGGTGCTTACGAATCTCATCATGAACGCCTTCAAATACACGCCCGAGGACTCGACTGTCACCATCAGAGCACGTCGCGAGGGTGCGTTCGTCGTGGTGGACGTCGCAGACGATGGGCCGGGTGTGGCAGACTGCGACAAGCCTCATATCTTTGAGCGCTTCTTCACCTCAAGCAATACGCGGCCCGTGGATTCGCGTCGAAGCATCGGCCTTGGGCTGTCGCTCTGCCGCTCCATCGTGGAGGCGCATGGCGGCGCCATCGAAGTTCGCGACAACCACCCCCATGGGGCCGTCTTCCGTTTTACCCTGCCCGCCGAGGAGATCGAGATTCATGAATAATGCCGCTAAGCCACGCATCCTCCTGGTCGAAGATGACCTGACCGTTCAAAACCTCGTTTCGACCGCGCTTGACCTCCACGGCTATGTCGTGAGCAAGGTTTGCAACGGCCAGGCCGCCATCATGGATGCGGTGTCGCACGGCCCCAGCCTCATCATGCTCGACCTCGGCCTTCCCGACATTGACGGTATCGAGGTCATCACGAAGATCCGAAGCTGGTCGGCAGTCCCCATTATCGTCATTTCGGCGCGCACCGAAGATTCCGACAAGATTGCAGCACTTGACGCAGGGGCAGACGACTACCTCACCAAGCCCTTTTCAGTGGATGAGTTGCTCGCGCGCGTCCGTGCGAATTTGAGGCGCTCCTCGATGGCGTCAAGTGAGTCGACAGAAGCGAGCACGTTCGACAACGGTCCGCTGCATATCGACTATGCCGCGGGATACGCGACGAAAGACGGACGCGAGCTCTCGCTCACCCCAACCGAGTACAAATTGCTCGTCCTTCTGGCGAAAAACGTCGACAAGGTGCTCACCCACACTTTCATCACCCGCGAGATATGGGGCACGAGCTGGGACAGCGATCTGGCGAGCCTGCGCGTGTTCATGCGCACTCTGCGCAAGAAGATCGAGGCAGACCCCTCTCACCCCAAGATGATTCAGACGCACATGGGTGTCGGCTACCGCATGCAGCGTCTCTAGCCCACCCCACAAAAAGTTGCGGTGGAATACGGAGTAGATAAGGCCTTTGACAGCCAAAACAGTCCGTATTCCACCGCAACTGATGGGCGGGGTGGAGTTAGAGGCCCAGGTAGTTAGTCATGCCTTCGACGGCGAGCTTGGCGCCTGCCACGGCATGGACCACGGTGAGCGGGCCGTTGACCACATAGTTAGCGATACCCCAAATCACTCTTTAACTCACCGCGCTCGCCCCCATATGTGCAAAGCGCCCCGCGAACGGATACTCGCGAGGCGCCTGGATGCCTGGATGTCCGGGCCTTATTTGATCCCGCGGCCCAAGTCTTCGGCAATTTTGTCTACGCCCTTAAGTGCGGCGCAGGTCTTTTTGTTGGAGCAATGTCCCGTGCAAACGCCACCTTGAGCGCAGTCGGCGCAGGTGCCCTTGCGATAAATGCGCACGCACACGGCGACAAACGCAATACCGATAACAGCCAGTACAACAATATCGATAGGTGCCATAGCAAGCCTCCTCTAGTTAACCATCACTTACTTTACCCCATTCTCAACCTACCAAAAAGGGACAGGTTTATTTTGGTCGGTTTTATCTGCGGAAACGTCACATCTCCCCCACCAAAAAGCCCGGGGTCGCTGGGACACCCGGGCTCGTGGAAAGGGGCTAATCCTTATTCGGACTTAAGCGGAAACTGCGGCGGAAGCGGTGTTGGTCTCATCCTCGTCGGTCCAAGCGTGCTTGGGCATGGGACGGAAGATCTGGAAGAGCATCGCAACCAGCAGCACGATGGCCACAACCGTCCAGATACCAAACTGGCCAAGGACAAGCAGGTTGTAGAACTGGTTGATGAACAGGCCGATGACCCAAGCGAAGGCGCACTCGTAGCCGATGGCAATCGCGGTCCACTTACCGGAGTCCATCTGATTGCGGATAGTGCCCATGGCGGCAAAGCACGGGGCGCACAGCAGGTTGAAAGCGCCGAAGGCAACGCAGGCGCCCATAGTCGGGAACATGCCGGCAAACGCGGTCCACAGGCTCGGGTCGGTCTCGGCGGCGTCAGCAACCGACAGCAGCGAGCCGGCGGTGGCGACGACGTTCTCCTTAGCGACAAGGCCAGAGACAGTCAGCGCAGTTGCCTGCCAGGTGCTAAAGCCGAGCGGGGCGAAGATCCAAGCGACCAGGTTGCCGAGCATGGCAAGCACAGAGTAGTCCATGAACTCCTCGGGGATGCCGTCCATCGCGGGCAGGAAGCCAAAGGAACCGTTGTAGCTACCAAAGTTGGAGAGGAACCAAACGACGACGGTGGACGCGAAGATGACCGTGCCGGCCTTCTTGATAAAGGCCCAGCAGCGCTCCCACACGTGCAGCGCCCAAGAGCGGATCGCCGGGAAGTGGTAGGCGGGAAGCTCCATAACGAACGGCGTCGGGCGACCGGCGAAGAGCTTGGTCTTCTTGAGCATGAGGCCCGAGGCGATGACAGCAAAGACGCCCAGGAAGTAGAAGAGCGGGCTGATCCACGCAGCGGTGGTGGAAGAATCGCCGATGATAGAACCCATGAGCAGGGCAATGATCGGCAGCTTGGCGCCACAGGGAATGAACGTGGTGGTCATGACCGTCATGCGGCGGTCCTTCTCGTTCTCGATGGTCTTGGTGGCCATGACGCCGGGGACGCCGCAGCCCGAGGACACGAGCATGGGGATAAAGGACTTACCGGACAGGCCAAAGCGGCGGAACACGCGGTCCATGATAAAGGCGACGCGGGCCATGTAGCCGCAGTCCTCCAAGAAAGACAGCATCACAAAGAGCAGGAACATCTGCGGCACAAAGCCGAAGATGGCGCCCAGGCCGCCGACGATGCCGTCGCAGACCAGCGAATCGACCAGGCCACCGTCCTCGGTGCCGCCCGCCACGAGGGCGTCGTGCACCACGGTGGTGATGCCCGGGACATAGGGGCCAAACTCGGCCGGGTCGATCGAGTCGGCGGCGTCACCCGCAGCCTCGACAGCTGCGTCGTAGGCGTCGCGGCCCTGGCCGAGCACATACCAACCGTCGGTGCCAAAGAGCTGGTCGTTGGTGAAGTCGGTCACCGTGCCGCCCAAGGTGGAAACGGCGATGTAGTACACGCAGAACATGATGACCACAAAGATCGGCAGGCCCAGGATACGGTTGGTAACCACGCGGTCGATCTTCTCGGAAGTGCTCATCTTGGCCGGAGCCTTGGTGAGGCACTCGTCAATGATGTGGGCAATCACGCTGTAACGCTCGCCGGTGATGATGGACTCGGCATCGTCGTCGCAGTCCTGCTCGCACTGGGCAACCAGCTGCTCGACGCGAGCGGCCTTCTCCTTGGTGAGGTTGATGAGCTTGCAGGCGTCCGCGTCGCGCTCAAACAGCTTGACCGCGTAGTAGCGACGCTTGTTGGCGGAAACGCTCGCCGGCAGGTTGTTCTCGATGTGGTCCAGAACGTCCTCGATGGAGGAATCGAACTTGTGCTCCGGCACCTGGCCCTTGGAAGCGGCAGACTTCTTGACCTGATCGAACAGCTCCGTGATGCCCTTGTTTTTAAGGGCCGAGATCATCATGACCGGGCAGCCAAGCTTCTTGGAGAGCTTGTCCGTGTCGATCTTGTCGCCGTTCTTCTCGACCAAGTCGGCCATGTTGAGGGCGACGACCACGGGCAGGCCGGTCTCGATAACCTGAAGCGCCAGGTACAGGTTGCGCTCGAGGTTGGTGGCGTCGACCACCTGGACGACCACATCGGGCTCGCCGCTCATGAGATAATCGCGCGAGCATTGCTCCTCGGGGCTGTAGGGGGAAAGCGAGTAGATACCAGGGAGGTCCGTGATGGTAACGTTCTTGTCGCTTAGGAGCTTGGCCTCCTTTTTCTCAACCGTGACGCCGGGCCAGTTGCCAACGTAGCCGTTGGCGCCGGTGATCAGGTTGAAAAGCGTGGTCTTACCGCAGTTGGGGTTACCCGCCAGCGCGACATGGATCTGAGAATCCGCCATTCAATCCTTCTTCCTTGTGTGCCCGCGCTGCTTTCTCCGCACGGGCTGGATAATGTGCTTCAAAAATGCTGCATTAAGTTAGAAAAACCTAACTTTATCTGCAGAAATATACGCCGCAAGCCCCTACTGGACCTCGACGACGGCCGCCTCCTCCTTGCGGATGGAAAGCTCGTAGCCGCGCACGTTGATCTCGACCGGATCACCGAGCGGCGCAACCTTCACGACCTTGAACGAAGTGCCCTTGATGAGCCCCAGGTCCATAAGGTGGCGGCGAAGCGCACCCTCACCGTGAAGCTTGACGATAGTAGAGCTCTCGCCCACCTTAACGTCACCCAACGTCTTCATCCTCTTGTCCCCCTTTCGGTTTTTATCAAATGCTGTGGACTAACCGACGGTCATGATGTGCATGGCAACCTTGGAATCGATGCCAAAGCGTGCGCCCAACACTGTGACGATGATATTGGCGCCACTCGAGCTCACCACGTGGATTTCGCTGCCCTCGACAAAGCCGAGGTCCTTGAGATGGTGCTTCATATCCTCATTGCCCTTTACGCGAGACACGCGCACGGTTTCGCCCGCTTTTACCATCGAAAGCGGCATAGCCGGCATCTGCGGTCCGCAAGACATGAGTGAGCTCCTAACGTCAGTTCGTCCTCAACATCGACGCAGTAAAAGTTAACCACGTCTATGTTCGCTATAGTAAACTAGCACGTGGTTAACTTTTTGGAAAGGGTCCCCATTTAGATTTCGAAAAAGTTTCCTATACGAAACAAAAAGGCGCGGCAAAGAGCTGTCCTTTGCCGCGCCCTGTCATGCTTAGAGCGAGAGGTTTCTGATCGACGTGACACACGAGGCCTCGTCTACGCCCGAAATGCGGAAGATGATGTCCTCGCCGCACTCGCCGTAGAGAGCCATGAGCCCCATTACATCGCGGCCGTCGGTATGGCGATCGCCGATGCTGACCGATACGTTGCTACGATGCTTGGCAATGATGTCGTAGAGCAGCGCGACCGGGCGGGCGTGCAGTCCCAACGGATCTTTAATCGTCTTTGTAAACTCGACCATGTCCCCTCCCACGGCATCGCACATTTGGCCGGCAAAACCCAGCCACGTGGTAGCTATTGTAGCGTTAGATGCTTGTCGAGAGCTCCTCTGAACACCTCGTGGGCAAAAAGTGGCAAATATGAGTACTGTCACCAATTTAGTAGCAGCAAAATCGAGAGCAAATTGCCTCCTTTGAGCGATTCGAAGAGGTTGAAAGCCGTCAAACGCCCTTTAAAGGGGGTTATATAAATTGATTTTGAGCCCGTTTTTGCTCAGAACAGACCGAAAAATATGACACCTCTTTTGCAACAGTACTCATATTTGGCATTTTTTGACCACGGGGTCCAAAACCATGCCCCAAAACACAAAAGGAGGGGCCTCGTAAGGCCCCTCCTTAGGAAAGGGAATCGATTTATTCCACAGCCGTAGATTAATCCTAGCCGCTACTCCATCATGTCGAGGACGGAGGGGCGCAGTTCGCTCTCGGCAGCCTCGGGATCGGTCTCGCGCAGGCGGTTGATGTAGCGGTTGTACCACATCACGGCAAGGCCCAGGAACACAACCACGCCACCAACGTTGTAGACCAGCGTCAGCCAAAGCGGCTGATCGAGCGGAATGGTGCCGCAGATAAGCACGAAGCAGAAGACCACAAGCAGGAATGCAGCAATGGCCAGGCCAAAGGTACGCGAACCCATGCGGAAGCCACGGGGAGCAGCGTCGAAGTTCTTGCGCAGCATAAAGTAGGCAAGCAGGATCAGCAGCGGCGGGAGCAGAGCAGTGGCAGCCGTCATGTTGGTGACGATCATGAGCAGGTCGTCGAGGTTACCAGAGCCCAAGGCCGGGATGATCAGGATGGGGACGACGATGGCGAACTGCAGCCAAGCGGCGCGGGCGGGAATGCCGTGCTCGTTGAGCTCGACGATCTTGCTACCAAAGACGCCCTTGGGGATCTCGGTGAAGAAGACCTTGATGGGAGCAGAGGTCCACATCATGAGGGAGCCCAGCGTGGCGGCGAGAAGGATCAGGCCGATGATGCGCGTGGACACTTCCATGGGAATGCCAAAGTGGGCAAAGACAGCGCCGAACACGTCGAAGATGCCGGTGGAAATGGCAACGCCGCCCTCGGGGATGAACAGGTTGACCAGCAGCGAAGCGCCTGCGTACAGAAGTCCGATGGTCAGTCCGGCGATAACGACGGTACGCACGAAGGCCTTGACGCCGCCCTTGAGGTCGTTAAGGAACACGCCGACGGACTCAGCACCGCCTACGCCCTGGATGATCCAGGCAAGCGTACCGAAGAAACCCCACGTAGTGGCGAAGCTGCTCGTGTCGGGAGCCATGTTAGCCGGAGTAGGAGCCGTGGCGAACTCGACGCCGCCAAAGGCAGCGGCCAGGGACAGCAAGATGAACACGGCAGTCAGGCCGAGAGCCGCAGTCGAGCCAAAGGACGAAATGGATCCGATCCACTTAGCGCCCTTAGTCGACACCCACGTGGCGATAGCAAAGACGACGATCTCGATAATGGTGATCCACAGCTGCGAGAGCTCGGCATTGGCACCAAAGAACACGTAGCTCGCGTAGATGATGACGTTGGGCAGGACGGACGCAAAGTAGAACAGGTTAACGAACCAGTAGCTAAATGCCGTCAGGAACGCCCAGCGGCCACCCATCGAGGTCTTAACCCATGCGTACACGCCAGACTCGGAGTCCTTGTTAAGGCCGACGAATTCGGCGGTAACCAGGGTATAGGGGACAAAGTACAAAAGCGTAGCGAAAAAGAACGACGGCGCAGCTGCCAAGCCGATGGCCGCGTTGTTGTTGATGATGTTCTTGATACCGAACACGGCGGCGACCGTCATGCCCAGCAGAGCGAACGAACCAATCGTTCCTCGTTTTTCAGAGCTCATAAGCCCTCCCAATCATCCGTTATATCTCATCTAAAACCGTCCGGACTGCAAGCGCAATCGTGGACGGCGCACCTGCTAAGGGGAATGGGGAAAAGGGAGTCAACAAAGCCATCCCCCTTAACGGCGCGAAGCAAACGTCCAAACGGACGAATACTACTTGTTGGGGAAGGAATAACCTTCAACCGTCACGTGCAGTACCACGACGCGGGAATCCGCGGCATCGGCCACGACACGGTAGGCCTCGTCAATTTCGACGACGGCAACGCCGCCGGCGGGAATCGTCACGGTCTCCCCCGCACCCTCAAAGCGCTCGCGATCATCGATATCGCTGTAAGCACGGATGCAGGTGAGGTCTGCCTTGGGGGCAACCTCGACGGTCAGGTCGCCGTCGAGCGGAGCGAGCACGGCATGGTAGCGACGGTGACCGACCAGATCGGCGGTAGCGGCCTCGCGGGCATAGACCCACCAGTACACCAACGAGTCGCCGATGGAGTAAGCCACGTCGTGCTGCAGGTCGGCAACGCCATCGAGCGCCTGACCGGTGCGCATCCACTTCTTGACGGACTTCATCTGAGCGTCGAAATCGGCGCGCGAGTTAAAGACATGCATGACTTATGCCTCCTTAATGGGTGCCAGCGCCTGAGCCAGATCGGCAGACGTCAGCGGTCGCAGGGACACCTCAAAGCTGAAGCTCTCAAAACGGGTGCGGTAGGAATCGAGCACCTCGGAACCCCAAGAGTTCGAACCAAGGCCGAGCAGCTGGTCGTTGATATTGACCGTAACCGTGTCGCCCTTGACAAGGTCGTAGACGTGCTTGGCGTTATCTATAGCCTCGCAGCTATAGGGCCATGCCGAGAACGAGAACGGGTTGGAGGCGGCGTCGCTCGGACGCGTCACGACCAGACCGTCACCGTGGCTAGAGCGCAGGGCGACCCAACGGGTGCCCTCGCGGTTAGCACAATCCTGAGGCATAACGTAGGGCGTGAACATGTCGTCGACCGTAGTGCGGTAATGACCGACCGGGTTGGCGCGCAGCGAGTCCGGATAGTTCTCGCCCGGGCCGTGGCCATACCACTCGACGGCACGATCGCAACCGGGGACCTCGAAGGAGATGCCGATGCGCGGGATGATATCCGAGTAATCGCCGTAGGGCTCGCCGGAAACCTTGAGGTCGACGCGACCGCTCGGAAGCACGGTGTAGACGAGCTCGACGCGCATGCCGAACGCGCGGACGGGAGGAGCGATACGCTGGCTCACGGTAACGACGACCGCATTGCCATCCTGCTTCCAAGAAACCTTGCGGGTAGACGTCTGCATCACATCGATGAAGTTGTCCTTCCACAGTGAGTCATACTCCTGGGCATGGTTATCGACGAGCGGATGCCAAAAACCAACCTGGGGACCAGAGGCCATGACGTCGCGGCCGGATGCCTTCCACTCGCTCACGGTACCGTTGACTTTGCTGAAGGTCAGCTCGCCGTTGAGGGAGTGGATGCGGATCTCCTGCTCGGTCTCCTCAACCGTAAGCTCAGGACGAGCGGGGGCCACGATGGTCGGCGCCGGATGGTTTGCGATGGCAAACTGGCTAGCGCCCAGCTGGAACATCGGCTCGCACCAGACGTGAGCGGCCATGGTGTAGGCGCGCACGGTCAGCAGGGTCTCGCCCACTGCGGCCTCGCGAATCACCAGTGGCAGCTGGACGGACTCGCCGGGGGCAACCGCGCCGGGCATGAGCGTCTTGCGGCAGACCACGTCGCCGTCCACCAGGGTCTCGGCCGACAGGCAGACATCCTCGAGGGTGGTGAACCAACGCTTGTTGGTGACGGTCAGCTCGCCTGCCTCGGCGTCATAAGCCATGCGGACCGGGCAGATAACCTGGCCGTACTCGGTAAGGCCCGGACTCGGCTGCTGCCAGGGGAACACCATGCCATCGATGCAGAAGTTGCTGTTGTTGGGGTAATCGCCGTTGTCGCCACCATACATATCGTAGGCAACGCCGTCCTCGGTCACAGCAGCCAAACCGTGGTCGCACCATTCCCAAATGAACTGGCCCTGGATGCAATCCCAACGATCGAAGACCTCCTGGTACTCGGACAGGCCTCCGGGACCATTGCCCATGGAGTGACCGTACTCACAGTTGATGCGCGGCTTGGGGAATGGGTGCTCGCCAAAGTCGTTCATCTGCGAAACACGGGAGTACATCGTGGAGATAACGTCGACGGTATCGGCGTTGCGGTCCTCCTCATAATGGACCGGACGATCATCGAGCTCGTGAGCCTTGGCGTACATCGCGCGGATGTTGCAGCCATAGCCGCTCTCGTTGCCCATCGACCACATAATGATGCAGGCGTGGTTGCGCTCCTGCATCACCAGGCGCTCAATGCGGTCGACGTAGGCCGGCTCCCATGCCGGATCGTCGGTGACCAGGGCGATGTTGCCGATATTCTCGAAGCCGTGGCTCTCCATATCGGTCTCGGCGACCAGCATGATGCCATACTCATCACACAGCTCGTAGAAGCGCGGGTCATTGGCATAGTGAGAGGTGCGCACCGCGTTGATGTTGTGCCGCTTCATGAGCTCCAGGTCGCGGCGCATGCGATCGAGGCCCACGGCGCGGCCCTTGTGATCGTCGTGATCGTGGCGGTTGACGCCATGCATCTTAAAGTAGGTGCCGTTGAGGTAGATATGATTGCCCTCGACCGTCACCTCGGCAAGACCCTGGCGATGCGGAACGTACTCGCTGGCCTCGTCGCCATCGTAGACCTCAAACGTAAGGTCATAGAGGAAGGGGTCCTCGGGATTCCAGAAGTGGGCATCGGCAACGCTGCACTCGGCATGGCCGTCGACGCACTCACCCGTAGCCACCACGTTTCCGCCATCGCTGAGCGTATACACAACGCGGGTAGCGCCCTCGGCCACCGTATCGAGCGTGATCAGAGCGGCATCGCCCTCGCGGTGCGTGCGGAACCTAAAGTCGACCAGGTGCGCGGCGGGACGCTGCATAAGGTACACATCGCGGAAGATGCCCGAGGCCCACCACATGTCCTGATCCTCGATATAGCTGCCATCACTGTACTGCAGAGCCTTGACCGCAAACAGGTTGTCGCCCTCGACGAGCGCGTCGGTCACGTCAAACTCGGCAGACAGGCGCGAACCCTTGGTCATGCCGATAAACTGACCGTTGACGTACAGCTCACCATAGCTCTCGATGCCGTCAAAGCGAATGATCTCGCGAGCGCCGGCAGGCACGGCGGGAAGGTTGACGATGCGCTGGTAGACGCCCGTGGGGTCGTCGGAGGGAACGAACGGCTGATCCACCGGGAACGGGAAACCCTCGTCGGTGTAGGCAAGGTTGCCATAGCCATCCACCTGCCACAGGTGCGGAACCTCCACGTGATCCCACTCGGGCTCGTACGTGGAGAGCTCCTCGTTGGAAACGGCAGCAGGCCCCTCAAAGAGGCGGAACTGCCACGAGCCGGACAGCTGGACAAACCCGCGCGACAGCTCGCGGCTGTACGTAGCGGCGAGATCGGCGGTCTCGTAACCCATAAAGTACGCATGGGGTGCCAGGCGGTTCCTGTGGGTGAGCGCTTGGTTTTCCCAATCGTTAATGGCGTCCATGGTGATGCTCCTTCGTCATCGTAGTGATTCTTGTGCAACCGGTTGTCCTTATCTTACGGGCGATGCAAAAAATTGTGCAACCGGTTGTCCGCTGAACGGTCGATTTGGTCGGATTAACGGTGCAACCGGTTGTACAGCTGCGACACTTATGTCACCCTGAGTATCGAAACTCAGCGCAAAACATCGTTCTTAAGCTCGTAGGCAACCGCCACGCCCGCTGATATCTCACCCACACGAGACGTATTCGATTGCGGCTTGGTTGCAAAACGACACCTGTCACCGGATATCATGAACGCTGTTCAGGTGCACTATAGTAAGCTGTATCCGCACCAGCCCGTATCAGTGACAACATCGACCGCATTTTCCAGGAGACGCCATGACCCAACCAGTTCGCACCGCACCTACGCTTGCCGAGGTTGCCGCAGCTGCCGGCGTGTCGCGCTCCACGGCATCGCGCGCCCTCAACGATTCGCCCCGCATTAGCGAGGAAACCAAAAAGCGCGTCCGTGCGGCGGCCAAGAAAGTCAATTTTGTCCCCAATGCCCGTGGCCGAGCGCTCGCTGTCGGGCGCACGGAAATCATCGCCGTGCTCGTGACCGAGCCCCTGAGTGAACTCTTCAGCGACCCCACCTATAGCGAGTTTTTGAGCGGTATTACCGAGGAACTGTCGGAGTCGTCCTATCTGCCCGTTATCTTGCAGGCGTCTTCTACGCATGAGCGCAACCGCGCACGCGAGCACTTTGAGCGCCGCTCGTTCGACGCCGTGATCGACGTCTCCCCCTACAAGGGCAGCGAGCTGCTCGAGGTGCTGCGCGAGCTGGGCGTACCCACCGTGTTGTGCGGCCAGCTCGAGGGCCACCCCTATCGCGATGTGTTCTCGACGGTCTACTCTGACGACGAAGAGGGCGGACGCTTTGCGGCACACGCCATGAAGGAGCGCGGGCGCAAAGATATCGTCGCCGTGTTGGGACCGCAAGACAACCCCGCTGTTGTCGACCGCCTGCGCGGCTACCGCGCCGTCTTGGGCGAAGACCTCCCAGACGCAAACGTTATCTATACCGGCTGGAACAGCGGAGACGGCTATCAGGCCATGCGCCAGATCCTCGCGCGCAAGATTGCTTTCGATGGCGTGCTCTGCGGATCGGACCGTATCGCGGCTGGCGTCATCACCGCACTCAACGAGGCAGGCCTATCTGTTCCGGCGGAAGTTTCTGTCGTCGGCTTCGACGATCACGAGATTGCGACGCGCTGCGTCCCCGCACTCACGACCGTCCGCCAGCCCCTGCGCGAAGAAGGCCACATGGCCGCCAACATTGCGCTCGACATGATCAAGGGTGCCGAGCCCACCACCACCGTCATGCACATGCAGCTCGTTCAGAGAGACTCGCTGTAGGAAACTGGGCCGGGCTTTCCGCCAGACAGTTGCTGTGGAAAGCCCGGCCCGTTTTGAGCGCTCATTCTGGGGCACAGTTTCCGTTAGACAGCTCAACCGGAAACTGTGTCCCATTATTTTGCCGAATTCTGGGTCGCGCTTTCCCAGAGGACCCCCTTTGGGAAAGCGTGACCCGTTCTGGACGCAGATTCCGGGACGCACTTTCCGCAACGCCCGGTCATCCCATGCCCTCACAATCTCGGCGTATAAAAAACGAGGGAAGGCACGTGTCCCTCCCTCGTTACGGGCAATATGTAGCCGCTTGCCTACATCAGGCGCAGGCTGACGTCCTTGAGCTGGGCGCCGCTAACGGCACTCGGGGCGCCCGACATGAGGTCGGAGCCGCTGGCCGTCTTGGGGAACGCCATGACGTCGCGGATGGAGTCGGAACCGGTGAGCAGCATGCACACGCGGTCCAGGCCCAGAGCGAAACCGCCCATCGGGGGCGCACCAAACTTGAGCGCCTCCATGAGGAAGCCAAACTGAGACTCGGCGCGCTCCTCGGTAAAGCCCAGGAGCTTGAGCATGGACATCTGCATCTCGGCGTTGTGGATACGCATACCGCCGCCACCGGCCTCAAAGCCGTCCATGACAAAGTCGTAGGTGCAAGAACCGGCTGCCAACGGATTGGCCTCGATCTTGGCGATGTCGGTCTCGGTCGGCAGGGTGAAGGGCTGGTGCTCGGCAGCGTAAGCCTTGCGGTCCTCGTCCCAGTGGAACAGCGGGAAGTTGACGACCCACAGGAAGTCGTGGCCCTCGCGCTTGATCTCGAGCGCGTTAGCCATGTGGGAACGCATGCCGCCCAGGATCTCGTCGGAGAGCAGGCGCGGGCCGGCGGCGAACATCACAAGGTCGCCGGGCTCGACGTCCATGCGCTCGCGCAGGGCGGCCATCTCCTCGTCCGAGAAGAACTTGACGATGGGGCTGTTGATGGAGCCGTCCTCGCGGAATGCGATCCAGGCCAGGCCCTTGGCGCCAAACGTGGAAGCCACGCCGGCAAGCTTATCGATCTTGGCGCGAGCCCAGGCACCGGCGCCCTTGGCGTTGATGGCCTTGACGACAGAGCCCTCCTCGTTCGCGGCAGTCGCAAAGACCTTGAACTTGGAGTTGGCGAAGATGTCGGTCAGGTCGACCAAGTGCATGCCATAGCGGGTATCGGGCTTGTCGGAGCCATAGGTGTCCATGGCCTCCCAGTAGTTCATGCGACGCAGCGGCGTGGGCATCTCGACACCCATGCGGCCGAAGGCATCGGCAAGAACCTCTTCGAGCGCGCTCATAACGTCGTTCTGGTCCACGAAGGACATCTCGATATCAACCTGGGTGAACTCGGGCTGACGGTCGGCACGCAAGTCCTCGTCGCGGAAGCACTTGGCAACCTGATAGTAGCGCTCGACGCCACCGACCATAAGCAGCTGCTTCAGGAGCTGCGGGGACTGCGGCAGGGCGTAGAAGTTGCCCGGCTGGATGCGGCTGGGGACGATGAAGTCGCGGGCGCCCTCGGGCGTGGACTTGAACAGGGAGGGCGTCTCGACCTCCATGAACTCACGGTTGTGCAGCGCCTCGCGAATGGCAAAGGTAAAGTCGGAGCGCAGCTTGAGGTTGGCCATCATCTCGGGACGACGAAGGTCCAGATAGCGATAGCGCAGGCGGGTGTCCTCGCTGGTCTCGATGCCGTCCTCGATCTGGAACGGCGGGGTGACGGACGTATTGAGCACCTCGGCGTGGTCGGTCAGGACCTCGATCTCGCCGGTGGCGAGCTTGGTGTTGGTGGTCTCCTCGCCACGGGCGCGCACGACGCCGTGAATCTTGATGGGCCACTCGGGACGCATGGTCTCGGCGATCTTAAAGGCGTCGCCGTCGGAGTGCTCGGGGTCGAAGGTAAGCTGCGTGATGCCCTCACGGTCGCGAAGGTCGCAAAAGATTAGGCCGCCGTGGTCGCGGCGACGGCTCACCCAACCGGTGAGGGTGACCTCTTCGCCCACGTTCTCGAAGCGAAGCTCGCCGCAGGTACGGGTGTGCATGGAATGCTCATCGATGGGACGGGTCTGGCTCATACCAGTGATCCTCCTTTATGGATCTGTGCCGCCCCGTGTCGTTCCGGGCGGCGTCGTACAGATTTGCCCAGCCTGCGTAAACCGCGCAGCCAGACATGGCGTTCTATCTTATCGCACTCGCGTCGATGTGCCGCGAAAAAGTGGCTCCTGCCCAAAGACTTGACGGAGACGAAACAATTGACGCGCCGTGACACCCGCCCGCGCTCGTCACGTGCGACAATATGCCCCAATAAAACAGCACTCGGAAAGGCCCGCCATGACTGCACGCCTCATCGTTATGGATATCGACTCCACGCTCATCAACCAGGAGGTCATCGACCTGTTGGGCGAAGAGGCCGGCGTGGGCGAGCAGGTGGCACAGATCACCGAACGCGCCATGCGCGGCGAGCTTGACTTTAAGCAGGCGCTCGAGGAGCGCGTGGGGCTGCTCGCCGGCCTGGACGAGAGCGTGTTCGAGCGCACCTTTGAGCGCGTGACATTTACCCCCGGCGCGTTGGAGCTTGTGCGCTCGGCACACAGCAAAGGTTGGAAGGTCGGCGTCGTGAGTGGCGGCTTTCACGAAGTCGCCGATAAGATCGTGGCCGCCGCGGCCATCGACTTTTGCCTGGCCAATCGTCTGGAGGTCGTGGACGGCAAGCTCACCGGTAAGTTGGCTGCCGACATTGTGACCAAGGAGTCCAAGCTCATCCAGCTGCTGGACTGGGCAGTTGAGTGCGGCGTCGATATGGCCCACACCGTCGCGATCGGCGACGGTGCCAACGACATCCCCATGATTCAGGCCGCGGGCACGGGCATCGCGTTTTGTGCCAAGCCCAAGACGCGCGAGGCCGCCCCGTTTGCCATCGACGAGCGCAATCTGATGCTCGCCATGGACATCATCCTGCGCGACTAGCCAATCCGTCTAGCAATTGAATCAGTCTGTCCTATAGTTTCCGAACAATTCTGTCTTAGTGTTCGGAAACATACCCTTTGAGTGCTAAACTTTGCGCCGTCGAAGGGAACATATATGGATAAGCGAGATCTAGAGCAGCTGCTGAGCGATGTTGCCGGCGGAGCAGTCACCCCTGCCGACGCCCTCACGCGCATCCAGACGGCTCCGACCGCCGATTTGGGCTTTGCGCAGCTCGACCTTTCGCGCGGGGTGCGCCAGGGAGCCGGCGAAGTTGTCTACGGCGCCGGTAAAACCGCCGAGCAAATTGCCGCCATTATCAAAGCATTACTCGATGCCGGCCAGGAGCGCATCCTGGTCACGCGCCTGGACGACGAAAAGGCAGCCCGCACCTCGGAGCTCCTCGGCAACGGCATCGACCTGGGATATGTCCCGGACGCCCAGCTCGCCCTCGTGGGTGGCAAGCCCTCCCCCAACGGCAACGGACGCATCGTCGTCGCCTGCGCCGGCACGAGCGACCTGCCCGTTGCCGAGGAAGCCGCGTTGACGGCCGAGTTCTACGGCAACGAGGTCGATCGCCTCTACGACGTGGGTGTCGCCGGCCTGCACCGCCTGCTCGCGCATGCTGAGGAACTTGCCCAGGCGCAGGTGGTCATCGCCATTGCCGGCATGGAGGGCGCACTGGCGAGCGTCATCGGAGGCCTTGTGAGCTGTCCGGTCATCGCCGTCCCCACCAGCGTGGGCTATGGCGCGAGCTTTGGCGGCGTGGCCGCACTGCTCGCCATGCTCAACTCCTGCGCCAGCGGCGTTTCGGTCGTCAACATCGACAATGGCTTTGGCGCCGCCTATCAGGCAAGTCTTATCAATCATCTGAGCGCCGGCACGTCCTGCGCCCGCTAAGGAGCATTTCATGTCCAACCATCAGCACACGCTTATCATCGACGGCACCTCGGGCATCAGCGGCGACATGACCGTCGCGGCCCTGCTCGACCTGGGCGCCAGCGAGGAGCATCTGCGCGACCAGCTCGCCACGCTGCCGGTCGGCGGCTTTGAGATTGCCGTTACACGCGTAAACAAGCATGGCATCGACGCCTGCGACTTTGATGTTCAGCTGGCAGAGGAGCTCGAGAACCACGACCACGACATGGCCTGGCTCTACGGCAACGAAGCGGGCACCGAGCACACACATGAGCATGAGCACCACCATCATGATCATGGCGAGCACGAACACGAGCACTGCCACGAGCATGACCATGAGGCCCACGGTCATGGCCACGAGGGCCACCATCACGCCCACCACCATCACCACCGTTCTTTGGCGGATGTCACCGCCATCATCGATGACTCGCAGCTAAGCGATGGCGCCAAGCGTCGCGCCCTCGCCATCTTTACCGCACTCGCCGCCGCCGAGGCCAAGGCCCACGGCAAAACGCCCGAGACCGTCATGTTCCACGAGGTGGGCGCCGTCGACTCCATCGTCGACGTCTGCTCTGTCGCCATCTGCCTCGATGACCTGGGCATTGAGGACATCGTGGTGGAGTCGCTCTCCGAGGGTCACGGTACCATCCACTGTGCCCACGGCCTTATGCCCATCCCGGTGCCCGCCGTCGTCAACCTATGCCAAGCAGGCAATATCGCCCTCACGCCCGCACCGGTCGCCGGCGAACTCGTGACGCCCACGGGCGCCGCCATCGTCGCCGCACTGCGCACGTCCGAGCACCTGCCGGCCCGCTACCGCATCGAGGCCGTCGGCTACGGCGCCGGTAAGCGCCCCTACGAGGGTTGCTCCGGTACGCTCCGCTGCCTGCTCGTTCACACGGACGCATAGCCATGGATGCCCGCAAGGCAAAAAGCCGCGCCGCCATCGTCGCGGCGTTCTCCGAACTGCTGCGCGAAGAGGACTACGGCAAGATCACCGTCGGCGACATCATCGCTCGCGCCCATGTGGGTCGAGCCACGTTCTACGGCCTCTTCAAGAGCAAAGATAACCTGCTCGCTGAGCTCGTGTGCGATATCTGCACCCATGCCCTCGACGATGACGGTACGCCCCTCGACGACCCACTCGTGCAAGTCGAGCATATCCTCAACAACCTCTGGGATCGTCGTCAGGGCGTCCGAGCGCTGGTAGCCGGCGCCGGCTCACGCGTCTTCGCCGACAGCCTCCGCAAGACCATCATGTCGCGCGCAGCCGAAACCGTCCCCGTCGACTCCACAGGCCCCGCCGGCACCATGGACCGAAGCTTCCTACTACACCACATAGCCTCAAGCTTCGTAGGAATGGTCCAATGGTGGGCCTGGCACAACTTCCAAGCAGATAAGGCCGAAGTAGCCAAAGACTACCTATCAGCCATAAAACCCCTCTTCGGCTAAGTAAGAAGCCCATCCCAAAGCATCACCCCAACCCAGGGCGCCACGCATCCCAAAGTGTCAACAACAGCTCAACGCCCCTATCAGCAACAAGCCCCTCCCATCCAAATTCAGATATATGTTGGGTTGCTTGTTCCAATCCAACTGGATTCCCGCAGGGTCCGGCATAGGTTAACTTTCCGCCGCATTCCGCAGGACGCAAGAAGCTCCCGCCGCACGAAGTGCGCAGCGGGAGCTTCTTGCATGTCCGAGGACGCGGCGGAAAGTTAACCTATGCCGGACCCGGACGTTATATCAATTGCCTTCGACTAGAACATGCCCAAGAAGCCATGCACAAACAGCGCGGCCACAATAGCACCGACAAACGGCGCGATACCAGGAACAAGCAGGCCATACTTCCAGTTGTTGTCAGCCTTGTTCTTGATCGGCAGCACCTGATAGGCCATGCGAGGGCCAAGGTCACGGGCCTGGTTCATGGCGAAGCCGGTGATGCCGCCCATGCCCATGCCAACGGCCCAAACAATCAGGCCGACGCAGATGGCGAGCAACAGAACGTTCTCACCAGCACGGCTAGCAGCAGCAAGGATGGCGCTGATAAACACGAAGGTGCAGATAGCCTCGCAGAAGAAGTTGCGGGCATAGTTCGTGCCCTCGGTGGTGGGGTTGGTCGAGAAGATGTTGCGCTGGGCAATGGGATCGACGACGCCTTCGGAAGCCTTGAACTCATCGGCATACATAAACCAAGCGATCACAGCACCCACAAAGCCGCCGAGCATATCGGCAAGCATGAAGGGAATGCAGTTGCCCCACGGCACCAGACCGACGATGCACTGGGCAAGCACCATAGCGGGGTTCATGCACACGGCGCCGCCAAAGACAAACAGGCAGACCGAGATGCCAAAAGACCAGGTGGTGATGGCAAACATATGGCCGGAGCCCTGATACTTGGTGCCTTTGAGCACGGTATCGCAGTGCACGCCCACGCCAAAGACGATCATGAGGGCAGTCGCGCCGAATTCGCACAGGAGTTTGGTAAGCATAAAACCTTATCTTTCTTGTCGGTTGTAAACGATTCGTTGAGTCCGCACGCTAGTGCTGCGCGACGACAACACCCAGGCCATCGGGGATGACGGCCACCTTGGCGTCGGCACCCTTCATCTCAAAAGCAAGCTTGAGCGCCTCCTCGAGGGTGTTGACCGGCGTCATGTGCATATCCTTGAGCATCTGGTGATCGCACAGGTCGGTGACCATGATCACAGGGTGATGCGCCAGGATGCGGGCAAAGATCTGGCTCGTCCACTGGTCGGGCAGGGTCTCGTCCTTGGGACGGTCGATGCAGGCGCGCTCAAACTCTGCCGGATCGTTGTCGGCGATGTTGTGATAGAAGCCCTCGCCACCGTGACCGTCGGCACAACCGGCGACATCGATGATCACACCGCCCTCGGGAAGCGTGGCCTCGGCAGCGCACATGCCCTTCACGGCCTGATAGATGTTCTGGTCGAGCGGGTAACCACCGTTGGTAGTGATGGCAATCTCGCACTCGACGGGCTCAACGCCGGCAAGGCTCTTCACGAAGTCGCAGCCGGCCTCGTGCGCCTTGTGGATGTCGCCGGCAAAGGAGCCAATGACCTCGTGCTTGCCGTTGAGCACCACGTTGAGCACAAAGGCAAGGTGAGCCATCTCGGCAGCGGCAAACATATCCTCGCTCACGTGGTTGTGGCACAGGTTGCCGGCACGCGAATGGGAATCGTTCACAAACTGACCGTTGTGGTTGTACATGATGGTCTTATAGCTGGCGATGCCGGGCAGGACGGACTTACGGCTGCCAGAGAAACCGGCAAAGAAGTGCGGCTCAATGAAGCCCTCGGCAAGCAGCAGGTCGCAATCGGCAGCGATCTTGTTGATGATGCACTCGCCACCAGAAGGCAGGGTGCCGATCTTTTTCATCATGCTGTCGTCGGTCGCGACATGCATAACGATTTCCTCGTTGGCAACGATCTCCTCACCATACTTATTGACGAGCTCCTCGTGCGTCGACGGACGGTGCATACCCGTAGCAACCAAAATACGCACGCGAGCCTCGGGCGCAGCGGCATGAATGTGATGCAGCAGAATAGGCATCGTCACACGCGAGGGAACGGGGCGCGTATGATCGGAGCTAATGATGACGATATCCTTCTTGCCAGCACAAAGCTCCTCGAGCGAAGGCGAGCCATAAGGGTTGACAAGTGACTCCTCTACCAGCTCTTCCTGCGATTTCGTAGTCTTAAACTCGTTTTGATGACCTTCCATCACACCCGCGAAGTTCTTGTCCTCGAGCTCCAGATGCAACGTCTTGCGGTCAAACGGTAGTTCACATTCAAACATTGACGAGCGCCCTCTTTCTTTCAACTGACACACTAGTTAAACCGTTGAGAGAATACGCCGCTCACCGAAAAAAGCTACCGTTTGCCCACTCGTTAACAGAACGTTCATATTTGACCCAAAATAGAGCGGCCGCGATCCCGCTTGGGACCGCGGCCGCTACAGTCGTAAGGCGAGAAGCGCCAAACGCGCCGCCGGGACAGACCCCATCCAAAACGCGCGAAGCGCGCCTTTCTTCCCTTCAGCTTTAATCCCCGAAGACCGAGGATGAAGGGACCCGACGGGTTTCCCTCTGAATGCATTCCGCAGCACGAAGCCCCCTTATCCGCAGCTCCGAAGGAGCAGGATAAGGGGGCTTCAAGTGCGAGGACGCATTCAGAGGGAAACCCGTCGGGTCCCGGTGAGAGCCACAGGGCTATCGATTACCCCGTGTTCTGCAGTCCTGCCGAGACGCCGGTCACAGTCGAAAGAATCAGGCTCATGTACTCGGCCTTCTTCTCCTCGGCCATCTCGTCATGGTTCATGCGCACCTCGCGAAGGGCGCGGACTTGGGCGATGGACAGGGCGTCGACGTAGGGATTGCGCACGCGAACGGCGCAGCCGAGCACGCGGCGGCGCTGCAGCGGCCACTCGTCACCGACGATGGCAAGGACCCACTTACGGGTGAGCTGCATCTCGGTGAAGACCTTCTCGGACAGATCCTGGCGATCGCCCAGGTGCAGATACATCTTGGCGATGCGCTGGTCGGTCTTGGCGATCGACATCTCGATGTTGTCGATGAACGTGCGGAAGAACGGCCACTCCTGGTAGGCAGCCTTAAGCTGGTCCAGATCGCCCAGCTGCTCGCAAGCGGTGCCCAGGCCGTACCAAGCGGCCAGGTTAATGCGAGCCTGGCTCCAGCTGAAGATCCACGGAATGGTACGCAGGTCGTCGAGCGACTTGGCACCCAGGCCGCGCTTGGCGGGACGCGAGCCGATCGGCAGCAGACCGACCTCGGTCAGCGGCGTCACGGTCGAGAACCACGGCGTGAAGTCCTCGGTGTTCAGCAGGTCCAGATAGCGCTCATGGCTTACTGCGTTGAGCTTCTCCGCCATATCCCAGAACTTCTGCGTGGTCTCGGTGTTGGTCTTCTCGACGCTCGGGGCCGACTGCAAAAGCGTTGCGGCGGCAACGGACTCAACATGGCGCTGAGCCAGCGTGCGGTTGCCGTAACGGGCAAAGATGACCTCGCCCTGTTCGGTGAGCTTAAAGAAGCAGTTGACCGAACCCTTGGGCTGCGCCAGCACGGCCTTGTTGGCAGGGCCGCCGCCACGGCCCACGGCACCGCCGCGACCGTGCATGAGCACCAGGTCGATATCGTTCTTCTCTGCCCACTTGGCAATGCGCTCCTGCGCGGAATGCAGCGCGAGCATGGCCGTGGTAGGACCGGCGTCCTTGGAGGAGTCGGAATAGCCCAGCATAACCTCCATGCGGCGGTTGGTCTGGGCAAGGCGCTTTTGCACCACGGGCAGCGTAAGCATCTGGTCGAGCACGTCAACGCAGCCCTCGAGGTCCTCGAGCTGCTCGAACAGCGGGATCACGTCGAGCTCGGGAACGTCTTCCTCGTGTGCGAAGGACAGGTGGGCCAGCTCAAAGACGTCGGCCACATGCTGGGCACTCTTGGTAAACGAGATGATGTAGCGGTGCGCCATCTTCTTGCCGTAGCGCTTTTGGATGGAGCCGATAGCGCGGAAGGTATCGATGACCTCGCGCGTCATGGGCTGCAGGTCGCCATGGATACCGTTCTCGTGGATATCCTTGAGGGCGCGGGCGTGCACCACGGAGTGCTGACGGAACTCCATCTCGACCATGTGGAAGCCGAAGGACTCGACCTGCCAGATGATGGTCTGGACCGGACCGTAGGCGGCACGGACGGCACCGCAGGCGGCCAGCGAACGCTGGACGACGCGCAGGTCATCCAGGAACTCGTCGGCGCTGTGGTACATGGTGTCGGTGATACGGCGCACGGTGGCGTTCAGACGGTCGGCCATGACGAGCATGACTGCGCGATGCGGCTCGTGCTCGGAAATCAGCTCGGCGCGGGCCGTGTACCGAGGGCTCATCTCGACCTGATGGTTCCACAGGTTGATGAGCTCGGCAGAAGGCTTGCTGTAGGTGGCCTCGAGCGTGAGGTTGCGGCCGATGCGGCGGCACTTGTCCTCGAGCTTGAGCACCATGTGGGTGAAGTACTTGGCGGCGACCTCACGGCTCACCTTGGCGGTGACGTTGGGGTTACCGTCGCGGTCGGAACCGATCCAGCTGCCGGGATGGAAGAACGCCGGGCACAGCGGCGGCACGGTACCGGCCTTGTCGCCCAGCACCCAGTCGTCAAAACGACGATAGATAACGGGGATGACGTCGAACAGCGTGTTATCGAAGATGTCGATGATGGTATCGGCTTCCTCGACCGGCGTGGGCTTCTTGAGCGCGATGGGGCTCGTACGCACCAGGGCGTCGATCTCCTGCAGCATATGGCGCTCGTTCTCCACCAGGTCGGAGCCGCCCAGACGCGGACGCTCCTCCAGCAGGTTGGAGATACGGCGAATCTTGCCCTCGACGGCCTTGCGACGGGCCTCGGTGGGATGCGCGGTAAAGACGGGATGGAACTCAAGCTTGCCGAGCAGCTCGTTGGCGCCCTCGACGCCCAGCTCATTCACCAGTTGGTGATAGGCGACGGTGAGCTCGTTGGCGGGATCGACCTCGGTATCGGTCGACGCACCGGCCTCGCGCTCGCGCAGCTGCGCCACGCGGTAGTTCTCCTCCGACAGGTTTGCCAGGTGGAAGAAGCTCGTAAAGGCGCGAACGATAACCTGCTGTTTATCGAGCGGCAGGCTGTCGATCAGATCGACGACTTCACGAAATGCCACGGCGGTGGGCTCGTCGGCGGTAGGCACGCCCTGCTCGTCGACGGCCTCGTCAGCGGCACGGCTACCGGGGTTGCCAGCATTGGCCACAATCTCGGCTGTCAAAATCTTGTCGAACAGGTCCGCGATCTCGGGATCATACTCGCTAAGCACACGACGTTCCAGGCGCAGGAACAGCGCCAGATTATCGCGCAGCTCCTCGGGGATCTCGATCTCGGCGAGACGCTCCCTGGACTCGGCATTCGAGCCGATTCGGTTAACGAGGCGGTTGACCACGGCAGCGACGCGCGCCGCGGCTTCGGGTACAGACTGGTTGCTTAGGTTCTCAGCCACGTTTCCTCCCATTCCTCCTTCTATGCACGTAACATGCGGTATTCATTATAGGCGCTTGAGAAATACTTTCGACACTGATTGCGCTTTACCACACAAAAGTATTTTCTGCATTGCAAGGGTTTTTGCCCCAAATGGTCGTATTTCTCGGTGGGCGGCATATGCAAACGAGGGCATTCCGCATAAATGCGAAACACCCCCGTAACAATAGCTCGTCGCGAGCGGGACATGTTAGCGGGTCCGCAGCTCAAAAATCATGCGCTACAGACGCTCGCGAACCGCCTCGACGACGTTGGCCAGATCGACGAGAACCTCGTCATGGCTCTGCATGTCGCGCACCTTGACCTTGCCGGCGGCAAGCTCGTCGCCGCCCAGGACCAGGATGAGCTTGGCGCCTACCTTATCGGCCTGCTTAAACTGGGCCTTGAGCGAACGGCCCTGATAGTCGGCCTCGGTCACAATCCCTGCGGCGCGAAGCTGCTGCGTAATGGCAAAGACGTTCTGACGCAGCTCCTTGCCGGCATTGGCGACGTAGACGCACGGGACCTCCTCGGCACCCAGGTCGCTGCCAAAGGCCTGCAGGGCCAGCAGGGCGCGCTCAAAACCGACGGCGAAGCCGACGCCTGCCGTGGGCTTGCCGCCCTCGAGCTCGACGAGGCCATCGTAGCGACCGCCACCACCGATGGAGCCGACACCGGCGCCGGGAGCCTCGACCTCAAAGACAGTACGGGTGTAGTAGTCCAGGCCGCGCACTAAGGTGGGATCCTCGACATACTCGATACCCGCCGCATCCAAATAGCGCTTGACCTGCTCGTAGTGCTCGCGGCACTCATCGCACAGGTTGTCGCCCATCAGCGGGGCGTCGGCCATGATCTCACGGCAATGGTCGTTCTTGCAGTCGAAGGCGCGCAGCGGGTTGAGCTCGGCGCGCTCGCGGCACTCATCGCACATCTCGTCGGCGTGATCGAGGATAAACTGCTTGACCTGCTCGCGGTATGCCGGACGGCACTGCGCATCGCCCATCGAGTTAATAAGCAAACGGAGCTTGGACAGATCGAAGCCCAGGCGTTTGTAGAACTCCATGAGCATGATGATGCACTCGGCGTCGGCAGCCGGATCGGGAGCGCCGAGCCACTCGATGCCCACCTGATGGAACTGGCGCAGGCGGCCCTTCTGGGGACGCTCGCCACGGAACATGGCCTCGGCGTAGTAAGCCTTAAACGGCGTGGAGCCCTGGGGCACCAAGTTGTTCTCCACGACGGCGCGCACCACGCCAGCCGTGCCCTCGGGACGAAGCGCCAGGCGCTGCTTGGGCTTGAGCTTGGTATCGGTGCCCTCGGTAAAGACGCGCTCCAGGTTGGCGCCGCTAAACACGCGGAACATCTCCTTGCGCACGACGTCGGTCGACTGGCCGATGCCGTGGACAAACACGTCCACCTGCTCGATGGCGGGCGTCTCGATGGGCTTAAAGCCAAACGGCTCGAACACGCCAGCAGCGATCTGCTGCATCTTTTGCCAGGCGCGCATCTCAGCGCCGATAAGGTCGCGGGTTCCCTCCGCCTTCTGTGCCTGCATGGGCAAACACCTTTCTTTTGTATCGCGTCATAGGTAGTGGTCATTATACGGCACAAACACAAACAGCGGCGGTGCATCTGACCGAACGAGGGTATGGGGACTCGTTCGGCCAGATGCACCGCCGCGGTGTGCAATCTGCAATCCTTCCGCCTCTTCGGATCACAAAATCCGTTGGACGGAAAGACTTCGGGTCATCTCTTGAGCCCGTGGCTGCATGGGAAACCGAATGACGGTACGAGCATCCATTCGGCTTCCAAGGCAGCCACGGACAAAACGGGGCAAAGAGCTACGAGCGACGTCGTCCCTACTCCCCCGCCACGCTCGCGCGCAGCTTAGCCGCGATGGGCTCAGACGCCAGCAGGAACACCAGCATTGCCACCGAGCACGCCAGGCACACGATCCATGTGCTCGTAAAGGAGCCCGTGGCATCGAACAGTATTCCCGAGACGATGGCGCCCACCGTGCCGCCAACCATCTCGAGCGAGGTGATGGTGCCCGTTACCTTGCCCAGGTCGGCCATGCCAAACTGCTTGGACGCGGCAATGGTAGGCGTGATGGTGCCCATGCACGTTCCGATTCCAAAGCTAATGGCAGCCACAATGGGGCCAAGGTCGGTTGCGGGAAAGCACAGGGCGGCGCAGGCGATGATGCACGCGACAGAACCCAGCACATTGCCAAAGCGCAGGCCAAAACGGTCGTAAATGGCGCCGAGCGAAATCTTGGCGATAACGACGGTGACCATGTAGGCCGAAAGAACCGTACCGGCCCACATGGGGTCGTGGCCACCCGTGACGATCTTGGCACCGTTGACGGTAACGCTCGTCATGTTGGTGACCTGGTTGGGCAAAATGGCGCCGTTAACGAGGCCCATAAAGAGAAAGGCGACGACGAGCAGCCAAAACGCCGGGCTCTTCTTGATGCGAGACCAGCCAACGTTAACCTCGGGCGCCGTGCGCTCGTCCTTGTCGCCAGCCGTCGAGACGGACGGATCGCCCGGGTTCTCGCCGAGCGGCTTCAGGCCAATCTCGGAAGGTTTGGTGCGGAAGGAATACGCCGTGATGGGCAGCGCCGCCACCATGCAGACGGCGGCAAGCACCAGAAAGGCGGAGCGCCAACCCACGCTCACGATAAGTGAACTCACAATCGGCGAAAGGATGGCACCGCCAAAGCCCGAGCCCGAAAGCGCGATGGAGATGGCAAGACCGCGCTTGGCGGTAAACCAATTAGCGGTCACCAGGCTAATAAGCAGACGGGTCGATGCGACGGCGAAGCAGCCCGAGACGGCAAAGAGCACGTAGACCTGCCACAGCTCACCGACAAAGCTCATGCCCACGAGCACCGCCGAGGTGGCGATGACGGTAAGCGAACCCAAAATACGACCACTAACCTTGTCGGCAACATGGCCAATGACAAGCGATCCGATAACGCTCACCACCGTGGAGATCGCATTGGAGATGTTGTACTGCGCAAGAGATATCCCCAAGTCGCTGACGATGAGCGGCTGGAACAGGCTCATGCAGTTGACGAAAATGGTGTAGCACGTGGCCATGATCACAAAGCCGGAGGCCACCACGAGCCAGCCGGGGAAGGACTTACGTTGCTGAGACATACTGTTCCTTTTTAAGCAAACGAGTAGCAAGATTGGGTGCTACCGGTGGTCGGCGATGTAGCCCAAAGCGACGGCGGCATAAGCCGCGGCGCCAAGGGGAAGCTCGGCATCGCTAAAACGTGCCTTGGGATGATGCTGAGCAAAATGCTCGTCCGTATCAGTCACAGCAGCGCCCACGGTAAAGTACGCGCTCGGGATCTCGCTCGAGATCAACGCGAAGTCCTCGCTCGCCATGGCGTGGAACAGCGGCAGGAAGGCGGACTTGGGCAGCACCGCGCCCACGTAGCCAAGCGACGCCTGCGTCATGCCGTCGTCGAGTACGAGCGGGGGAACATCCGAGAGTGTCTCGATAGTCGCCGGCGTACGATAGGTCGTGGCAACGCCTTTGACGACCTCCGCGATGCGGGTCTTGAGGTGCTCCATGAGCTCGACGTCGAAGCCACGCAGCGTTCCCTCGAGCACACAAGTATCAGGGATGACATTTGCGGCCTGACCGCCGGCGAACTTGCCAACGGTAAGCGCGACCTCCTTGGCCGCCGGCACTTCGCGAGCGATAAGCTCCTGAAGTGCCAGATGCACGTGCACACCCGCCGTAATGGGGTCGATGCAGATCTCGGGGCTCGAGCCATGACCGCCCTTGCCCTGCAGCGTGATGCGGAAACCGTACACGCCCGAGAGCGCCGGACTGCCGTAAAGCACCAGGCCAAGCGGCGACTGGCTATTGACATGCATGGCAAAGGCGACCTGAGGGCGCGGGTTCTGCAGCAGACCGTCGGCGATGGCGGCGCGGGCACCCTCAAAGGTTTCCTCGCCCGGCTGGAACAGCAGCTTAACCGTGGCGTTGGCATCAACAAGCTCAGTCTCGCGCGCTTTGAGCATACGAGCCGCACCAAGCAGCGCCGTCGCGTGCATATCGTGACCGCAAGCATGCATGCAGCCGTTGACAGAGGCAAAAGACTCGCCTGACTCTTCGGCAACGGGCAGGGCATCCATGTCGCCACGGAGCATGATGACCGTACCGGCCTGTTCGTCCGTGCAGACGCCATTGCCCTGGGCCGCGGCGGCACCGGCGCCGACAAGGCCCACGACACAGGAACCATCGACGAGCGTGGCAAATGGGATTTCCATCTCGGTCAGGCGCGCTTGAATATACGCAGAGGTCTGTGGGAGGCTATTACCCAGCTCGGGCATCTGGTGTAAATCGTGTCGCCACGCAGCGAGCTCGTCTGCAAAAGCCTGAGCTTCTGCAACGAGACCGTCACCGATAGCGGCCTGCGCCGCTGCGGTGGCCTTGGGCGCTGATTGCGGTTGAAGATCGGACTGAGCTGGTGCCATAAATGCCCTCCAGTAACGTTTTTGCAGTAAGCACTTTGATAGCGTAAAGTGCAAGGTACAACTTTAAAGGCGAGTCATAAAAAACGCCGCCCCAGGAGGGCGGCGCAACAAGTTGTTTACAATTGCGAGCGCGGCTTTCGACGCAAAAAATCGAAGTGAGTCTCGCTCAAGATAATCGACAGGAAGATAAGCACAAAGCCGGCGAGCAGGCGCGAGGTGAGCGCCTCCCCCATCAGCAGCACCGAAAACAACACGCCCGAAGGCGATTCCATCGAAAGGAGCAGCGAGCCCGTCGAAGCCGGGACATGCGCCAGGCCGACGTTTTGGATGAGCAGAGCCACGCATGTGCAGCCCACCGAGAGAAACGCCATCACACAGATAAAATTCGGCGTCCACACGGACAGAGGCGCCTGGGTCTCGAATAGCAGCGACGAGACCAGGCTTAGGATGCCATTGCCCACAAACATCCAAAACGTGATGACGTTGATGTCCATTTTGCGACCGTACTTGGCGGTCACCGCCATCTGGATGGCGAAGAAGACCGCGCCGCCCAGCGTAATGGCATCGCCGATATTGAACTCGACGCTATCGAGTGCCACCAGGCCAATGCCCGCCAGGCACAGCAGTGCCGCACCCAGGTTATAGCGAGTGAGCTTTTCGCCGCTCAGGAAATAGCTCGCGAACGGCACAAGGATGCAATACGTGCCCGTCAAAAAAGCATTCTTGCCCGCCGTAGTATGTGCCAGACCGACCGTCTGCAGCGCATAGGCCGCCCACATGAGCACGCCCATACTCAGGCCAACGATCAGGTTGCGAGCGTTGAGGTGCGCGATGATGCGCTTGTGGAAGACGGCAAACATGACCAACGCTGCGGGCAGAAAACGTACATAGAGCAGCGCGAACACCGGAATGGTGCCGAGTGCGTCCTTCATAGTGGTAAAGGAGTAGCCCCAGATGACCGCCACCGAAAGGAGCAGAACCTTCCAGAACAACGGCGAACGAGCACCGGCACCACGGGAGGTGCCGCCCGCACCCAGGTCCTCGCGAGCAACAGGGCTATCGGGCATGTTTTCAATTTCGTTGGCAGCGTATTGGGCCATGGAACATCCTCACACTCAAACTGGGCGTGGTGTCCGCACGCGTATGGCTGCGTGCCGCCTCATGGTCAAATAAAAACGGGACGCGCCGGACCCCCGGCACGCCCCGCTACTGTAGCAACAACCAGCGTTGCACCGCAATCCAGCCCACTAAAGCGTCAGCAAAGTGAACCTCGATGTTTTGTCAATGTCACGCTGTTGCACTAAATAAGCTTCGTGCTTTCAAGCTTTTCGATGATCCAGTCGTTGGCCTTGATGACCGGGCGGCGGAAGACGACGCCCAGGCCCAGCGACGGAATCAGATAGCTCGCCAAGATACCCAGCTCAACCCAGTACTCCATATGGTAGGCGCCAGCCATGGCGGCGTGCATGGCGTTGATGCCGTGGGTAAACGGCAGGAACGGGTAGATCGCCCGGAACACGGGGCCGGTCATCTCGATGGGGAACGTACCGCCTGAACCGCCGACCTGCATGACCAACAGCACGACAGCGAGCGCCTTGCCGATATCGCCAAACGACACGGTGAGCGTGTAGACGATATTGGAGAACACGAGACTCGCGACCCAGCCCGCCAGCACAAACTGCAGCGGGTTGTCGCACTGAATGCCAAAGAACAGAATGTCGCCCGCGCACACGAGCGTTGCCTGCAGCAGGGCCAAACCGCCAAAGAACAGGTAACGGCCCAGATAGATCTCGTGCAGGCGTACGGGGATGAGCTCGTTGATAAGCTCATCGTCAACCGAGACCTTCATCATGGCCGCCAGAACAATCGAGCCCACCCACAGCGACAAAATCGTGTAGAACGGCGCCATGGCCGAACCGTAGTTGCGGATCGGATAGACCGGCTTGCGATCGAGCGCAACGGGGCCAGAAAGCGACACGGCGAGGCCCTCGGGGTCGTTGCCAATCATTGTCTTAATCATGGCCAGGTCACCCGACATCAGAGCGCTATCAAGCTCGTCCTTAAAAGCGCTGATCTTGTCCGACGCCTTGCCCAACTGATCAGAAGCCTTGTTGACCAGCGTCGCAGCCTTGGAGAGGCCCTTTGCGAGCGAGCCAGAGGCGTCGGTCAGACCGCTCACGGCGCTATCCAAGTCACCCGAGATACCGTTCAGGGAATCCAGAACGCCCGAAATGGTCTTCTTGAGCTCCTTGGCCTTAACCGAGAACGTGGAATCGTAGTCGGACTTGGCTCCCGAGATACCCGCCTTGGCATCGGCGATGGCCTGGTCGACCTCGGCACGCGAGTTGTTGACCTCCGCCATGCCGTCCGAAAGGGACTTTGCGGTCGCCGTCAGGTCCTTCGCATTGTTGCGGTACTCCACGGCAATTCTGCCCAGCGACGTCGCAGCGGACTCGAGACCGTCTTTGAGCTTGTCATCACTCACCTGGTCGGCAAGGTTGCGGAGCTGATCGGCCATCGCATCGATATCGTCAGCACGCGTATTGAGCGCCGCTGCGGCTTCGTTGAGCTGAGACACCGTAAGGTCAACATGCTGATTCGCGGCATCGAATGCCTTCGCAAGCTCGGCGGACACGTTGTCGAACGAGCCCGCGCTTCCGTCAATCGCCGCGTCAACGGCATCGTTGGCGGCCTTGAGCGCTTCCTTGGAATCATTGATGCCGCTCTTGGCGTGCTCCATCAGCTGCTTCGTCGACTCATCAACGGTGCCCGTCTGCTTGAGCATGCCGCCCGCCGATGTCAGTGAATCGGACGTGGAGCTCAAAATGCCCGCGAGCGACGTCGCACTCGTCTGAACGTCCTGCAGGTCCTCGACCGAATCGCCCAGCGTCGAGGACAGATTGGCGATAAAGTTGCTCACCTGGTCGGTACTCATATAGTCGAGCAGGCTGGACACGGTCTTAAGGCCGATGGTCGTGATGGTCTTGGTAAAGGTCTCGTTGACCTGACTCTGGACGGCGCTCGAACCCTTTTCAGTCACGATCTGTGCGATGGCGTTGGCCTTCTGGTTCTCATAGAACTCGATATCGGCGTGCTTCACCTCGGTCGAGAAAAGCGTCATCATGTCGGCGCTAAACGTTTTAGGGATAACGACGGCAGCGTAGTACGCGCCCGACTTAACGCCCTCAATCGCCTTATCGCGGTCGTTGAGGACGACCCAGTCGAAGTTCTCGTTGCCGCGCAGGGTGGCGGTTACGTTTTCGCCCACGTTGACCTCGACGGGAATCAGATCGCTCTCGTAACCCTCATCGGTGTTGACCACTGCAATCTTAAGGTTGCCGGTATTGCCGTAGGGATCCCAGCTTCCGGCGATGTTAAACCATGCATAGAGACATGGCACGATGATCAGGCCCATCACGACGACCATGCCGATCACGGAGCGAGACACGTTTTGGACATCGCGCTTAAACAGGTGCAGGATGTTTTTCATTTATGCCTCACCTCCTTTAGAGTGCTTGCCAAGCGGGGTGGTGTCCCCGTCGTTTCCGTTTACGTTGTCAGCGCCGTCGGCATCTTGAGCCTTACGATGCGCACCGATATGCGGCAGACGGCTCGTAGGCTGTTCGCCTCCCTTGGCGCCACGCTCGCTGGCGTTGAGACCAAACATGCGACGGGCGGCAGGGATCGCCGCCGTGTGCTCGCGCATCTCGCGGCGAAGGTCCTCGTCCGAAAGCGCCGAGATACGCATCTGGGTATTGAGGCTCGCACGGATGTATTCGATGTTGATGAGCCAGCCGCAGATGGCGATAACCGAAATGATCCAGATAACGAGCAGGATGATCTTGCCGTTATTGTCGATATCGAGCACCGTCGAAAGCACAAAGAGCAGAACCTGCACGCCTACCACGGCGGCAAAACCGCCCTTGATGTAGTACGGGTAGCGATGCTCAAACGCCACGGCATGATCGAGCAGCTCGCGACGGTACGAATCCGAATCGAGCATGACGCGCATGGCCGTGCGCAGCGAATAGCGCTGGCGCGGTAGGTCGTTGGACTCGCAGATCATTAGGCCCGTCGTGGAAAGCTGCTTATCAAAGAGCAGATTGAGGTTGAGCAGCAACGGGCGCAGCTGCAGACCGATAAAGAGCGCGATGGCAAGGAACACGCCCAGGACGCACAGGTTGAACAGGTAGTTGAACGAATACATGCCACCGACGGTCTCGCGCAGCAGGTTGATGCCATAAGTGAAGGGCAGCAGCGGATGCAGCCATTGGAAGAAGCCGGGCATCATCTCGATGGGATACATGCCCGACGAGCCGGGGATCTGCACAATGACGAGGATGACGCCAATGGCTTTACCGATATGCTTAAACGTGGTGGACAGCGCATAGATGATGTTGACGTAGGTGAACGAAATAGCGATGCCGCCCAGTACAAAGAGCAGCGGATTGACGCACTGAACGCCAATGACCAGGTCGCCCACCGTAACGATAATGGCCTGGAACGCGCCCAGGATCACCAGCAGCAGCCAGCGGCCAAAGTAGCCCTGACGCGCCGTAAAGCTACCGATGCCCTCGCGGTCGACCTCGAGTTTATAGATAGCGATGAGCACATAGCCGCCCACCCACAGCGCCAGATTGGTGTAGAAGGGCGCGATGCCCGAGCCAAAGCTCTTGACCGGATAGATTGACTTGGACGTCAGCTCAACCGGAGATGCCATGAAATCTGCCACGTCATTGACGTCGACGTCCATGAGGTCGGCTAACTCGCCCATAGACTCAGAGGTCTGCAGCGCCGCAATGTCATTGGCGGCGGTCGCGAGCTTGTCCTGAACCTTGGCAAGGGAGGCGTCGGTTTGGGATAGCGTGGTCTTTGCCTGCTTGAGCGTGGCGTCGAGCTGCGCTAGCGTGCCGCGCGCGCTCGCTATCGTGGGGGTCATACCCGACACAATGCCGGTCAAATCGCCCGAAACGGCGGCAAAGGAGTCAAGCGCGCTCGAAGCCTTCGGAAGTGCGTTCTGACCCAGATCGGTCTGAGCCTGACCGAGGTTAGCCGTACCGGTCTGAATTGCCGCGTTGAGTGCGTTGCTCGCGTTCGAGATTGCCGTAGCGTCGTTTGCCATGGCGCTCGACTGTGCAGAAAGGCCATCCTTGATGCTCTGCAGCTTCTGGTTTTGCTCGCGAAGCGAATCGATGGTCGATACAATGCGCGCGTCAATTTCCTCGGAACCTGTCGACGTGTCATTAACGAGAATCTCCAAGTGCCCGATAACGGCCTTATTGTGATCGATCGTCGCCTGGAGAGACTCGAGCGAGTTGTCGATGCGGGTGGTCGTAGATGTGACCGTACCCGTTAGCTTGCCAATCGCAGCGTTCGCGGAGGCTGACGTCTTGGTGAGTTCAAGGCTACCTTCCGAGAGTGCCTTGGAGAGCGAGGTGATAGAGTTGCCCGCCGTGGCGCGAGCCTCGCCCAGCAGGTCGTTGCCCTGGGAGATCGCCTGCGTTAGAGAGGGCGCCTGCCCCTGCAGGCCCGCCAGCGCAGCATCGGCCGAAGCAATCGAGCTGCTCGTCTTGTCGATGGCGGTGTTCATGTCGCCGATGGAATCGCGTACTTCGCCCAGGGTATCAGACGCCTCGGACACCGAGCCCGCCAGCGAATCCCGGGTCTGGGTCGCCTTGTCTTTAAGGTCGATGCCAGCATCTTTGGCAATGCCCGCGACGGTCTCGCCCACCGTGGAGACAAACTCCGAGTTGATCTGCTCCTCGATGGTATTGGCACCAGTGTCGGTGACCTTGGGCGCAATAGCGCTCTTCTTCTCGTTGACGTAATAGGTGAGCTTCGGCTGATGGTAATTGCCATCGAGCATCGAAACAAGATTGTCGGAGAAGTTCTTGGGGATTACGATGGCCGCATAGTACTCACCACTCTCGACGCCCTCTTTGGCATCGGCGGCCGAATCGACGAAGGTCCAGCCCAGCTGATCGTTCTCCTTGAGCTGATCGACGACCTGGTCGCCCGCGTTGAGCTCGCCCACCAAGTCATTCTGAGTGCCCTGATCGTTGTTGGCGATGGCAATCTTGATACCTTGGGTGTTTCCGTACGGATCCCAGTTTGCCACGATGTTGTACCAGGCATACAGCGAGGGGATAACGCACACGCCCAGGGTAACCACCAAGGCGACGGGGTTCACAAGCAGTCGCTTAATGTCGCGCTTGAATATCGCAAAGGAGACCTTTGCGTTGGATAGTTTGCTGCCGAGACTCACGCTTGGACCATCCATCCTGTCGTTGAATCGAATCGTACTATCGACAACCATTGTACGTAGGCGCTTTAGTGCCTCGCGGCACAATGGTGCTGAGTTTTGCGGGTAGCAATATACTACGAAGATGAGTTAGTGTACAGTTGTACAGTATCTTTAATATCAGCAGGTCACAAAACCACAGCCCGCACAAATTAGCAGTCCGAATAAATAGTCATTGGGGACGTTCTTAAACGACTACTCAAACAAGAACGTCCCCGATGACTACTTAGGGCCACGAAAGCGTCGCAGGTTGAGCATAAGTCAGCGAAAACGCCCCTAAGCGAGCAAGGTGACGTGAAAGAGGAGGGAAGCGTACTTTGGTACGCGGCCGACGATTGAACGTCAGATTGCCGCTTAGGGGCGTTTGCAGCGTCGAGTAGTTACGCGGTTCGTAGAACCGCGTAACTACCCAATTACATAAGCTCGCAGACAGCTGCTGCGAAGGCAACGGGGTCCTCGGGGAGGATGCCCTCGACCAGCAGGGCCTGATCGTAGAGCAAGCCGGAGTACTGCTTGATCTTATCGGCGTCGCCTGCCTTCTGGGCAGCGACAAGCTTGTCAAAGACCGGGTGCTTGGCGTTGAGCTCGAGCACGCGCTGGCTCTTGGGCATGCCGTCGGGCGCGCCCTCGGGCCCCTTCTGGAGCACCTTCTCCATCTCGAGCGAAAGCGGACCCTCGGTGGTGATGCAGGCGGGAGCGTCAGTCAGACGCGCAGAGACGGCGACCTTCTCGACCTTGTCGCCGAGCGCCTCCTTCATGGCGTTAAAGAGATCCTCGTTCTCCTTGGTGGCGTCCTCGGCCTCCTTCTTCTCGTCATCGGTCGCCATGTCAAGATCGCCGGTCGCGACGTTCTTAAGCTCCAGGTGACGATCCTCGACCTCGGGCTCGGCACCATCGGCAACTGCCTTCTCGGCAGCCTCGCGAGCAGCGTCATCCTCGTAGACCTTGGGCATATCGGCAGCCACGTACTCACGCATGGCCTGGAAGGTGAACTCATCCACGTCCTGCGTCAGCAGCAATACATCGTAGCCGCGGTCGAGCACGCCCTTCACGACGGGCATCTTGGCCAGACGCTCGCGCGAATCGCCGGCGGCATAGTAGATTGCCTTCTGGCCCTCGGGCATGCCCTTGGCATACTCGGCAAGGGTGATCATCTTCTGCTCCTTGGCAGACCAGAACAGCAACAGGTCGGCGAGCTCGTCGGCCTTCATGCCGTAGCTCGAGTAGATGCCGTACTTCAGACCGCGACCAAAGTTCTCAAAGAACTTCTCGTATGCCTCGCGGTCGTTATCGCGCATGTCCTCAAGATCGGCAGTGATCTTCTTCTCGACACGCTTGGCAATGGCCTTGAGCTGACGGTTCTGTTGCAGCGTCTCACGCGAAATATTGAGCGTCACGTCGGCAGAGTCCACGACACCGCGCACAAAGTTGTAGTAGTCGGGCAGCAGGTCGTCGCACTTCTCCATAATCAGCACGTTGGAACTGTAGAGCGCCAGGCCCTTCTCGTAGTCCTTGCTGTACAGATCGAACGGGGCGCGACCCGGCACAAACAGCAGCGCATCGTACTCAAGCGTACCCTCGGCATGGAAGCTGATAGTGCGCGCGGGATCGTCAAAGTCGTGGAACGTGGACTTGTAGAACTCGTTGTAATCCTTCTGCTCAACGTCGGAGCTGCGCTTTTTCCAAATCGGCGTCATGGAGTTGATGGTCTCGAGCTCCTGGTAGTCCTCGTACTCGGGCTTGTAGTCGTCGCCGGCGTCCTCGGGCTTGGGTTTCTGGCGGCTCTTGCTCACCATCATCTGAATCGGGTAGCGCACATAGTTGCTGTACTGCTGAATCAGGCTCTTGAGGCCCCACTCGGTCAGGAAGCGATCGTAGGTCTCGGCCTCGCCGTCGGCGTCGAGCTTCTCGTTCTCGCGCAGCGTCAGGATGACATCGGTACCGTGCTCAGCACGCTCGCCATCCTCGATGGTGTAGCCCTCAAGACCGTCGGACTCCCAAACGTGGGCGGTATCCTCGCCATAAGCGCGGCTGACGACCTTCACGTGGCTGGCGACCATAAAGGCGGAGTAGAAACCCACGCCAAACTGACCGATGATGTCGACATCGGAACCCTGCTGCTCGGCGTTCTCAGTCTTAAACTCCTCGGAGCCGGAATGGGCGATGGTGCCCAGATTGCGCTCGAGCTCCTCGGCGGTCATGCCGATACCGTTATCCGAAATGGTGATGGTACGGGCATCTTTATCAAAGGAAACACGAATAGCCAGGTCGCCCTGGTCGAGCTTGACGCTCGGGTCCTGCAGGCTCTTAAAGTTGAGCTTGTCGACGGCATCGCTCGCGTTGGAGATAAGCTCGCGCAGGAAGATTTCCTTATTGGTGTAGATGGAGTTGATCATGAGGTCGAGCAGTTTTTTGCTCTCGGTCTTAAATTGACGCATGTGCAGTCCTTTCGCGCTACCCCCGTCCGCAAAAACGGCCCGGTTGCCCGAGCCGCATTGCAGACCTGCTATGTTCAGACTTAGATTTTATAACCCATTAGCGCGCATATATACATACGGAATCGAAAAACTGTATGTCCAAACGCTCTGATGCGCCAATTGCCAAGGAGTGTCCCCGACTGCCGGCAGGAAAGGAACGTCCCTATCTGCCATCTACGCGCTTGGCCATCCAAACATGGGGCTGGCCCTCGTCTTCGTAGTCCACCGGGGCAATCTGCGTGTAACCCGCCTTGGCATAGAGCGGCAGCACGTATTCCTGCGCATGCAGCTTAATGAGCTTGGCGCCGGCATCACGCGCGCACGTATCACTGGCCTCGACAATCTTGCTCGCCAAACCGCGACGGCGCATGCTCGGCAGCACGGCCACGCGCCCCATAATGTAGGTCTCCCCCGCCGCGACGCCTTCGTCCAAGTCGCACGCCGGCGACACCGGAGCCTCTGCGTCAGCCGCGCGCTCAAGCTCTTCGGGAAACACGCGCGAGCAACCGGCAAGCTCACCGTCTACATAGAGCGTCACATGGATGCAGTTCGGATCCTCGTCGATAGCGTCAAACTCATTCTCGTAGCCCTGCTCGTCCATAAAAACGACGCGGCGCACCAACGCCGCGTCATCAAAGCATCCCGTCTTAAGTTGGATATCCATGGCTGCCCTTTCATTCAATGCGAACGTTAGGGACAGATTTTAGCGAAAATGAGCTCCGCGCACGCTAAACTTCGCGCGAGCCTTCGCCAGGCAGTCGTAATGACCCACGTTATGGGCATCACTCGCGATGAAGCTGTACAGGTTCTGATCAAACAGGCGCTGTGCCGGCTTTTTCTCGCGACCAAAGCGACCGCCGGCAATAAAGTCCGCCGAAGCCTGCAGCTTGCAGCCCATATCGACCAGGCGCTCCGCCACGCTTACATCCTTTTGAACCGCACGATAGCGCTCAGGATGAGCGATGATCACCTGGTAGCCACGGCACTGCAAATCGTAAATCGTGTTCTCGTACTCTCTAAACGCATACGCATCGGCATGAGTCGAAAGCTCGAGCAGAAACTCGTTGGTCCCATCGAAATGCAAGTGATCCGCAGCATCGATACCAAGCTCAACGAGCTTTCGATGGTTGACCTCGAAGCCCATCTGGAGCGGAAAACCGTCAGCGTTATCGCGCAGCAGCTCAAAGGCATCCCACATCTTGTCGTAATCAAAATAGGGATCACGGCAGTGAGGAGTGCAAACGATTCTGGTTACACCGGCCCGCTTGGCAGCCTCGAGCATCGCCAAGCTCTCTTCGAGATCGGCGGCGCCGTCGTCTACACCCGGCAAGATATGGCAATGAATGTCACGCATAGGTCAGCCTTAATCAACTAAACGTTTGCTCGGTTGGTGAAGATGCCCTTTTTGGAAGTGCCCTGATCGTCGGAGCCCTTCTTAACCTTCTTACCGTCCTTGGTGTAGTAAGAATAGTAGTACTCGCTGGTCTCGGTCTCACAGTAATTCATGACGGTACCGATGAGCTTGACCTTCTCGGACTTCTTAAGCTGGGCGATAGCGTTGAGCGCCTCTTCGCGCTTGGTAAAGTCCTCGCGCACCACGAACAGCGCGCCGTCGGTCAGGCTGGCAATCTCGGCAGCATCGATGAAGGTGCCGACCGGAGGAGCATCGAAGATGACGTACTGGAACTTAGCAGACAGCGCCTTGACCAGCTTGGCAAAGCGATGGGAGACGATGATGTCGGCAGGATTGGGAATGTGCGGCTCGGCATCGAGGAAGTAGAAGTTCTTCTGACCCGTCTCGACAATTGCCTGGTCAATGGAGATCTGCTCGGAAAGGACCGCATAGAGTCCGCCGCGCGAACGAACGCCGAGCATATCGGAAAGGGACCTGCGGCGCATATCGGCCTCGACCAGGAGCACGGACTTGCCGCTCGTGGCGATTGCCTGAGCAAGGTTAATGGAAACCGTAGACTTGCCCTCGTTGGGAATCGAGGAGGTAACGGTGATGGTGCGAATGGGGTCGTCCACGCTCGCAAAGCGGATGTTGGCCAGAAGGGTCTTGGCGGCATTCTGTACAACGAGCTTATCGGTGTTCTTTGCCTTAGCCATGCCTATTTACCACCTTTCATAGCCGGAATTCGGCCAACAACGGGAATACCCAGGAGCTCTTCTGCCTCTTCGGCACCGCGGATGCGGGTATTGAGCATGTCTGCCAAAACGACATAGGCAACTGCGATAAAGATACCGGCGAGGAACGCGACGGCAATATACAGCGTGCGCTTGGGGCCGCTGGGGGCTTCGGGGGTCTTAGCCTCGTCGATAACGTTGATGCTCTGGGCAGCGCCGACGTTCTGAGCGACCGTACTCACCGAGCTGGCAATGGCCTTTGCGACCTCAGCCGTCTCCTTGGCATCGGTGCCGGTAACCGAAAGCGTAATGACACGCGTGGTGGTCTCGGAGGAAACAGACACCTTGTAGTCATCCAGATCGGTGAGGCCCAGTTCTTTGGCGGCGCCGCTCTTAACGCTATCGCTATCCAGCAGCGTGGCGATATCGTTGGAAAGCATCTGGCTCGCCGAGAGATCGTTGTAGCTCATCTGACCGCTATCGTCGGTCTTGGCGAGAATGTACATGCTCGTCGTCGCGGTATAGGTGTTGTCCATCGCAATGAAGGACACGATGCCCATGGCGATCGCGCAGACCACCGGAAGGGTGATGACCAGCTTGAGGTGCTTCTTCAGCAGCTGGAACAGTTCGAGAAGGGTCATGCAGCTTGCCTTTCATTTCCCCAGTTCGGATTGACAAAACTGTCCGTATGTTATCGCATCTTTTTACCGAGACCAAACTCTATACATAAGAAACAGGCTCTCCTGTAAAAATGTCGGAAGCAATCGTAAAATTGCACAACAACGCCGCACCCGAAAGTCAAATGCGGCGTCTACATCAATATCTATGTTGTATCGCTATGCGAATGGCTCGTCCTGCTGTATGGGAAACGTCACCGTAATGGTGGTTCCCACGCCCAACTCGCTCGACAGATCGAGCGTGGCGTGATGATACAGGGCCGCATGCTTGACAATGGCAAGCCCCAGGCCGGTTCCGCCGCGTGCCTTGGACCTACTCTTGTCCACGCGATAGAACCGCTCAAATACCTTGCCCTGTTCTTCAGGCGCGATACCGATTCCCGTGTCGGCGACAGCGAGGAACGGATGGCCTTCGTCGTTGGTGCCGCACTGCAGCGTAACCGTACCGCCGGGCCGATTGTAGCGGATGGCGTTGCTTGCCAGATTATAGATGAGCTCGTCGACCAAGCGCGACACGCCTTCGATGACCACAGGCTTGGTCTCATGACTTATCGTCACATTCGCCTGACGGGCAACCTGTTCAAGACGCTGCTCAACCGCGTAGATCGCACGCGAGAGCTCAATAGGCTCCGTGGACCCAATGGGCACTGCCTCGCCTTCAGTTGCACGTTCGGCCTCGTCCAAGTTAGACAGCGTAAGGATGTCGTTGACAAGCGCTGCCAAGCGGCCCGCCTCACGATAGATGCGACCGCCAAAGTTGCGCAGGTCGTCCTCGCCCTCGACCATGCCATTTGCGATGAGCTCGGCATAGCCCGAAATCGCCGTAAGCGGCGTCTTGAGCTCATGGGTGATATTCGCCGTGAACTCGCGGCGCATACGGTCGTTGTCCGCTAGCACCGCCATTTGGCGCTTGAGTTCCTGGCGCTGCGACTCGATGCGCTCAAGCATGGGGACCATCTCGGCATAGGCGTGCTCATAGCTACGGCGTGGGTGATCCAAATCCACCTCTTGCAACGGCGCGATGATGGCACGGGACTCACGGCGCGCCATAAAAAACGAGAGTACTGCACCCGCTGCTGCGACAAGCAGCATCGGCGCCAGCATCGACAGCAAAATCGCCGCAACGCCAGGCTGGGCCTGCGCCAAGCGAACGACCTGGCCGTTATCAAGGGTGACGGCGCGATACAGCATAATCTCGTCGAGCGTAGAGCTTGCGCGCTCCGCGGAACCCGAACCACTCTCAAAGGCCTCAATGACCTCGGGGCGATCGCCATGGTTGGGCAGTGTGGAAGGCGACGCCTCGTTGTCGTAGGCAACAGATCCGTCCTTATTGATCAGCGTGATACGAAGATCCTCGCGATCGAGGCTTCGCAAGAACGGAATGGGCTCCTGCTGCTCGTCGAGGGCGGCAGCAATGAGCTCGGTTTCCTGCGCCAGATTGGCACTCGTGGCATCCGCCAAAGTGTTTTGCACAAAGAACGCACCCAGCACCGTAAACGCCACGATAACCGCCATGGCGCAGACAAAGATCGTCACAAAAACGCGGTGCGACAGCGTATGTTTTCCCTGGGGGGCGAAGACCACGGGTTACTCCTCCGATGCGGTGGCCGCGGTGTCGTCGCCTTCGGCACCATCACCGGCAGAAGGCTCGGCCAGGCGATAACCCACGCCGCGCACGGTCTCGATGGCGCTGGCATGCTCGCCCAGTTTTTGGCGAAGCGTCTGCACGTGCACGTCAACGGTGCGCGAACCGCCGTCGAAGTCCCAGCCCCACACGCTCTGCAGCAACGACTCGCGGGTAAAGACCACGCCGGGCTTGCGCATGAGGTACTCGAGCAGGTCGAACTCGCGCAGGGTGAGCTTAAGCGGCTCGCCGGCAACGGTCACCTCGCGATGGCTAGGCGAAAGCACGATGTCGCCCACGCTGAGCACATCGCTCGCCTGCTTGACCATGCCGCCGCGACGCAGCAGTGCGCGGCAGCGGCTCGCAAGCTCCATGAGCGAAAACGGCTTAGTCAGGTAATCGTCGGCACCGCCATCGAGCGCCATCACCTTGTCGAGTTCGGTGTCCTTGGCGGTAAGCATCATGATGGGCACCGTCGCCGTCAGGCGATCGGCACGCAGGCGACGCATAATCGCCAAGCCATCGGTGTCGGGCAGCATGATATCGAGCAGCACAGCATCGGGCACCCGTCGCGCCACGGCAGCTTTAAACTCGCCATCACACGAAAAGCCCTCGGCCTCGATTCCCTGCTTGCGCAGCGCGTAGACTGTCAAATCCCTGATGTTGTCATCGTCCTCGACGTAATAGATCATGTTGAACCCCTTTGCGGCCGATATGACCGCATCTTAACCCTAAAGGCACCTGTAAAAGACAGCGTCAGCCAAAACGCCCCGTCAAATAATCCGCGGTGCGCGGATCGGACGGATTCTTGAAGAGTTGCGCGGTGGGCGCGTGCTCCACCAGCTCACCCAGCAAAAAGAACGCAACCGAATCGGAAATACGCGCGGCCTGCTGCATGTTGTGCGTCACGACCACCAGCGTGCAGGTCTCCTTGAGCTCGCAGGCCAACTGCTCCACCACCAACGTCGACACAGGGTCGAGCGCCGAGGTCGGCTCGTCCATCAGCAGAATGTCGGGCTGCACGGCAAGTGCGCGGGCGATGCACAGGCGCTGCTGCTGTCCACCCGAAAGACCCAGGCCCGACTCTTTGAGCTTGTCCTTGACCTCGTCCCACAGGGCAGCGCGACGCAGGGAGTCCTCGACCAGCTCATCGAGCACGGCGCGGTCGCGCACACCCATACCGCGAGGACCGTAGGCGACGTTGTCGTAGATGCTCATGGGAAATGGGTTGGGGCGTTGGAACACCATGCCCACGCGCTGGCGCAAACGGCAGATGTCGCAATCGCCCAGGATATCTTGACCATCGAGCGCGATTTTGCCCTCGATGCGGCAATCCTTGATGCCGTCGTTCATGCGGTTAAAGCAGCGCAGCAACGTGGACTTTCCGCAGCCCGAAGGCCCGATGAACGAGGTGATCTGCTTGTCACGAATCTTGATATTCACGTCCTTGAGCGCATGGTGGTCGCCATAGAACAGGTCGAGGCCCTCGACATCGATGCGCGTCGGCGAGGCGGCAAGATCCTCTGCCGTGGGGCGAGTCGCATCCCCAACCTCGCGCTCATGCGCGGCCTCGGCCTGCGCTTCCATGAGTTCTTCAAGCTCCGTGGGCTCCACAGCCGCAGCAGCCGTCATACCGCACACCTCCATATCGATATCAATTCAGCAGTATCGATAGTAGGAATCGCGGCTCATACGCACGTGAGCACATTGTCAAGTGTTTGTAAGGGCACGCTAGCTATGCGGCGGGCAGCTCGATGGTGAATATCGTGTGTTCGGGCGTCGATTCACATGCAACGGTACCGCCGTGTGCCGCGATGATCTCCTTGGCAATAGCAAGGCCCAAACCGGCACCACCGCGATTGGTCGCACGCGCCGCATCCAGGCGATAGAACTTCTCAAAGATCACCTTGAGCTTAGCCGCAGGGATAGGATCGCCCTGATTGATAAAGCGCACGCGCACGCCGCCATCGTCTTGGCGCCTGGCCTCAATCGTGATAGTCGAGCCCTCATAGCTATAGGCGACGGCGTTTTTCATGATGTTGTTAAACACGCGGGCCATCTTATCGCCATCCACGAGCACCGTCAGGTCCTCGCGAATATCAACCTGGGCTTCCTTATGTTGCTCGTTGAGGATGGGATAGAACTCGTCAGCCACCTGAGCCAGCAGCAACCCCAGATCAACATAGCCGCGCGTGAGCACGATATCGTGGAAGTCAAAGCGCGTGATATCGAAGGACTCTTCGATGAGTGCATCGAGCCGGTGCGCCTTGTCGAGCGCCACGCCCGTAAAGTGCGCACGTTGCTCAACCGGCAGCTCAGGAGCCTCTTGCAGCAGCGAAAGATAGCCCACCACACTGGCAAGCGGGGTGCGTAGGTCATGTGCCAAGTACGTGACCAGATCGTCCTTGCGATGAGACTCGTCACGCAAGGCCTGTTGCACCTTGCGCTCGCGATCGCGCACACGGTTGAGTGCGCCCTCGACCTCCAGGAAGTCGCCGTCGATGTTGTCCCAGGTGTCGGGGTGATCGATCAGGCGATCTTGAATACGAGCGGCCAGCACACAATCGGCATGCTGCTCGCCCTGCTCATAGCCCTGGTAGTACAGGGCGCGGCCGCAAAAGAACAGCACGCACACGGCAAGCGCCAGCACAAAGCCAAGCATGTTGAATACAAAGCCGGCATCGAACAGCACCGGCCCTTCGATGCCGCCGAGTGCCATGGCGCCAATCGCCAACGTCATGGCCCACGCGGCACCGCCAATCACCACGCAGCGGCGTACGATTTCAAATCGATCGATCAGCAAAAAGCCGACAAGCAGCACCGCCAAGATTCCAGCGATGTTATCGATGCCAATCAGCAGCAGGCTCAGCAAAAAGAGCAGCACCGTTGCAAGCGCGCGGTTGTCGACGACCGACCTCACGTATTCAAAGAGTCGATCGGGCACCTCGAATGCCTGCCTATCGTCTTTTGTCATATCCACTTCCCCACCATCAAAGGCGTTATTCGATTATGTAGCCGACGCCCCAGACGTTTTTGATAAAGCGCGGCTTTTGAGCGTCGTCACCGATCTTTTCGCGCAGGTGGCGAATGTGCACCATCACCGTATTGTTGGAGCCGGGCATAAAATCCTCGTTCCACACCGCGCGGAACAGATCCTCCACGGCCACCACACTGCCGCGATGCTCGACCAGATACAGCAAGATGGAATACTCGATGGGCGTGAGGCGCACCGGCGCACCGTCCACCATTACGGAACGAGCATCGCGGTTGATCTCCAGGCCGTCGAGCTGGATGATCGGCGACTCGGCCACCTGCGCGCGGCTACCGTAGCTGGTGTAGCGGCGAAGCTGAGCATGCACGCGCGCGATGAGCTCAAGCGGACGGAACGGCTTAACCACGTAATCGTCCGCGCCAAGCGAAAGGCCCTCGATCTTGTCTTGCTGGGCATCGCGCGCCGTCAGCATGATCACGGGATAGGTATGGCTGGAACGGATCGTACGCAGCAACTCAAGCCCATCGATATCGGGCAGCATGACATCCAGCAGCGCAAGATCGAACTCCTGCTCCAAGATTGCCTTGGCAGCATCGGCCCCGCTATAGGCGACCTGTACGTCAAAGCCTTCTTTTGTAAGGTAGATACCAACCAAGTCGGCGATGGCCTTTTCGTCATCAACTACCAAAATGTGCTCGTTCATGCGTGCTCCTCTCGCGCTCCATTATGCCCGAGGGGGCGCATACCACACACAACAAGCGTGGGTGATTAAGTCGGCCTTAAGCACCCTTGTGCCCGTTCGGGCGCGGATGTGGGCCACGCACGCACGCGATGATTGCCGACACCGGCAAACGATATACTCTAGTTCCAGAAGAGACCATCCCGTCGAAAGCGAAATCTGTGAAGTCCCTCACCTCTTTTGCAAAGCGCTCAGCCCAGCTTGCCGCCGGCTTTGTCTGCGCTATCGCCCTTGCCGCTGGCGTGCCCACCGTCGCCGGCGCCCAAGTGCTCACGACCGACAATGTTTGCGGCAAAACCGCCGATGCGCGCGGCATCACGGCCGATAATCTGCCCGATATCGATGCGACCAATGCGCTCGTCATGGGCAAAGACGGCACCGTCTACTACGGGCGCGGCGCCGATGAGCAGGTCAAAATCGCCTCGATCACCAAGGTCATGACCGCAATCCTAACCGTCGAGAATTGCAAGATGGACGAGAAGGTCACGGTGAGCAACGCCGCAGCCACCGTGGGTAATTCGACCGCCGGCTTGCTCGAAGGTGACGAGCTTACCGTGGAGCAGGCACTGCGCGGCCTGATGATTCCCTCGGGCAACGACGCCGCCGTCGTGCTCGCCGAATATGTGGGCAAGAAGATCGACCCTAAGACCAAAGACGCCGAGGCAACCTTTGTGAAGGCCATGAACGAGCGCGCTAAGAAGCTCGGCTGCACCGGTACGCTTTTTGAAAACCCGCATGGTCTGGACTTTGATGAGTGGGCTGGCGATATGCACTCAACCGCACACGACGTAGCGCTGATGATGCAGGAGGCCATGAAAAACGACACGATCCGCGAGGTCGTAGCGAGCGAGGATTCCTGGATCGAGGTCACGGGCGCCGACGGCACCGACCATTCGCATTCCATGGACACGCATAACTATTTGCTGGGCCAAGATGGCAACATCGGTGGCAAGACCGGCACCACCGACGACGCGGGCTATTGCTTTACGAGCGCCTACAACCGCGACGGCGACGAGATCTACGCCGTCGTTTTGAACTCCACCACCACCGACCAGCGCTTTACCGATACCGCAACCCTTGCCAATTGGTACTACGGTCACAAGGTGACGGTCGCAATCGCCAACACACAGGAAAAGACCGCCAACGGCAACCCGCTTATGGCGCGCATTGGTCAAACCGACTGGACGGATAAGACGATCGACGCCACACTCGCCGATCCCACGGCGCAAGCGACCGTGTTTTCCCTTGCCGGCGAGGTGACCGAAAAGGTTAGCTACGACGATCTTTCGGGCACGGTGCATGTGGGCGACAAGGTGGGCAGCGTCACGCTCAAGCAGGACGGCACCAAGATCGCCGTCATGGACCTAGTTGCCGACGAGGAAGGCGCAGGGCCGAATCCCATTGAATGGCTCCTTGTGAAGCTTGATCGCTTGGGCCGTCGCATCGACAACCGCCCGCTCACAGCAGAAAGCGAGACCGTCGCCAAGGCGCCCGAGGTGTAGGGCGCAAGAATAATAAGTCCACTGAAAGGAGGCGTCCGAAAGGATGCCTCCTTTTTTGAGGGTTCGAATCCCCAGCCTCCTTTCTCCGCACAAAAAAGGGCCCCAAATGGGACCCTTCTTTCAAGTCATACTGGCGGAGAGCTGGGGATGTCCGGGCATGCTGCGCATGTCCTCCGGCTTCAAAACCTGGCGGCTTTTCGCCCACGGACTACAAACGCTTTCGCGTTTGCTTAACGCCCGTGCCCTCTCGGGTTCGAATCCCCAGCCGCCATTCTTGATAATAAAAAGGGCCCCAAATGGGACCCTTCTTCAAATTCGTACTGGCGGAGAGCTGGGGATTCGAACCCCAGATGCCCTTTTGGGGCATACTCGCTTAGCAGGCGAGCACCTTCGGCCTCTCGGTCAGCTCTCCGTAACAGCCGTTCTATAGTAACCAAACAGCCAAGGATGAGCAAGAGGAAATTTTCTAATTGCCTAGCAGCCTTTCTTCCTTGGAAGCTTCGCCTACCCCAGCGAGCGGTTGAGGGAGCCGAGCTCGTCGTTGCCCATGGTGCGCCACATTTGGAAGATGCAACCGCGCGCCAGGAAAAAGAAACCGTTATCGACCAGTCGCACAGCGGCATCTGCCAGCTGATTCGTCACGGCGGACACTGGCGGCAGCTCTAGTCCAGCCTTGTGGATGGTCTCGACCGCTTCCTCGAACGTCGGAGGCTCGCTGACGCTCATCTCGTTCATAAGGCCCTGCATTTCTTCCAGCGCGCTGCTGCCCGACTCCTCGCCGCGCGGCACCAGACGGTAACAAGCCAGCGCCAGGTCGAGCTGATCGCAATTCCAATAGGCAAACGCCAAGCGATAGAACAGGTAGCCGATTGCAGAACGATCGCTGGCAATACGTAGGCCGTGGCGCGCCACCTCGATAATCTCGTCAAAGCGCTCCAGACGCGCAAGCACGTTGATGAGCGCAAAGTGCGACTGCATGGACGAGCGCGCCAGATCGTAAAGATGGCGCACCTCGGGCAGTGCTCGTTCAAAGTCCTCTTGCTCGGCGTAAAAGCTGCAGATCTCGTGCTGGGCAAAGTACAGCGCATCGGGCGCACGAAGGATTCGCGCAGAGCGGTCTTCTTCCAACACCGGTAGCACCATGCGCACCAGCTGGTTATCGCAAAACTGCGTTTGAACCGGACCTGTCGCCAAAAGCTCGGCGACGGCGCACTTAGCCTCCAACTCCTCAACAAGACGGGAAAAGCCTTCAAAAGCACCTGTACGGTCGACTTTTGCCTGCTCGCGCAATTCAACAACACGGGCCACGTATGGGTCGTCGTCCTCTTCCATGACCTCCAGCTCGTCAGCCGTATCGGCAAGCAGCAGATCGCGCAGCGCCGGCGGCAGCATGCGATGGTCATCACGCGGACGAGCATGAACCTCCGCAGGTTCAATCGTCTCCGGAGCAGTTGACTCATACGCCTCAAGCATACGCTTGCACGGCATATCGTCCATGTCCATGCTCTCAAGATCCTTGGCGACAGGCACGCAATCGGCCAGATAGGCCGCGCGCCCAAAGAAATACGTTGCGACAACGCGCTCGCCCTGCTCACTGTCGGGAGCAGCAATCTGCACATAGCAGCGCGTGATGCAGGTGCCCGCGGCAAAGCACGCCGCCGCAAGCGTGAGCGCCACGCGCGCATCGTGCTCCGCGGCCCAGATCGCACGCATGTCCTCGTCCAACTCGCGCCAGGCGTCATCTTGAGCGTCGTATTCACGTTGCGGCATGGCATCAACGACAGACTGCCCAAACCGAACGAGCATGATCCCTTCGGCAACGTTTGCCCGATAGGTATAGTCGAGCCGCGTGACCACGTTAAGTGCCTCGACAATACGCGCGAAGCGGGTACGCACATCCCACTCACCGCCCGGCTGGCAAGCCACCGTACCCGGTTTGCCCCACGGGTTATCGCTCGAGGCCGTATCAAGCAGTCGGGGAACATCGTTGGTCGTCTTGGCGATATGCCACGCATCAAAGAGCGCGCAGCCCTCAAGGCTCGGCGAGGATGCCGCAGGGACCAATCCGGCCCCGATGTGCTCAAGGATGCCGGAGAGACGGTTAAGACGGCACTCGATGGCAAGCAGCATGTCAATCTCGTCCTGGTCCAGCAGGCTGCGATCAAAATTGAGATAGAAAAGCTTTGAGCGATCGATGCGAGCCAGGCTCATCTCGGACTTAGCGGCGATGGTGCGCAAGCGAGGCAAGTCAATTTCACTCATAAGGGCGGCGGCATAGCGCTCGATACCGCTCGGATTCTCGGCATGGTCAACGCGGTAGAGCAGCGTCTCGATAGCGTCAGGTAGCGGTGTCGTGTTAAAGCCCAAAAACACCTCGACCGGCTCGGGCAACTTTACGAGCTTGATCTTGTCGACAACGTTTTGCACACCCTCGTCGAGTCCGTCGGCGTCCGCCGTGCTCGCAATGGTATTTTCGGAGTCAGCGAATATCACGTAGCGCAGGAACATCGATGCCATGAACTCACCGTAAGGAAGGGAGCGGGTCGAATTCCATGTCTCGTGATCGGACTGTTCGCGCATGGGACCTTCGGGAGAGCCGACGGTTCGCGCGCGCACGCGCATCGTGCCGTTTGCTCCCCTCACCATAATCTCACCAATACCGGAGTCCGACTCGTCAAGGACCAGTTCCATGTCGGGATCGTTGGGCAGCGGAGCCTCGCTAACGGGGCGGTCTACCTTGTACACCTCACCCGAAACGCTTACGTAGCCCAAAAGCGACACACGGCTTTTGCCAACGAATTCGACGACATAACAAGATTCATGCTGATCCTCGCCAAAGAGTTTCCAGACCACGCCATACGAGCGTCCCGCAGGCTGCTCGGGCATCGCCGGAAAGCGCTTCTTGGGATCGAGAAACCTGAGCTTGTATGTCGGACGCTCTGCCACGAAATATCACCCTGATCGGTCGCTTGAGAAGGAGTGGTCGCGAATAAGTCGCGACATCTACTCGGAATCTTACACGAGTCGACAGGAAATCGTCCCTTTGGACGAAAGCACTCAAGCTGGCGTAAAAGAAAAGCCCCCGTTGCCGGGAGCTTTAATCTCAAATGGTGCGGCGTATAGGATTCCGCGCATCCGCTGCGCGGATCCGCACCGGCTTCGCCCGCCTGCCGGCGTGCTCGCCCGCGGGCTAAAAACGCTCCGCGTTTTCTTTACGCCCGCGCCTCGACCGAGGTTCGAATCAATGCAGTGTTTACGTAAAAGAAAAGCCCCCGTTGCCGGGAGCTTTAATCTCAAATGGTGCGGCGTATAGGATTCGAACCTATGACGTTCTGATTCGTAGTCAGACCCTCTATCCAGCTGAGGTAACGCCGCGACTTGTTGATTATTATGCACAGAGACTGAATAATGGTCAAGCATTTTTTCAAAAAAAGTTATCGAATTTGATTTTTAATCATTTGGAGGGCTTGGCGCGATCTTCGACGCATCGCGATATAAGAAAAGCCCCCGTCGCCGAGAGCTTTAAAGTCAATTGGTGCGGCGTATAGGATTCCGCGCATCCGCTGCGCGGATCCGCACCGGCTTCGCCCGCCTGCCGGCGGACTCGCCCGCTCGCTAAAAACGCTTCGCGTTTTCTTAACGCTCGCGCCTCGAACGAGGATCGAATCTCCGCAATGCCCCCGTAAAGGAAAAGCCCCCGTTGCCGGGAGCTTTAATCTCAAATGGTGCGGCGTATAGGATTCGAACCTATGACGTTCTGATTCGTAGTCAGACCCTCTATCCAGCTGAGGTAACGCCGC
>UQWS01000001.1 GCA_900544875.1 uncultured Collinsella sp. | reverse complement strand
GCTTGCCCGTATCGTAGGCAATGCGCCGAATGCTCGCCATCGAAATTTATCGGTGGCCCACTTCAGACTGTAATGGGGGTATCACCATGAAACTTGGATGCGTCATTATGGCTTCGGGCGAGGGCAAGCGGTTTGGCTCTAACAAGATGCTTGCCGATATCTGCGGAAAGCCGCTGATTCAGCGGACGATTGAGTCGGTGCCCAAAGGATTTGACGTTGTTGTTACAACGCGTTGGCCCCAAGTTGCCGAGATTTGCCGTGAGCTGCGCTGCGCGTGCGCACTGCACGATGGCGCGCTCAGGAGCGAGAGCGTGCGCGCCGGTCTTACCTGGGGAGCCGATCGCGGCTGGAAGGGCTGCCTCTTTTTACCGGGCGACCAGCCGCTCGTGAGTTCGGATTCCTTTGAGGCGATCGCCGGTGCTTTTAAGGCCAACGGCGGCGTCGCGCCCGTGCGTCTTGCCCTAAACGGTGAACCCGCCTCGCCGGTGCTGTTCCCTGCGAGTCTCTTTCCCGACCTTATGGGGCTTAAGGGCAAGGATGGCGGATCGTCGCTGCTGCGCGGCCGCGCCGATGTTCAGTTGGTCGAGGCGCGCGCGTACGAGCTGTGGGACGTCGACACCGCCAAGGGTCAGCGCCGCGTCTCGGAGCACATCGCCGGCTGCTACGCGCCTCGCTAGCAGAAAGGGCGCCAGGGCAGCGCCAGCTATTTGAGGCTGGTGGCGATGACGGGGCGGCCGAGGGTAGCCTCGAAGCGGTCGGCCATAGCCGGGTCGCTGAGCGCGTCGACTTGGTTGAGCATGACGCGGGCGGTGCCGAGCTTCAGCGCCTGCATCTCGGCATTGAGCACCTGGGCGACGCGTTCGGGCGTGGCGATGTCGGTGGGCTCGCAGCCGCAGCGCTCGCAGAAGAGCTCGGAGCGGTGGACAACCTCGGCGACGGGCTTGCCCAGCCCCGAGGCGCCGACGATCCAGACGATGTTGGCCGTACCAGAGGGAATTACCGGCTCCCAGGCGGCGTGGGCCTTGAGCGGGAGTCGCTTGCTGCCATCTGCCTCGGCCAGCACATAGTCAAAGCGCTGCGCCCGCTCGTTGAGCGGCTCGGCGGGGGCGGAGAGCTTGCCTGTCTCCGGGTCCAAAACACCCGCCTGGCAGATGCTTCCGCGGCTCATGCCCATGCACGCCTCGCAGGTGCAACCGGGGACATGTGCAGCGCCCGGCTTCCAAGGCGCGGCGTCCAGACGACGGCTCGATCCGTCCCATGGCACGCCGGCGACGGGAAGCATATGCGTGGTGGTGCAGAGGAGCACGCGGCCGCCAGCGCGCATGAGCTCGAGACCCAGCGTCTTCAGCAACGTCGACTTGCCGCCGCTGCCGATAATCGCGGTAATGCCCGGCTCGATCCTGAGCGCCGAGGCAAGATTGCCGCTAACCGTTTCCATCTGTTCACCGCCGTATAATACTGTGATAATAAATAATCATCAGAGTAGCGGTCGAACCGCTTTTGCTCTGCTCAAACCGTAGCACAGGGAGGTGCCCCGGGAATGCTCGTTTATGTTCGCGGCGCCGGCGATATCGCCACGGGTGTCGCTGCCCGTTTGGTGCGCGCCGGCGTGTCGGTCGTTATGGCCGATATCGCGGTTCCCACGTGCATCCGCCGCACAATCAGTTTTTGCGAGGCTATTCGCTTGGGCGAGGTCGAGGTCGAGGGCATTCGCGCTCGCTTGGCACAGACGCCGGCAGAGGCGCTTGCAATTACCGAGGCTGGAGACGTCGCCGTTGTGGTGGACCCCCAGGTCAAGATGCTCGGCGAGCTGAAACCCGCTGCCGTGGTCGACGCGATTCTGGCTAAGCGCAACCTGGGTACCACGCGCGACATGGCGCCTGCCGTCATCGCCGTGGGGCCGGGCTTTACCGCGCCGGTTGACTGCGACGCCGTGGTCGAAACCATGCGCGGGCATTTCCTGGGCCGTGTCATTACCCAGGGTTCGCCCCAACCCAACACGGGCGTGCCGGGCGTCATCGCCGGCTATGGCAAGGAACGAGTTATCCACAGCCCCGCCGCCGGCGTGTTTCGGTCCGACCGCGCAATCGGCGACATCGTGAGCGCCGGAGACGTGATTGGCTACGCGGGAGATACACCCATGTGCACGCAGATCGATGGCTGTCTGCGCGGGCTTTTGGCGAACGGCGTGCGGGTGACTGAGGGCTTTAAATGCGCCGATGTCGATCCGCGCGGCGACGCCAGCTACATCAACTATATTTCGGACAAGGCGACATCGGTCGGCGGCGGCGTGCTCGAGGCACTCGCTATGCTCACCGATGTCTTTAGAGGATAGAAGGCGGCAATGGAAAAGCTCGATGTTGTGAATGCGGCGCTTGCCGCTCTGCGTGCTGGCGAGACGTGCGAGCTCGTGGTCGTGGCCGGTACGGCGGGGTCATCACCACGCGGCGTGGGCGCCTGGATGGCCGTCTTTGCCGATGGCAGCCAAGCGGGCACCATCGGCGGCGGCAAGATCGAGCTCTTTGCGCTGGACGAGGCGCGCGAGCTGCTGGCCGCAGGGCAATCGCGTCTGGTCCGCTACACCATGGGCGGCGAGAACTCCGATACCGGCATGATCTGCGGCGGAGCCATCTGCCTGTGCTATCTGCACCTGGATGTATCGCAGGCGCCGTTGTTCCGGTCGATTGCCGACGTCTTGGCGTATCGACGCATCGGCGACTTCGTCATCGACTTTGAACCGTTTATCGCAAGTGCGCATGAAGGCGACGTTGCCGAATACCATGGCGAGGAGTCGCGCCGCACCATAATGGGCTGCCCCGAGCTTTCGCTGGTGGAGGAGGGGAGTAAGGTCACCTACACCAACGCGGCCTCCGAGATTCCCGCGGCGCACATCGAGACGCTCTGCCCCGAGGGCCTGACCTACATCTTTGGCTGCGGCCACGTGGGTGCTGCGACGGCGCGGGTGCTCACGGCGGCGGGCTTTGCCGTCGTGGCTTGCGACGACCGCCCCGGCACGCTGACCCCCGAATGGGTGCCCGGTGTCTACGACCGTCGTCTGGTCGACTACAAGAACCTGAGCAAGCAGTGCCCCATCGGCCCGCGCGACCTGGTGGTCGTCGCCACGGCGGGTCACAAGTCCGATATCGACGTGGTGATTCAGGCCATGCGCGCCAAACCCGCCTATCTGGGCTGCTTGGGCTCGCGCCGCAAGACGGCCTTTGTGCGCGCCCGCCTGGAGCAGGAGGGCTTTACGCAGGAGCAAATCGGCGAGTTGCACCTTCCGATCGGCGTTGCCATTCAGGCCGAGGATCCTGAGGAGATCGCCATCTCCATCGCCGCCGAGATGATTCACCTGCGCCGTACCAAACTCGTTCCCCGCAAGCGCTAATCGCATCCCCATATATGAGTTGCGGTGAAATAGTTCCTAGATAAGCCTGCCGGGGGTCAGCCAGGAACTATTTCACCGCAACTGCTGTTTGACCCCGGGGGATGCAGGATCGCGGGTCAAAATGCTACCTGTGCCATATGCCCTATAATGTCCGCTCGTTGAGCGGCATGGGGCCGCTGCCTAGAGTATGGGAGGCGCAAATGGCGGAGTCGGCAGCAGGGGACACCCTGTTCGAGCGTACGGGAAAAGTTTCGTTTGTGCAGGTATTGCCCCATGCCCTGCAGCATGTGCTGGCGGCATTCGCGGGTATCGTCACGCCCGCCATCATCATTGCGTCGGTCTGCGGCTTTACCCCTCAAGAGGAGGCCGCTGTCATCCAGGCGTCGCTCGTCCTCTCAGCGCTCGACATTTTCCTTCAACAGTTCCCCATAAAAGGTGTCGTCGGTTCGGGCCTGCCCATCGTGATGGGCGCGAGCTTCACCTTCGTGCCGGCGCTCAAGGCGGTCGGTCTTGAGCTCGGCTTTGAGGCCGTGCTGGGCGCCCAGGTAATCGGCGGCGTACTCGTCGTGCTCTTCGGCCTGCTGTTTAGGCGCGTGAGCTTTCTGTTCCCGGCCCCGGTGCTTGGCACCGTCATCTTTGTCATTGGCCTGTCGCTATGCCCGGTGGCAGTTGCCTCCATGGCGGGCGGGGAGGGCGCGGCCGATTTTGGCAGTGTCACCAACTGGGCCGTCGCGCTCGTGACGTTTGTCGTCACCTTTATGGCCGGTAACTACGGCAAGGGCGCGCTTAGGCTGGGCAGCATTCTGGCCGGTATCTGCGCGGGCTTTGTTTTGGCTGCGGTGTTGGGCATGGTCGATTTCTCGGCAATCGCAACCGCCAGCTGGTTTGCTCCGCCTGCCCTGGGCACCCATCGCCTGGTGTTCGACCCGGCCGCGTGCGCCGTCGTGGGCGTTGTCGCCATTGTCAACGCCGTGCAGGTCATGGGCGAGTTTGCCGCCGTGTCCTCTGCTGCGCTCGATACCCCCGCGACCGATAGTCAGATCTCGGGCGGATTGATTGCCAATGGCCTCGTCGGTATGCTCTCGGGCTTTTTGGGCGGCGTCCCCACGGCAACCTTTGGCCAGAATGTGGGCATTATCGCCGAGAACAAGGTCGTCAACCGCATGGTCTTTACGCTTGCCGCCGCCATCTTGCTCATCGCGGGCCTGCTGCCCAAGTGCGCGGCAGTGCTCACGTCCATTCCGCAGCCGGTAATCGGCGGCGCCACGATCGGCGTGTTCGCAACCATCGGCATGAACGGTGTGGTCATGTTTGCCCGCCACGGCCTGTCTCAGCGCGATACCACGCTCATGGGTCTCTCTATCGCCTTTGGCACGGGCATTGAGCGCACGGCCGGCGCGCTTGCCGGCGCTGGATTCCCCGCATGGGTCGGCACCGTCTTTGGCGGATCCTCAATTGCCGTCGCCGCGCTTGTCGCCGTCGTCCTCAACCTGGTCCTGCCTCGCCAAAAATAACGCCCCATATATGAGTTGCGGTGAAATACGGATTGTTGAAGCCTGTTAGGCCGCCAAACAGTCCCTATTTCACCGCAACTGCTTGTTGAGACCAATTTGTGCGGGGGAGTTGTGGAGTTGTGCAGGCAGACGAGGTTTTTCTGGAAATACGCACCCAATGCGCGTATAGTACCGATTGTTTTGTCGGCTCCTGCTGCGTCGAGTCCAAACCGCAAAATGCCATGAGCGGTGCGGATGCAGCCAGGAGGCACGAGGACAACCCACCGTGGCCACGCCCCGTGCTTAAAACCCCAAGAAGGAGTGAACAATGGCAGAAGAGAAGTATGTGCCGCGTCTGAAGACCAAGTACAACAACGAGGTCAAGCAGCAGCTTCAGGACAAGTTCCAGTACGAGAACGTCATGATGATCCCCAAGTTTGAGAAGATCGTCGTGAACATGGGTGTCGGCGAGGCCGCTACCGATTCTAAGGCCATCGACGGTGCCGTGCGCGACCTGCGCGCCATCACCGGCCAGCAGCCGATGATCACCCGTGCCCGCAAGTCTATCGCTACCTTCCGCCTGCGCGCTGGTATGCCGATCGGCTGCAAGGTTACCCTGCGTGGCGACCGTATGTGGGAGTTCTTCGATCGTCTGACCTCCGTCGCGATCCCCCGTATCCGCGACTTCCGCGGCATCTCCGCCAAGAGCTTCGACGGCCGTGGTAACTTCTCCATGGGCGTCACCGAGCAGCTCATCTTCCCCGAGATCGACTTCGATTCCGTCGATCACCAGCGTGGTATGGACATCACTTTCGTGACCACCGCCAACACCGATGAGGAGGCCAAGGCCCTTCTGGACGCCTTCGGTTTCCCGTTCAAGAAATAGGTTCACCTGCCCTATAAGCGCCGTTCCCACAAGGGGGCGGCGTTTGGGGCGAACAATACTCTATGTGAGGAGGATATAAGTGGCTAAGACATCGATGATCGTCAAGTGCAATCGCAAGCAGAAGTTCTCTACTCGTGAGTACACGCGCTGCCAGCGCTGCGGCCGTCCGCACTCTGTGTACCGCAAGTTCGGCCTGTGCCGTGTCTGCTTCCGCGAGCTTGCACTCAAGGGCGAGCTTCCCGGCGTTAAGAAGGCCAGCTGGTAAGTCACTACCAGCGTTTCAAGCATCCGTTTGGAACAGGGAAAACGCGCTAAAAAGGCTTTGCCGTTAAGGGCGGCGAAGAACCAAGAGCACGTGTTCATCAAGAACGAAGGAGAATCTGTATGAACCTTACAGACCCGATCGCAGATATGCTTACGCGCATCCGTAACGCTAACTCTGTGAACAAGGCCACGGTCTCCATGCCGAGCAGCAAGAAGCTCGTCGAGATCGCTCGTGTTCTGCACGAGGAGGGCTACATCGAGGGCTACGATGTCGAGGACACCGTTCCCCAGAAGACTCTGCACATCACGCTTAAGTATGGTCCCAAGAAGGCTAAGGTCATCAACGGCATCCGCCGCATTTCCAAGCCGGGCCTGCGTAAGTACACCGGCGTTGCCGACATGCCCCGCGTCCGCGGCGGCCTTGGTACCGCCATTATTTCCACCAGCCATGGCGTCATGACCGACCGCGATGCTCGCAAGCACAACGTCGGCGGCGAGATCATCGCTTACGTCTGGTAATTCGCTCGGTAGGTAGAAGGAAAGGAGATCACCGTGTCTCGTATCGGTAATAAGCCTGTCCAGATTCCCGCCGGAGTCGAAGTGGCAGTCAACGGCAACAACGTTGTCGTCAAGGGCCCCAAGGGCCAGCTCGAGCTCGATGTCTTTGAGAAGCTCGCTATCAACGTCGAGGACAACGTCCTCACCGTTTCCCGTCCCGACGACGAGCGTGAGACCCGTGCCCGCCACGGCCTCACCCGCGCCCTCATCCACAACATGGTTGTCGGCGTTTCCGAGGGCTTCGAGAAGAAGCTCGAGCTCGCCGGCGTCGGTTACCGCGTGCAGCAGAAGGGCAAGAACCTCGAGTTCTCCTTGGGCTTCTCGCACCCCGTGATCGTCGAGGCTCCCGAGGGCATCACCTTCGAGGTTCCCGACAACACCCACGTGAACGTCAAGGGTATCAACAAGCAGCAGGTCGGTCAGATCGCCGCTGAGATCCGCGGCCATCGTCCTCCCGAGCCTTACAAGGGCAAGGGTATCCACTACGTTGGCGAGCACATCCGCCGCAAGCTGGGTAAGGCCGCCAAGTAGTCGTAACCGACTCACTCGCATAAGACCAGCACCCCGTCAGGTGCTGGCAAGATCAACCTTTTTAGGAGTTTACGTATGAACAAGCATAAGGCGAAGCTGGAAGGCCTCAAGCGTCGTCAGCGTCGTGTTCGCGGCAAGGTCTCGGGTACCTCCGAGCGTCCGCGTCTTCGCGTGACCCGTACTAACGCCAACATCTATGCCCAGATCATCGACGACAGCAAGGGCTCTAGCCTGACGCTCGTCTCTGCCTCGACCCTCGAGGCCGAGTTCAAGGGCACCCACACCTCGAACAAGGAGGCTGCGGAGAAGGTCGGTCAGCTCGTTGGCAAGCGCGCCATCGAGGCCGGCATCACCAAGGTCGCCTTCGATCGCGGTGGCCGTATCTACCATGGCCGCGTCAAGGCCCTCGCCGACGGTGCTCGTGCCGCCGGTCTCGAGTTCTAGGAGGTATGTAGCACATGGCTCGTAATCAGAAGCAGCAGCGCGAGGCCTCCGAGTTCGAGGAGCGCGTCGTTTACATCAACCGCGTGTCGAAGACCGTCAAGGGTGGTCGTCGCATGAGCCTCGTCGCTCTCGTCGTCGTTGGCGACGGCAAGGGCAACGTCGGCGTTGGCATGGGCAAGTCCGCTGAGGTGCCCCTGGCCATCTCCAAGGCGTCTCTCGATGCCAAGAAGAACATGTTCCACGTGCCGGTGACCGAGCAGGGCACCATCCCGCACGAGGTTCTCGGCCACTTTGGTGCCGGCCGCATCATCATCAAGCCCGCTGTCGAGGGTACCGGCGTTATCGCCGGCGGCGCTGTGCGTCCCCTCTTCGAGCTTGCTGGCATCAAGAACGTCCTGTCCAAGTCCCTCGGTACCGACAACGGCCTCAACATCATCAAGGCTGCCGTCGAGGGCCTCAAGGAGCTCTCCAGCCCTGAGGACGTCGCGGCTCGCCGTGGCCTGACGGTCTCCGAGATGTTCGTCGGTAAGGAGAACTAAGCATGGCTGACACCATCAAGATCAAGCAGGTCCGCAGCACCAACGGTTGCAAGCAGGACCAGGTCCGTACTGTCCGTGCCCTCGGTCTCCACAGGATCCGCGAGGTTCGCGAGATTGCTGACAACGAGTCCGTCCGCGGCATGATCTTCAAGGTCAAGCACCTTGTCGAGATTGTAGAGGAGTAGCAAATGCAGCTTCACGATCTTACTCCCGCGCCCGGTTCCACCAAGAACCGCAAGCGCGTCGGCCGTGGCAATTCTTCGGGTCACGGCACCACTTCTGGCCGCGGCCAGAAGGGCCAGGGTTCCCGCTCTGGCGGCACCAAGGGTGCCGGCTTCGAGGGTGGCCAGACTCCGCTGGCTATGCGCCTGCCCAAGCTTCCGGGCTTCCGCAACCCCCGTCGTATCGAGTACACCGCTGTTAACGTTGAGCGTCTCGAGCGTAAGTTCGAGGATGGCGCTGTGATCGACGGTGCCGCTCTTAAGGCCGCTCGCATCACCAAGAGCGAGTTCGAGCCCGTCAAGGTGCTCGGCAATGGTGAGCTCACCAAGAAGTTCACGGTCAAGGTCGACAAGGTCAGCGCTTCTGCGCAGGCCAAGATCGAGGCCGCCGGCGGAAAGGTCGAGCTGCCGTGCTAAATGGTCTTAAGAATGCTTTCCGCATCAAAGAATTGCGCGAAAAGATTCTTTTTACCATAGCTATGCTCGTCGTGTACCGCATTGGTGCGCACGTTCCTGTGCCCGGCATTCCCTTCCAGGGGATGCTGGGCCTTTTCTCGACCGATAACAATTCGGTCGCCGCAGGTGCTATGGCCCTCCTGAATCTTTTCTCTGGCGGCGCGTTGAGCTATGTGTCGGTGTTTTCGCTGGGCATCATGCCTTACATCACCAGCTCAATCATCCTCCAGATGCTCCAGGCCGTTGTGCCTTCCCTGCATGAGCTTGCCCGCGAGGGCGAGGTCGGTCAGACCAAGATTACGCAGTATTCGCGTTACCTCACCCTGGCTCTGGCAATCCTCAACTCCGTGGGTTACCTCTTCCTCTTTAAGAGCTTCGGCATCAGCTTTAATGGCGCTGGCGCTCCCGAGATCATCTTCGACCTCATGATCGTCGGCACGCTCACTGCGGGCGCTATGCTGATCATGTGGATTGGTGAGCTCATCACCCAGCGCGGTATCGGCAATGGCATGTCCCTGATCATCTTTGCGAACATCATGGCCGGCCTGCCGCAGGCGATCTTCTCCAGCACCGAGGGCAATGCCGGTGGCATCATCACCATGGTGATCATCTGCGCCATCATCCTGCTGGTTATCCCGCTGATTGTTTTCCTTGAGCGCGGCCAGCGCCGCATCCCGGTCTCCTACGCTAAGCGCGTCGTGGGCCGTCGCATGATGGGTGGCCAGACCACCTACCTGCCCATCAAGGTCAACACCGCGGGTGTCGTGCCGATCATCTTCGCTTCGGCGCTGCTGTACTTCCCGGCTCAGATTGCCGTGTTCTTCCCCGGTATCGGCTGGATTCAGGCAGTTGCCTCCGCGCTTTCGACCGGTTGGCTCAACTGGGTGCTTAACGTTGTCCTCATCGTGTTCTTCGCGTACTTCTACACCTCTATGGTGTTCAACCCCGATGACACGGCCGACAACCTTAAGAAGCAGGGCGGCTTTATTCCGGGCGTGCGTCCGGGTAGGGCTACCGCGGCCTACATCAAGAACGCGCTCAACAAGATTACGCTTCCCAGCGCTGTCTTTTTGGCGCTCATCGCCATCGTGCCTTCGATCATCTTCTCCTTCACGGGTAACCATCTGATCCAGGCATTTGGCGGCACGTCCATCCTCATCATGGTCGGCGTCGTGCTCGACACGGTCGATAAGCTCGAAGGCCAGATCAAGATGTATGATTACGATGGATTCTTTAAATAGGCTAGAGGAGGATTGCTCATGAACCTCGTATTGCTCGGAGCTCCGGGTGCCGGCAAGGGCACCGTCGCACAGGAGCTCGTCGCCGAGTTTGGCGTCGCTCACATTTCCACGGGCGACCTGCTGCGTGCTGCCGTCAAGGGTGGCACCGAGCTTGGTATTCAGGCTAAGAAGTACATGGACGCTGGCGAGCTCGTTCCCGACCAGCTCGTGATCGACCTTGTCAAGGAGCGCCTTGCCGCCGATGACGCCCAGCAGGGCTTCATCCTCGACGGCTTCCCGCGCAACACCGCCCAGGCCGTGACGCTCGATTCCGAGCTCTCCGCCATGGGTCGCGAGATCGACTGTGCCCTTCTGGTCGATGTGGCCCCCGAGGTCATTATCGATCGTCTGTCTTCGCGTCGCACCTGCCGCGCCTGCGGTTACACCGGCACCGCTGCCGATGCCACCTGCCCCAAGTGCGCAGGCGAGATGTATCAGCGCGACGACGACAAGCCCGAGACCATCAAGAACCGTCTCGATGTCTACGAGAAGTCCACGAGCCCGCTCGTCGACTACTATCGTGGCCAGGGTCTGCTCAAGTCGGTCAACGGTGACCAGGCTCGCGAGACCGTGTACGGGGATGTCAAAGAGGCTCTCGGTCTATGATCAAGATTAAGTCTGCAACGCAAATCGAGCAGATGAAGAAGGCAGGAGCGCTATCTAAGATGGCGCTCCGCCACGTTGGAGCCATGGTGCGCCCCGGCGTTTCGACTTTTGAGCTTGATCAGCTCGCGGAGCAGATTATCCGCATGCATGGCGGCACCCCGGCCTTTAAGGGTTACGGCGGGTTCCCGGGGACCATTTGCGCATCGATCAACGATGCCGTGGTCCACGGTATTCCCAACCCCGACATGATCCTGCGCGATGGCGATATCATCTCCATCGATACGGGAGCCGTTGTCGACGGTTGGGTCGGCGATAACGCTTGGACGTTTTTCGTCGGCACCCCCACGCCCGAAGCCAAGGCTTTGTGCGAGGTCACGCGCGATTGCCTTAAGGCTGCCATCGAGCAGGCTGTTCCCGGTAACCATATCGGGGACGTCGGTTATGCCGTTCAGTCCCTCGCCGAGTCTCACGGTTACGGCGTGCTTCGTGATTATGTGGGCCATGGCATTGGCCGCGTGATGCACGAGGACCCCAACGTTCCTAACTATGGAAAGAAGGGGAGGGGCGTTCGCCTCCAAGCCGGCATGGTCATTGCCATCGAGCCGATGGTTACGATGGGTTCCAACCATGTGAGCACGGGCTCCGACGGTTGGATCGTCACGACCAACGACCACCTGCCCGCCGCGCACTACGAGAACACCGTCGCCATCACCAATGACGGTCCGGTGATTCTCACCACCGACGCGCAAGGTGCTTGGTGTTCCTTGCAGGGCGGTGAAATGTAGGACTTGCGTCAAATGCACGCCTTAACATTTCAAATGTAACAAGTTCCACTTAGTTGTGGAGCCATTACGAAGTTATTACGATGCGTGCATACGTGTTGTAAAATACTCAATCGCTGTCGTTTTCTAGAGAAAGATGATTGCTTGTGAAGAAGGAAGACGCAATTGAGCTCGAGGGTACGGTAAAGGAACCGTTGCCTAATGCCATGTTTAAGGTTGAGCTCGAGAACGGTCATTCGGTTCTGTGCAACATTTCTGGCAAGATCCGAATGAATTACATCCGTATTCTCCCCGGTGACAGGGTTGTCGTGGAGCTTTCCCCGTACGACCTGACCCGCGGCCGCATCACCTATCGCTACAAATAGCGGCACGCATACACGCACTCCATTTCCGACTGCAGGCTTAGCTCAACCTACGGTCGGATTGTGTGTGAAGACCAGCCATAGTTTTAAACGCCTGCGGCTGGGCGAGTAGATAGTAGGGAAGTAGTTTGAGCGCTACCGAAAGGAAGAACGATGAAGGTACGTCCTTCGGTCAAGAAGATGTGCGATAAGTGCAAAATCATTAGGCGCCATGGCAAGGTCCTCGTCATTTGCGAGAACCCCCGTCATAAGCAGCGTCAGGGTTAAGAGAGGAGACTACGTTGGCCCGTATTAATGGTGTCGACCTCCCGCGTGAGAAGCGCGTTGAGATCGGTCTGACCTACATTTACGGCATCGGCCGCACCACTGCGACGAAGATTTGCGTCGAGTGCAACGTTAACGTGGATACGCGCGTTAAGGACCTCACCGAGGATGAGGTTAACGCCATCCGCGATTATATCGACAAGAACCAGATCATGGTTGAGGGCGACCTCCGCCGTGAGCGCAACCAGAACGTCAAGCGCCTTATGGACATCGGCTGCAACCGCGGCCTTCGTCACCGCAAGGGCCTCCCGGTCCGCGGCCAGCGCACCCACACTAACGCTCGTACCCGCAAGGGCCCGAAGCGTCAGATCGGTGCTAAGAAGAAGAAATAAGGAGCGCTAGATAGATGGCTACTGCTAAGAAGAACGTTCGCGCTGCCCGTCTGAAGCGCGCGGACCGTAAGAACATTTCCGTGGGCCAGGCTCACATTCGTTCTACGTTCAACAACACGATCGTTTCGATCACCGATCCCCAGGGCAACGTCATTTCCTGGAAGTCGGCTGGCCAGGTGGGCTTCAAGGGCTCCCGTAAGTCCACGCCGTTCGCTGCCCAGATGGCTGCCGAGGCTGCTGCCAAGCAGGCCATGGAGCACGGCATGAAGAAGGTTTCCGTCTTCGTCAAGGGCCCCGGCTCCGGTCGTGAGACCGCCATCCGCTCCCTCCAGGCTGCTGGCCTCGAGGTCTCGAGCATCCAGGACAAGACCCCCATTCCGCACAACGGCTGCCGCCCCAAGAAGCGTCGCCGCGTGTAACTGAAAGGATCGTATCAATATGGCAATCGACAGGACTCCTGTTCTTAAGCGCTGCCGTCAGCTCGGGATCGATCCCGCTGAGCTCGGTTACAGCAGCAAGAAGGAATCTATCCGTCAGCCCAAGCGCCGTCGCAAGGAATCTGAGTACGGCATGCAGCTGCGCGAGAAGCAGAAGGTTAAGTTCATCTATGGCGTTCTGGAGAAGCAGTTCCACGGCTACTTCAACAAGGCCCGTAAGATGAATGGCGTCACCGGTGAGAACCTCATGATCATCCTTGAGTCTCGCCTCGACAACGTCGTCTTCCGTCTTGGCTTCGCCCGCACCCGCAAAGAGGCTCGTCAGTCCGTCCGTCACGGTCACTTCACCGTGAACGGCAAGCGCGTGGACATCCCGTCCTACCGCGTCAAGGCCGGCGACGTCGTCGCTGTCGGCGAGAAGTTCCGTGACCTCCTCCCCATCAAGGAGGCCCTGATTTCCTCCGAGCGCTTTGAGGTCCCTGGCTGGCTCGAGGTCGATATCGAGAAGCTGTCTGGTAACGTGCTCGCTCTGCCGACGCGTGAGCAGATCAGCGGTGATATCAACGAGCAGCTCATCGTCGAGCTCTACTCTAAGTAGTCCATCCGGGCTGCTGAGGCTGGAGGTAATACATGTCAGAATTCATTAGGCCTCAGGTTCAGGTCGAAGAGATCAACGAGACGTCTGCTCGTGTCTCCGTCGAGCCGCTCGAGCGTGGCTACGGCGATACGCTGGGTAACTCCCTTCGTCGCGTTCTTCTGTCCTCGCTCGAGGGTGCCGCCGTCGAGGCTATTCAGATCGATGGTGCGCAGCACGAGTTCATGACCATCCCTAACATGGTCGAGGATGTCACCGACATCGTCCTGAATGTCAAGGGTCTTGTCTTCAGGGCTCTCGGCACGACCGACGAGGCGACCGCCACCATCTCGGTTGACGGCCCCTGCGAGGTCACCGGTGCGGACTTCTTTATTCCGTCCGAGTTTGAGCTGGTCAACCCCGAGCAGCACATCGCTACGCTCACCGAGGGTGGCCATCTCACCATGAGCATGCGCATCGGCTATGGCCGCGGCTATGTTTCTGGCGAGGCCAACAAGCGCGACAACGATCCCATCGGTGTGATCCACGTCGACTCGCTGTACTCGCCGGTTTCCCGTTGCGCCAAGCTCGTTGAGGCTTGCCGTGTCGGTCAGCACACCGACTACGACCGCCTTGTCCTCGAGATCGAGACCAACGGCTCCATCGCCCCGCGCGACGCCGTGGTCCAGGCTGCCAATATCATCAACCAGCATATGGCCGCCTTTATGAACCTTGCCGAGACCCCCGAGGTCGAGGAGGAGGCTTCGATCTTCGCTCCCGAGGTCACCAACGACAACGCCGAGCTGGACAAGCAGATCGAGGATCTGGACCTTTCCGTCCGTTCCTACAACTGCCTTAAGCGCGCCAGCATTCACTCGGTCCGTCAGCTCGTTGAGTTCTCGGAGAACGATCTGCTCAACATCCGTAACTTCGGTGTTAAGTCGATCGAGGAAGTGAAGGACAAGCTTGAGTCCATGGGCCTGAGCCTGAAGGCTTAATGCTTCGCATATTTGAGGAGAAACTAGACCATGCGTCACAACGTTAAGAAGGGCCTGAAGCTCGGCACCGATGCGAGCCACACCAAGGCCATGAAGAAGAGCCTTGCTAAGGCCCTCTTCGAGAACGACCGCATCAAGACCACCGAGACCCGCGCTAAGGCGCTGCGTTCGGTCGTCGACCCGATCATCACTTGGGCCAAGAAGGGCGACCTGCACTCTCGTCGTCTGGCTATCGCCAAGCTCGGCGATAAGCAGCTCGTTGCCGAGATTTTCGACAAGGCTGCTCAGGGCATGTGGCAGGACCGCAACGGCGGTTACACCCGCATCATGAAGCTCGGTAACCGTAAGGGCGACAACGCTCCTATCGTTATCATGGAGCTCGTCACCGAGCCTTGCACGCCTAAGGCCAAGAAGGCTGCTCCGGCCCCCAAGAAGGCCGCTGCTCCCAAGAAGGTCGAGGCCGTCGAGGAGGCTCCTGCTGAGGAGACCGCTGAGTAGACAATTCGTCTGCATAGGCTATATTCGAGGGGTACGTTCGCGTACCCCTCTTTTTTTGTCGCGATACCGTTGATTGTTTGTTGGGAGCGCCCATGACTGCGCCGTCTGATTTCAATTCGATTTCCGAGCTTGACGCCACGCTCGTATTTCGCGTGGCCTATGATGGCTCATCGTATAGCGGATTTGCCGAGCAGCCGGGACAGACGACGGTTGCGGGTGAGCTACGTCGAGCCATCGAGACGCTGCTTCGCCGCCCGATTGATCTGACGTGCGCGGGGCGTACCGATGCCGGCGTACATGCCGTGGCTCAGTACATCAGTGTGCCCGTAACGGACGCTGAGCTCGCGTGTACGCGCCGTAGGTGGCTGCGGGCTATGGATGCCCTGCTGCCCAAAGACATCGCCATAAACGAGGTCTGCAGGGCCCGTAAGGGCTTTTCTGCACGCTTTGACGCGCGTTCCCGTACGTATACGTACCGTATTGCCGATCGCGATGCACGCCCCGTGCTGTCACGCGGTGCTGTGTGGTGGCATCGCTATCCCCTCGACGTCGATGCGATGGCGGCCGCCTGCCCTGCGCTTTTGGGCGAGCAGGACTTTAAAAGCTTTTGCAAGGTTGCCTCTGCCGTGGGCAAACCTACGCACCGCTGCGTAATGCGCGCCGAGTTTGGCCATGAGGTTGCGTTTGGCGAGAACATCCTGACGTTTACCATCGAGGGCAATGCGTTTCTGCATTCGATGGTCCGTACGATCGTTGGCACGCTTGTCGAGATTGGCATGCATCGCCGTGAACCCGAGTGGATGCGCGAGGTCATCGATGCTTGCGATCGTACCGCTGCGGGCCCCACGGCTCCTGCCTGCGGCCTTACGTTTATGGGCGTGGATTACGATCCCGCCGAGCTTGTCGTGCTCGACTAGGGGAGGGCTCGACGCGCCGTTCGTCGGCACCTGTCATCCGTGGGCTGCGCGTGTGCAACATCTGTTCTTGGCGTGCAGTGCAACCGGTGTCTCATTGCTTTTATTGCCGGGGTGTACCATGAACGACAGTTTGATTCATTGCTGTCGAGAGGACGGATAACTTGGTTCGACGTGGCTCGCATCCGCGACTTTCGGTGATCCTTGTGGTAGAAGGTTCGCCCAGCTATGCGATGCGTGCGCTCGAGAGTATCCAGAACCAAGACCTCTATGATTTGCAGATTGTCGTTGTCTGCCGCGATGCTGCGCCCGGTGTGCGCCATTCGCTTCAAGTTGCTGCCGACAGGGACATCCATATTGATTTGATTAACGTCGAGGACGCGAAGCGCAGCGCTTGTCTTCGTGCTGGTTTTGCTGCCTCGCGCGGCTCTCAAATCATCGCTATGAACGCCGATGAGTGGTTTGCTCCGCAGTCCCTTTCCAAGATGGTCGATACCGCGTGCGATACTGCGGCAGACATAGTGTTCCCCACGGTATCGCTCGACCGCTATGATGCACATCGAGAGCGCCATTCGCGCGTCTTGGATGCTGCCTCTATTGTCATTGAAGACAAGTCTTCGATGGTGACCGGGCTGCCCCAGTTGATTTTAGGCGGCTTGGTTGCTCAAGTCTCCGGCGTGATGTATAGCCGTCCGCTGTTTGAGGCATGCCTGTCGCACGGCAAGGCGTACCGTACGGTTGAGTTTATGGCATATGCGCTCTCGCAGGCACGATGCGTGTTCGGCCTCGGCGATGCTTGTTTCCACGCGGCGGCACCTAAGCTTACAGATGCCTTTGATCCCACCATGTATGCCAGGGTATCCGATGACATCCGAGCGCTCGACGAGCTTGCAGACTCACTCTCGGAAGCAGATAGCGGTGGTCGGCTCAAGCTGGCAAGCCAAAAGTTCTACTTTGCCGGACTGGTCGCCTGCATCGAGAATTTGTGTCTGAGCCCGCATGGAGTGTCGTCAATCGAGCGTTCCGCCCGCATGCGTGATATGCTCGATGCGCCTCGAACCCGTCAGATGGTCGCCGCGCTCAAGGACAACCATCGGGGACTCGGTCTGTTGTTTGGGCCGATTGCCAGCGCCAAGCCCGCGCGCTGCGTGATGTGTACGCATCTGGCAGCTTTTCTTAACCGGACGGGCGCAAAAACCGCCTAAACGGCTCATTACGAAACAAACTTGCATAGAATTGTTTCGAAATGCGTTCTTATACACAAAAGCCTTCAAATAGCGTTAAACTATTCAATCACTGATTGATTGTCTCCGCCATCTTTTGGAGAGAGGGTTTGTATGGCTAAAAAACGCAATGGGCGCCAGGATGCCATTAGAGATATTGTGCGCAATAAGGACGTCCGCACGCAGCGCGTGCTGGTCGATGAGCTCCGTGCTATGGGCTTTGATTGCACGCAGGCGACTGTCTCTCGCGATATTGCCGACATGGGGCTGCGTAAGCTCCCTGAGGGTATCTATGTTCTGGCAGAGGACCTGCACCTGCAGCGTATGGTTTCCGAGCTCGTAACGGGCGTTCTGCGCACCGATAATCTGGTTATGATCAAGGCTCAGCCTGGCACGGCTTCCGGCATCGCCGCCGCTGTTGATGCGGCAGAGCTGCCCGATGTGCTTGGCTCGCTTGCCGGCAACGATACGATTTTGGTTATTGCCCAGACGGCCGAGGACGGCGAGCGTCTTGAGGCGCTGATCAATAAGCTGAGCAATTCTCGCAAGTAGGCGTGCGGGTCGTGCGCTCGGCACTGCGTGCGCTGACATAGCGGCTTGTAAGGGGTATCGACGTTGGTCGGTACCCCCTTTTTTGTCTGCCGGTATAAAGACCGCCCATCAGGTCGCTTCAAACTAAAAGGCCCCCGAGCAGTTCAATAGGCTGCTCGGGGGCCTTGTTGCTTATGGCCGGATGATTTCTAGCCGACCGTATCGTCAGGCGTGGGTGAGGGGTCGGGAGTGGGCGTAGGCGTAGGCGTAGGCGTGCCGCCATCGCCGCCGGTCGAACCACCAGTGGAGCCGCCCGTCGAGCCACCGGTCGAACCACCAGTGGAGCCGCCCGTCGAGCCACCGGTCGTACCGGTGCCGCCGGTGGTGTCGCCGCCCGTGGTCTCGGTGGTCGTGGTCGTCGTGGTAGTCGTCGTCGTGGTAGTTTCCTCTTCGTCCTCGTTCTCGTCCTTGTCGTCGTTCTCCGTCTTCTTGGTGTTGTTGGTGCCGTAGAACTTCCAGACGCTGTTGTTCTTGTAGGTGGGAGCCGTTCCGGTCGCAAACTCCTCGCGCTCGGTACCGGTCAGAACGGTGTTCATAAACCGCTTAAAGACAGGCAGGTTGGTGCTGTCGCCCAGCAGGTCTGTGCCGTATTTTTGGATGGGGATCTCGCCCGCGGAATAGCCGGTCCACAGGGCGCACGCCAGCTGCGGGGTATAGCCGCAGAACCACAGGTTGGTGGTGTTGTCGGTGGTGCCCGTCTTGCCGGCATAGGGCTGGTTGACGCTCAGGGCACCGGCAGCACCCGTACCGCCGCCCTGCATGACGCCGGACAGAACATCGGTGACCGCGGCGGCCTCGCCCTCGGTAAGCACCTGTGAGGGATTGTCGGTGTGCTGGTACAGCACCGAGCCGGTGCGAGAGTCAATCTCGGTGATGGCGATCGGCTGGCGATAGTGGCCGCCGTTGGCAAACGTCGCGTAGGCGGCGGCCATCTCGAGCGGCGAGATCGAGCCGGTGCCGAGCGTCATGACGGGAACGTCCTCGATGTTGTCCTTGGCGGGATCGATGCCGAGCTTTTTGACGAGCGAGATGATCTTGCTGTTGCCGACGGCTTCCGCCACCTGGATGTAGCCGGTGTTGGAGGAGTATGCCGTCGCCTGCTTAAGCGTGATGTTGCCATAGCTATGGTTGGCGTAGTTTTGGACCTCGGTCGTGGTGCCCTTGGCCTTGAGCGGCGAGTTGCAGTTGAGGGTGACGTTGGGGCTCATGCCGTTTTGGATGGCAGTTGCCAGCGTAAAGGCCTTAAAGGTGGAGCCGACGGGACGCTTGGCCGTGGCATGGTTTACGTGGTTCTCGTCGGCGTTGTAGTCGTAGCCGCCCACCATGCACTTGATGTAGCCGGTCTTGGGGTCGACGACGACCATGCCCATGTCCAGGCCGTCGAGCGAGAGCGTGTCGAGCTGCTCTCGGACGGCATTCTCTGCCACCTGCTGCATCGTGGGGTCGATGGTGGTCTTGACGGTCAGGCCGCCCTTAAAGAGCACGTCGGTCGAGAACTCCTGCTCCAGCAGCTGCTTGACATAGGCGACAAAGTAGGGCTGCGAGTATACGTCGACGCCGCTGCCCGAAATCTCGGTCACGTTGAGGGTGATGGGCTCGGCCTGTGCGGCATCGTGCTCCTCCTGCGTGATGTGGCCCAGGCGCAACATGTTGTCAAGGACCTTGTTGCGACGGGACAGCGCCAGGTCGGGGTTGACCGTGGGGTCGTACTGCGAGGGCGAGTTGGGAAGGCCGATGAGCAGTGCGGCCTCGCTCAGGGTGAGGTCGGCGGCGCTCTTGGACAGATAGGTTTCGGCTGCGGCCTCGATGCCGTAGGCGCCGTGACCGTAGTAGATGGTGTTGAGGTACATCATGAGGATCTCGTCTTTGGAGTACATGTCCTCCATCTTGATGGCGATGTAGGCCTCGCGCACCTTACGCTCGATGGTCGAGTCGAACTGCTCCTCCTGCAGGATGGTGTTGCGCACCAGCTGCTGGGTGATAGTCGAGGCGCCTTCGTGCCCGCCGCCGAGGGTTGCCACCGCAGCACGCGCGATACCCCACAGGTCGATACCGCCGTGCTCGTAGAAGCGCTCGTCCTCGACGTCAACGGTGCCCTGCAGCACGTAGGGGGAGACCTCGTCCTTGGTGATGGACTTGCGGTTTTGCGTGTAGAAGCTCGCAATCTTGTTGCCGTTGCAGTCGACGATCTCGGTGGGCTCGCTCACCAGATACGCGTTGGCGTCGGTGTAGTCGGGCAGATCGGACAGCCAGCGGTTGACGTTGCCGACCATGCCGATGCCAAACGCCACGCCCGCGATAAGCAAAAAGCCCAAAAACGAGAGCAGGATTATGGGCAGAGCATGCGTCTTTGAACGGCTGCGTCCCTGTCGTTGGCGAGGACCCATATATTGACCTCCAGGTATGTCGTGCCGGACGGTGGATGTGCCGTCGGGGCAGGATGGACATAAGTTATTACACGATAAACCAAACGGGGCGCGCGAGGCCTCGTGTATGCTGGAAGACGGCATTTTTCAGAGTGAATGCATACCTTGGTAAGGAGTTTGTCGATGGCGATTCGGACGATGGGGCCGAGCGGACAATACGAGACTGGATTGGATGCTGCCGGTGCGGCGCTGCCCGAGCTGCTGGCGCCGGCGGGCGGACTCAACCAGATGCTTGCGGCCATCGCCGCGGGTGCCGATGCCATCTATGCGGGGTTGGGCGGCTTTAACGCCCGTGTGAGCGCCCATGGCTTTACGGATGACGAGTTTGCGCGCGGCTGCGCCGTGGCGCATGCCCATGGCGTGCGTGTGTACGTAACGCTCAACGTGTTCGTGTTTGACGATGAGTTGTCCGACGCGGTGGCGTTGGGAGCTCATGCACTGGAGTTGGGCGCCGATGCTCTGATTGTCGCCGATGCCGGGTTGGCCTGCGCGCTGCGCGCGGCGATTCCCGGGGTCGAGATTCACCTGTCCACGCAGGCGGGCGCTCATAGCGAGAGCGCCGTGCGGCTTGCCGCCGATGAGCTTGGGGTCGAGCGCGTGACGACGGCACGCGAGCTGACGGTCGACGAGATTGCGGCGCTATGTGCCACGGGCGTGCCCATCGAGGTATTCTGCCACGGTGCGATTTGCATCGGCTATTCGGGGGCGTGCGAGTTCTCGGCCCTGCGGCGTGGGCGCTCGGCGATGCGCGGCGACTGCACGCAGCCGTGCCGTTTGGCGTACGACCTGGTGGACGAGGCTGGACAGAGCGTTGTCGCCGTCGAGGGAGATCGCCTGCTGTGCCCGCGTGACTATCTGGGTATTGCGCATCTGCCCGAGCTTGTAGATGCCGGCGTGGCGTCGCTCAAGATCGAGGGGCGCATGAAGAACCCTGATTACGTATTCAACGTGGTGCGGGTGTGGCGCCGGGCACTCGATATGCTGTGCGACGGCGCGTGGGACCCCGGTGCCGTGGAAGAGCTCGAGCGCGAGCTGGGAAGGTCGTTTAACCGTGGGTTTACCGATGCGTACCTGCGAGGACGTTCGGGTGCCGAGCTTATGAGCTTTGAGCGTGCGATCAACCAAGGTGTGCGCGTGGGACGCCTGGTGGCCGTTGGCCACGAAGAGGTAACCGTTGAGCTCGATGCCGCCGTGGCGGCGGGTGACACGCTCGAGATTCGGTTCTATCCGGGTGCCGACGCGCGTCCCGATGTGCCCAAGCGCTGGCCGCAGGTGCCCTGTCCGGTGGATGCCGCGGCGGGGGAGCGCGTCGTCGTGCATTGCAAGCGTAAGGTTGACACGGGCTGCGAGGTGTACCTGATTCGCAGCGCCGGCGTGTTGGATCAGACGGCGGCGGTGTTGGAGCGCATGCGGGCCGAGGCGGATGCGATTGCGCCCGTTGCGCGTGCCGTTGAGGTGCTGCCCTTTGAGGGCGTTACGGTGGATGGCGGTGCGTCGACGGAGTTGGTGGAGTGCGCGGTTCCCGCTCGCATGGTTTTTGCTTGGCAGCTGATGGATGCCGACCCGCGCGGAGAACTCGATTTGTCCGACGCTGTTGTGGTGCTTGACGAGGTGTGCCGCACGTGTGACGCTGACTGGACCCGCTCACTGATGCAGCGTGCCGGGCGCGTTGTCTGCCGCAACCTGGGACAGGTGGTGATCGCTCGCGAGCTGGGCGTGACGTTTGACGTGGCGGCGCCGGTGTTCTGCGCGAATCGGGCCACGCTTACCTGGCTGCGCGGACTCGGTGCGGGGCGGGTGTACTTGCCGGCCGAGTTGCTCGGCAATGATGCGGAGCGTATTGCCGAACTGGCTGCTGAACCCGGCGTCTGGGGTCCGGTCGACGCCGACCGTCCCGAGCTTATGGTGTGCGAGCACTGCCTGCTGACCGCCGAGGGCGTCTGCGCTACCGATGCGACGGGACAGGTCCGTTGCCGCGACTGCTTGCGCCGTCGGCAGGTACGCTATCTGGTCGAGCGTGACGGTACACGTTTGCCAGTTGCCATTGACGCATGCGGCAGGACGAGGATTTTCCTGTCGTAGGTGCCGCGTCGCGTCAGTTTGTTATCATATGAGAGTTTATGGACTTCCAGCACCGCCGTATCCGGTGAGGGTGCTATAGCAAAAGGAGGATACCCAATGCTGTCTGTTGACGAGCAAATGCGTATCATCACCTCGGGCGCCGCGCAGATCGTTCCCGAGGCCGACCTTCGCAAGAAGCTTGAGAAGGGCGAGCCCCTCAACATCAAGCTCGGCGTCGACCCCACCAGCCCCGACCTGCACCTGGGCCATGCCGTGCCGCTGCGCAAGATGCGCCAGTTCCAGGACCTGGGCCACAACGTCACCCTCATCATCGGCAACGGCACCGCGCTGATCGGCGATCCCTCGGGCAAGAACTCCACGCGTCCGCAGCTTTCGCAGGAGCAGATCGAGGCCAACGCTGAGACCTACGTGAGCCAGGCCATGAAGATCCTGGACCCCGAGAAGACCACCATCGTGCACAACGGCGACTGGATCCTTTCGATGGATCTGGCCGGCCTGCTGCAGGTGTGCTCCAAGTTCACCGTTGCCCGCATTCTTGAGCGCGACGACTTTACCAAGCGCTACCAGTCTCAGACGCCGATCGCCCTGCATGAGTTCCTGTATCCCGTGATGCAGGCTTTCGACTCTGTGCAGATCAAGGCCGATGTGGAGATGGGCGGCACCGACCAGCTCTTTAACCTGCTCGCCGGCCGTGAGCTCATGGAGAAGATGGGCATGGAACCGCAGATCGCGCTCACCATGCCGCTGCTCGAGGGTACCGACGGCGTGCGCAAGATGTCCAAGTCCTACGGCAACTACATCGGCCTGACCGACGCTCCCAAGGATATGTTCGGCAAGACCATGTCCATCCCCGACGAGATGATCGGCAAGTACTATCGTCTGGCCAGCTCGCTCGCCCCGGCCGAGGTCGACAAGATCGACGCCGCCCTGGCCGACGGTTCCGCCGACCCCTACGAGCTCAAGCGCGCTCTGGGCCGCGACCTGTGCGATACCTACCACGGCGCCGGCGCCGGCGACGAGGCCCAGGCCGAGTTCGACCGTGTGTTCAAGGAGGGCCAGCTTGCCGACTTCCCCGAGAAGCACGTTGAGCTGACCGTCAACGACGAGGGCCAGATTTACCTCGCCGGCCTGCTCAAGGACCTGGGCCTTTCGGCAAGCGCCGGCCAGGCTCGTCGCGATATCGACGGCGGCGGCGTCAAGATCAACGGCAAGGCTGTGGCTCCCAAGAGCTACAACATCGACCCGAGCGCCCTCAAGCTGGGCGACACCCTCTCCGTGGGCAAGCGCAAGGGCTTCAAGTTGATTTAGTTCCGCCGTTCTAACGAACGGCGGACCGGCCGACGCTGCGCGGGCCGCATTTGGACAATCTGACGTTCAACTTCAAGGGCGCGACCAGAAGGTCAGCGCCCTTTCGTTTCGCGTCACCTTGCCTCAAATGCGGCCCGCTCGCTGGCGTTGCCAAAATATCGGCGCTGCCGTTGTTGGCACTTTGGGGCACTCCTTGTCATTGGTGCAAAGCAACCTGTCTCCATTGCGCTGAGCGGCGTGTGCCGTTAAGCGGAGAGGCGTATTGTTGACCCATCGTTTGGGCATACAATGGCTATTGGCTTGCTGCGGTGAAGGTCTGTCCGCTCCGCAGCTTTTTCTACGGTTAAAGGAGTATGTATGTCCGTTGAGGTCATGAGGACTGTGATCGAGGCCGCCGAGGGCCGCGTGCCCGTCGACACGCTGTTTACCAATGCGCAGATCGTCGACGTGTATGGCCAGCGTGTGGCGCCCGGTAGCGTTGCCGTCAAGGACGGTGTGATCGTCGGCGTGCTCTACGATGGTCGCGACGATGCCGCTGGCACCTACGAGGCAACTGAGGTCATCGACTGCCAGGGTCGCTATCTCGCTCCCGGTTTTATTGACGGGCATCTGCATATCGAGTCTTCGAACATCCGTCCCGCCGAGTATGCGCGCATGGCGGCGACGCGCGGTACTACCACCGCCATTGCCGACAGCCACGAGATTGCCAATGTTGCCGGTCTCGACGGCTTGCGCTTTATGATCGAGGATGGCCGCCGCGCGCCCATCTCCATCAAGTACATGATGCCTTCGTGCGTGCCCGCGCTGCCCGACGAGCAGGCCGGTGCCGTGATTACCGCCGCCGATATGCAGGAGTTTTTTGCCGAGCATCCAGGCGATGTCTTTGGCCTGGGCGAAATGATGAACCTGCCGGGCGTCTTTATGGCCGACCCCGAGACCTGTGCTCGCATCGATGCTGCCAACCAGACGCCGTCCAAGCAGGTCGACGGCCATGCGCCGCTCGTTGCCGGTAAGGACCTCAACGCCTATGCCGCAGCGGGCATTATCGCCGACCACGAGTCGACGATTCCCGAGGAGGCGCTCGACAAGCTATCCCGCGGCATGTATGTGATGCTGCGTGAGGGCACGTGCAGCCACGACCTGGCCAATTTGTCCCCGATGCTGCTGGAGAATCCCGCGCGCGCCCGCCGCTGCTGTTTTGCGACTGACGACCGTGCTCCCTCCGATGCGCTTTCGACCGGTATGATCGACAACGCCTGCCGCGTGGCTATCGAGGCCGGTATTGACCCCGTGGTTGCCATCTCTATGGCGTCCCTTTCTACGGCCGAGGCGTTTGGTCTGGACCACGGTTGTCGCGACCCGCACGAGCTCCGCGGCGCAATCGCCCCGGGCAAGCGCGCTGACCTGCTGTTGCTCGATGACCTGACGTTTGCTAAGGCTCCGCATCGCGTATATGCCGCCGGTGCCCTGGTGGCGCAGGACGGCACCTTTGTGGGCGAGATTGCACCCGAGATGGCCGAGGTTGCGGCCCTTGCCGATGAGCTGCGTGCTTCCGTTAAACTGCCGAAGCTATCGCTCGACGTGTTCGACTATGCCTTTAAGCCGGGCGAGGCTGTGATTGACGTGGTGCCGGGTAAGGCCATCACGGGTATGGTTCGTCCTGAGACTGACGAGGACTTGCGCCGCATTATGCTGATTGAGCGCCATGGCCGTGGCGTGTCGCTGCAGGCCGAGGGCGCCGACGGCGACGGCCCCGCGGGTCTGGGCTTGGTCGGCAAGCATATCGGCCGTGGTTGGGTGCGCGGCTTTACCATCACGGGCGGCGCCATTGCCTCCACGATCGGCCACGACTCGCACAACGTGTGCGTGGTGGGCGACAATGCGGCGGATATGATGGCTGCCGTTGAGGCCGTGGGGCAGGGCGGCCACGTGCTGGTGCGCAACGGCGAGGTCGTGGCGCGCATTCCGCTGGCGCTCGGCGGCCTGATGAGCGAGGGCGCTGCCGAAGACGTTGCGGCGCAGCACGACGACTTTATGGTCAAGGCGCGCGCCATGGGTATTGAGCTGCCGCTCGACCCCATCATGGGCATCATCTTCCTGCCCCTGCCGGTCATCCCGACGCTCCGCATCCGCCCCGAGGGCATGTTCGACGTCACAACCTTCACCTACGCCGACTAGTCATCGGGGACGTTTTTAAACGACTGGCCGTCGGGGTGGCGTGTCGCCTGACGCCGCGACCGTAGGGCCTCTGGCGCGCGTGAGCTATTTGCCAGGTCCTTGTAACGTTTGCGTCCGCGGAGTCTTATTTGAGCTCCCTTTGGGTACGGTGATTTTGGATATACATCCGATTCCATCAAGCCCGAAGGGAGCTTTTCTATGTTTAAACTGATTGCATCCGATATGGACGGCACGTTGCTTGATGAGAATAGCCAGGTACCGCCCGAGACATATGAGCTGATTGAGGCCCTGCGCGAGCGCGGCGTGCACTTTGCTGCGTCCTCGGGCCGCCGTTACGACCGCCTATGCGAGTTCTTTGCGCCCGTGGTCGACAAAATGGACTTTGTCGCGGCGAATGGTGCGCAGGTCTATGCAGAAGGGGTCGAGGTCGATCGCGAGGTATATTCGCATCTCGCCGTCCGCAAGCTCGCGCGCACGGTCAAGATGTTTCCTAACATGCATCTGGCGCTCTTTGATCGCACCAAGTCCTTTTTGCTCGACGACGAGGACAAATTTGTCCGCGAGATCGACAAAGATCTGCCCAACGCCGAACGCATTTGGGGACTGCCCGATCCGCATGTGAATATCATCAAGGCATCGATTATCTGCGATGACGGCAACGTGATGGACAACGCCTACGTGTTGCAGCGCGAGCTGGGCGGCCTGTTCTCTTTCGCGCCTTCGGGCAACGCGTGGATCGATGCCATGCAGCCCGGTGTGTCGAAGGCCTCGGGCATCGCACAGCTCATGGAGCACTATGGCGTCGAACGCGACGAGGTCATGGCGTTTGGCGACTCGATGAACGACTACGAGATCATTCGCTTTGTCGGCACGGGCTGCGCGATGGAAAACGCACGCCCCGCGCTCAAGGCAGTCGCCGATCGCGTGGTGGGGTGCAACCGCGACCACGCCGTCCAGCAGGAGCTCCGTCGCGTGCTGGAGAGTCTCGCCTAATTCGGCAGATGGGGACAGTCCTTGCGGCGCCCCGCGAAGAGTGTCCCCAAATTAGCTACCCTGCCGGGTTGCTGCTGCTAGGCGAGGGCGGCCATGATGGTGCGGGCGACGCCGTCGTGGTCGTTGTCGTATTCGGTGATGGCGTCGGCGGCCTCGCGATCTTCGGGCTCGGCGTTGATCATGGCCATGCCGTGGCCCGCTGCCTGCAGCATGGGGATGTCGTTGATGTTGTCGCCGAACGCCCAGGCGTTGGCGAGACGCTCGCCCAGGTGCTCGCATAGCCACGTGAGGGCCGTACCCTTGGTGGCGCCTTCACCCATGACTTCGATATTCATGGCGTAAGAACGCGTGACCTCAATGCCTCCGAGCGTGTCGAGCACCGCCGCGATGGCATCGCGATCGGCCGGGTCGTGCCAGTACATGGCGATGCGTTCGAGCGTCTCGACCTCGTCGATCTTGCTGTCGATATTCATGTCGATCGGCGTTCGTGTGCGCTTGAGCGAAGCCGCGATGTGGGGGTCGCCGCCACAGAACTCATCCAGACGCCCGTAGAGCGAGCGGGGGAGGAAGCACTGCCCATCCGCGAAGATATCGAAGGTCACATCGTGGCCGGCGGCAATGCGATGGATGCGGTGGGCAATGCCACGGTCGAGCGGACGGCTCAAGATGCACGTGGCGCGCGAGGCGTCGGTGGGCGTATCCTCGTCGAGCTGCCAGACGCTGGCGCCGTTGGCACAGACCGCGTAATGCACGGCGGGATGGGCGAGAATGGGCTCAAAGATGCCCGACAGTGGACGTCCCGTGCAGGGAATAAACTCGATGCCACGACGTGCGAGCTCGTCGAGCATCACCCAGGTGGCGTCGCTCATCTGCTTGTCGCTCGTCAGCAGCGTCCCATCCATATCGGAAAACACAATCATTTGATGCAGCCCTTTCTACTGGCATAAAAAGCGTGGCCGAGGGCTTGGGTCCCTGGCCACGCTCGAGTTCTATAACGGTCCGCGTCCTAGCGGTCGGCGAGCGGCTTGTACTCCAGCGGCTCGATCACCGGACGATAGGCCGGGCGAATAATACGGTGCGCGCAGAAGAGCTCTTCCATGCGGTGTGCCGACCAGCCGGCCATGCGGGCGACGGCGAATAGCGGCGTAAAAAGCGTCTCGGGCACGCCGAGCATCTTGTAGATAAAGCCCGTGTACAGGTCGATGTTCGCGCAGATGGGCTTGGTCATGCCGTGGTCGCGCATGACCTGGGGTGCCAGGCGCTCGATGCGCTCGATGAGCGCGAATTCATCGCCCAGGTCCTTCTTGGCGGCAAGCGTGCGCGCGTAACGGCGGCAGACCTCGGCGCGCGGGTCGCTGAGCGTATAGACGGCGTGGCCCATACCGTAGATGAGACCCGTGCCGTCGAAGGCCTGCTTGTCGAGGATCTTGCCCAGGTAGGCCGCGACCTCGTCCTCGTCCTCCCAGTTGGAGACATGCGCGCGGATGTCCTCGTGCATGGACACGACCTTGGCGTTGGCACCGCCGTGGCGCGGGCCCTTGAGCGAGCCGATAGCCGCGGCGTAGGCGGAATACGGGTCGGTGGCCGAAGACGACAGCACGCGGCAAGCGAAGGTGGAGTTGTTGCCGCCGCCGTGCTCTGCATGCAGCATGAGCATCACGTCGAGCAGCATGGCTTCGTCGCGGGTGAACGCCATACCGCCGCGCAACACCTGCAGGATAGTCTCGGCGGTGGAGAGACCGGGCGTGGGGTGCGGCACGTGAACCTCGGAGCCGCGAAGCTTGGCGACCGAGGCCATGTGCGCGAAGGCGGCGATGCGGGGGAGACGGGCGAGCATGGAAATGGCGACGTCGATTTCGTGCTCGGGTGTAATGGCGTCGGGCTCGGCGTCGAAGGCGTAGAGCAGCAGCACGGCGCGCTGAAGCACATTCATGATGCTCGACGACACCGTGGTCATGGGGAACTCGCGGACGTATTCGTCGCTCAGGTGCCTAAAAGCACCCAGACGTTCGCAAAAACCGTCAAGCTCTTCCTTGGTGGGCAGAGAGCCCGTAATGAGCAGATAAGCGACCTCTTCGTAGCCGTAGCGATTCTCGGCCTGGGCGTTGTTGACCAGATCCTCGATGCTGTAGCCACGAAGCGTGAGTTTGCCCTGATCGGGCACGACCTTACCGTCGACCTTGTTGTAGCCGTGCACATCCGAGATGCGAGTGAGGCCCGCGACCACGCCCGAACCGTCTGCATTGCGCAGGCCGCGCTTGACATTGTGCTCGACAAACAGGTCCTCGTCATAAGGGTCGGTCGGCAGGCCGTGGTAGAGGTTTTCGCTTTCGGGCGAAATCTGACGGCTCGCCTCGTAATCCAGAACCAGGCGGCTCAAGTGGTCATCGAAGCGGTAATAGATTTTCTTGGCGTCGTAGGCCATGCGCGCTCCTCTCCGGGCCGCATCGGGGTGACTTGCATGGGCATGCGCGCGTCAGGCTATCCCCAGCGGCTTGCTCGCTACAGGCGGTACATAAAGTTGAAGACGTCCTCGCGCTGGATGGACACGTTGACGCCCGAAAGCTCGCCGGCCTCGGCCAGCGCCTTCTGCAGCTCGGCGAAGTCGAGCTTGGACTCGGCGGTATCGGCCAGCATGGTCATGGTGAAGATGTCCTCGATAATGGACTGCGTGATGTCGCGGATGTCGACGTTGGCCTCGCCTAGGACACGGGTGACGCCGGCGACGATGCCGGGGCGGTTCTTGCCAAGGACGGTGATGACGATACGGGAGGACGAGATCTCGGCCATGGGAAACCCTTTCGCGTGATTGCGGCGCGCGCGGGGCGCTCCGCTACGGTACAGTGTTCATCATTGTACCTGTCTGGCGCAAAAAAGGCGCGCTCGCTGCGGCGTTACATGCCTGCAACATGAGCGTAAGGGGGAAGGCCGCACGGGGAAGAGCCGTCTGGCGCGTGTCCGGCTCGTGTTGGGTTGATTTCCGATCTCAGCCGAACACATTGAGCGGACAGGCCGTTCCCGCAGTCAGCCGAACGCCTCCGACGGCTGATTCCGAACTGGAAGCGGAGGGCATCCCCGCCCTTCGGTAGGGGATACCGCTCCGCGGCGCATGCCGCGGGCGGCGCCCCTATCGGACCACCGTGACCTCAGTTGGGATGGGCCCAGCACTGCCGCGTACTCGGTGAGCTAGAGCCAACTGTTCGTCTTCACGTCGCGTATGGCGATATTTCGGTCGTCCGGCTCGGTGATGCCGTAGCCGAACGCCTGGAGCGTCTCGATGGACTCCTGGATCCTCTGTTGGAACATGGGACCCGGATCGACCCTCGGCCCGAGGTGCCCGCGCCAAAGGCACGGCGTGGCGCGCAGCATGTTATGGATTTTGGAGATGGGCTCGATGTCGGCGTAGACGTTGAGCGTCGCCATGGCGTCCTTGTGGCCGAGGATCGATTGGAGCGCCTTGATATCGCCGCCTTGGCGGATCCACTGCGTTGCGAACGTGTGGCGAAGGCCGTGGAACGTGATCAGCTCGTCGTTGGTGCCCATGAGGCCGTTGGTCTCCGAGAACGTCTTGAACGCCCTGCGGATATAGCTTGTCGTCGCGAAGGTCGCGCCCGGCTCCGACAGGATGTAGCAGTCCCCGATCTCGACCGCCCCGGTAAGGCCGCGCAAGCGCAGCTTTCCGCAGTCGATCTCGTGGGTCTCCTTCAGGAAGGGGAGTAGACCGACCGGGTCGATGGGGATGCCCCTGGCGTCATGGGTCTTGGTGTCCTTGATGAACGAACCCATTCCCTTCGCGTACGCCACCGAGTGTCTGATCGAGATCAGGCCCGTCTCGAAATCCACATCGCACCACCGAAGGCCGCAGACCTCGCCGATTCGCATCCCCGTGTGCAGGGCGAGTACGACCGCCCTCTAATCCTCGGCGGACCAATCGAGTCCGAACTCCTTTCGGGCATCCTCTTCGCTCATGACTTCGAGAAGGTCTCCGGGTTGGCAACGAAGGGCGAGGCATAGCTGCTCGAGTGTGTTGAAGCGAATGCCGCGAATATGCCCTTTTTTAATACGGGACAGGTTCACGGGCGTGGTTCCAATCCTTTCGGCAAGTTCGTTCGAGGAAATCTTTCGCTCGGCCATGATCTTGTCGAGGCGAACAATTACGGGCATGGCGTTTCCTTACGCAATCTCGTCGGAGTCGAGGTACAGCTCTCGGGCGTACAAGAAGAGCTGGGAAAGCATGAACAGGACGATGCCGAGAACCAGAGAGGTCCAATCGAATGATGAAGCGATCTCTTGGGCGCCGACGGCCCCCTCGCCGCCAAACATCGAAACGGAGGTTTTGAGTGAGCCGGCGTAGAGGCTGGTGGCAGCTTGAACAACGAAGAGAATGCCGAGCACCTTCAAGCATGTCGCAGACCCTTTCTTGAAGGGGTCTCCGCTCTTGATCGTCCACACGAGAACGGCGCTGAGGATGGTCGTAGCGATACCGATGACGGCAGGGACCAATGTCGAGATCGCAAGGGCTGGATACGCGGGGGAGTCTGCAATTACAGGGTTGTCGAGCACTTCGATTGCTGGCTTTAAGGAGAACGCCACTTGTGCGATGGCGGTGGCGCAAAGGGTCGCAGAGGCTATCGCACATGCGATGCGGAAGGAATGAAGCCGGGGAGTGCGATTGTCGGAACTCATAATAACCTCCGAAGAATTTAAAAAACTCAGGTTACTTTTTAACAGTTTATGTTAAATTGACTTTGCCGGCAAGTAATCACAGCATACTGCAACCGAAACCCCGCGCATCGAGCTGAATCGTGTTGAAACGAGCTGGTGATACGTATGCTCAAAATCTCGAAGGCGATCTTTAGGTCGCTTCTCTCCTCCAGGTCGCTCTGTGTTGTCGTTGTTGCGTTGATGGTTCTTTGTGCTCTGCCCGTCTTCAGGAGCGCGGCTGGCATCGACGGACGGGTCGAATACCTCGAGTCGGGAATAACCCGTGTTGAGCAGGAATTGTCAGCATCCTATGCGGATGCGCTTGTGAATGCGGGGGAGGACGGTGTCTATACCTCTTCATCAAGCATGCCCGCGCTTCTGTACCCTCTTGCCGCGGGACGTCTTATCTTGGCACCGCTCTCTCCCCTACTTCCGTTTCTGCAGATATCGGATGGAGAGTACACCTATTATGACGGATCGAAGGAGTACTTGCTATGGGCCGCAACGGCCGTTGCCGTCTCGTTCCTTGCCGCGCGTCTTAACAAACGTGAAAAGCTCATCATCCAGGCACCGATGGGCGAGCTGGGTAGACTTGTTGCATCGAGCGTATGGGCGAGTGTTTTTGCAATGCTTGCCGTCCTCGCCATCAATCTTCCAGGGATAATCGCCGCGCTTGTGAAGAATGGCCCGGGCTCGCCGTTCTATCCGATAGGCTACATTCAATATGCGACTCCGGTTATCAAACCGGCTTGGCTGGTGTTCGCGCAGACGGCCATCTTGCAATTCTTGGTGGCAGCGTTCATCTCGCTCGTCGTTCACCTTGCCGTGAAGATTGCCAATAACCCTACGCTTGGAATCGTGTTCGTATGTGCCCTGATGGGGGCGACGATGGTTCCCGGGTATTACGGAAGATCCATCGCTTTACGTGAGTTCGCCCTGTTGAATCCCCTTACGTATGCGAACACTGAGTTGACCGTCGGCGCCTATAGCCCGTACCCGACAACGCAGATAGTGAATCTGCCTGGACTTTGCTTCGAGCGTGGCGCGATTACCCTCGTATGCGCAATCGGGATCGAGGTGCTGGCAATTAGCCTGCTTTGCGTTGCTGGAAAGAGCGGCTGCGCGCGCCCGATGTCCCCGATTTGTCTTGAGAGAGGTTCCTTCACCGCATCGAGAACGACAGCCCGTTCGAGCGCTTGTGCCTCCGCCGTTGCATACGTAAGAACGATGGGGAAGCTGCTCCTGCATTCTCCTGCCCTCGCCGTATGCGCGATTGCAATGTCGACGGCGATGCTGGCCCCGGCCCTGGTCGAGGTGTTTCCTGACGCTGGTGACGTTTCCGCTGTTCGGTATAGGGATGGGGAGCTCCGTTCAATAGATCGGTATCTAGAGCAGGACGCTGCGAATATGGACGTCGAGGGCAAAGCGGCCCTGGAAGGCATGCGAGATGCTCTTTTGGGTTTCGTGTACGCGCCCACGCCTGCGGAGGGGTTTCGAAGCCTTGCGACGTACGAGCGCGCTCGAGGCGAGCTGGGCGCGGCAGATGCGACCCTCCTGCAATCGATCGGAATCGAGCCGGAGACTCCTTCTCGTGTGGAGGCGCGCGCCCTTCTGCTCGAGTCGATCGCGAGCTTGCCGGACCCCAAGGTTTACGAGTTAAGTACGAAGATGCCCCCATTAATCCTCCTTTCCTATCTCCAGGCAGCGCTTCCTTCCTTGTTTTGGCTGTTGCCCGTGGTTGTCACATCGCTTGCGTGCACCCACCTGCGGTGCCGTTCCCTTCTGGTTTTCCAAGTCCCCGCAACAGCACATGTGCGTTTTCTGACGGCTGTTGCGCTGTCTCTCCTGCTTGGCTTGGCGCTGCTTTTGGTGTCGATGGTTCCCGCTGTCGTTGTGTCCGTGATTAAGAACGGTGCGGGTGGATCGGAGTATCCCGTCGCTCTCATTCGGGCGGGAGCTTCGACAACGTCCATGGTGGGGGAGGCGGTGTTGTGCAGTATTCCGTTGCTGGTCATGGCATACGGCGTGATTTCCGTCGTCGCTGCGTTGACAGCAGCGATTAGCCGCAACCCCGTTGTCACCGGAATGGTTTGCGCGGTTCTCTTGGTGTTGGGTTCGTTGAGCGCTCATGTTGAAAGCGTGGGCATGGGCGTCGCGCTGCTGGCTCCATTCGCCTCGTTTGATCCCGCTTCCCAGGTGGGGACGATTGGGTTCCTTGGGCGAGGGACGAACGCGATGCCTTTTGGAGAGGTCGTCGGCGCATCGGGCGCTCTGCTGGTGGTCTTGGGCGCCGTATCTCCGTTGATGGTGCGCCTGAGTGTTCCAAAGATCGAAAGGGGATGATCTCGATGATTGACCTTCAAACGCTGACGATCTCTTATGGAAAGAAGGTGCTCGTAGATTCGGTGAACGCTGAGTTTGCCCCGGGTACGGTCTACGGTCTCGTCGCTCCGAACGGGCATGGAAAGACGACGTTGCTGCGTGCGATGGCAGGTTTGCCGGGTCCTCGCGTGGACGGGAGCATCGTTCTGGATGAGGTGCAGGGTACGGGTGCGAGAGAGGTCCGTTCTATGATCTTCTATGCACCTGGTGAGGGGACGCTGCTGTATCCCGGATTGCGTGCGGAAGATCACCTCAAGATGGTTTGCGATATGTGGCCGCATGCTCGCGATATCGAAGAGATAGTGGAACAAACGCAGATAGGCGAGTTCGCGAAGATGAGGATCCGCACTCTGAGCCAGGGCATGAAGCAGCAGCTTACCCTGGCGATTGCGTATGCGACGGGCGCGCGGTACCTTCTATTAGATGAGCCCATGAACGCGCTCGACCCCAGCAGGGTGGACTTGCATTCCGAGATTCTCAGGAAGCTGGCCGATTCTGGTACGTGCATCATCATGTCATCCCACATCTTGGATTCGGTCGATAGGCTGTGCGATGAGATTCTGTTTTTGAAGGATGGGAGGCTCATTAGAAGCATTCCGCAAGATGATGCTGCGCCGAAGTCTCCTGGATCCCATTTCGCAAAGCCTGCCGGACGCGCCGAGGGTGCGCTAAGCACGTATCGGCGACTCTACGAAAAGGGCGAGTAGAAATGCAAGTTAAAAATCTATGTGGTCAATGTGATACCGTTGAACCCGCATATCGATACCGCTCAGCCATTCGCCTCGCCCCCGTCGCACGTATCTTCATTCGGTCTGTCATCATTAATCTAACGATGCTTTGAGGAGTGTAGGTGCTTCTAAATGTACTGTCGACTTCTTCTCAAACTAATCCTAAGAGACAAGGCCGTATGGATTTGTACGCTCGTTCTCGCTGCAGCCTTCTCCGTCCCCATTGCGTTCAATTCACCCATCTACGGGCCCTTCTTTATGAAGCAGGGCATGCAGAGCTTTGTCGACGCATTCAATACGCGCGCACCCCAGGCCAGCGGCATAGACCTATCTCCAGAGCAGCAAGTCGACGCGGAGCTTGCAAGATACGCGAACGCCGCCCTTGCCGCTCAAACCGACGCCGCCTTTCTCGATTCTGCCGAGAGCTACTACGCGCTCATGGACGAAGGCTTCCAATCCGGATCCATCGTGGGAGACCGAGAGACCAATGACGCGGCGCTCGCATATTGCCGTGCTCTGAGCAGTTCCGGCATCACGGATATCCCGGCCTCCGCAAACGACCTGCCATTCCTTTCCTTCCTGCCTTACGCCATTGCCACGGCGCCGTCTTTCCTTCCCTTCATCCCCTTCCTTCTCTCGTCGATACTCGTGCTCGGCGCCACAAGGCCCGGGACCCTGGCGGCAAAGGCGCCCGTGCCCAAATTCCGGCGCCTTATCCAGATCGTGTTTTCGATAATCGCCGCGGGGACCGCGATGCTCCTCGCCGGCCTTGCACCCGGGGGCATTTACGCCTTGGCCCTAAACGGCTTCGGGCAAATTGGGTACCCGATCTCCTTCTTCCATGACGGCGCGCTTACCACCACGACTGCGGGAAACGTCTTCACAGCCCTGCTTATCGCGCTTCTTGCGGGCGGAACCTTAATATCCGTTTGTTCCGTCGTCCTATCGACCGCAACGAGGCGCGTCCTCGCAGGCCCCCTTGCCTCCGCGCTGCTTGTCGCGGCCCCGGTATTCCCGTTACTGTCCGATTCCGCACTGGAGCATAACGCCGCGCTCAATCTCCTGCCGCTGGCCGTATTCTCGCCTATCGAGGCAACGGGTTACGTAGGATGCTTCCCAACAGAATTCATTGGCTCCGGTTCAAGCGGTGCATCGATGCTTGCCGTGGCCCTGATATACGTCGCGGTCTTTTTTGCGGTCGGCGCCGTCGTGGCACGTTCGCCCAAACAGTCTGAACCCGCGAAAAAGCACCATGGGCTCGAGCTTCTGGACGTGAGCGTGGGATACGGAAGCACGACGATACTTTCAATCGGATCGCTTTTCTTGAGCCCGGGAACGGCGGCGGGCCTCATTGCTCCCAACGGCTCGGGGAAAACCACCTTTCTTGAAGCGCTGTCGGGCCAATTTCCCACCCGTATCCGCTCGGGAAGCCTGGCGGCAGACGGAATCAGCCAACGTCAATCAGCCGAATTCGCAGAACTCGTCTACCTGAGCTCTTCAGGCGGCACGGATCTCTACCCCACGCTATCAGCCCTCGAGCACCTTGCTTTCGTTAGGGAGGCGTGGAAATCGGCCACCGACATCGACTCGCTCTGCAGCTCCCTCGGAATCTCCCCATATCTCGACAAGCCGACCCGTAAACTCTCGACAGGAATGAAGCAGCAGGTAAAGCTTGCCATGGCGATAGCGACCGATTGCCCGTACCTCATCCTCGATGAACCGCTGAACGGCCTCGATCCGGGAAAACGGAAAACCTCCTGCGACGCGATGCGCAGCGAAGTGGCGCGGGGACGAAGCGTGCTCATTTCAAGCCATCTGCTCGACGACCTGGCAGACCTCACCAACTCGTTCTACTTCATCGAGGCCGGCACGCTCGTGGAAAAGATCAAGTCGTCCTCGCAGACGCTCAAGCAGGAATACCTCGATACATACGAAGGATGAATGTGGGGGAGTGTTCGGATGAAGTTGATATTCAAGGGCCAGCTCATGTTGTGCTTAAAAGACCGTGAACCTTTTGTGGGACACGCGGCGCCGTGGTACCATAGCCGAGTTTGTTGTCTTGGTCGGAAACCAAGACGCCTTATGCGCTGATCGGTAACCAGCGCCTGACCAATAAGGAGTCCTACCATGAAGCAGGGTATCCATCCCCAGTATGTCGAGTGCACGGTGACGTGCTCCTGCGGCAACACCTTCAAGACGCACGCTACCGTGTCCGAGATGAAGGTTGAGCTTTGCAACGAGTGCCACCCGTTCTACACCGGCCAGCAGAAGTTCGTCGACACCGGTGGACGCGTCCAGCGCTTCGCCGACAAGTTCGGTGGCGCCGCTGCCGCCCAGCTCAAGAAGGCCGAGGAGGCCAAGGCTGCCAAGGCCGCCAAGGCTGCTGAGGCCGAGGCCGCTCGCAAGGCCGCCGCTGAGGCTAAGGCTGCCGAGAAGGCTAAGCGTGCCGCTAAGTTTGCCGAGGAGGCTGCCAAGCAGGCCGCCGAGGCTCCCGCAGAGGCTCCCGTCGACCAGGCCGCGGCCGAGGCCGAGACCACCGAGGCTGCTGAGTAAATAGCTCGCCGCGGAATCGCTCGCATTCATGGCATAAGGGCCGTGCATCCGTTTGGGTGCGCGGCCCTTTTCTTTTTATTGGTGCAAGCTAGCTCGTCCTCATTGCACCAGATTGGTGCGGAGGGGACAGGTTGGCTTGCACCAAATGGCAGAGAGACGGCGTTTTCCCAGATAAAAGCAGCAAAAATAAACCAGTCCCTTTTTGGCAGGTTGGTCGTAGTTATTACGTGGCGGTTGAGGTCGACCGCATAGGGTGCGCCCTGTTTGGCTAAAGTACAACTATCTGTGTTTAACTCGCTCGGGGCTGCATGGCACGGGCGATGGCCAAAAAGGAAAACAACATGGGATTCATGTCAAAGCTGCTGTCCTTTGGATCCGATAAGGACCTTAAGCGCTACTACAAGATCGTCGACCAGATCAACGGTCTTGAGCCCCAGTTTGAGAAGATGACCGAGGAGGAACTCCGCGCCCAGACCGATAAGTTCCGTGAGCGCTACGCCAACGGCGAGTCGCTCGACGATATGCTCCCCGAGGCCTTTGCCACCGTGCGCGAGGCTTCCAAGCGCACCATGGGCATGCGCCACTTTGATGTGCAACTCATCGGCGCCATGGCGCTTCACGAGGGCCATATCGCCGAGATGAAGACCGGCGAAGGCAAGACGCTCGTCTCCACGCTGGCCGGCTACCTCAACGCTATTGCCGGCAAGGGCGTGCACGTCGTTACTGTCAATGATTACCTTGCCAAGCGCGACTCCGAGTGGATGGGCCGCATCTATAAGTACCTGGGCATGACCGTCGGTCTGCTCCAGAACAACATGCCGCTCGAGCTCAAGCGTCCGGCCTACCAGGCAGACGTCACCTACGGCACCAACTCCGAGTTCGGTTTCGACTACCTGCGCGACAACATGGTCACCCGCCCCGAGCAGCGCGTACAGCGCGGCCACAGCTACGCCATCGTCGACGAGGTCGACTCCATCCTGATCGACGAGGCACGTACCCCTCTCATCATCTCGGGCGCCGGCACCAAGTCCGCCAGCACCTACAAGGACTTCGCGCGTGCCGTGCGCGGCCTTGAGCGCGGCGAGGACGTGTCGCACGACATGCTCACCGCCACCGAGGACGTTGAACCCACGGGCGACTACATCATGGACGAGGCCAAGCACACTATCGCTGCCACCGAGCGCGGCCTTAAGAAGATCGAGCGCCGCCTGGGTATCGATGACATCTATGCCGATCTCTCCGGCCAGCTGGTCAACCACCTGCAGCAGGCGCTGAAGGCCCAGTACATGTTTCACCGCGACAAGCAGTATGTGGTCACCAACGGCGAGGTCAAGATCGTCGACGAGTTCACCGGCCGCATTATGGAAGGCCGCCGTTACTCCGAGGGCCTGCATCAGGCCATCGAGGCCAAAGAGGGCGTGCTCGTACGCGAGGAGAATCAGACGCTGGCCACTATCACCTTGCAGAACTACTTCCGTCTGTATGACAAGCTCTCCGGCATGACCGGTACGGCACTCACCGAGGACGCCGAGTTCCGCGAGATCTACAAGCTGCCCGTCGAGGTCATCCCCTCCAACAAGCCCGTGCAGCGCGTGGACCACGAGGACCTGGTGTACCGCACCATCCAGGCCAAGTACAACGCCGTCGCCGACGATGTCGAGCAGCGCCATGCCAAGGGCCAGCCGGTCCTGGTGGGCACCGTCTCCATCGAGAGCTCCGAGAAGCTGTCTGCCGCCCTTACCAAGCGCGGCATCGCGCACGAGGTCCTCAACGCCAAGCATCACGAGCGCGAGGCTCATATCGTTGCCCAGGCCGGACGCTACGGCGCCGTGACCATCGCTACTAACATGGCCGGTCGTGGTACCGACATCCTGCTGGGCGGCAATCCCGACGAGCTGGTGCGCGAGCGCCTTGAGTACGAGGGCCTGACTATGGAGGACGTGACGCCCGAGCAACTCGAGCAGTTTAACGCCGAGGCCAAGGAGACCTGCAAGGCCGAGCGCGAGCGCGTGCTTGCCGCCGGCGGCCTGACCGTTATCGGCACCGAGCGCCATGAGTCCCGCCGTATCGACAACCAGCTGCGCGGCCGTTCCGGCCGTCAGGGCGATCCGGGCGAGACCCAGTTCTACCTGTCGCTCGAGGACGATCTGATGCGTCTGTTTGGCGGCGACAAGATGGACCGCGTCTCCAAGATGATGGTCACGGCTGACATGGGCGACGATATGCCCATCCAGCACAAGATCATCTCCAAGGCTGTCGAGAGCGCCCAGCACAAGGTCGAGAGCATCAACTTCTCCATGCGTAAGAGCGTTCTTGAGTACGACGACGTCATGAACAAGCAGCGCCAGGTCATCTACGCCGAGCGCAATAAGATTCTGGACGGCAAGGATCTGACCGACCACATCACCGAGGTCATGCACGATACCGTGTACCGCTGCGTGCAGGAGTTCTGCACCAAGGACAGTCACGATGGCGAGCGCGACCTGGAGGGCCTGCGCAAGTGGGTTGTGGAGCTCACCGGCCACATCGATACGCCGAAGTTCCCCGACGAGGATTATGAGGCCCTAGCTGCCGATGTCCTGGCTTACGTAGAGAAGTGCTACAACATGAAAGCCGAGCGCTTGGGCGAGGACCTGATGCGCGAGCTCAACACCCAGGCCATGCTGCGCGTCATCGATACCCGCTGGATGAACTACCTGCAGGAGATGGACTACCTCAAGACCGGCATCGGCCTGCGCGGCTTTGGCCAGCGCGACCCGCTGGTCGAGTACAAGACCGAGGCCTACGGCGCGTTCCAGATACTCGTCGACACCATGTACGAGGATTACCTGCGCACGGTTCTGCGCATCGAGATCAAGGCTGCCCCGCGTGTCGTGGAGCACAAGGAGGAGCCCGCGCTCGAGGGTGCGCTCTTCTCCGGTCCTGCCGAGGTCGATGGTGACAACGGCGACTCGGTGCTGCGCAAGCAGGCGCAGGTGCAGGCCCGCACGGCTGTCCAAGGCGGACCGGCTGCCGTCAACAACGGTGGCAAGGTGACGACCTACCGCAAGTCCGAGAGCGACGATCCGTACGTCAACGTGGGCCGCAACGACCCGTGCCCTTGCGGTAGCGGTAAGAAGTTCAAGTACTGCCACGGCAGGAATCGTTAATGGCTGAGGCTTTAGAGGTAACGCCCGCCGAGCTGGACGCGTTTGCGGACCGGCTCGGTGAGGTTGAGTCGTACCTCCATTTGGACGAGAAGCGCACCCGCGTAACGGAGCTCGAGGCCAAAAGCGTCGCCCCGGGCTTTTGGGACGACGCCGATGCCGCTCGCGCCACGATGGAGGAGATCGCGCGCACCAAGGAAGATATCGCTGCCGTGGACACCGCGCGCGGCGAGCTTTCCGATGCCCGCGCTGCGCTGGAGCTTGCCGAGGAGATGGGGGATGACCCCGACGCCGTCGCATTGCGCGAGGAGGCTGCCGCTACGGCAGAACGCCTGGCCCGCGCCATCGACGAGCTTGAGCTTGCGAGCTGGTTTACCGGGGAGTTCGACCATGGCGACGCGATTGTGACCATCAAGCCCGGGCAGGGTGGTTTGGAGGCCCAGGATTGGACCTTCATGCTCTTTAAGATGTACATGAAGTACTGCCAGCGCCGCGGTTGGAAGGTCACCATCAACGATTGCCCCGCGGCCGAGGTCATTGGCATTGATCGCGCGACCTTTACCGTCGAAGGCAAGGATGCTTTTGGCATGCTTCGCGCCGAGGCCGGTGTCCACCGCCTGGTGCGCATTAGCCCCACCGACGACAAGAAGCGCCGCCAGACCACGTTTGCCGGCGTCGAGGTCATTCCGGTGCTGCCCGACGATATCGATATCGAGATCAACCCCGACGACATCCGCGTGGACGTGTACCACGCGAGCGGCCCGGGCGGTCAGGGTGTCAACACCACCGACTCCGCCGTGCGCGTGACGCATTTTCCCAGCGGCATTGTGGTTACCTGCCAAAACGAGCGCAGCCAGATCCAGAACAAGGCCGCGTGCATGCAGATCCTCAAGGCTCGCCTGTACGAGATTGAGCTCGAGAAGCGCGCCGAGGCGCTCGATGAGATTCGCGGACCCAAAACCACGATCGGTTTTGGCAACCAGATTCGCAGCTACGTGCTCTACCCGTACCAGATGGTCAAGGATCTGCGCTCGGGTGTGGAGACCAGCAATGTCGAGGCCGTTCTTGACGATGGCGACCTGGACCCGTTTGTTATTGGCTATCATCGCTGGGCCACCGGCAACGCCGATGCAGAAGGCTCGGAGATCTAAAACATCGGGCGGCTTCAAGCCGATGCTAAGCCCAACGGTTGGACGGGTTTGTATCCGGAATAAACCCTGCGCAGGGGTGGTTTTTGTCCGGCGAATCGGTAGAATCGAATACAGCAAGAAGTTCGAAGCGCATCCGTTTGGGTGCGCTTTTTTGAGGGAGGCAGCATGGCATATCGTCTGGACATTAAGCGCATTCTTTCGATGAACTTCTTTCACGACCTGCCCCAGATTATGTTGGGGTGCGCTCTGGCCGCTATTGCGACCGACCTGTTTTTGATTCCCAACGGCCTTGCTGCCGGTGGCGTTACGGGCCTTGCCACCATTATCCAGGCGGTCGGCGCATCGCGCGGTCTATCGCTTCCCGTTGGTATTCAGACGATCGTGATGAACGCCTTGCTGCTGCTGGTCGTTATGCGCGAGGGCGGCATGTTCTACGTGGTGCAGACGGCGACGGGCTTTGTGCTGCTGGGCTTTTTCACCGACCTGTTCGCTCCGTTTGTGGCGCCGCTGGCACATGCCGATCTGATGCTGCCCGCTATGTGGGGCGGCATTATTACAGGCATCGGTTACGGCATGGTGCTGCGCGCCGGCGCCAACACCGGCGGCTCGGACACGATTGGCCAAATCATCTCGCGTAATACCTCGCTGCCCGTGGGCTCGACCGTCATGGCGATCGATGTTGCCGTATGCGCGCTGTCGGCTCCGGTCTTTTCAATCGAAAATGCACTATATGCAGGCCTTTCGATGGTCATTAGCGGCTACGTGATCGATGCCGTGGTCGATGGTGGCAACAAACGCCGTATGGTACTCATCATCTCGGACAAGTTCCCTGATATCGCCGCCGATATCATGTATGGCCTGGGTCGTGGTTGTACCAAGTTTAAGGCGACTGGCATGTATTCGGGTGCCGAGAAGCCGGTGATTATGGTCATCGTGAGCCGTCGAGAGCTCAATACCCTCAAGACGATCGTGCGTGAGCGCGATCCTCACGCCATTGTGACGGTCGCTGACGTTACGGAAGCCTTCGGCGAGGGATTCAAGGACATTAGCGCGTAGGGGCGACCGCGTTCCATCCAAAAGACGTTCACATTGATAAACCGTTTCATCAGCGGTTCTGCCTGCTAAATTGTTCAAATAATGATAAAAACTCTGGTAAAGCCATCAGTTTCCAGCATAATGAATGACGTACGTGCATTGCGGCTGTGTTGGGATTACCTTCGGTGCCGTGCGCATTTTGTCTAATGAGGATGAAAGGAAGGCACAATGAGCGACGAAGAGCTCAAAAAGGTTGCCAACGAGGTAAGGAAGGGCATCGTCACCGGCGTGCACGCTGCCAAGTCCGGCCATCCGGGCGGTTCGCTCGGCGCTGCCGACATCATGACCTATCTGTACTTTGAGGAAATGAACGTCGACCCGGCCGATCCCCGCAAGGCCGACCGCGATCGTTTTGTGCTCTCCAAGGGCCATTGCGCTCCGGGCCTGTACGCCGTGCTCGCCGAGTGCGGGTTCTTCCCCAAGGAGGACCTCGAGACGCTGCGCCATATCGGCAGCCACCTGCAGGGCCATCCCAACATGAACGACACCCCGGGCGTTGACATGTCCACCGGTTCGCTCGGCCAGGGCATCTCCGCCGCCGTGGGCATGGCCGTTGCCGCCAAGCACTGGGGCGATACTTATCGCACGTACGCCCTGCTGGGCGATGGCGAGAGCGAGGAGGGCCAGGTCTGGGAGGCCGCCATGTTTGCCGGCAACCAGCAGCTCGACAACCTCTGTGTGATCGTCGACCACAACGGCCTGCAGATCGACGGTCCCGTCGAGGAGGTCAACGACCCCATGCCGCTCGCCGACAAGTTCCGCGCCTTTAAGTTCCATGTGGTTGAGCTCGCCGACGGCAACGACTTCGACCAGATCCGCGCCGCCTTTGCCGAGGCTCGCGCCACCAAGGGGCAGCCGACCGCCATTATCGCCGAGACCACAAAGGGCAAGGGCGTGTCCTTTATGGAGAACCAGGTTGGTTGGCACGGCAAGGCCCCCAACGATGAACAGTTTGAGCAGGCCATGGCAGAGCTCACGGCCGCCGGAGAGGAGCTCTAGGATGGCAGACGTCAAGAAAATCGCCACGCGTGTAAGCTACGGCGAGGCCCTCGTCGAGCTCGCCAACGAGCACGATGACTTTGTGGTCCTCGACGCCGACCTGGCCGCCGCCACGCAGACCGGTAAGTTTAAGGCCGCTTGCCCCGACCGCTTCTTCGACGTGGGTATCGCCGAGAGCAACCTGATGGGCGTCGCCGCCGGTATCGCGACCACTGGTCGTGTTGCCTTCGCGAGTACCTTTGCCATGTTCGCTGCCGGTCGCGCCTTTGAGCAGGTCCGCAACTCCATCGGCTACCCGCACCTCAACGTTAAGATCGGTGCCACGCACGCCGGCATCTCGGTGGGCGAGGACGGCGCCACGCACCAGTGCTGCGAGGATATCGCCCTCATGCGCGTCATCCCCGGCATGACCGTAATTGTTCCCGCCGACGACGTGGAGGCCCGCGCCGTGACGCGCGCCGCCTACGAGTGCGACGGTCCGGTGTACATGCGCTTCGCCCGTTTGGCCTCGCCGGTTATCAACGACCCCGAGACCTACAAGTTCGAGTTGGGCAAGGGCATTGTCATGCGCGAGGGCGCCGATGTGACCATCATCGCCTGCGGCCTGATGGTCGGCGAGGCTCTCGAGGCCGCCGAGCAGCTCGCTGCCGAGGGCATCGACGCCGAGGTCATCAACATGCACACCATCAAGCCCATCGATGCCGACCTGATCGTCAAGAGCGCCACCAAGACCGGCCACGTCGTGACCGTCGAGGAGCACTCTGTGATCGGTGGCCTGGGCAGCGCCGTTGCCGACGTCCTGTGTGAGCAGTGCCCGACGCCGCTCAAGAAGATCGGTGTCAACGACACCTTCGGCGAGTCCGGCCCGGGTGCCGAGCTCCTGCACAAGTACGGCCTGGACGCCGCCAACATCGTGGCGACCACCAAGGAGTTCTTGGCCTAGGGCAAGACGAGGCAAAGCATCGCTTCGACAACCGCAAACAAGCCAGAACAGGGGCGTCCTCAAAGAGGGCGCCCCTGTTTATGCTGAATTTAAATTAGAGTCCTGCCAAGCAAAGTTCCCATGGGGAAACGGGCCCATCCCAACAAAGTGCAATTCAGACCCTTCCAACTTTGTATGCGCAGCATCTCAAGTTGGTGCGTCGGCCCCATAGTAGCCGCAGGCCGGGCGCAGGGTTACCTCCCAAATCTTTCCGCAGCGCAGGCCGGCGTTTGTCCGCAGCTCCGCAGGAGCAGGACAAATGCCGGCCATGCGCGAGGACGATTTGGGAGGTAACCCTGCGCCCGGCCGGTGAGACCCAAACCCCGCCATGCTTCTTATGTGCAGTAAAGCTAATGCTGCTAAAATACAAAGCGCTCATGTAGTTTAAACGCACGACGATAAGGAGCACCAGTGGGTAACCACTTCCGTACCTCCGGTGCGGGCGATGATGCCCCCAAGACGCAGACGGGCGTCCAGGGCAGTCGTTTCGCCACTCCGGATTCAGAGGGCCAGCCTGTTGCTCAGGCTCCCGCTCAGCCGGCAGATCAGGCACAGCCGGCATCCGATCCCTTTGCCTACAATCCCACCAGCGATGTCGCGCTTTCCGGCACGGCGGGTTTTGAGCCCGTTCAGGCCGTGACCGCTCGCGTGGAGCAGCCTCAGGCTGGCGCCGCCACGCCGCAGCCTACCATGGCCGGCATTCCCGACCCCATGGCCCCTGCGACGCCGGTTCCTCAGCCTGCGCAGTCCGGTCTCTTTGCCGCTATTCCCGATCCCACGCAGCCTGCTGCCCCGGTGGTCGAGAGCGATCAGGCCGCCGAGGTCGCAAGCCTCGATAACGCGCTCAACAACCCCGATTTTACGTCGGTGTTTGCGCCCATCGATCCGCAAGCCAGCCGCAAGAAGATGGCCAAGCAGGCCGGTGTCGAGCCCGTCATCCTTATGGAGCATGTCACCAAGATCTATCCGGCACAGCCCAACAAGCCTGCACTCGACGACATCAACATCGAGATCTATCCGGGCGAGTTCGTCTTCCTGGTCGGTCATTCCGGCTCGGGTAAGACCACGCTGCTGTCGACGCTCAACCGCGACGTCAAGCCGACGAGCGGCCGCATCTTGGTTGCCGGTCAGGACCTCATGAAGATCAAGAACCGCAAGGTTCCGTTCCTGCGCCGCCAGATTGGCGCCGTGTTCCAGGACTTTAAGCTTCTGCCGCAAAAGACCGCCTACGAAAACGTGGCGTTTGCCCTGCAGTGCATCGGCAAGCCCAAGGGCGTCATTCGCAGCCAGGTGCCGGAGGTGCTGCGTCTGGTCGGTCTGGCCGATCAGATGGATTCGCTGCCCGACCAGCTTTCCGGTGGCGAGCAGCAGCGCGTCGCCGTCGCCCGCGCTATGGTCAACCGTCCGCCGCTGCTGATCTGCGACGAGCCCACGGGTAACCTCGACCCGGCGATCTCGCTGGGCATCATGAAGCTGCTCGAGCGTATTAACCGCACCGGCACCACCGTGATCGTCGCCACGCACGACCGCGAGATGGTCGATAGCATGCACCGTCGCGTGATCGCCCTCGAGGGCGGCCACGTTATCCGCGACCAGGAGAGGGGAGGTTACGGCAACTATGGCACCAACTAACGTGGGCTACCCCTTCAAAGAGGCAATCAGTCACTTCTTCCGTAACTGGACTACCTCGCTCGGCGCCGTCATCACGATCTTCCTTTCGCTGTTTATCATCGGCCTGTTCATCATGGGCTCCGCGATGCTGAACTCCGTGATCGGCACCGTCGAGGATCAGGTTGTCATCAACGCCTTTATTAGCGATGACGCCGACCAGGCAGATGTTCAGGCCTTTGAGGCTGAGCTCAAGACGTGGAGCAACGTCAAGTCCGTGACGTACAAGGACAAGGACGACGCGCTGGCCGAGTATACGAGCAAGATGTCGGGCAACGCCGACGCCACCATGAGCGCGCTCGATGGCCAGAACCCGCTGCCGGCTTCGTTTGCAATTGAGATGGACGATCCGTCCAAGGTCGAGAGCACGGCCCAGAAGCTCAAGAAGAACGCCGACTTCCAGAAGATCGCGGATGACGGCGACGTCAACGCGAGCGTGCTGTACGGCCAAGAGGAAGTGAGCCGCCTGTTCCAGGTGACCAACTACATCCGCATCGCCGCCGTGGTGCTCGTTGGCCTTTTGACCTTTATCGCATTCATCTTCATCAACAACACGATTCGCCTGTCCATCACGGCGCGTCGTCGTGAGATTGCGATTATGCGTCTGGTCGGCGCCAGCAACGGCTTCATTCGCGGCCCGTTTATCACCGAGGGCGTACTGCAGGCCATTTTGGGCTCGCTGCTTTCCATCGGCGTTCTGGAGCTGCTGCGCAATCTGATGATTCCGCGTTTGCAGGAGAGCATCGGCTGGATGTCGTTTGCCCTGCCGATGCAGTACTACCTGGTGACCTATGCTGCGCTGATTCTGGTCGGTGTGATTATCGGTCTCTTTGGTTCTGCCATAGCCATGCGCCGCTACCTGCGCGTGTAGGCATGCCTGGAATTCATCCCTTCCAACGGGTCGTCTCTTATGGGGCGGCCCGTTTTTTGATCTCTAGGGGACGGCAGGAAAGCGAATCATTTGGGTAGACTCTTTGGAGTTCGTCATCGATAGCAAGGAGGCGCCATGGGGCGCAATAACAAGCATAAGCGCGGTGCTCGCAATAAGCGTGGGCCGGTGCGCAGCGAACGCCGTCCGAGCCTGACCGGGCGCGTGCAGCTCCATGAGCATGGCGCCTATGTCATAACCGAGAGCGGCGACTACAAGGTTATGGGCCGCGGTAAGCGCGAGATCATGGATGGCGATACCGTTGCCGTGAGCATTAAGAACAGCCCGCACGGTGAGCGGCGCGCCGTGATCGAAGGCGTGGTTGAGCGCGCAGCCATAAGCGTGGTGGGTACGTACCAGACCGCTGGTCCGCTCGGTGTGATCGAGCCGCTCGATTCGCGCCTGAAGGCCGACTTCTTCATTCTGCCCGAGGATACCTCGGCGGATCGTCTGGGCGTCCACCCGGGTGATGCCGTTGTCGCGCGCATTTTGACCTACCCGACGCGCCTGGAATCGGGCACCGTGACGATCGAACGCCGCATTGGCGGAGATGACGCGCCCGATTTGGGCGTTCAATACGTGATGGCGCGTTACGGCTATACCGATAGCTATCCCGAGGCCGCGCTGGACGAGGCCGAGGGGCTTTCGCTCGATGTGTCCGCGGCGCTTAAGGACCCGCTCCGCCGCGATCTGCGCGACCGCTTTGTCATCACGATCGACCCGGTCGACGCGCGCGACTTTGACGATGCCATTTCGCTTGAGCGCACGCCCGAGGGTGGCTACAAGCTGGGTGTGCATATCGCTGACGTTTCTCACTATGTGGCTTGGGACGGGCATATCGATCTTGAGGCTCGCCATCGTACGACATCGGTGTATCTGGCCGATCGCGTGCTTCCCATGCTGCCCGAGCGCCTGTCTAATGACCTATGCTCGCTTCGCCCTGACGAGGACCGTCTTGCGTTTACCGTTGACATTGAGCTCGATGCGCAGGGTCGCGTGCGGCATTACGATCCTTACCCCAGCGTGATTCGCTCGCGTGTGCGTATGGACTATGACGGCGCCGAGGCGCTGCTGGTGCGTGCCGACGCGGTTGAGTATTCGGTGCTGGAAGGCGCCGCTGAGGATGTTGCGGCTGCTGAGGCCTCGCGCGAGGAGGCGCTTGAGCGCGGTCTTGCGTGCGAGGAAACTGCTCGCGGCTATAACGTCGACCTCGGCGATTTCCTTGTCGCCGCCAACGAACTCGCCGAACTTCGCCGTCGTATTCGTCGTGCCCGCGGCTCAGTCGATTTTGACACGGCCGAGATTCGCGCTCTATTGGACGAGGACGGAGTACCCGTGCAGATTGTGGCGCGTGAGCGTTCGTGTGCCACGTCGCTTATCGAGGAAGCCATGCTGCTCGCCAACGAGTGCGTTGCAGAGTGGCTGGCAGACCGTGATATCGAGGCCTGCTATCGCGTGCATGAGGATCCGAGCCCCGATAGCCTGCACGGTGCCGCCGTTGCGCTGGCGCAGCTGGGCATCATCGACGATCGCCGTGCTGCCGGTATTGCCCTGGGGAGTCCCGATGAGCTGCAGGCTGCAGTTGATGCTGCCGCCGGTACGGCAAGCGCACCGCTCGTCAACACGCTGCTTCTGCGCAGCATGCAGCGTGCGCTGTACAAGCCGCGCAACGAGGGCCACTTTGCGCTCGCCGCGTCGTGCTACTGTCACTTTACGAGTCCCATCCGTCGCTATCCCGATCTGGTGGTGCACCGCGTGCTCAAACTGCAGTTGGCCTATGAGCAGCTCGGCGGCAAGGACGCCTTGGTGCGCACGCCGCGGCTCATCGGCAAAGGTCGCGAGTCGCTGCCGCGCATTCTGCCGCAGATTTGCCGTGCGTGCAGCGATGCGGAGCGTGCGGCCGATGCCGCCAGCCATGCGACGCAAAAGATTAAGATTGCCCAGTACTATGAGGATCGCCTGGGCGAGCGCTATGCCGGAACGGTCTCATGGGTCAGCAGTATGGGCCTGTTCGTACGCTTGGACCTGACACAGGTCGAAGGCTTGGTTTCGATCAAGAGCCTGGGCAACGAGTGGTTCGAGTTTGACGAGGACGCGCTCACGCTCACAGGTGTCGACACGGGGACCCGCTATGAACTGGGGCAGCGTGTGATCATCGAGGTCTCACGCGTCAATACCACGCGCGGGCACTTGGACTTTAAGCTTATCCATTAGCCAAATTCCGACTCATGGTGTGGGGGCGGAGAGCGGCCTTTCGGGACCGCCCTTCGCATTTGAATCGTGGCTATCTTGCCGTCTGCTCGGCCGCCTGCTTGCCTGCTATTGGAGAGGTAAAACCTACCAAAATAAACCTGTCCCTTTTTGGCAGGTTTACAAGAAAGCGGGGATGAGATGGCGACGGTGTATGGTTATGCGCGGGTGAGTTCGCGCGATCAGAATCTTAATCGGCAGCTGGATGCGCTGGGCGCCTATGGCGTGGGCTCGGCGAATATTTATGCCGACCATGCGAGCGGCAAGGACTTCGATCGACCGCGTTATCGCGAGCTGCTGCACGTCCTGGGAGACGGGGACGTGCTAGTGGTGCTTTCTATCGACCGACTTGGTCGTAATTACTCCGAGATTCTTGAGGAATGGCGACGCATTACCAAGGAGCTCGGGGTTGCCATTGTGGTGTTGGACATGCCATTGCTTGACACGCGCGCCAGGGCCAGCGGCACGCCGGATGTGACCAACACCCTGATTGCCGATATTGTGCTGCAACTGCTGAGCTACGTGGCGCAGGTGGAGCGCGAGAATATCCATCGGCGCCAGGCGGAGGGAATTGCAGCGGCGCGGGCGCGAGGGGTTCGTTTCGGTCGACCTCGCAAGCCGTGCCCTCCTCAGTTTGAGCTGGTGCGCGATAGCTATGAGGCAGGCGATATTACCCGCAGCCAGGCAGCAAAGTGCCTGGGCGTGTGCGTGGGGACGTTCGATCGCTGGATGCGCGAGGCGGGGTAGAGGCGCCGCGCTACCCGCCCTATTGGCGCTCATGCGAGACTGAATCGGTAACCATTCTGTTAAAGGAGCTGTTGCCGTTTGTTAAACGAGGCTTTGGGGTACGGTTCGTTTAGCGTGTGACCCGTGGGCTACAATTGGCCCATCATGCGAAGGCGCCTCGTGTGGCGTGTGCCTGCGTTGGCCGATCTATATTCGGAGGATTCCCATGACCGTACTGTTTGTTGAATATCCCAAGTGCTCGACCTGTAAGAAGGCCAAGGCATGGCTGGACGAACACGGGGTAGAGTATATCGACCGCGATATCGTTTTGGACAATCCCACGGCTGATGAGCTTGCGACCTGGATTGCTCGTTCGGGACTGCCGGTGCGGCGCTTCTTTAATTCGTCGGGCATGAAATATCGAGAGCTGGGCCTGAAGGCGCGTCTAGATGCGGGCATGACGGATCGGGAGTGCTACGAGCTGTTGGCGACCGACGGCATGCTGGTTAAGCGTCCGCTGTTGGTGGGCGACGACTTTGCGATTCCCGGCTTTAGGGAAGCAGCTTGGACCGAGGCGCTGCTGTAGCGGCTGCGGAAAGTGCGACCCGTTTTGAGCGCTCGGGGTGGGACGTGTTTTCCATCGGAGGGCTCGCTCGGCTCAATCCTTGAGCTGTGCCCATTCGTGCGGACCGTAGACCTTTACGTGCTTGTTGGGCTTGCCGCTCCAGTACTCCTCGTCCATAAAGGGCAGATATGCCTGAACACCGGGGCAGATAAAGGGAATCCGCTGCTGTTGCAGTCGCTCGCGTTGGCGCTGCTCCAGGTGCGCCTCGGATATGACAGTCGGCATACCGGACAGCTCGACGAGGCTTGCCTGGATTCGCTTAAGGTCGGGGAGTCCCGCGTGCCATGACATCCGCATGATCAAAAAGGATGCACGGCGGTATTTTGCCTGCATCACCGTGATGGCGGGGCGCAGGGTGGGATGGATTTTGTCCCGTTCGGGCCAAAGGTCAGCAGTGATCTCGAGGCCCAGGGTCTCCCATAGGTAATCAAGCTCTTCGTCCATGGCGCCTCGATATCTACGTGATCATTGATACTTCGATTGTGTTGCCTGGTGCTATCGTTTTCGCGGTAGAATCTGCCAACGGTTGACGGCTACCGCTCGCGGCGTTTTGCCCTTCGTGTGCAGCGGTCGACTTCACAGGTCCTTCACGTGTCGGCCGTATTTGACTGAATTTCAAAAAAGTCAAAATTGGGGCTTGCGTCACGGCCGGACTTCCCGTATATTTCTTTCTTGCGCAAAGGCACAGCCGAGCGCAGCGATGCAGTCATTGGGATGTCGTCTAATGGCAGGACAGCGGATTCTGGTTCCGTCAATGGGGGTTCGACTCCCTCCATCCCAGCCATTGCATTTGCTACATATGGCCCGTTCGTCTAGCGGTTTAGGACGCCGCCCTCTCAAGGCGGAGATCACCAGTTCGAATCTGGTACGGGCTACCAAAATTGAACGCCCGGGCCTCGTAAGAGACCCGGGTTTTGTGTATTGACCGATATTTAAGGCGCGCGTTGAGTCTGCCGCCCGGACCGAGGAGTTGTCATGGACCTGCCTATCAGCTTGGAAGACATCACGTATGCCGAGAACTATCTGGCGCAGGGCGACCTGGCTACGGCGACGCCGCTGCTTGAGCGTCTGGTGGAGCTCGCCGAGGAGTATATCGACGCTGAGTGCAAGACGGAGGAGAAGCGCCAGTACTTTAGCTTCGACAGCAAGTTTGAGCGCCTGGCCTATCGCCGCGTGGAGAAGGATCCGCGCGAGCTGGTGCAGGTCGAGGTTCCCTTTGACCGCCTGTACTCCGACATGGCGTTTGCCTACATTCGCCAGCAGGATTATGTGAGTGCTCGGAATGCCCTGATGCAGGCCGTGCGTTGGGATCCCATGAACTGCAACTATCGCTTGGACTTGGCCGAGCTGTTCCGCGCGCTCGAGGACAAGCAGGAGTGGGCATCGCTCTCGTTCTCGGTGCTGGAGCGCGCGAGCGACGGTAAGTGCGCCGCACGTGCCTACACCAACTTGGGTCAGTACTTCTTGGAGCCCGAGACCGAGAACATTTCGGCAGCCGTGGGCTGCGCGCGTCTGGCGCTGCGCCTGGCGCCCAATGATGCGCATACGACGCGCCTGCTCAACAAGATCCATACCACCTATCCGGATGCCGCGGACGAGAGTGACGACCATGTGATGGGTGAGCTCGCCCTGCAGGGCGTGCCGACCTCGCCTTCGGCCGAGATCGCCATCTGCCTGATCATGTGCGCGACCGATGCTGCAAGCGACGGCGACAAGCAGGAGGCTACGCGTCTGACGGTCCGTGCCCGCGACCTGGTGGGCGAGGAGGCATGCGCGGCGATTATCAAGCTGGTGCGCGAGAGCGATGCCGAGCTTAATGCCGAGCGCAGGGCAAAGCGCGAGGCTGCGGGTTCAAACGCCGATGGCGCCAAGGAGGCCGGCGATGCCCAGTAAGCGCGAGCGCAAGCTCATTTCCAAGAATCGCTCGGCACATCACGAGTACTTTATCGATGAGACGTTTGAGTGCGGTATTGAGCTGAGCGGTACCGAGGTCAAGTCGATTCGCGAGCGCGCGTGCCAGATTACCGATACCTTCGCACTGATTCGTGGTGGGGAGTGCTGGCTCGTCGGCCTGCATATCCACCCTTATAGCCATGGTGGCGTGTGGAATCGCGATCCCGACCGTCGGCGCCGTCTGCTGCTGCACCGCAAGGAGATCGACTTTCTTGACGGCAAACTTCGCAACCGCGGCTATGCGCTGGTGCCGCTGGAGCTCTACTTTAATACCGACGGCCGCGTAAAGCTGCTGCTGGGCCTAGGCCGCGGCAAGAAGCTTTACGACAAGCGCGAGGATATGGCCAAGCGCGATGTCCAGCGCGAGATCGACCGCGCCCTCAAGGAGCGCAATCGCTAGGCGTTCTGTATAAGTTACGGTGGAATACGGACTGTTTTGCCTGTTTGAGGGGCTATTCAGTCCTTATTTCACCGCAACTGCGGGCGTCTCATCTTGCTTATACTGTTTTGACACATATGTCTCAAAGGTGGTGTCCGTTGTGGGCGCCGCCTTTTTTGTGGGTACATACATCCATGAGGTTCCAACCCGGGTTAGGGGAGTGATTGTTATGGACAAAACTGCGTTCTTTACCATGCCGAGCGGTCTGTACGTGGTGAGCGCCGCGGCAGACGGGCTGCGCGCCGGCTGCGTCATCAACACTGCGGTGCAGGTGACGTCCATGCCGCCGCGCATTTCGGTTGCCGTGAACAAGGACAACGTCACCTCGGGCGTCATCGCTTCGGCCAAAGCGTTCGCGCTGACCGTGATCGATCAGACCGCCGATATGCTCTACATCGGTAACTTTGGGTTCCGCACCAGCAGCGATTATGACAAGTTTGCCAAATACGAGACCCGCGAGACGGCTCTGGGCATGCCCTATGTGCCCGAGCACGCGGCGGCCCTGTTTAGCTGCCATTTGATCGACACTGTGGATGTTGGCACGCATCTACTGTTTATCGGCGAGGTCGAGGATGCCGAGCGCTTGAGTGACGAGACGCCGCTCACCTACGATTACTACCATAAGGTCCTGAAGGGCAAGACGCCTCCGAAGGCGTCCTCGTATCAAGGCTAGAAATGTTTTAAAAATACTTGCATTATATTATTGAGAATCTATACTGATAAATGAAGTACATCACCAGTCGCGTTTGAGAGGAGAACATCATGGCTGAGGAGAAGAAGACGTATAAGTTCGTGTGCGTCGTTTGCGGTTACGAGGTTGAGGTCGATACGCCCGAGCTGCCCGAGGATTATGTGTGCCCGGTGTGCGGCGTCGGTCCCGATCAGTTTGAGCTCGTCGAGGAGTAGCTCGCAGACACACGGCGAAAGCCGAACATAGCTCTGTCCAAGGGCCTCGGTCGAATTCTCGGCCGGGGCCCTTTTCCTCCGCCCCCAAGGGATCACGGTTGCTGTTGACCGATCCTGTCTGTTGTGAGTCCGACCGACCTTTTGTCTCAATCTGTAACATCTAACGGTGGAAATTGGGCCCACTTGTTACATATCGAGACAAACCAAAACCGTCCGGCAGAAGATCTCAATCTGTAACATCTAGACATCGAAAGCGGGTCTAGATGTTACAGATCGAGACGTTTGCCTGAGTAGGTGCCCCGCCCCATTACATCCCTGTCAACAACACGACATCGAGAATCGTCACGATGGCACCGATCCCTACGAGCAGCGCGTTGAGTGGACGCGAATTGGCGTATTTGCCCATGACGCGGGGTGAACTGGTGAGCCGTATGAGCACAAAGACCGTAATCGGTAGCTGAAGCGACAGCAGTGCCTGACTCCAGATGAGACCTTCAAAAGGATTTGGGACGACCAGGCACGCCGTCACTGCGCCGACGAAACAGGCCGCCACCCCGATCGAGGAATGTCGGTCGTGGATATCGTATTCCTCGTCGAACATGCCCGCAGTGATGGTCCCCGCCGCCATGCCCGCTGTCACGCTGCTCGATAGTCCCGCGAACAGCAGCGCTACCGCAAAGATGGTCGAGCTCGCCGGGCCCAGAATGGGGGAGAGCGTGGCCGCTGCGACGGCGAGGTCGTCTACGACCATGCCGTGCGCAAAGAAGGTCGTTGCGGCCAGGATGACCATGGCCGAGTTGATTGCCCAGCCCACGCCCATCGAAATGAGCGTGTCGAAGAGCTCGTAGCGCAGACGCTCTTCGATAACCTGCTCGCCTTGGCCTTCGAAGTGCATGGATTGGATGACCTCGGAGTGCAGAAAAAGGTTGTGTGGCATAACGACCGCACCCAGGACACTCACGATAATCGCGGCAGAGCCAGTGGGCATACTGGGCGTGATCCAGCTTGCGGCGGCTTGCGGCCAGTCGACCTTGACTAGTGCAAGCTCGGCCAAAAACGAGAGTCCTACCACGCCTACGAAGGCGATGATCCAGCGTTCGGCTCGCTTGTAGGAGTTCGTCATGAGCATCGCCATCGATACTGCCGCCACGATGACGCAGCCCGCACGCACGGGCAGCCCAAAGAGCATTTGAAGGGCAATCGCGCCGCCCAGGACTTCGGCCATGGCGGTGGCGATGGTCGCGAGATAGGCGCTGCCGAGCACCGCGCGTCCCACGATGCGGGGGAGAAAGCGGGTCGTGGCCTCGGCAAGGCAGGCGCCCGTGGCGATGCCCAAGTGCGCCGCGTTGTGCTGCAGCACGATGAGCATAATCGTGGACAGCGTGACGATCCACAGCAGCGCGTAGCCAAACTGCGAGCCCGCGGCCATATTGGAGGCCCAGTTGCCCGGGTCGATAAAGCCGACGGTCACGAGCAGCCCGGGGCCGATATGCCGCGCAATGTCTAGGCCTCCGTGACCACCGGTGCGTCGGGAGCCAAAGTGTTGTTTGAGATGGTTGAGCATGGTGCGCTCCTGTGTGCCGTTTGCTTGACGCCGCAAAGGATACCCGTTTTAAGCTTAAAAGTTAACCAAGACTAACAAAATTGTTGTATTTGAATGGGATGGTGAAAGGGGGCTGCCGAAATGTCTCGATCTGTAACAACTAGGGATGGAAATTGGGCCTAGGTGTTACAGATCGAGACAGGAAGAAATGGTCCTATGGAAAATCTCGATCTGTAACAGTTAGCTGCAAAAACCGGCCCTTCATGTTACAGATTGAGACATTTGGAACCGTCTCTCGAAAACATCTCAATCTGTAACAGTTAGTCGTCGAAATTGGGTCTTACTGTTACAGATTGAGATGTTTGAAGGGGTGAGTTTGCAGGTCGAACTTGGGGCCTATGTTTTCGCCCTTGAGGTCGGCGGTGCCCACTCGTAAGGTGTGCGTTACGCGATTGTTTCGAAACGGGCGGGAAACACAACGGGCCGGCGATGCTCATAGTATGCCTAGTCAACTGACTGTCTAATATCTAGGGGAGGATCGCGATGCAGGCAGATTCCGCTCAGCAGCAGGGCCTTTATCGCCCCGAATTCGACCACGATGCATGTGGCATCGGCGCACTTGCCGATATCAACGGTGAGCGCCATCACCAGATTCTGGACGACGCGCTGTCCATTCTGGTCAACTTGGAGCACCGCGGCGGCACGGGACTCGAGAAGAACACCGGCGACGGTGCCGGTATCCTGTTCCAGGTTCCGCATCACTTTTTTCGCAAAGAGGCTCAAAAGTGCGGCCAGATTCTGCCGGCAGAGGGCGACTATGGCGTGGCCATGCTGTTCTTTCCGCAGGACGACAAGGGCGTAGAGGATGCCCGTCGCGTGTTTGAGGAGGGCTGCGCCGAGGCCGGCGTGCCGCTGCTCTTTTGGCGCGAGGTGCCCGTCGACCCGCACGACCTGGGCGAGACGGCACGCGCCTGCATGCCCACCATTCTGCAAGCCTTTCTGGGCCGCCCCGACGATACGCCGGCGGGTGACGCCTTCGAGCGCCGCCTGTACGTGTGCCGTCGCACTATCGAGAAGAAGGCCGATGCCGAGTTTGCCCTGCGCGACAAGATCTTCTACGTCTGCTCCATGAGCTCGCGCACTATCGTGTACAAGGGCATGCTCGTCGCCACGCAGATGCGCCGCTTCTTCATCGATCTCAACGACGCCGCTGTCAAGACGGCCGTTGCGCTCGTCCACTCGCGCTACTCCACCAACACCACGCCCAGCTGGGAGCGTGCGCACCCCAACCGTTTTATCATCCACAACGGCGAGATCAACACCCTCAAGGGCAACGTCAACTGGATTCGCGCCCGCGAGCCCAACCTGTACAGCCCCGTGCTGCAGCACGATCTTGAGCGCGTGATGCCCATCATCAACCGCGAGGGTTCCGACTCGGCGATTTTGGACAACGTGCTCGAGTTTTTGGTTATGAACGGTCGCCCGCTTACGCGCGCTGCGTCCATGCTGCTGCCTGAGCCGTGGGACCACAACGACAGTCTGAGCGAGGAGCGCCGCGCCTACGACGCCTACCAGTCCATGCTCATGGAGCCCTGGGACGGCCCGGCGGCCATCGCCTTTACCGACGGTCGCACGCTGGGCGCCGCCCTCGACCGCAACGGCTTGCGCCCCGCCCGCTACTACGTGACGCGCGATGGCCGCTTTATGCTGGCAAGCGAAGTGGGCACCATCGAGGTGCGCCCCGAGAACATCCTGACGAGCGGCTGCCTGGGACCGGGCCAGATGCTCGAGGTCGATTTTGCCCGCGGCCGCGTGATCTACAACGACGAGCTGCGCGCCCGCTATGCCAAGGAGAAGCCCTACCACGACTGGATTGCCGAGGAGACGCTGGCCGTCGACGCGCTCGATGAGTCCGCCGCGCCCGCGCCCGCCGAGGACGCCGAGGTGCCCGCCGCCGTGCGTATGGCCAAGCTCGGCTACCACTGGGATGACGTCGACGAGGTCGTGCGTCCCATGGCCCAGCAGGGCAAGGCCCCACTCGCCTCGATGGGCATCGACGCACCGCTGGCCTGCCTGTCCAAGAAGACGCGCTCGTTCTTTGACTACTTCTATCAGCTGTTCGCTCAGGTCACGAATCCTCCGATCGATGCCCTGCGCGAGCATATGGTGACTTCGACCACGCTCTACCTGGGCAACCACGGCAACCTGCTCGAGGACTCCCGTACGGCCTGCCAGCTGGTGCGCCTGGAGCGTCCGCTGTTGAGCGAGGAGGAGTTCGACCGCATCTGCGCCATCGACCGCGTGGGCTTTAAGACCCGCCGTTTCCGTGCCGTCTACCGCCGCGACGCCGGCGAGGGCGCGCTGCAGGCTGCGCTCAAGCAGCTTGCAGAGGACGTTGAGGCTGCGGTCCGCGACGGCGTGAATATTGTGGTGTTGAGCGATCGTGCCGCTGCGGGCGAGGTGCCCGTGCCGTCGCTGCTCGCCGTGGGCTGCGTGCACAATCACCTGATCCGCGCCGGCGTGCGTACCTTTGCCGACATCGTGGTGGAGTGCGGCGACGCCGTGTCCCCGCACGACTTTGCGGCGCTGGTGGGCTACTCCGCAAGCGGCATCTATCCGTACAATGCGCATGCGTGCATCCGCGACTTGGCAGCACGCGGCGACCTGGACGTGACGGCCGAGCAGGGCATCGACAACTACAACAAGGCCGCGACGGCGGGTATCGTCTCCATCATGTCCAAGATGGGCATCTCCACGGTGCAGAGCTACCACTCCGCGCAGATCTTTGAGGCCGTTGGCTTTACGCCGGAGTTCGTCAACGCGTACTTCGCCGGCACGGTGAGCCGTGTGGGCGGTATGGGTGTCGAGGACGTTGAGCGCGAGCAAAACGAGCGCTACGACGCCGCGCTCGCTATCCTTAAGAGCCCGGCTCCCGATCAGCTGCCCACGTTGGGCCTGACCAAGTGGCGCCCGCTCGGCGGCGAGGATCACCTCATCGATCCGCAGACTGTCTACTTGCTGCAGACCGCCTGCCGTGAGGACAGCTACGACACCTTTAAGGAGTACAGCGCCCGCCTGCACCGCACCGGCCGTGCCGTGCGCCTGCGCGACCTGCTGGACTTTGATGCCAACGGTCGCACGCCGGTGGCACTCGACGAGGTCGAGCCCGCGCTCAACATCGTCCGCCGTTTTAACACCGGCGCCATGTCGTATGGCTCCATCAGCAAAGAGGCACACGAGTGCATGGCCATCGCCATGAACCGCCTGCACGGACGTTCCAACTCCGGCGAGGGCGGCGAGGACCCGCGTCGCGAGACCCCGCTGGCTAACGGTGATTCCAAGAACTCCGCGATCAAGCAGGTGGCAAGCGCGCGCTTTGGCGTGACGAGCCGTTACCTGTGCAGCGCCTTCGAGATTCAGATCAAGATGGCCCAGGGCGCCAAGCCTGGCGAGGGCGGTCACCTGCCCGGCAAGAAGGTCTACCCTTGGATTGCCGAGGTCCGTCAGTCCACACCCGGTATCGGCCTGATCTCGCCTCCGCCGCACCACGACATCTACTCCATCGAGGACTTGGCGGAGCTGATCTTTGACCTTAAGAACGCCAACCCCGGCGCGCGCGTGTCGGTCAAGCTGGTCAGCGAGGCCGGCGTCGGCACCATCGCCACTGGTGTTGCCAAGGGCGCTGCCGACAAGATCTTGATCAGCGGCCACAATGGCGGCTCGGGTGCCGCTGCGCGCGATTCCATTTGGCACGCCGGCCTGCCGCTGGAGCTTGGCCTCGCCGAGGCCCAGCAGACGCTGCTGCAAAACGGCCTGCGCTCACGCGTGGTGCTCGAGGCCGACGGCAAACTCATGGACGGCACCGACGTTGCCGTCGCCTGCTTGCTGGGCGCCGAGGAGTTTGGCTTTGCGACCATGCCGCTCATCTCCATGGGTTGCCTCATGCAGCGCGATTGCCAGCAGGATACCTGCCCCGCCGGCATCGCTACGCAAAACTGCCGCCTGCGTCGCGGCTTCCGCGGTAAGCCCGAGCACGTCGAGCACTTTATGCTCTTTGTTGCCGAGCAACTGCGCGAGGTCATGGCGAGCCTGGGCTTCCGCGCCGTCGACGAGATGGTCGGCCATCCCGAGTGCCTGCGCCAGGTCGAGGTCCCGGGCAACCGCAAGGCCAACCTGCTCGATCTGTCGCCCGTGCTGGCGAGCGCGACCTGCGAGTTCGGTGCCCATATTCCGGGTGCCGACGGTCGCCACTTCCTGCCGCAGATGGCCGCGGACAGTGAGCTCGACAAGACGCTCGACTCCACGTTGTTTGTGCCCTATACGGCCGATGCCCGTGCGCACCTGCGTCCGATTCGCTTCCGCGCCGATATCGCCAACGTCAACCGCTGCGTGGGCACCATCCTGGGCAACGCGGTGACCAAGGCGCATCCCGAGGGCCTGCCCGCCGGCTCCATCACCATCGATTGCGATGGTTCGGCCGGTCAGAGCTTTGGCGCCTTCCTGCCGCGCGGCATTACGCTCAACGTGTGCGGCGACGCCAACGACTACTTTGGTAAGGGCCTTTCGGGCGGCGAGGTGTCGGTGCGCCCCAACCCGCATGCGACCTACAAGTTCGACGAGAACATCATCGTGGGCAACGTTGCGTTCTTTGGTGCCACGAGCGGCCGCGGCTTCATTAACGGTCTTGCCGGCCAGCGTTTTGCCGTGCGCAACTCCGGTGCCACCGTGGTGGTCGAGGGCTGCGGCAACCATGGCTGCGAGTACATGACGGGTGGTCTGGCGCTCATCCTGGGCGAGGTCGGGCAGAATTTTGCCGCCGGCATGACAGGCGGTGTGGCCTATGTCTTTGACCAGTACGGCACGCTCGATGCCCGTGTGAACCACGAGAGCGTTGAACTCAAGGCCCCGACGGCCGGCGAGCTGGCGCAGATTCGCGAGCTCATCCAGGAGCACGTGGACGCGACGCAGAGCCCGCGCGGCATTAAGCTGCTCTACAGCTTCGACTCGATGAGCAAGCACTTTGTGAAGGTCATTCCGACTGAGTACGAGCGCGTGCTGGCGATTGTCGCTGCGGCCGAGGCCGTGGGCAAGACGCATGCGCAGGGCGAGGAGTTGGCGTTTGACATCGTGACCGGTCGCGCCGACGCTGCTGACGTTGCCCGCTTTGACGTGGCGGGCGGTGCGGCTGGCTTGGGTGTTGCGTCCGTTGCCGCTACCGGTTCTGTTGCTTCGACCAAGAAGGAGGCGTAAGTGCCATGGGTAAGCCCGGTGCTTTTCTTGATATCGATCGCGTGACCCACGAGCTTCGCCCCGTGGAGGAGCGCAGCCATGATTTTGATCCGTTGTACGTGGAACTCGATGACGACGTACGCCGCGCCCAGGCGAGCCGCTGCATGATGTGCGGCGTGGCGTTTTGCCAGATGGGCGCGAGCTTTGGCAAGGCACGCCCGAGCGGCTGTCCGCTGCACAACTTGATTCCCGAGTGGAATGAGCTGGTGTACCGCGGCCGCTGGGACGAGGCTGTCGAGCGTCTGTCACTCACCTCGCCCATGCCCGAGTTCACGAGTCGCGTGTGCCCGGCGCTGTGCGAGGCCGCGTGCAACCTGGGTTCGGTCGATGGCCAGCCCACGACGATTCACGACAACGAGCGCGCGATCAGCGACCGCGAATGGGCAAACGGCGGCCCGCGTCGCTTTGAGCCGGCAGGGGAGGGCGCGCCCACGGTTGCCGTGGTGGGCTCCGGTCCTGCTGGTCTGGTGGCAGCATGGGAGCTTGCGCGTCGTGGCGCCCGCGTGACGGTGTTTGAGCGCGACGACCGCCCGGGCGGTCTGCTCATGTACGGCATTCCCAACATGAAGCTCGAGAAGTCCGTGGTCGAGCGTCGCGTGGCGCTCATGCGCGAACTGGGCATTGTGTTTGAGCTGGGTGTCGACGTTACGAACCCTGCGGTGGCGGCCGAGCTCGATGACTTTGACGCTGTCGTGGTGGCTGCCGGCGCTCGTGCGCCCCGCGGTCTTTCGGCTGCGAACGTGGATGCTCCGGGTGTGGTGTACGCGGTGGACTACCTGACGGCTTCGACCGTCTCGGTGCTCGATGGCGGCGAGCCCGCGGTGAACGCGCGCGGCCTGGACGTTGTGGTCATTGGCGGTGGCGATACTGGAAACGACTGCGTGGGTACCGCGGTGCGCCAGGGTGCGCGCAGCGTGCGCCAGTTTGAGTTCTTGCCGGCTGCGCCCGATAAGCGCGCGGCGAGCAACCCCTGGCCGCAGTGGCCCAACGTTAAGAAGACCGACTACGGCCAGCAGGAGGCTATCGTTGCGATGGGTGGCGAGATGCGTGCCTGGGGCATGGATACGCTCGAGGTGCTGCTGGACAAGAAGGGCGCGGCCGCGGGTCTGCGCGTGGTCGATCTGGACTGGTCGGCGGGAAAGCCCGAGCGCATCGCGGGCTCCGAGCACGAGGTGCCGGCGCAGCTGGTGCTCATCGCCTGCGGCTTTACGGGTCCCGAGCATGGCGTGTTCGATGCGGTGGGCGTGCCTGTTGCCACCGCTGGTCGTCCGCTGCCGGTGATGGCTGCCGAGGGCTCGCACCTCGCGGCTCGCACGGAGGGCGTCGCCGCGGATGCCGCACCGGTGTACGTGGCCGGTGACGCCCGCAACGGCAGCTCGCTCGTGGTGAGTGCTATGGCCGATGCCCTGGCCTGCGCAGCCGAGGTCGCCGAGGCGCTGGAGCTGTAAAGTAGTCATTTAAGAACGTCCTCAATGACTAGTCATTTTTTGTCTAGTCGTTGGGGACACTCTTTGCGAGCGATTTGCTCGTTTGTCGACGTACGGGTGTTCATTTGTCGACTTCTTGGGCTGTGGTCACCTGTTGTTTCTGTGGTGGCTGCGGGCATCTGGCTTAAAAGGGCGAGTTGACCGTCTATGTTTACCTGCGGTTTCTTTGCGGTGCGCTCATTCGGTCAAGTGCCCCGTCAAGTGTTTGGTCAGCATCTGGTTTGCAGTCGAAGGCTTATTTTGCCCGCGCTTGCCTCGGCTGCTCGCCCTCCTCGTAAGCTCAAATTGAGGTCCATCAGTTTGAGGAGGATGCCATGACTGACCAAGTTTTTGACCGAGCACAGCTGGCCGAGGCCGTCGGCAACGATATTGCCGACATGGCTCACTTTTGGATGATGCGGAAGTTTCAATTTCTGGAGCCGGCGCGCGAGCAGTTCGAGATTATCGTCGATCCGTGGCTGAGCTATTGCGAGGAACCTTCTCAAAACGAAATCATGGCCTATAACATGGCGTTTACCGATTGGCTGCTGTTTGAGCGCCCCTATTACCACGGCAAGACGCTGTTGGAGCTGTATGTTGACGAGCCGCCAGCGTCAATTTCTCCTGCTTCGCTCGGGCGACTTAAGCAGGTGCGTGACACGCAGTATTTCTCGCGCTTTGGCATTTTGGACAAGGATTCCGCGACTGGCATGGTCGTGCTGAAGGACACGCGCACCGATCATCGCTTTGATGTCTACGATTCGCATATCATGCAGAAGGAGCACTGGAGTGACGGCGCGATTGCGGTGCGCCTCGCCTGCGTCGACGATGTCTGGCTTACGGCGGGACAGCTCTACCTGTATGACATCGCGCGGCTGAGCGATACGGCGGTCGATGGGCCGGGTGCGGTGCATCCGGAGGACCTGCAGGACGGCTTTGACACCTCGTGCATCTGCTTCTTCTTGCGTCTGGTCCGCGACATCATGGGCGCCCAGGGGCGGTACGTAAAGTCGCTCAACATCTACGAGCAGGAGTGGGAGTAGGGGATGGGTAGTTGTCGCCTGCCTTGCCTTTTGCCTTTTTGTCTCGATCTGTAACGTTTGGGGGCAAAACACCGGTCTACCTGTTACAGATCGAGACGAATGCTTGGGCGCCGCTGGTTTGTCTAAATCTGTAACGTTTAGGGGCCTGGAGAACGTCTAACTGTTACAGATCGAGACGTTTGGCACCTGGCTGGGGGGAATCTCTCAATCTGTAACATCTACAGTCCAAAAATCGTTCTTCTTGTTACAGATCAAGACGTTTGTCGGTGGAGGCAACGGTGACGATGGTCCATTTGTCCGATGTGGTGGTGATGGAAGTGTCTAATACCGTTTTCAAGCACAAGCATACGACTCGCAACACGTTGGCGCGGAATAGGATGCTCGCGCGACTCACGGAGGCGACCGAGCAAGGTGCGCTGCTCGCAACGCATGACAATGCCGAGCTCATGTGGCTGCGGCGTCATGTTGGAACCGACGATATCGCGGAACCCGAGCCGTATTTGTTCTGCTTTCAACATGATTGGGATGCGCTGACGCCGACGGAGCGAGCGCTGCGGGCCATCAAAGGGCTTGCGGAGTTTCATCCCGATTGGGCGTTTTGGGGCTATGACGCGGCACTTTTGTGGGGTCTGGAGGTGCCGAATGATCTGCTTGGGCCACGATATCTTGTTAAGACAGGTTGCTCGATGCCGCTGAGTGCAGGATGTCGGCTGTTGCGTCCGCAGGCGGCGGGCGCACTTGAACAAGTCGACGGCGTGCAGGTGACGTCGTTTTGGCGCACGGTGGAGGATTGCCTACTGCGTGCACCGTTCTCCTACGGGTTGGCGATTGCCGATTCTGCACTGCGGGCGAAAGGCGTATCACGTGGGGATTTGTGCGAGCGCCTCCGCGCCGATTGCGAGGGCAGGCGAGGGTATCGCAGGGCACAGGTGATTGCGTCGTATGCGGACGGGCTGTCTGAAAACGGCGGCGAGTCTCGGTTCCGAGCATTCTTTATTGCGTACGGCTTTCCGGTTCCGGAGCTGCAGGTGGAGTTTCGCGACCCACTCGATCCGAGCCAGGTGTTTCGCGTCGACTATTTTTGGCGGCTCGAGGACGGGACGTGTGTCATCGGCGAGCTCGACGGAAAGGGGAAGTACACCTTGCAGAGCGGCGAGGGTCGGGAGTCGGCTGACCCATTCGTGGCAGAGCGTCAGCGGGAATCTCATCTGACAATGCTCGGGCATAAGGTGCTTCGGTTTACGTTTGATGAGCTCAAGAATCCGGGGAAGCTGATCGAGAAAATGAGGCTGGCGGGTATTCCTCGGCAGGTTGAATTGGCTGAGGAGTGGAGATGCCAGTGGTATGGGCGCTGAGAGGTTTTGTCTCGATCTGTAACGTTTAGAGGCTGTTTGAGCTCGTAATTGTTACAGATCGAGACAAGCCGGTGAAACGTCGACCGAATGTCTCGATCTGTAACATCAAGGGGCCTAATAACCCTGTAGCTGTTACAGATCGAGATATTTCCCTGGTGTCGCTGGGGTGGGACTGCAACGTGTTCCGTCTCCCCACATCCCCTCTTCCTTCCGTTAACCGATGCGTCTGCAGCAATCCAGCGGGACTAGGTGATAATGGACAAATGTTCAAGTTAATCGTGAGGGAGGAGCTCGATATGGCATCTGCCGATCGTCCCACATTGTTTATCAATGCGACCGTTCTGGATGGTTCGGAGCATATGGAGCCGCAGCCCGATATGGCCGTGGTCGTCGAGCGTGGCATCATCACCTGGATGGGACCGAGCGCTGTGGCCCAAGCTCCAGCGGGGGCCGAGGTCATCGACCTGGCAGGGGCGTATCTCATGCCGGGCCTCATCAATATGCACGTGCATCTGTGCGGTTCGGGCAAGCCGGTCTCGGCGGGTGATGCGGGCGCGCTGATGAAGAAGCTCGACAATCCCGTGGGCCGCGCCATCGTTCGCCACATCCTCAAAGGCAGCGCCCAACAGCAGCTGGCAAGCGGCGTGACTACGGTGCGCGGTGCGGGTGACCCGCTGTTTGCCGACATCGCCGTGCGCGATGCTATCGATGCCGGCAAGTATCAGGGTCTGCGTCTGGTAGCGCCGGGAACGGGCGTTACAGTGCCGGGTGGCCACGGCGCGGGGCTGTTCGCGCAGGTCGCCAATACGCCCGACGAGGCGGCCGAACAGGTGCGCGACTTGTACGCTCGTGGTGCCGACGTCATCAAGTTGTTCGTGACGGGTGGCGTGTTCGACGCGACCGAAGTTGGCGAGCCGGGCGTGCTGCGCATGCCGATTGATGTTGCCGCGGCGGCGTGCAAGGCGGCGCACGAGGTGGGCCTGCCGGTTATGGCTCATGTCGAGAGCACCGAGGGCGTGAAGGCCGCGCTTGAGGCCGGGGTCGACACGATCGAGCACGGTGCCCCGATGACGCCCGAGATCCTGGAGCTGTATCGCGGCGCCGCGGGCACACAGCTCGAGGGACGCGCGCCGAGCGTGACCTGCACGATCAGCCCGGCGCTGCCGTTTGTGTTGCTCGACCCGGAAAAGACCCATTCGACCGATACACAAAAGAAGAACGGCGACATCGTGTGCTCGGGCATCATCGAGAGCGCCCGTGCCGCACTGGAAGCTGGCATTAAGGTGGGCCTGGGCACGGACTCAAGCTGCCCGTTCGTGACGCAGTACGACATGTGGCGTGAGGTTGCCTATTTTGCCAAGTACGTGGGTGTGAGCAACGCCTTCGCGCTGCATACGGCTACGCAAGTCAACGCCGAGCTGCTGGGGCTGGGCGGCGAGACCGGTACGATCGAGTGCGGCAAGGCCGCCGATATCCTGGTGACGCGCAAGAATCCGCTCGATGACCTGTGCGCTCTGCGTGAGCCGATGCATGTGATGTGTCGCGGTGATCTGGTACGCAAGCTCAAGGTGAAGCGTATTCCCGAGGTGGACGCCGAGCTCGACGCGATTATGGCCATGCCTGCCGAAGCGCTGACTGAGGAGCTCGCCCGCGACGGTGTGGCGTAGATGTGACAAAGGGGCAGCTCCGTTGCCGCATGCAAAAAGCCGAGGTCTCAACACGAGGCCTCGGCTTTTTTATCGAACAAATACTTAAGATTTGGGACAAACAAACCTGATTAATTTGTCCCGCGTGCGGGCGCTAGGAGCGGGTTTCCATCTTGGCGTGGCACTTGGGGCAGGTGACGCGGATCTTGCCTTTGCCCTTGGGGACGGAGAGCATCTGGCCGCAGTTGGGGCACTTGAGGTATGCTGTGGTCTTGCGACCCTTCCACATCTTCTTGGCCGTGCGCTTGGCACGCTCAAAGTCTTCCTTGCTGGTACCGGCCGTGCGCGAGGCGTTGGCAGCCGCGGTGCCGCTACCCAAGCTCGCTACGAACTTGCCCAGGCCGGGGACGTTAGCGGTCGCGGCGACAAAGGCCGCGTTTTCCTTGCGACGTGCATCGATGTTTTTGGACAGGCCGCGCAGCACGCCAATCACGATTACGGCGATGGCAATCCAGCTGAGCCACTGGATATGGGCTATCGATCCGATCATCGCGATGACGATGCCGACAAAGCCCATAACGATGGTGAGCTCATCGGCGCCATTGCGGCCCTTAATAAAGTCATTCATGCAAATTGCCTTTCGTTCGATATGCTGCACGCCTTTATACCCGATTTAGAGCAAGGGGGACAGGTCAATCTGCACCAAGGTGGTGCAAACATACCTGTCCCCGATGCACCAAGAAGGTGCAAAGCAGTCCGTCCCCAATGCCCCAATTACTTGGAGAGCTTGTCGACGACGCGTTCGATCTCGGCGAGCTTGGCGGCCTTGAGGTCTTCGTCGCCCGATTCGATTGCCGAAGTCACGCAGCCCTCGATATGCGCCTTGAGCACGTCGGCGTTGATGCGCGCAATGAGCGCCTGCGTTGCCATGAGCTGCGTGGAAATATCGACGCAGTAGCGGTCCTCATCGACCATCCGCAAGATGCCGTCGATCTGGCCGCGTGCCGTCTTGAGCATGCGGGTCACCGATTTGTGGTCTGCCATCATGGCGGGTCCTCGTTTCTGGTCGATGGGGTCGAATGCTTCTGGTAGCTGCTACGCGGCGGTCACGGACAGGGCGTGGAACTTCTCGCCGGCGCCCTCGACGGCGGCAGCGAGCTGCTCGGCGGTCACGGTGTCGGCGCACTCAACCTGGACGGTCTGGGTCTCGTGATCGGCGTCGGCGTCGGTCACGCCGGCAACGTTGAGCAACGCCGTCTCGACGGTGGCGTCGCAGTGGCCGCACATGAGGCCGGAAGTCTTGATTGTGTATCGCATCGGTATTCCTCTCTGTTGTGTCGGCTTTCCCAGGCACCCGACCTTGGCCTTCAAGCCGTCGCTCGCGTACCAAAGTACGCGTCGCTCCTCTTTCAGGTCAATCTCGGGCACCTGGAAAACCCGTTCTAAATGGACTTAAGGGTGAACCTATTTTGCCACTTTAGGCTTAAAGGTTCGTAGGCGCAGCGCATTGCTTACGACGCATACGCTCGACAGGCTCATGGCCGCGGCGCCGAACATCGGCGAGAGCTGCCAACCGGTGAGGGGGAAGAACACGCCTGCCGCCAGCGGAATGCCGATGCCGTTGTAGAACAGCGCCCAGAACAGGTCCTGCTTGATGTTGCGGATCGTGGCGCGCGAAAGCTCGATGGCGCGCGCAACATCCATGAGGTCGCTGCGCATGAGTACCACGTCGGCGCCCTCCTTGGCGATGTCGGCGCCGGTGCCGATCGCAAGGCCCACGTCGGCGCGCGCCAGGGCGGGGGAGTCGTTGATGCCGTCGCCCACCATGGCGACCTTGCCGCCCGCATCCTGCAGTTCGCGCACGTGGCGTTCCTTGTCGGCGGGGAGGACGTCGGCGATGACCTGTTCGCTGGTGAGTCCCACGCGGCGGGCGATAGCCTCGGCCGTCACGCGGTTGTCGCCGGTGAGCATGCGCACGTCGACGCCGAGCTTGCGGAGCGCGGCGATGGCCCCGGCGCTCGTCTCTTTGACCTCGTCAGCCACGGCGATGGTGCCGACAAGCTCGCCGTTCTTGGCAAAGAACAGCGGTGTTTTGCCCTCGGCGGCAAATTGCTCGGTAAGACCCGCGGGCACGGTAACGCCCAACTCGTTCATCAGGCGTACGTTGCCGGCGGCGATGACATTCTGCCCCTCGCGCGCCGTTACGCCACGACCGGGCACGGCGGCAAAGTCCTCGACCATGCGCGCGACAATTCCGCGTGCCTCGCACTCGGCCATAATCGCCTCGGCCAGCGGGTGCTCGCTCGAGCGCTCCAACGCGGCGGCCAGCTTGAGCAGCGACTTTTCGCTCATGGCGGGCGAGCCGTCGGCGCGCACGGCAACCACAATGTCGGTCACGGCCGGCTTGCCGCGGGTGACGGTGCCGGTCTTATCGAGCACCACGGCGCCCACGTTGCGCAGATTCTCCAGCGCCTCGGCGCTCTTAAACAGAATGCCCATCTCGGCGCCCTTGCCGGTGCCCACCATAATGGCGACGGGCGTGGCCAGGCCGAGTGCGCACGGGCAGCTGATCACCAACACGGCCACGGCGGAGGTGAGCGCCTCGTTTATGCTGCCGGTCAGCGCCATCCATACCGCAAAGGTCACGGCCGAGATCACGAACACCACGGGCACAAACACGCCGGCGACCTTGTCGGCCAGGCGGGCGATGGGCGCCTTGGTGGCGTTGGCGTCCTCGACGAGCTGGATGATTTTGGCAAGCGACGTGTCGGCGCCCACGCGTGTGGCACGGAAGGTAAACGAACCGGTGCGGTTGACGGTGGCGGCGTTGACGGTGTCGCCGGCGGTCTTTTCCACGGGGATGGACTCGCCGGTGAGCGCACTCTCGTCCACGGCCGACGCGCCCTCGAGTACCACGCCGTCGACGGGGATAGACTCGCCGGGGCGCACGCGCAGGACCTGGCCGGGAAGGATACTGTCGACGTTCACCGTGGTCTCGGTGCTGTCATCGGCAACGACGGTCGCGGTCTTGGGCGCCAAGTCGATGAGCGCCTCGATGGCGCCGCCGGTCTTGGACTTGCTGCGCGTCTCGAGGTATTTGCCCACGGTGACGAGCGACAGAATCGTGCCCGCGCTCTCAAAATAGAGGTTGTCCATGCCCGTCATCATGGCCTCGTGGATTTGCCCGGCGGCCAGCTGGTCGGCCATGATAAACATGGCATAGAACGACCAGGCGACGGAAGCGGTGGCGCCTACGGCAATAAGGGCGTCCATGGTGGGCGCGCCGTGCGCGAGCGATTTAAACCCGTTGATAAAGTACGCGTCGTTGACATAGACGATGGGGATAAGCAGGACGAGCTCGGTGAGGGCGAGCGTCATGCTGTGGGTATGGTCGGTGAAAATGCCGGGCAGCGGCCAGCCAAGCATGTGCCCCATGCCTATGTAGAACAGTGGGATGAGGAATACGATCGAGACGATGAGACGAGTGCGCATGGCAGAGGCGGCGGCCTCCAGTTTTTTGGTGGGCGACTCCATATGGGCGGCGCCGGACCCGGCTTGCGTACTGCCGCTTTGGGCGGCGTCGGTGCCCGTGCTGACGGGTGAGGCCGAGTAGCCAGCACGATCGACGGCGGTGCAGATGTCGTCGGGGGTGACCTGCGCGGGGTCATAGTCGACCATCATGGAGCCGGCGAGCAGATTGACCGCGACGCTCTCGACGCCATCGAGCTTGCTCACGGCACGGTCCACGTGCGCCTGGCAAGCGGCGCATGTCATGCCGCCCACGTCGAACTTATCTTGAGCCATGGCTTCTCCTTTCTGTGGTTCGCTGTTGGAATTGTTAACCTGCTGATACTATACACCCATACCCCCTGGGGGTGTCCAGTGGGGATGAAAATGTATGACATTTCGCTACAGATGCGGGTGGCTGCTCAATCGTTGGCAGCTCATGTCAAACATCTCGATCTGTAACATCTAGCGGGGAAAATGACCTCTAACTGTTACAGATCGAGATTATGTTTTGCGATGTTTGAGTTCGTCTCAATCTGTAACGTGTAGACCCGGTTTTGTCTCGTAACTGTTACAGATTGAGACAATCGGCCCAGGCCCGCCTCGTCCGCTCCGTCATCTGTGGTTTACGTGGGGGCATGCGAAGCACGGGTATACTAACCCGCGGCGAATCTGCTCCATCGCTTAGGGCCGCTGCGTCTGGACGGCGCGTGATAGGGCTGCCAAAGCGATCGCCAGCGTGCTGAGCAACGTCCTCTCTGTGCGCACCCGTTTTTGTATGTATTAGCGCACTACCAAGCACGCCCGCGCGGCCGCATGCCGTGCCCATTGCGCGTGCAGATAAGGAACAACAACATATGCGTAATTCTGTATCCGACGTCACCGACGCCGAGATTCTGGACGAGACCCGCGAGGCCATGACCCAGGCTGCCTTCGATGCTGCCGATGAGGCCAATGCTGCCCAGGCCGTCGAGTCCGCTACCGAGAGCCTGCCCGCCTTTGACGAGCTGGGCCTTTCCGACGAGATGCTTCGTGCTATCGAGAACCTGGGCTACACGGCGCCGACGCCCGTGCAGGCCGGTTCGATTCCTGTGGTGCTCGAAGGCCGCGACCTGCTTGCCGCCGCTCAGACCGGCACCGGCAAGACGGCTGCCTTTTTGCTGCCGACCATGAACAACCTGGAGCACATCGCTCCTCCCAAACCCGTACGCGAGCGCGGCGGCCGCAACCGTCGTCGCGGCGCCAAGAAGCCCGAGGGCAACGGCCGCGGTCCCGTGATGCTCGTCATCACTCCCACGCGCGAGCTTGCCCAGCAGATCGACGAGGTTGCGAGCAAGATCGCCGACGTCACCGGCCACGTTGCCGTGACCGTCGTGGGTGGCGTGAGCTACAAGCCGCAGACCGCTGCCCTCAAGTACGGCTGCGACATCCTGGTCGCAACGCCAGGCCGTCTGGTCGACTTGATCGAGCAGGGAGCCTGCCATCTGAACGAGGTCAAGGTGCTGGTGCTCGACGAGGCCGATCGCATGCTCGACATGGGCTTTTTGCCCGCCGTCCGCCGCATTGTGCGCGAGACGCCGGCCGAGCGCCAGACGCTGCTGTTCTCGGCGACCCTCGACGAGGAGGCCGTGGGCGAGATCACCGACCTGGTGAGCGGCCCGGTGTGCGTGGAGATCGCGCCGGCCACGTCGACCGCCGACACCGTCGACCAGTTTGTGTTCCCGGTGTCCATCGAGGCAAAGAACAACCTGCTGCCTGAGTTCCTCAAAAAGGAGGGCCCGGAGCGCACCATCGTCTTTATGCGCACCAAGCACCGCGCCGACAGCTGCTGCCGTCGCCTTGAGCGCAAAGGCATCAAGGCCGCCGCGATTCACGGCAACCGCAGCCAGGCCCAGCGCGAGCGCGCGCTTTCTGCCTTCCGCGACGGCACCGTCGACGTGCTGGTGGCAACCGATGTTCTCGCCCGCGGCATCGACATTAGCGACGTGCGCTACGTCGTGAACTTCGACGTGCCGGCCGAGCCGACCGACTATATCCACCGCATTGGCCGTACGGGCCGCGCCGGCGAGCTGGGCTGGGCCATTACGTTTGTGACCGAGCAGGACGTCGACGAGTTCTACGAGATTGAGAAGCTCATGGACAAGACGGCCGACATCTACGAAGCCGGCGAACTGCATGTGGGTCCCAACCCGCCCGCCGTCGATCCCGAGCGCGATCCTGCCGCCTTTAAGGTGAAGAAGAAGACCAAGCGCGGCAAGTCCAAGAGCAAGAAGAAGCTTGAGCAGGCGCGTCGCGACGGCAAGCGTAACGGCGACGATTACGGCGACGTGGCTGGTCGTTCCAACCGCGGTCGCGACGAGCGTCGTGGCGACGGCGAGCGCCCGAGCCGTCCCAAGCGCGGCGGCAAGACCCGCGTGCGCGAGGGCATTCAGGCTCGCGTGGACGAGGCTGTTGAGAGCGTGGCTCGCGAGGCGGCTGCCGAGGAGCGCGCTGGTGCTGTTGAGCAGGGCCCGCGCGGCAACCGTGCCGAGCGTCGTGCCAAGCAGTTCCAGGGCGAGGCACATCGTCGTCGCCGCGAGGACGAGGACCGCGGCGGTCGTCGCCGTGTTGAGCGCGAGGACGAGGGCCGTGGTTCGCGCGGCGGCAAGCGCGGTGCGGGCGACCGCCGTCGTTCCGGTCGTGATGATGAGCGCAGTGGCCGTGATGAGCGTCGCGGCGGCGAAGGCCGTGGTTCGCGTGACGAGCGTGGTACCCGCGGTGGCGAGTCCCGCGGCGGCAAGCGCTTTGACGAGCGCGGAGGCCGCGAGGGCGGCCGCGGTGGTGAGCGTCGCGAGGGCGCTCGTGGCAACGGTGGCCGCAGCGGCGCCGGTCGTTCGAATGAGTCGCGCGATCGTCGCGACCCGCGTGCCAGCCGCGATCGTCGCGATGACTGGCGCAACTACGACGACACCCGCGATGAGCGTCGTGGCGGCTATCGTGGCGGGCGTGGCGGCAACCAGGCCGGCTCCCGCGGCGGCCGTGCCGGCGGTCGCGATAATCGTGGCAGCTATGGCAACAGCCGTGGCGGCAAGCGCGGTAGCAGCTCCCGTCGCCCCGGCGACGGCGGCGGCAAGCACAAGTAACATACGCGTCGCGCGCTAGAGCGAGGCGAACTAAGGGCCCCGAGCAACTACGCTCGGGGCCCTTTTTGGTGCAAAGGGGTCAGAGCAAGGAGTGCCCCTGGGTGCCGGCAGAAAAGGAACGTCCCTAAGTGCCGCCTAAATACCGTTTATCGAAGAAAAAATACCGCTCACCGGTCATAATGATTGTTCTGGCTTTGGGCTTGTCTAAAATAACTCCCGTAAAAAGAAATGCGGAAGGTTACCGAGTCCCTCGGACGTGGGCCTAACCAAAGTCTTTGAACGGGTGTGTCTCTATGGATGCATTCGCTTGATTTTGGTTGGGCTATATTTATGAAGGGACATGCCACCATGGGTTTCTTTTCTCGCCTGATGGGCGGTTCGGATGAGCAGAAGACTGCAGCTTCCGAGTTCGAAATCCTCGCTCCCGTTTCCGGCGAGCTTGTTCATCTAGAAAATACCAATGACCCCGCTTTTAGCAGCCGTGCCGTGGGCGATGGCGTTGCCGTGGTTCCCCAAGAGGGAATGGTGTGCGCTCCTGTTTCCGGCACCGTCGCGGCGCTGTTTCCGACTGAGCACGCGCTGGGCATCATGTCCGACGACAGCTCTGCTCAGGTGATGCTGCATATCGGAATCGACACTGTTAAACTTGAGGGCAAGGGCTTCCATGCGCTTGTTGCTCAGGGTGACCATGTCGATGCGGGCCAGCCCCTCGTCGAGGTCGATTTCGACGCGGTTCGCGCCGCTGGCTTCGACCCCACGGTCTTCGTTATCGTGTGCGAGCGCTCGGAGAACTCGACTCTTCGTGAGCATGCTTCCGGCCCTGTTGCTGTTAAAGAGCCTGTCGTCTGGCTTTCCGAGTAAATTCTTGTGGTGGGTACCGTGGTTATCAAGCGAGTTTTCAACAATAACGTCGCAATGGTCACTTCGGACGATGGCTCCGAGCTCATCGTCATCGGCCGAGGCCTCTGCTTTGGCCGCCATGCCGGCGACGCTATCGATGAGGCATCGGTCGAAAAGACCTATGCGCTGCAGGAGGGCACTTCTCAGGATTCGCGCACGATTGACCGCTTGGCACATCTTTTGGAGTCCATTCCCACCGTCAACCTCGTGATTTCCGAGGACATTGTTCAGATGCTCCGTCGAGAGCTCAATGTTGATATCAACGACAAGATTCTCATCGCTCTCGCAGACCATATCAGTCTTGCTTTGGAGCGCGAGCGTAAGGGCGTCCCCTGCGAGAATCCGTTGCTGCTCGAGATCCAGCAGTTCTATCGCAAGGAGTATGCGCTTGCGGGCCGTGCGCTGCAGATTGTCAAGGAGTATATGGGCATCCAGATGAGCGAAGAAGAGCAGGGTTTTATTACGCTGCATATCGTCAACGCCACCATGCCGCAACGCTCCGACCGTCTCATCATCTCGGTCCAGCTTGTTCGCGACGTGCTCGCGATTGTTTCCGAGCGCTATGCTACGACCCTCGATGACACCTCGCTGCCCTATGAGCGTTTCGTCCGCCACCTGCAGTTTTTCGCACAGCGGGCGCTTGACCCCGCGGCCGGGCAGATCAATGACGATGCACTGTTCCGAATCGATGAAACTAAGTATCCGTGCGCGTTCTCGTGCGCGGACGCCATAGCCGCCCACTTGTCGTCTACCTATAACGTTGTCGTTACCGATGCCGAGAAGAGTTATCTCGCATATCACATTGTTAACCTGCTTGGAGAACCTGGTCTCTAGGCATAACGTGCCCACACATCGATTGATATAAGGCAGGGCTCACGGTCTTGTCTAGGGCACATCTGTCTTAATTTGCGGAAAAGGAAGGGGAGTACCGCTATGACCGCAAAAAAGAAGTTCAATTTCAAAGCGCCGTTGGAGGTGTTCGCGAAGTCAATCGTTCAGCCGATGATGTATCTCTCGGTTGCCGGCATTCTGCTCATCGTGGGCATTATTCTGACCAACAAGACCATCTGCGCCGTGATCCCTGTGCTGGGCTCCGGTCCGTTCCAGCTTGTGGGCGCCGTTGTCTATCAGTCGCTGATGTTTATCATCAACAACCTCTCGATTCTGTTCTGCGTGGGCATCGCCGGCGCCATGGCAAAGAAGAACAAGGGCCATGCTTCGCTGATTGCCCTGATGTCGTTCTTCCTGTTCCTGCAGGCTAACAACATCGTGCTCAACGCCACCGGCTCTCTTGCCGAAGCGAGCGGCATGCTCGGTCTTACCGGAACCGGCCAGAGCACCGTTATGGGCATTCAGGTGCTCGATACCGGCGTGTTTGGCGGCATCATTCTTGGTTGCATCACCGGTGCCGTGTTCAACAAGTACTCGAATAAGCAGTTCCCCATTGCCCTTTCGATGTTCTCGGGCGTTCGCTTCCCGTTCCTGATCATGATCATCATCTCCTGGATCATGGGCGCTGGCTTCTGCATCGTTTGGCCTCCGGTTCAGGGCGCCATCTCCTCCGTTGCCGGCATCATTAAGGAGTCGGGCAACATCGGTCTGTTTATCTACGGCATGCTCAACAAGCTGCTCGTTCCCACCGGCCTGCACCACCTCATCTACACCCCGTTCCAGTTCTCCGATGTGGGCGGCACCCTTACGCTGGGTGATCAGGTTATCGCCGGCGCCTATCCCATCCGTGTTGCCGAGATGGCGATGACGGGCCAGCCCTTCTCCGATAGCACCTACTTCAACAGCTACACCTTCAACAACCTGTGGCCCTACATCGGTATCGGTCTCGCCTTTATCTTCACCGCTTACAAGGGGAACAAGGATAAGACCAAGGCTGTTATCATCCCGCTGATCATCACCGCCGTGCTCTCCTGTGTCACCGAGCCCATGGACTTCCTCTTTGTCTTTGCCGCTCCCGTGCTCTTTGTCGTTCACTCGGTTCTTTCCGGTATCTTCCTGGTCCTGCTCAAGGTCCTCTCCGTGCCCGCTTCGACTGCAGGCGGCATCATCAACATCGTGGTTTCCAACCTGGTTCTTGGTGTCGATAAGACCAACTGGCCGATGATGCTCGTGCTCGGAGTCGTCAACGCCGCGCTGTACTTCTTCCTCTTCACCTTCCTTATTAAGAAGCTCAACCTCCACACGCCTGGTCGCGAGGAAGAGTCCGAGCTCGCCGAGTCCGTTGCCGAGGGCGAGGCCGCCGCGTCTGTCGCGGTGAAGCAGGGCGCTGTTGCCGCAGCTCCCGCAGAGGGCGTCGATGCAGGTATTGCCGACCTGGTCGCAGGTCTTGGCGGCAAGGACAACATCGAGGAGCTCGAGAACTGCTTTACACGTCTTCGCGTGAACGTTAAGAACCCGGACCTCATCGATGAGAACCTCATCAACCACGTGCCCAACAGCGGCATCAACCGCAACGGCAATAATATCCAGATCATCTTTGGCATGAAGGTCGCCGAGATGCGCGACAAGGTCGAGAACGCAATTGAGAAGGAGCAGTAAACAATGATCATTACTCTGTGTGGTGGCGGATCCACCTTTACCCCCGGCATCGTCAAGTCCATCGCCCTGCGCAAGGACGAGCTCGATGTTGACGAGATTCGTCTGTACGACATCAATGAGGAGCGCCAGCGCAAGATCGGCGTGCTCGTGGACTGGATTTTGCACGAGGACCTCGGCCTGGACATCAAGCTCACGGTGACCACCGACAAGAAGACGGCTTTTACCGACGCGAGCTTCGTGTTTGCCCAGATGCGCGTGGGCGGCTACGCCATGCGCGAGCAGGACGAGAAGATTCCGCTGCGCCACGGTTGCGTGGGTCAGGAGACCTGCGGCTGCGGCGGCCTTGCCTACGGCATGCGCACCATCTTCCCCATGGTCGAGCTGATCGATGACGTTGAGAAGTACGCCAAGAAGGACTACTGGATTCTCAACTACTCCAACCCTGCTGCCATCGTGTCCGAGGGCTGCCGCGTGCTGCGTCCCAACGCTCGCATCATCAACATCTGCGACATGCCGATCGCGATCATCGACGTGGTTTGCGCCGCACTCGATATCGACAAGAAGGATGTCGAGTACGATTACTTTGGCCTCAACCACTTTGGTTGGTTCACCTCGATCCGCCACAAGGGCGAGGAGGTGCTCCCGCAGCTGCGCGAGTACATCAAGGAGCATGAGATTCTGCTGCCCGACTCCTACCTCAAGGGCATGGGCTCGCTCATGGCAAAGAAGCCCGAGGAGGCCACTGACGAGCACCCCGAGCAGAACCGCCACACCAAGGGCAGCTGGTACTACGTCTGGAAGGGCGAGTACGAGATCATGGAGTGCTTCCCGGAGTACCTGCCCAACACGTATCTGAACTACTACCTGCAGCAGAAGGAGTTCGTCGAGCATTCCAACCCCGAGCGCACCCGTGCTAACGAGGTTGAGGAGACGCGCGAGAAGAACCTCTTCGACGGCATCGATCACTACGAGAAGACGGGCGAGATCGACGAGAGCACGTTCTATGCGGGTAGCCACGGCGACTGGATTGCCGACCTGGCTATCGCTCTGAAGAACGACACCAAGCAGCGCTTCCTGGTCATTTGCGAGAACAAGGGCGCTATCCCCAACATGCCCTACGATGCTATGGTCGAGCTGCCTGCCTACATTGGCAAGAATGGCCCCGAGGTCATCAGCCGCGACAACATTCCTCTGTTCCAACAGGGCCTCATGATGCAGCAGCTGAACTCCGAGAAGCTCGTGGTCGAGGCTACGATCGAGGGTTCTTACGAGAAGGCGCTCAAGGCCTTTACGCTGAACAAGACCGTGCCTTCGATGAAGGTCGCCAAGGAGGTTCTCGACGACATGATCGAGGCCAACAAGGGTTACTGGCCCGAGCTTAAGTAAAAGCAACAGGGTCGCTGGCCGCATACCTGGAGCAATGCCCCGTCCACGTGATTGCGTGGGCGGGGCATTGTCATTTGGTAACGCGTTTTACCAAATATGGCATTTATCTGCGGTAATGTTCTATTTCACCGCCGAGGGTGACATTTCATACCGCCTGCCGAACTGCGTGGAGACCTAACAACTTTTTAGGTCAGTGTTGTGCGTGTAGCAACTTCGCCCGGCCTCGCCTCCGGGCTGCCATGTGAGAGGGGATCTTATGGCTCGACTGCACGTAATGGAACGCAGCCACGCTCAGGCCGTCATGGACGACCTGCACGATGCGCTCGGACGTCGTCTGGCGGTGAGTTCGCTCGCCCCGTGCCCCGTTGAGTTTACGGCAGCGCTCGTCAATCTGTGCTCCACCCAGAGCTGCGGCAAGTGCACGCCCTGCCGCGTGGGCCTGAGCGCGCTGAGCGACCTGCTCGCCGATGTGCTCGAGGGCCGCGCCGACGAGTCCACGTTCAACTTGATTGAGCGCACCGCCCGCACCATCTACCTTTCGAGCGACTGCGCCATCGGCTACGAAGCTGGCGCCATGGCACTCACGGCCATTCGCGGCTTCCGCGACGATTTTGAGCACCACATTCGCGAGCACTCCTGCGGCTTTGACCGCGAGGCCCGCGTCCCGTGCGTTTCGGGCTGCCCGGCGCACGTCGACATTCCCGGGTACATTTCGCTGGTCGAGGCCGGCCGCTATGCCGACGCCGTCAAGGTCATCCGCAAGAACAATCCGCTGCCGCTCGTCTGCGGCCTGGTGTGCGAGCATCCCTGCGAGATGCACTGCCGCCGTGGCATGGTCGACGACCCCATGAACATCCTCGCCCTAAAGCGTTTTGCCGTTGAGCATAGCGACCTCAACGACCACAAGCCGCATGTGGTGGACAACACCGGGAAGCGCGTCGCCGTGATCGGCGGCGGCCCGGCCGGTCTTTCTTGCGCTTACTACCTGGCCGTGATGGGCCACAAGGTGACCATCTTGGAGCAGCGCCACCACCTGGGCGGCATGCTGCGCTACGGCATCCCCAGCTATCGTCTGCCGCGCGAGCGCCTGCAGGCCGAGATCGACTGGATCTTGAGCGCCGGCATCGACGTGGAGCTCGACCACTCCGTCAACGGCGAGGAGCTTGCCCGTCTGCGCGACGAGTTCGATGCCGTCTACCTGGCCATTGGCGCCCACAGCGATAAGAAGCTCGGCCTTCCGGGCGAAGAGGCTCCCGGCGTGGAGTCGGCCGTCAAGATGCTGCGCGCCATCGGCGATGACGAACTGCCCGACCTGAGCGGCCAGCGCGTGTGCGTCATCGGTGGCGGCAACGTGGCCATGGACGTGGCACGCTCTGCCGTGCGCTGCGGTGCCGAAAAGGTGAGTATCGTCTACCGCCGTCGCATCTGCGACATGACGGCCCAGGACGCCGAGATCGCCGGTGCCCAGGCCGAGGGCTGCGAGGTGCTGGAGTTGACCGCCCCGCTCGCCATCGAGACGGGCGAGGAAGGTCGCGTGAGTGGCCTGCGCGTGCAGCCGCAGATTATCGGCGAGCCCCGTCGTGGGCGTCCGGCCCCGCGTGCCGCCGCCACGCCCGAGCGCGTCATTCCCTGCGAGCGCGTGTTTGTGGCCATTGGCCAGGACATCGATTCCAAGCCGTTTGAGGACATGGGCATCGCTTGTAAGTGGGGCTGCGTGGTCACCGATTCGGATGGCGCCGTGCCCAACTTCGATGGCCTCTTTAGCGGCGGTGACTGCCAGACCGGTCCCGCCACCGTCATCCGTGCCATCAACGCCGGCCGCGTGGCTTCGGCAAATATCGACCGCTACCTGGGCTTTGACCACAAGATCAAGCTCGATGTCGAGCTGCCGACCGTCCAGTTTAAGGGCAAGCATGAGTGCGGCCGCTGCGAGCTGGGCGAGCGCGAGGCCGGCGAGCGTATTCACGATTGGGATCTGGTCGAGCAGGGTCTCACCGAGCAGGAGGCGCGCCAGGAGGCGAGCCGCTGCCTGCGTTGCGATCACTTTGGCTTTGGCGCGTTCCGCGGAGGGAGGAACCTGGAATGGTAGAGCCCAACAACACCACCGTCAGCGACAACACCGAAAACGGAGCACTCAACATGGTCAAGCTCACGATCGATAATTGCGAGGTCGTGGTGCCCGAGCACACCACGATTCTGGACGCGGCCAAGTCCGTCGGCATCCAGATTCCCACCCTGTGCTACCTGCGCGATCTAAACGAGATCGGCGGTTGCCGCGTGTGCGTGGTCGAGGTCGAGGGCTGCGACCAGCTGGTTGCCGCCTGCAACAACTACGTGCTCGACGGCATGGTGGTCCACACCAACAGCCCCAAGGCCCGTGAGGCCCGTCGCACCAACGTGCAGCTGCTGCTGTCCCAGCACGACTCGCGCTGTACGAGCTGTGTGCGCAGTGGTAACTGCAACCTGCAGACCATCGCCAACGACCTGGGTATCTTCTATCTGCCGTACGAGCAGCACCTGGCGCGCGAGGGCTGGGACTTCGATTTCCCCATCATCCGCGATAACGACAAGTGCATCAAATGCATGCGCTGCATCAAGGTGTGCGAGAGCGTGCAGGGCTTAGGGATTTGGGACCTGACCAACCGCGCCACGCATACCGCCGTGGGCACCCGCGGGCGTGCGCCGATTGGCAAGACCGATTGCGTCGCGTGCGGTCAGTGCATCACGCATTGCCCGACGGGCGCCCTGCGCGAGCGTGACGATACCGAGACCGTGTTCGACGCCATCGCCGATCCCGACAAGATCGTACTGGTGCAGATTGCGCCGGCCGTGCGTAGCGCCTGGGGCGAGGAGCTCGGTATTCCGCGCGAGGAGGCCACCGTTGAGCGCCTGGCTTGCGCCCTGCGCCGCGTTGGCTTTGAGTACGTGTTCGACACCGATTTCTCGGCCGACCTCACCATTATGGAGGAGGGCTCCGAACTGCTCGAGCGCCTGGGGAAGGCCGTCAAGGGCGAGGGCGACAGCCACGGCTGGCCCATGTTCACGAGCTGCTGCCCGGGCTGGGTGCGCTTTGTGAAGGCACGTTACCCCGAGTTTGTCGACAGCCTGTCCACGTCAAAGTCGCCGCAGCAGATGTTCGGCGCCATCGCCAAGACCTACTACGCCAAGGTGCTGGGCGTGGAGCCCGAGCGTCTGTTCGTGGTGTCCGTTATGCCGTGCACGGCCAAGAAGGCCGAGTGTGCGCTGCCGAGCATGATGGGCGAGGGCGGCGCGCCCAACGTGGACGTTGCACTGACGGTGCGCGAGATGGTGCGCATGATCCGCGCGAGTCACGTGAGCGTGGACACGCTGGTTGAGGAGCCGCTCGATACGCCGCTGGGCTTTGGCACGGGCGCGGGTGTGATCTTTGGCGCCACGGGCGGCGTGATGGAGGCCGCCGTGCGCTCGGCCTATTACCTGGTGACGGGCAAGAACCCCGACGCCGGCTTCTTCACCGACGTGCGCGGTCTGGACGGCTGGAAGGAAGCAGTGGCCGATATCGAGGGCACCAGGGTGCGCGTCGCCGTGGCGCACGGACTGGGCAATGCCGCCCGCCTGCTCGACGCGATTCGCGACGGTTGCGTGAGCTATGACTTTGTCGAGGTCATGGCGTGTCCTGGCGGCTGCGTCGGTGGCGGCGGTCAGCCCATCCACGACGGCTGCGAGCTGGCAGCTGAGCGCGGCCAGGTGCTGTGGGGCCTGGATGCCGCTGCGGACATTCGCTTCTCGCACGAGAATCCCGATGTCCAGGCGTGCTACCGCGAGTTCTTGGGCGAGCCACTCTCGCCGCTGGCCGAGGAGCTGCTGCACACCGACCATCACGCATGGACGATGCCTAACGAAGGGACGTGCTAACGATGCGCGCGTTTACTGTTGAGATGACGCGCCGGGGGTTTGCCTCGGCGCTTGCCGCGGGTGCGTTGTCGCTTGCGCTGGTTGGCTGTGGTGGCGGGTCTGCCGGTGCCGGGTCCGCCGCGGGCTCGGCTGCCGGCGGGGCTGCGGGCGCCGCGGGGCCGGTCGAGGTGCACGTCGCCTCGCTCAAGGGCCCGACGTCGATCGGTCTGGTGAGGTTTATGGACCAGGCGGCGAGCGGCGAGACGGATAACGAGTTCGACTTTGCGATCAGCGCCGCAGCCGACGAGATCGTGCCCAAGGTCATTCAGGGCGATGTCGACATTGCCCTGGTGCCCGCCAACGTGGCGAGCGTGCTCTACAACAAGACGGAGGGCGCGGTGCAGGTCATCGACATCAACACGCTCGGCGTGCTGAGCGTTGTGACGGGCGACGCGAGTGTGACCTCGTTTGGCGATCTGGCGGGCCATACCGTCTATATGACGGGCAAGGGCACCACGCCGGAGTACGTCATGAACTACCTGCTGGAGCGCGCAGGTCTGACTGGCCAGGTGGCGCTTGAGTTTAAGAGCGAGCCCACCGAGGTGCTGTCGGCCCTGCTTGCCGATCCGTCTGCTGTGGGCGTGCTGCCCGAGCCGTTCAAGACCGCCGCCATCGCCAAGAGCGAAGGCAAGCTGTCGGCTCCGGTAAGTCTGACCGATGTGTGGGATGAGCTGGCAGGTGACACGGGTTCGCGCCTGCTGACGGGCGTGACCGTGGTGCGCCGCACGTTTGCCGGGGAACATCCCGAGGCCGTGGCGGAATTCCTGAGCTGCCACGCGGCGAGCGTTGAGGCCGTGAACGCGTCGCCGGCGGACTGGGCCCAGGCCGTGGTCGATGCGGGCATCGTGGATAACGCCGCGATTGCCGAAAAGGCGATTCCCGGGTGCATGCTCGTGTGCCAGACGGGGAAGGACATGAAGGCGGCGCTCGGTGGGTACCTGCAGGTGCTGGCCGATGCGGACGCGAGCGCCGTGGGCGGCAAGCTCCCGGCTGATGATTTTTACTACATGGAGTAGCCCGTGCATGCGTTTGCTCGACAAATGACAGAGCGTATGAAGGCGGTGGCGGCAGCAGGTGCCGTTGCCGCCTTTTGGCTTGCCGTGTGGGTGCTGGTGGCGGCGTTGGTAGCGCAGCCGCTGATCTTGCCGGGGCCGGGTGCTGTTGCCTTGGCGCTGCTGCGCCTGGTGTGCGATGGCGGTACCTGGGCGATTTTGGCGGGCTCGGGCGCGCGAATATTGGGCGGACTGGTGTTTGCCGCGGTGTGTGGCGGCGTGCTTGCCGGGATTTCGTCACGGTCTCGGGCGTTTGCGCGCCTGGTGGCTCCGGCGCTGTCGTTTGTAAAGGCGACACCGGTTGCCTGCGTGGTGGTCCTGCTGCTCATTTGGTTGGGGTCGGCGCGCGTGAGCATCGCCGCGGTCTTTTTGATGGCGCTTCCAGGCGTGTATTTTTCGCTGGTCGAGGGCTTGGCGCAAGTGGATAAGCCGCTGAAGCAGATGTTCCGCCTGCATGGCGTGCGGGGCTGGCGACTGTTTTGCGCCCACACCTGGCGCGAAGTCCTGCCGTTTGTGCTTTCGTGCGCCCGCGCCGTGATTGGCATGAGCTGGAAGGCCGGCGTGGCGGCGGAGCTGATCGGCATGGCGGTGGGCACCGTGGGTGAGCGCATCTATCAGGCAAAGCTTTTGATTGAGACGGCCGATCTGCTGGCATGGACCGTGCTGGTCGTTGCCGCCTCGTGGGCGTGTGAGCGCGTGCTGGTGTGGCTGCTGCGGGTTTCGGGACCCGTGGCGTGGCGCGCGGCCGTGCGGGCGCATGGGCATGGACTGCGCGGGCGCGCGGGGACCGCGAGTGATGGCGCTGCGGCGGAGCTTGCGCTCGCCCTGGGCGATCGCGCGCCCTGGGCGCCGGCGCTCGCCGGACTGGTGCTCAACGTGCCCGCGTCTGGGCGCATCTGTGTGATGGGTGCCTCGGGTGCGGGCAAGTCGACGCTCCTTGCCCTTGCGGCGGGGGAGTGCGCGCCGTGCTCCATGGTGTTTCAGGATGTGTGCCTGGTCGAGGACGTCTCTGCCCTGGGTAACGTGCTGGTGTGCGCCGACGCGCGCGTGGATGCCTCGAGTGCTGCAGCCCTGTTGCGCCTGCTGGTGCCGGGGGTCGATGTGCATGCTCGCGTGGCCGAGCTTTCGGGCGGGCAGCGCCGTCGCGTCGAGATCGCTCGAGCCCTGCTGTGCCCAGGCGACGCGGTGATTCTGGACGAGCCCTTTACCGGTCTAGATACCGCTGCACGCGACGCATGCGCCGAGGTCGTGCTCGACTTGCTCGACGGTCGCATGCTGTTGCTTGCCACGCACGATGCCGTCGACGCTCAGGCCCTCAATATCTCGGATATCATCACGCTCTAAATACTTACTCAGCAACAAAATGATCCGTTTTTTCTCCGTCCCCATGGGGTCGGGTATGGTATTCTATCTGCGGGGTAATACTTAGGAATACCAAGTAATACCAACGCCGTAGAAACACACTCCAGATGCGGGCCAATCGGGTTGCCTTCACAGTCCGTCGCCCAGCCGCGTGGCCCGCATCTATCCGCACCACCGTCGTTTCAAAAAGGAAGCGCCATGGCAGAACACATGACCCCGGTTGTCGCGAAGGTCTTGCCCGAGGAAAAGGCGGCCTTCGCGGCGGCAACCCAGCTCGTGGGCACCACGCCGTCCAACGCCATCCGCATGTTTATCGCCGCGTTCAATCGCTGCGGCACCTTTCCGTTCGACATCTCGCCTAGCGGGGCTTTTGGCACTGCGCCCGATTCTCATCAACAATGACTGTCCCAAACTGCCGGGTTTTGAGGAGGTTGGCATGCTCAATGCGCTGGTTTGGGCGCTTGCCTGTTTTGGTGTCGTCGCTGCCGATATTGCCCTGAGCATTGTTTTGTTCTCCGCGCTGGACATCGTGTCGGCACTGACGGGTTTCCCGATCGACAATCTCGATATTCAATGGTTTCAGGCCGCCGCTCAGACGGCGTCGTTTTTGATGGCGCTGCTGTGGTGGCGCTATCTGTGGCCCCGCTCCTTCATGGCGCGCCGGCAAGGTGAACGCCCGCTCGGCGGGGGAGCAAATGCTGCATGGAAGCGCATCGCATGCGTTGTCGTGATCGGCCTATCCATGCAGGTGGTCATTAGCTACCTATGCGACGGCGTGCTGTCGCTGCTGCCCGAGGTTGCGGCGGACTATAGCGAGCTCGTCGAGGAAACAGGCTTGGGCGATACCAACTTTCTTGCCGTCCTGACCACGGTGCTCGGCGCTCCGTTTTGCGAGGAGTTGCTGGTGCGCGGCATTGTTTTTGAGTTTTCGCTCCGAGCGTTTAATCCGCAGTGCCGTCCACTTTGGAAGCGCCGGTGTCGTGCGAGCGCGCAGGACGGCGCCATGGTCCCCTGGGCGGCCCCAAGCACGTGGGGTATCGCCACGGCGGTCGTGTTGCAGGCGGCGATCTTCGGTTTTATGCACATGAACTGGGTGCAGGGCTGTTATGCAGGTGCCGCCGGCCTCATCTTTGGCTGGGTGCTTGTGACCACCGGAAAGCTCCGCTACACGATCCTGCTGCACTTTGCTTTTAACGCCGGGTCGTACCTGATGGGTCTGTTGTGGTTTGTGAACACACCGCTCGACGTGGTAATCACGGTCACCATAGCCGGCATCGTCCTCGTGGAGGCGATGCGCTCGCTGCGCCATGCGTGTGGGATGGACGCAGCGAGCGCATCGCTGCCCTAGTTGCGCCTGCCACCGCCGTTGGCACCCTGACGCCCCTGAGCTGCACGGTTGCGCCCGGCAGTGTTTTGCGCGCGCGACATGCCGCCGTGCCCCTTGCTGCCTTTGGGTCCCTTGCCGCCAGCGCCACCGTGCGGCTTGCCGTCTTTCTTGCCGGTGCCATGCCCACCGCCAGCAGACGTCTCACCCGGGCGCGGCGGCACGGGGCGGATTAGACAGTGTTTGGTGTAGCCGATCAGGTCACGACGCCCGGCTTTTTCCAGCGCCTCGCGCACCAGCTTGTAGTTCTCGGGCTTGCGATACTGGATGAGCGCGCGTTGCATGGCCTTCTCGTGCGGGTCGCGTGCCACGTAGATCGGCTGCATGGTGCGTGGGTCCACGCCGGTGTAGTACATGCAGGTCGACATGGTGGACGGGGTGGGGTAGAAGTCCTGCACCTGCTCGGGCATGTAGCCCATGTCGCGCACGGCCTCGGCAAGGTCCACAGCTTCCTTCATGGTCGAGCCGGGGTGGCTCGAGATTAGGTATGGCACCACGTACTGCTTGAGTCCGTATTCGCGGTTCAGGCGTTCAAATTTACGGCAGAACGCGTCGTAGACGGCGCGGCTCGGCTTGCCCATCACGGACAGCACCGCGTCGCTCACGTGCTCGGGCGCTACGCGTAGCTGGCCCGAGACATGGTGTTCCAGCAGCTCGCGCAAAAACTCGTCCGAGGTATCGGCCATGGTGTAGTCAAAACGGATGCCGCTGCGCACGAAGACCTTCTTGACGCCTGGCAGCTGGCGCAGGTCGCGCAGCAGCTGCGTGTAGCCGCTCTCGTCGACCACCATGTTCTTGCACACGCTCGGCCACAGACAGCGCTTGTTCTTGCACACGCCGTGCTTGAGCTGCTTGTCGCAGGCAGGACGGCTAAAGTTTGCCGTCGGTCCGCCCACGTCGTTGATGTAGCCCTTAAACTCGGGATCGTGCGTGAGCAGCTCGGCCTCGCGCATGATCGAATCGTGGCTGCGCATCTGCAGCACGCGGCCCTGGTGGAAGGTGAGGGCACAAAACGAGCACTCGCCAAAACAGCCGCGGTTGGAGCTAATGGAAAACTTGATCTCGGCAAAGGCCGGCACGCCGCCCGCCGCGTCGTAGTCGGGATGCCAATCGCGTGCGTAGGGGAGCTCGGCCACCTCGTCCATCTCGTCGGTGGTGAGCGTCGCCGACGGCGGGTTCTGCACCACATAGACGCTGTTGGGGTAGGGCTCTACCAGGCGATGTCCGGTGATGGGGTCCATATTCTGCTGCTGCACGTTAAAGCTGCGCGCGTAGTTGAGCTTGTCGGCGGTAAGGTCGTCCCAGCTGGGCAGCAGGTCGTAGTCGTAGACCTCGTCGAGCGAGCTGGTGCGGTAGACGGTGCCGTTGATGTAGGTGATCTGATCGACGGGCAGTCCCGCGTCGAGCGCGTCGGCGATCTCGACGATCGCGTGCTCGCCCATGCCGTAGATGAGGATGTCGGCGCCCGAGTCGAGCAGTACCGAGCGCTTGAGCTTGTCCTGCCAGTAGTCGTAGTGGGCCAGGCGGCGCAGGCTTGCCTCGATGCCGCCGATGATGATGGGGGCGTCCTTAAACGTCTGACGGATGAGGTTGCCGTAGACCGTGACGGCTCGGTTGGGACGGCGCCCCTCCTCGCCACCGGGGGTGTACGCGTCGGTGTGGCGGCGGTGCTTGGTCACCGAATAGTGGTTAACCATGGAGTCCATGTTGCCGGCGCTGACGAGAAAGCCCAGGCGTGGCTCGCCGAGCACGGTGATGCTGGCGGGATCGGTCCAGTCGGGCTGACAGATGATGCCCACCTTGTAGCCGTGTGCGTCGAGTACGCGGCTGATGATGGCCATGCCAAAGCTCGGATGGTCCACGTAGGCATCGCCACAGATGTAGACGAAGTCGCACTGGTCCCAGCCGCGCGCGTCCATATCGGCGCGGCTGACGGGGAGGAACTTGTCGCGGCCCGGTCGCCAGGGGCGGACGGGTGTCGCCGGGACATGCGCGGGGCGCGAGCCCTGCGCTTTACCGCCGCGCTTTTGCTGCTGGCCCTGTTTGCCCTGCTGACTGCGCTGGTTATTCTGAGCGTGCTGAGGCTTTTTTGCCACGATCCCTCCCGGTGTTTGTATGCTGCACGTAATTGTAACCAGTCTTTTTAGGACGGGGCTAAAAAGACTGGTGGAGTACACGAGGTCTCGGGTGTCGGTGCCGCGCCCGCCGTTTGTTTCCAGACTGTGTATCTGCGCGTTGGAGAACCCGTCTCGCGCGCACGCCATGTTGTCAATGGGTTACAGTATGAACGGCGGCTATGTTTCCGCCAACGCACGAGAGAGTCGTCAACAAGGAGGATGCACGACGATGCAGCGTGCCAAACAGATATCGGAGTCCATTGAGCTGGGCATCATCTTGGCGCTCGCCGGTGGCTTTATGGATGTGTATTCGTACATTGGGCGCGACCATGTTTTCGCCAACGCGCAGACGGGCAACATCCTGCTGGTGGGCGTGAGCATCTCGGAGGGCAATTGGGCACTTGCGGGGCGTTACTTCTTCCCTGTGGTTTCGTTTGCTGTGGGCATTATGCTTGCCGACCTGGTACACGAGCGTTTTGGCAGCGTGATCCACTGGCGTCAGGTGACGGTGTTCTTTGAAGCCGTCATCTTGCTGGGCGTGAGTTTTATTCCCGCTGGCGATTTCAACCTGCTCGCCAACTGCCTCACTTCGTTTGCCTGCGGTATGCAAGTCGAGAGCTTCCGCAAGATCCACGGTCACGGCATCGCTACGACCATGTGCATCGGCAACTTGCGCAACGCGCTGCAAAACGTGGACGATTACATCATTACCCACAAGCGCGGCTTTTTGGAAAACGGCCTGCTGTACTTTGGTGTGATCTTTACCTTTGTGTTTGGTGCCGTGCTGGGCAATTGGTGCATTGAGCGCATGGGCCTGCACGCCATTGCGGTGGCGAGCGTGCTGCTGTTTATCGCGTTTGCCATCATGTTTATCGACCGTGAACGCGATTTGCACAGGAAATGGGCCCGCATCGTAGCTGACTGGCAGACCACGAGTCTTAAGCGCTAAGGTGCATGTTCGTAATGACAAGATTTGACGTCAGCAAAGCGTGCGGCTTGAGGCTATAGAATAAAAATGCCATCTTTCTAGCTATAATTATTAGTTGAGGGGATGGACATATGCCAGAGCTTTTTATTCAAAATAAGACGACAGTAATCAAGTTGATGGTGCTCTGCATTTTATCTGCCCTGGTGGAGCTGTCTGTTGTTAAAGCTGAATCGTTGATTATAGACTATGGCCTGCTTCGCTCTAATTATCGTAACGTTTTATACATTGGGTTAGGCCTGCTAGTATTGCTCTCAGTTGAGCTGGTGACAAACCTGTTCAGATCAAAATATGCGGAGCAATTGGCTTCCGATGGCGCTAACTGCTTCTATAGATTGCTTGCCCGCCGTGCTTTAGAGCGGCCCTTAGTTTTAGCAAAAGACAGTGACTACCTGTTATCGCGCATTGAAGAGGCTGGGAACCTACAGCCGATGATTGGAATATTTACAACTGCGTTTCTTCCGTGCCTAGTGACGGGTTTGGCATCGTTTGTGGCGCTATCTAATATCTCTTTGTTGCTTTTGATCCCTGTTTGTGTTTCGGCATTGTTTATTTCGCTTCTATATCCGTTCGCTCTTAGTAAGCTATCGACTAAGAGCGAAAAGGCATTGGAGGCCCAGGCGAGGGGTTCTGCTTATTTAGCCCAGCTAATAAATTGTCGACTTTACATTCGAATTTCTCGTTCAATTAACTTGGAATTACTTCGCTATAAAAAGATGCTTAAAGCCTGCAGGAACTCTCGAGTTGAGGAGAGTGTCTTTGCGAGATTGGCAACTGAAATAGTTAACGCTGGCAACATCATTACTGGCTTGCTTTCAGTTCTGCTGCTTATTTTCCTTGTGTTAAAGCGCGGGCTGACGGTCGGGATTGCGGTGCAGAGTTATCAACTTGTGCTTCTATGCTATTCTCCTTTTCCTCTTGTTCTGAATTGTTGGGCTCAGCTTCAGCCGTCGTTTAGGTCGTTGCGCCGTGTCTTGGAATTACGTCGTCTTTTGGAAGCTGGAAAACCTAATTTGATATGCTTCGATCACGCTGATCGAATTAGTTGGAAAGGAATCAGTCTCTCGTTTTCGTCGAGCGAAACTAATGAGAGGATAACAATTCCAGATTGCACGATACAGGCACCTTGTCTGGTTTTAGTAAGCGGCCCTAATGCATGTGGCAAATCTTCATTTCTGGAAGTATTGAATGGATTATTGTCGCCAGTTGCCGGCAGACTGTGTGTTAATGAGTCTACTGTCGTTTTCGATGGCTTGACTTTAATCCAGCTACCCTGCGCAACTATGCCGCAAAGACATTTGATAATGGGGGGAACTTTCAGGAAGGCTCTTTACTATGGTCTTGTAGATATTGACTCTGAAAAACTCATCTATCTTTTGAAGGGTTTTAGCCTCGATAAATTATTTGAAGCCAATCCCATCATTGGAACTAGGGGACACAATTTGTCTGGCGGAGAACTGGCTTCTCTATTACTTTGTAGGGCCTTTCTGAGCAGCTATTCTATTATTATTTTGGATGAGCCTTGCAACAATTTAGATAATGCTTCGATATCCTTTTTGAAGGCGGTGGTTGCACAGGAGATGAAAGAGCGTATCGTCATCATTGCGGATCATGGACATGGTTTTGAACAATTTGCAGACTATGTAATACAGTTTCAGGAGCCAGAAAAAACTATCTAGCTCCTGAACGTTGCTACCAACTGCTATTTGCGAGTTATTCGAGATGCTCTTCAATGCGAGCTCTAAGAAGGGCAATGGCTGTGGGTATGCCAATTGCGGCAGCTAATTCGGCTTTATCCAAAACCTGTATGCTAAAGCACGATTGTTTATCACATTGAAGAACGGTAACTGAAGATACCCTCACTTCCCGTTGGCTGAATATATCGTAATCTCCAAAAAGGAAGTTACCTTTTATTGAGTAATTCGGTATGTTCGTTATGCACTTCATCTCAAGTCTGTTTAGGCCATAATCGAACACCGCAACTTCCTTATGTTCGATGACGAGCGCAACCCTGGGCATGTTACTAAAGCCACCGTCGACGACAGTAAAGAGCTTTTCATTTGTATCGTCATAAACGGTGTATTTAAGACTCAATAGCTGTCCTAGTGGACCCGTGAACCCATGTCTTTTGATGTTGAGGTTGTCTCCCGCTGGGTTGGTGAGAGCTAGAGCATGCGGATAAGGGTTACCTTCAATTGAGATTCGATATTCGTTTGTAGCTGTCTTGCTCGATTTAGGACCAGTAGCCACCACGCGTCATCGCCTCAATCGCATTGGAACCGACTTCTGCTTCGTGCGGAGAATTACGCAGTACGTTGCAGTACATGCAGCTGCAATAACCGCATGGGCAATTTCTAATAAAATGAATGACGCTATTTACTGCATGCATGTTAAATGGTCGAATACTTCTCATGATTTGCCTCCCATTGTTCGATTGTTTCTGACTGTTCTATTACCTTCTTCACCTCCTCAACACTGTTGAACCCTATGTTTTCAATCGACGAGTACTCAACGTAAACAGAAAACCTGCTTTCAAGAAAAATTAGCAGTCGAACTAGATCCGATGAGGACAAGCTGAATGGGGAATTGGTCAATCGTTGATTTCTTAGATCTTGATCAAATTGAGTCAAATCCAAATCTCTAATATTGCTTATTGCTTTTTCGATTTCTGCGTAGATGGTTTCATCTTTACAATATGCTGTCATTTCAGTACCCCAAGATCGAAATCAAACAACTCGTCCTCGATTGTCTTGCAGCATAGTAATGATTCTTCTGGATCTAAGCTGGCTGAGAAACTGGGTATTCCTCTTAGTCGAAGTTCTCTTGCTGCTTGAATAGCTTTATCGCTAGATGAATAGCTTATTTGAAATTCATGCGTCTCCAACCCCTCTGTGGCGTCAAGTACTTCGTTTGTAATTTCAAATTGAACTTTCTCTGCTTGCGTAAGCGTTTCAATTACGGGCATGAGCCCTAGCATTATGTCGTAGTCGGCTATCGTGTATGGGATATTGATAATGGCTAAGTCAGGGCAGAAAGCTCGACATGCAGCAATCGACCCCAATCCGTAATCTCCGAAAATGTGGTCGTTGTATTTCATAAGCACATTGGGCGTCTCTAATAGAGCTAGGTCGGATTTATCATTCTCAATGATGAGGTTGATCTGCTCATTCATTTTGATGACGGCAGATTGGCCACCATCAAAACTAAGGGTGTTGCAGCCCCAGATTTCATTTAAAGGATTGAAGCTCAACGCACATAGATTGGGATGGTGCTTTCTCATCTCGCTAACGATGCTACTGAACGTTATTGTTGAATTGGCGGGTGTATATAGATTCCCGACAACAATTTTTGGTATCAGGGCTAATTCCTGCATGTCGCTTTTGCTAGACTCGATTTGTTCAGCGGCGAGTTGGCTGACAACCGTCTTATTTACAGAATGAGCGTAGGTTTCAGCGTGTTTACTAAATTCTACGAGTCCTGCGGCGCTTTCTTTCGTCGATAAAACGACAACCAGGTCTGATTCATCGATTGTCGTTACATAGTTAATTCGATTTCTTATGCCAATTTCTTTGCAATTCACAAGGTTGGCGACATCTAGGCCGTCCGGTAGAATGCCGCATGGCGTTGATACCCGGATATTGTAGCCATTTCCTAGCAATCCAATCAGAAGAGGATAGTCAGCTCTTGTGAAAGATATAAGTCCGATTGTCTTCATGATTTTTATCGCTTGTTCCTTTTTAGAGCTGTTGCAATGGACACTTCATGTCTATGAAGCTCAAAGCGAAGTATTTTCTGATTAAGTCGGTCAAAGGCAATTCGTTTTGAATTGTCGCATGCTGTTCGCTTGTAATCAGGGCTTATTACTCCTTCGCAATCTGCGCTTTTTATGCATTGGGTGCACAGCTGAAATGCCCAACATTTTTTACATGAATCGCTGGTCAGCTTTGAAACATTGATTATCTTTTCAATTTGACCTAAATCAAATCCTGAATCCAATGTGCCGATATACATTTCCTTCGTTGTTTCGCTGACCCTTTCGCAAGGAAGAAGCGCTCCTGCTGTTGTCACAAATAGACGCGTAACCCCTGGTTCGCATGGGCCACCGGGTATAGCTTTTGCTGGGATGTTCGAAGGTGCAAATCGCTTTATGTTTTGGTTGATGTTTGCAAGCGTATATGAAGCGAGCCTATCGTTGCGGTTTCCTTTTTCGATTTTGCGCTCATCCATAATTCTTGCTTTAAATAAGGCGTAATTTAGCTGACTTGAGAACTCGTCATTGTAGGGGGCGATACGTCCGTTGCGTTCCAGGTAGTTGAATTGAACATCGCAATCTTCGATATCTTTATCATTTATAAAGGAAGAGACTGTTTTATAGATGTTGTTCGTGTCGACTACGGCATTAAAATGAACATATTTGTTGCGTTCAGGATGGCTGTCTAAAACCATATGAACATTGTCTATAACTGTTTGGTATGAGGACTTGCCATTAGCGTAATGCCTAGACTTATCGTGGATTTGCTGCGGCCCGTCAAGACTGATTAACAAATAGAATTCATGCCCAGAATCGAAGAAGAATTTAACCATTTCTTCAGATAAAAGAGAGCAATTAGTTGTAATTCGAAATGAGATGTGTTTTCCTTCAAATACCTGCTCTGCATATTGAGTAATTAGCTTAATTTCATTAAATCGAAGGAGAGGTTCTCCTCCATAAAATGCTACGACCGGGTTTGAGTTGTCGATCGAGTGCATCTTAAAGAATTCGATTGCATGTTTTGCCGTCGAAATGGACATGGAGTTATGACTGTGGGCTCTGTTGTATGAGGAGTTTCCGGAATAGATACAGTAATCACATCGGAAGTTACAAGATTGAGTCAGCTGAAGGGTTAGCATCCGTATATTTCTTTCCAGCTTAACTTTCAAAAGGTCAATTGATGGATAAGCGATATCCTGCAATGGCGAATCGCAGCAGTAGCCACATGATTGTAGTAACTGGAATTCTTGGTCTGATTTACAGGAGGCGTGGCAAACTTTGCCTGCTTGGACTTCTGAGATGTAATTGAAGAGATCTTTGCTTACTGCAAGTATCTCGTTTCGATTGGCATCATAAATGTAGTGGCCCAAGAGGGTCTTTATAGGTAGAACTAACATCTCTACCGCCTCTTTCATTTCACTAATGTTATTTAGTGAACTAAGATGTTTGATATAAAGTATCCTTTTATAAACGTATTGTCAAACATATATTGCTAAAACAGAAACAATTTATAGACTGAGTTGGTCGTATTCTTTGGGCGATTGCTCCTATAATCTAGCCTTCGCTGCTGTCGGGAGGGAAGGACTAGGACTCCGTTATTATGTTGAAACGCTTTAACAATTTTGACGTTCTCACGTGTTTTTTGTTTCAAAAGCGTTAGGATGGGACTCATAGCGTGGGGCGTAATGGGCGCCCCGCACACGATGGGAGGCTATCAATGGCTAATCGTTTCGTTCTCAATACCATCTCTTATCATGGTTCCGGCGCCATCAAGGAGATCCCCGGCGAGCTCCAGCGTCGCGGCTACAAGAAGATCTTCGTCTGCTCCGATCCCGACCTGGTCAAGTTTGGCGTTACCGCCAAGGTGACCGACGAGCTCGACGCCGCCGGCATCGCTTGGAGCCTCTACTCCGAGATTAAGCCCAACCCCACCATCCAGAACGTCAAGGACGGCGTCGAGGCCTTCAAGGCCGCCGAAGCTGACGCTATCGTGACCATCGGTGGCGGCTCCTCCATGGACACCGCCAAGGCCATTGGCATCATCATCAACAACCCCGAGTTCGCCGATGTCCGTAGCCTCGAGGGCGTTGCTCCCACCAAGAACCACGCCGTGTTCACCATCGCCGTGCCGACGACCGCCGGTACCGCCGCCGAGGTGACCATCAACTACGTTATCACCGACCCCGAGAAGGTCCGCAAGTTCGTGTGCGTCGACACCAACGACGCCCCCGAGGTCGCCGTCGTCGACCCCGACATGATGGCTTCCATGCCCGCCGGCCTGACCGCTTCTACCGGCATGGATGCTCTGACCCACGCCATCGAGGGCTACACCACCAAGGGTGCTTGGGAGCTCTCCGACATGTTCCACTTTGAGGCCATTAAGCTGATCAGCGAGAACCTGCGCGACTCCGTTGCCGAGGCCAAGTCCGGTCAGCCCGGCTCCGGCCGCGAGGGCATGGCTCTTGGCCAGTATGTCGCCGGCATGGGCTTCTCCAATGTCGGCCTGGGCATCGACCACGCCATGGCTCACACCCTGTCCGCTCACTACGACACCCCGCACGGCGTCGCTTGCGCCATGCTGCTGCCGATCGCTATGGAGTTCAACAAGCCGGTTTGCGCCGAGCGCCTGGCCAAGGTTGCCGTTGCCATGGGTGTTGACACCACGGGCATGAGCACCGACGAGGCTGCCGACGCCGCCATCGCCGCCGTCAAGCAACTCTCCGCCGACGTGAACATCCCGCATGTCTGCGAGGCCATGAAGGCCGACGAGATCGAGGTCCTGGCCAAGGACGCCATGGCTGACGCCTGCTTCCCGGGCAACCCGCGCGAGGCGACGCTCGACGACGTCATCGAGCTCTTCAAGAAGATCTGCCCGGCTGCCTAACATGGTTCGGCGGGCCCCTGCCCGTTAGCCCCAGAATCGTCCTCGGACATGTCGGAGGCCCCGCTGCGCACTACGTGCGGCGGGGCCTCCTTCTGTCCTGCGGAAAGATTCTGGGGCTAACGGGCAGGGACCCGCCGGCTCGTTATTGTGGCGGGCGCTGCTCTGGGAAGCTCGATGGGTCATCTCGCTAGGTAAAAAGATGGTTCGCGGTGGTATTGTTGCTGTGGGTTTAATTCGATATGAAAGGGTGACTTTGGTGTCCCAGATGGATTCTTCGCTTGGTTTTATTACTGACCAGTTGAAGGCGCTTACCTCGATTGCTTCGCCTACGGGCTATACCCGTGCGGCGACTGATTATCTGATGGAGACGTTGCGCGATATGGGCTTTGGGCCCGAGCGTTCTAACAAGGGCAATGTGCTCGTTGAGCTTGGTGGTGAGGGTGAGCCGCTCGTGTTGGCGAGCCATGTCGATACCCTGGGCGCCATGGTGCGCTCCATCAAGGACAATGGTCGCCTGCGTCCCACGACGCTTGGCGGGCATCAGTGGTCTACGGCCGATGGCGAGAACTGCACCGTTTACACGCGCGATGGCAATGTCTACACGGGTGTGGTTCTCAATACCGAGCCTTCGGCGCATGTGGCCGATGAGCCGGTCAAGACCATCGAGAAGAACATGGAAATCCTGCTCGACGAGAACGTCGACAGCAAGGACGACGTGCTCGAGCTGGGCATTCAGGCTGGAGACATCATCGCTATGGATCCGCGCACCACGGTGACGGAGAGCGGCTACATCAAGAGCCGCTTCCTTGACGACAAGCTGTCCGCGTCGATTCTGCTGGGTCTGGCTCGCGCCGTTGCTGGCGGCGAGGTGACCCTTTCGCGCAAGGTGTCGCTGCTCTTTACCGTGTACGAGGAGGTCGGCCACGGCGGTGCCTTTGTGCCGGCTGATACGCGCGAGATGATCAGCGTGGACATGGGCTGCGTGGGCGACGACCTGGGCTGCACCGAGCGCATGGTGTCGATTTGCGCCAAGGATTCGGGCGGTCCGTACAACTACGACCTGGTGACCACGCTGTCCAACATCGCGCGCGAGCTTGAACTCGATTACGCCATCGATGTGTACCCGCATTACGGCTCGGACGTCGAGGCCACGCTTTCGGCCGGTTACGACATTCGCCATGGCCTGATCGGCCCCGGCGTGTACGCGAGCCACAACTACGAACGCAGCCACACCGACGGTGTGCGCAATACCTACGAGCTGGTTCGCGCCTACGTGCAGCGCTAAGGGGCAGTCCGTAACTCAGCCGAGCAATCACTAAGGCCCGATTTTTCGGGCCTTTTTTCAATTCAGTCCGTTTAGTATTATCTTATATAAGATAAGTTATCTTAACGCGTGAAATACTTAACGAGGTGATGCGGCGCATGGATACATCGGAATACTTATCTATGGGTGATGCCGCCCGCCTGCTAGGCGTCACGAAGGCTCGCATATCGCAACTGGCGGCATCCGGAACGCTCGCATGCAATACTGTGGGTGGACGGAAGATGGCTGAGTATAATTCCGCGATCGCCTATCAAAAGGTTCGCAAACGCGGCCGCCGTCCTGCAGCCGATGTGGGACGCAAATTTACGCTGATGTCGGCTGACTATGAGGTCGCGCATGTCTCGTTTGATCCGACGCGTGAGTTCTCCTTTGAAATTGCTGAGGTGCTCGATGCGCAAAGGATGCCGCTGGGCACGTGCTCGAGCGCTTCTCCAACGGTGAATAAGCGGGCGCTCAATGCATGGTGGAGCCATCGGTCGGTGCCCGACGCCCGCCCCGGACTTATCTCGCGCTATCGCGAACTGGGAATTGCCAGCGGCATCGAGGTGCCGGTTGAGTGCCTGGGGCTGTCGCTTTCGGATTGCTATTGGTTGCGGCCGGCCGATTGCGAGGGACTCGAATGGCGAGACCTCAATTACTTCGAGAATGATTTTGAGCGGTCTGCGCCCGAGGGGCGTTCGGGTTGGCTGGAGGGCATCGGCCTTAAAAACCCCGACAACACGTCCGAGGGCGAGCTCCCTAAATCATGGATGATCCGCCGCGGCGTTCGCGTCTTGGCTAAAGGATGCGGCATGGATGACCAGCGTCCCTTTAACGAGGCGGTTGCAACGGTTCTACATCGTCGCTTGCTGTCGGAGGGCGAGTTTGTTCCTTATACGGTTGAGCGGATGTTCGATGGCCCTGTGTGTCTGTGCGACGACTTTCTTGACGGCCGCGAGGAATACGTTCCGGCTGTTTACGTTAAGGGCGCACTTGGTAGCCAGCGGGGAGACTCGACATACGATCGATACTGTCGCTACCTTGGCAAGCATGGTGCCGATGAGGTCGCTGTGAGAAGGTCTATGTCGCAGATGATTGTCTGCGATGCCCTTTTGGCCAACAGCGACCGCCATTGGCGAAACTTCGGCATCATCCGTAATGTCGACACCCTGGAGATAAAACCTGCACCGCTGTTCGATAGCGGCAACTGTCTGTGGTATAACGTGCCAACCGTCTTGCTCGCGGCTGGGGAGTTTGGGTTTTCCGCTAAGCCGTTTGGGCCCGACCCTTCCGCTCAGCTGGCGCTTGCGGACTCGCTCGATTGGTTCGATTCATCTCGGCTCAACGGATTTGTTGATGAGGCGATCGAGATTCTTTCGCAGAGCGAATGGGCGACGGCGGAGGGTCGACTCGAGGCCATTTGCCGCGGCCTCGAGCGTCGCGTAATCGAGGTTGGTGCCGCTGTTGAGGTACTTCGACACATGCAGCGATAAACCCACGGCTACTTAAGTGCGCCGGTCACGGTACCGCCGCCCAGGACGATGTCGCCGCGATAGACTACAACGGCCTGGCCGGGGGCGATGGCGCGCTGCGGCTCGTCAAAGGTCAGCAACATTTGCCCGTCTTCGCCGCGCGTAAGGATCGCTGCCTGGTCTTTCTGTCGGTAGCGGTACTTGGCGCCCACGCGGATGCCGCCGGCATCCAGCTCGGCTTCCATGTGGTCGGCAGGGGCGCTCCAAATCCAGTCGTTGGCCGTGAGCGCCGTGGCCGTCAGGTCCTCGGCCTCGCCCAGATGCACGGTGTTGTTGGCGGCGTCGACGCCCGTCACATACACGGGATGCGCCATCGCGACACCCAGGCCCTTGCGCTGGCCGATGGTGTAGCGCAGCGCGCCGTTGTGGCGCCCGACCACGCTGCCGTCGCGCCATACGATATCGCCCGGTGTAGCGGGATGTCCGCACCGACGCTCGATATAGCCCGCATAGTCGCCATCCGCGATAAAGCAGATGTCCTCGCTTTCGGCCTTCTTGGCGTTGGCAAAGCCCTGCTCGGCGGCAATGCGGCGCACGTCGTGCTCCTTGTCCAGGCCTGCCAGCGGAAAGATCGTGTGCGCCAGGCGCTCCTGCGTAAGCGAATATAAAAAGTAGCTTTGGTCCTTTTTAGGGTCCTCGCCGCGATGCAGCTGCCGGGTGCCGTCTGCCGCTTGGCTTGTTTTGGCGTAATGGCCCGTGGCGATGTAATCGCAGCCCATATTGAGTGCCGCATCGAGCAGCGCGCCAAACTTAATATGGCGGTTGCAGATGATGCACGGGTTAGGCGTCAGCCCCTCCTGGTAGGCGTTCACAAAGCGTTCGATCACGTTGCGGTCGAAGGTTTGCTGCAAGTCGAGCACGTGATGGGGTATCCCCAGGCGCTCGGCGACGGCCTTTGCATCGGCGATGTCGCGGTCGACCTTACTCATGCCCGTGGTGGGATCGGGCGCGGGGCAGGTGAGGCGCATGGTGGCACCGACACATTCGTAACCCTGACTTTTGAGCAGATACGCGGTCACGCTGGAATCGACGCCGCCGCTCATGGCGACGAGCACGCGCTTGTTGTGCATGGGGAGGTTCTCCTTGGTGGCATGTGGCCAAAAAAGAAAAGCGGCGCGGGAGGCTGGTTCCGCGCCGCAGACATTGTAACAAGTTCGGGCGTCCTGTGGGACACCCTGTTGGGATGAGCTCAGGCTGCCAGAAGAGAGGGGAGACCGGCGTGCCTTGGACTCGTTCTAGGAACGAGAGCTCTAGTCCTGGAAGAGTGCCGTGGACAGGTAGCGCTCGCCGGTGTCGGCGAGCAGCGTCACGATGGTCTTGCCCTCGTTCTCGGGGCGCTTGGCCAGCTGCAGTGCGGCCCACACGGCGGCGCCGGACGAAATGCCCACGAGCACGCCCTCCTTGTGGCCCACGGCGCGGCCGGTGGCAAAGGCGTCGTCGTTCTCGACGGGGATGATCTCGTCGTAGACCTGGGTGTCGAGGACGTCGGGCACAAAGCCGGCACCGATACCCTGGATCTTGTGCGGGCCGGCCTGGCCCTTAGAGAGCACCGGGGAGGTGGCGGGCTCGACGGCGACGACCTGAATCTCGGGGTTTTGCTCCTTGAGGAACTCGCCCACGCCGGTCACGGTGCCGCCGGTGCCGACGCCGGCGACGAAGATGTCGACCTTGCCGTCGGTGTCGTCCCAGATCTCGGGGCCGGTCGTGGCCTTGTGAATGGCCGGGTTCGCGGGGTTCACAAACTGGCCGGCGATGATGCTGTTGGGGGTCTCCTTCTGCAACTCTTCGGCCTTGGCGATAGCGCCCTTCATGCCTTTGGAGCCGTCGGTGAGCACGAGCTGCGCACCGTATGCCTGCATCAGCTTGCGGCGCTCAACGGACATGGTCTCGGGCATGGTGATGATCACCTTGTAGCCGCGGGCGGCCGCCACCGAGGCGATGCCGACGCCGGTGTTGCCGCTCGTGGGCTCGATGATGGTGTAGTCGCCGCCACGCACGAGCTTGCCTGCCTTCTCGGCCTCGTCAATCATGTTCTTGGCGACGCGGTCTTTAACGGATCCGGCGGGGTTGAAGTATTCCAGCTTGACGAGCACGCGGGCCTTGAGGTCCTCATCGGCCTCAAAGTGGGTGAGCTCCAGGAGCGGGGTGTGGCCGATAAGCTGATCGATGGACGTGTAAACCTTGCTCATGATGAACCTCCAAAGTGTTCAAATGACTGGATACCGTGTGGTTTTACGGTGTGTCTAGCAGCTAAACCCATAAACCTTATAGGTTGTTCGTTTAGCTGTTGGGAAGCATAGTAGACACCAAAGCCTAGTAATGCAATAGGAAATAGGAGATTATTGCAAGTTGATTAACCATCTTGACCGGAACGGGTATTTTCAAAGCCAATTTTTCGGCTAGAATTTCAACGGACTAAAAGACCGAAAGGCAGCACTATATATGTTGGTTTCCACAAAGGGCAGATATGCCCTGCGCGTTATGGTCGACCTGGCCGAGCATCAGGCGGCCGGTCGCATCCCGCTCAAAGAGATCGCGGCGCGCCAGGGGATTTCGGAGAAGTACCTCGAGAATATTCTGGCTACGCTCGTGCGCGCCAACATGCTCTCGGGCATGCGCGGCAAGGGCGGCGGCTATGTGCTCACGCGCCCGCCCGAGCAGTACACGGTGGGCGAGATCTTGCGCCTGACCGAGGGCAGCCTGGCGCCGGTCGCCTGCCTGGATGGCGACTGCAAGGGTTGTTCGCGCTCTGACGAGTGCCCCACGCTCGACGTGTGGAAGAACCTGGACAAGCTTATCAACGACTACCTCGACGGTGTGACGCTCGATCAACTTGTCGCTCCCAACGAAGGCTACGACTACGTGATCTAGCCCACCTGCCATTTGGGGACGGGGTGGAAATGGCAGATTCTCTCGCCCTTTGAGACTTGGCAAATAAGAAGGCCGCCCATTTTTGCGATGGGCGGCCTTCGTTTTGGGTCGATATGACGGTTCGAATCGAACGGCTCTAGCCCTCGGCGACGCCATCGAGGATGCTGCGCATGATGGACACCAGGATGCTGCCCATAAAGGCCGAGCCAAAGCTTGCGATGGAGATGCCGACGCCCAGCAGGTTGACCGACAGGTAACTCGCGAGCTCAAGCATAAAGCTGTTGACGACAAGCTGGAAAATGCCCAGGGTAATGATGGTGAGCGGCAGCGAGATGACCGTCAGGAACGGTTTGACGAGCGAATCGACGATGTTCAGGAACAGTCCCACGAAGGCGAAACAGACCCAGGCCTCGGCAAAACCGAAGGGCTGGATGCCGGGAACAAGGAACGTGGCGATCGCGATGGCGATCGAGGTGAAGAGCCAGTTAAGCATAAAGCGCATGGCGTGAATCCTTTCTTGCGCCGGGGTTGCTGGCGTCGCGTGAAGCGGCTTGCGGCGGCGACCTGGATGGTTGCGCGAGTGCGCCGCGGTGTTTGGACGCCCATTGTCTCAAATATTCGTGGAGCTTACGTGCGCATTCGGTTTCTAAACGGCGTTCGTCCTGAAAAACGCGCCGCTGACAGAGAGTCTTGTCGCTTTAGTTTGGTGGTGTGCTACACTGCTACGGGCAAAAGCCACAGGCGTTGCCCTATTGCATAGAACGGGCGAACGATGCCCGATGTCAGTATCAACTTCGATGCCTTTTGGCGGGTTTGGCGGTGATCGATGAATATCGAGAACATGTTTGACAAGCCTGATGTCAAGCAGCTAGTCCACGCATTTAGTCTTTTGGATGACGAGAAGGATATCCAGGCGTTTTTAACCGATATCTGCACGCCGCGCGAGATCTGCGATCTTTCGCAACGTCTGCAGGTTGCGCGTTATCTGGATGAGGGCGAGCCTTATGTTGAGGTTCAGGCCCGCACCGGCGCTTCGTCCACTACGGTGAGCCGCGTTTCAAAGGCACTCAACGGCGAGTACGGCGGCTATCGCAAGATCCTCATCAAACTGGAGGATGGCGAGTAGGCCAGCGGCAACAAACGAATTGCGCAGAACCGTCCCTTCGGGGGCGGTTTTTTGATCCTTTGGGGACGGAGGAAAACGGATCGCTGGGTTAGACTGACCTCCTCGGTGATCCATTTTCCTCCGTCTCCAAGGGGTCAAATCTGTTGGCGTGGGGCAAATCTGTCCGCGCGGGCGGGTAGGATGGAAACATTGAATATTGCGAACGGTTTGAGTGGAGGACCATGCCTGTTCGAATCTATACCACCAACGCCGGCGCGGATTTGAGCGATGCCGAGGCGGCGCTGCTTGCCGACCTTATTGCCCGCCACGGGCGTGCCGTGCTGCTGGCGCCAACGTTTGCTGAGCTCGACCTGTGCCGTCATGATGCGGCGGAAGCCGGCGTTTCGCTGGGTATTGACTACAAGACGCCTACATCGTGGCTTCGCTCGCTTTGGGAGCTTTTGGGCGACGGGCGCGGTTTCGTCGACAACCTGCAGCGCCAGATGCTGTTTTCGGACATGGTAGCGCGCCTCGACGACGCCGACCTGCAGCCGCTTTCGCGCAGCCAGGGCACGGTGCGTATGCTCGCGCGTATGGCTCGCGATGTGCTGCCGGGTGTGGCAGGGACAGGCACCGAGCGTTGCTGCGACAACGTTTGCAAGCCCAAGCCCAAAAGCGACGCCGAGGCTCGCGTGTTTGAACTTTTGTGCGCCTATGCGCGCGGTTTGGACCGTCGAGATATGGTCGAGCCCTGCGAGGCGGCTGACATTATGGCCGATGCCCTGGCCGATAACCTGCCGGCGTGCACCCGCGCCGTATGCGTGCGCGGTATCACGTCGTTTACGCACGGCCTGCTCGAGCTGCTGTCTGCCGTGGCGAACAATGGGGGAGAGGTCGTCGTACTGCTTGCCTGCGAGCAGGCGGCGATGCGCGAGGAGCTTGCCGCGGCATTTGATGCCCGCGGTGTGCTGTTCGAGGCCGCGCCGCTGAGGGAGGACGCCGTCGCGTCTGATGCCGCTTGCGGGACCGCCGCTCAGCCTGCCTTTATTGAGGTCGCCGGCCCCCATGCCCGTGCCCATGCTTATGCGGACGCCATCGATAAGTTGGCGAAAACGCACAAGGAGTCCAAGGACGATAAGGCTGCTGCAACGCCCGCCGACCCCGTACGCGTGCTCGTTGTTTCTGCCCGGGCACCCCAGCTGTTCGGCGAACTCGCTGCCCGTTTGGCGGCGCGTCACATTGCGGCCGAGACGACTGAGTTCACGGCGTTTTCCCAGTCCATCGCAGGTAGGCAGTTTACGGCGCTCGCCAACCTGATCGAGCGTATGAAAGCCGCCGATGAGGGCATGGCGTCAAAGACCGAGTGGTGGCCCGCGCCGGAGCTTACCGACTGGATTTACAGTCCGCTTTCGGGCGCTGATGCCGTCAATGCCCGTACCTTCGATAAGAATATGCGTCTCTCGCGCAGCAAGACTACCGCGGGCGTTAAGAGCCTGCTGCAGAGCGTCCAAGGCCAGGTGAGGGGCGCGCGCAAGGCGGCGAGCGACGAGAACTGGTTTAAGAACGTGCTGTGCGTGGTCTCGGACGTGTTCCAGGCGCTGTGGCGTGACAAGCCCGTGACGGCGCTCAAGGCCATGCTTGCCGTTGCCGAGGCGTTGCCCGATCGCTCGCTGGGCAGCTTGGATGGCCAAGCCCGTCGCCAAGCGGAGGTGGCCCTGCTGCGCCACGTCATCGGCATCCTTATGAATGGCGCCCGCGCGCTCGACGTGTCGCAGGCCGCGATCGTGCCCGTGCTCGATGGCATTCGCACCAAGGTGGACAAGCGTAGTACCGCCTACGATTACGAGACCTACGAGGTTGACCGTGCGCCACGTGCTCAGGTTCGTTTTGCTTCGCTTGCCGATGCGGCGGCTCTGCGCCCCGGCAGCTACGATGCTGTGCTGTTTGCCGATGTCGATCTGGACAGCTATCCGCTCTCGCACGAGGAGGGACCGCTGGCTACGCTGACGGCGAGCCTTGGTCGCGAGGGCGTGACGCTTGAGCCTGCGGCCCTGCTGCGCGTGCGCTTTGGCCGTGCGATGCAAGCGTCGCGTGGTCCGGTTGCGCTCGCCCGCGTGACGCACGATCGCCAGGCGCGCGAGTGCTATCCGGCTGCCGTGTGGACCGAGCTGCGGGCGCACGCCGAGGCCGCTGACGCCGACAAGGCCGCTGACGATGCTAGGGCCGCTGACGATGCTAAGGCCGCTGACGATGCTAAGGCCACTGGTGACGCTAAGGCCGCTGACGCCGACAAGGCGAAGTGCGTGGGTGAGGGCGATATCGTAAGGGACTTCGATCCCGCGGCAGGCGAAGGTCTCAAGCGCGAGCGCGTGACCTGTGAAGCCCCTCAGCATCTGAGTGCCGAGGCCGTGCCGTATTTGGTCCTGCGCCGTCGCGATGGCGAGGGCGAGGGCGCGCCGCTCGTGCCGCGCCTGACGTCCGCCTCGCAGATCGAGGCCTATTCCACCTGCCCGCTGTGCTGGTTCGTCTCGTATCGCGTCAAACCTCAGTCCATCGATGCGGGCTTTGGCAACATGGAGAAGGGCAACTTTGTCCATGACGTGCTGGAGCACTTGCATGCACGTCTTCCGCAGGAGGGCATGGAGCGCGTGACGCCCATGAATCTGCCGCGCGCGCAGGGGCTGTTGCGCGAGGTCTTTGCCGAGACCCTGGCCGAGCATGCGGGCAAGCGCGGTACCGAGGGCCCGCTGGTGCCGCTCTCTCCAGTGGAGGAGCGCCAGGTGGCTGAGATCTTGCCGCAGCTGGAGGGCGTGCTTGCCTACGAGTCCGAGGCGCTCACCCCCTTTGCTCCGCGCTACCTGGAGTTTGCGTTCAACGAGCTCCAGGTCGAGTATGCCGGTTGGCCGCTCGGCGGGCGCATCGACCGCGTGGATGTGGATGCCGAGAATCGCGCCGTGGTAATCGACTACAAGCATCGCACGGGCGTTGAGGAGTTTAAACTCGCCGACCCCACGGTGCGCGACGAGGAATCGGGCGAGGCCGCCATCGACGACCCGCGGTGGCTGCCGCCCCATACCCAGACGCTTATCTATGCGCAGGCCATGCGCCGGGCGCTGGATCTGGATGCCCGTGCGGCGCTCTATTTTTCGACCAAGGGCGGCAAACCGGCGCTGCGCGGCGCCGCGAGTGCCGAGCTGCTCGAGGAGGAGCGTGGTGACGGCCGCATCCCGGGGCTTAAGAAGGGCTTTCCCGGCGAGGGTGGCAGCATGGACTTCGACGCCCTGCTCGATCGCGTGGAGGCCGGCATCGCCGAGCGCCTGCACGAACTCGAGGCAGGCGACGTTGCCGCCGTCGACCCGACGTCGGCTCAGGCCGCGCATGCGCGCTGCTCGTATAACCACGAAGGAACGTTTGTAAGGAGGGACGTGTAGACCATGGATCTTTCGACTTTGATGCCGCAACAACTGCAAGTCGTCAAAACGCTCGACCGTCCGCTGTTTGTCTCGGCGGGCGCCGGTTCGGGCAAGACCTTTACCCTCACGCGCCGCATCGTCTACGCGCTCTCGCCCGAATCCGGTCCGTTTGTCGAGCATCTGGATCAGGTGCTCGCCATTACCTTTACCAAAGATGCCGCGGCCGAGATTCGCGACCGCGTGCGTCGCGCGCTTATCGAAGAGGGTATGGACGAGGAGGCCCTGACCGTCGACGACGCTTGGATCTCGACCATTCACGGTATGTGTTCGCGCATCCTGCGCGCGCATGCGTTGGAGCTGGGCATCGATCCCGAGTTCACGGTGCTTACCGATACCGATGAGCTTATGGATCAGGCTGTTGAGCATGTGCTGGCCCGCGCGACGGCGCCCGATGCCGCCCCCGAGCTCGCGGCATCGCTCAAGGCCCTCTACGCCTGGTATCCCATGGCGGGCGAGGGCGGTCCCTTTGGCGCCGGCACGACCATCAAGGGTCTGGTGCGCGACCTGCTGGAGCTCTCGAGCCAGCTGCCGGGCGGTATGGACGACGTGCGCGTGGCGCGCGGCCAGGCCGACACCTCGGCCCTTGCCGATGCCTATCGATCGGCGTTGGGCGCAAGCAAGGCCGCGACCGAAAAAGCGCAGACGGCGCTCGATGCCATCGACGCGTTCGAGGCGAGCGGCAAGACCATGGCCGATGCGGCGCGACTCATGATGTCGTGCACCATGCCGCGCGCGAGCAAGGCATTCCCTAAGGAGCAGGTGGAGCTACTCAAGGCAGAGGCCGCCGATGCGTTTATCAATATCGTGCTGGCCTGCGGCGGTCCCGCGCTCGAGGCACTGGTGGGGCTTGCCCGTGCTGTAGAGGCTGAGTACCGCGCGCTCAAGGCCGGCCAGTCTGCCCTCGACAACAACGATCTGCTGCGCATGGCCTACGAGGCCCTGCGCGATTACCCGGCCATCCGAGCGGCATACGAGGGTCGCTTTAAGATGGTCATGATCGATGAGTTCCAGGATACCGATCAGATGCAGGTCGACCTGATCCGTTACCTGACGGGTGCGGGGGAGCGCGCGTTGTGTACCGTAGGCGATGCACAGCAGTCGATCTACCGCTTCCGCGGGGCGGAGGTCGAGGTGTTCCGTCGCCAGGAGCGCAAGGTGGGCTCGTCTGCCGCGCCCGAGGCGACTGCCGCGGCCGACGCCCCTGCTGGCGAGCTCGTTAAGCTCGTGCGCAACTTCCGCAGCCACGACGAGGTGCTACGCTATGTGGCTCGCGTCTTCGACGGCGACGACGGCGGCCTGATGCAGGGCTTTTTGGATCTTGAGGCGAGCGACGGCCGCAAGGACACGCTGGTGGCAGACGTCTCGCGTCGTCAGGCCCTCTTTGTTGCCGGCGGCAGTACGCAGGAGCGCACACAGGCCAAGGCCCGCGCGATCGCAGAGCGGTTCCGCGCGCTTGCCGATGCCGGTCAGCCCCAGGGCGGCATGGTGCTGCTGCTGGGCCGCATGACCAACGCCGACGTCTATGCCCAGGCTTTCCGCGACCAAGGACTCGACTGCGTGATCGCGGGTGGCTCGGTCTTTGCCCAGGCAGCCGAGGTGCAGACGGTGCGCGCCCTAGTCTGCGCGCTCGCCAATCCGGCCGATACGGCGCAGGGCCTTATGCCGCTGCTGGCCTCGCCGATGTTTGCGCTCGGCGCCCAGGAGTTCCTGGCGCTGGCGACCAAGCTGGACGACCAGACGGGGGAGACCTCGCGCCGCAACATCGACGCGGGCATCATGAGCGATTCCGATGTGCCGGGCTTGCAGAGCCTGCCGCTCGTGACGCGCGCCCGCGAGGTGCTATGCTATGCGCTTCGTCGTGTGGGCCGCGATTCGTTCGCGGCGATCGCGCGCGACGTGGTCAACGCTTCGGGCTGGTTTGTGCGTCTGGCACAGCGTGGTCCCGAGGGCAAGGCCATTGCCGCCAACGTGCTCAAGGCGCTCGATGCTGTGGTTGAGGCCGAGGCCGAGTTCGGTAACTCGCCGCGCTCCATTGCGCTGGCCTTTGACCGCTTCCTGGCGGGCAAGGAAGCCCCGGGCGCGCTCAACGAGGAGGGTGACGGCGCGGTACGCATCATGACCGTGCATGCGTCCAAGGGCCTGGAGTATCCGGTCGTGGCGGTTGCGGAGTGCTTTGGCGTGCGCAAATCGTCCGGTGCGGCACAGATGGGTCGCGTCGAGGGCGGAGCGCAGGTCGTGGCACTGCCTGCACGCTTCGACGGCGTTAAACTCGCGGACGGCACGTTCGTAAAGGGCGATGACGTCAAAAAGCAGTTTGAGCACGCGTTTAAGGGCAAGGGCACGTCGCTGTGGCTGCCGCCAGAGCTCATGGAGGATGTCTGCGCGACGGGTTCTCCCGCCGAGGCATTTGCTCACTTGCGCAACGACGACCTGCAGCTTTCGCTCGAGGAGCGGGCTCGTCTGCTTTATGTCGCCATGACGCGAGCGCGCGAGCTGGTCATTCTGGCGATGGATGCCGGCGTGAGCCGCGGCAAGCTGTGCGCGCCGACCTTCGATGTCGAGACCGATCTGACCTACGACGTGCTGCGTCGTATTCTGCCGACGGACGGCCTGGACATGCCGCAGCTCGATGCCGACCGTTTGGTGTTCGACAACTCCCAGCCGGGCGACTACGAGCTCATCTCGCTGGCTGACTTTGCTTTTGGCGAGCAGTCGTTTGAGGCCAATGCTTCGCTTGATGCCGAAGGCAGGCTTGTCCGCGGCGATGCGGAGCCGGAGGGTGCCGGTGCGGATGCCCGCGCCGCCGTTCCCGGTCCTGCCGACCCCGAGCCCGATGCGTTTGAGCTCGTGTATCCCCAGGCGGTGGGCGTGCGCATGGGCACCTGCCCGTATCCGGCGCGCGATTCGTACAGCTACTCGTCAATTGCCGCGGCGCTGCATGCCGAGTCCGAGGACCGTGCCGCCGAGGCACACGTGCCCATGGACGAGGCCGGCGATGATGCGGAGTCGGATGGTTCCGAGATGACGGATGCGGACGTGGCTGCTGTCGAGCCCGCCGGCAACCCCATGGCGCTGGGCTCGGCGTTCCATGCCGCCTGCCAGTGGCTGATCGAGATGGGTGCCGATGAGCTGCCCGCCGCGCGTGCCGATGCGCTGGCGCGTCTGTGGCGCCTGACGCCGGAGCAGCGCGAGCGCTTCGACGTTGCCCTGGACCGCTGGCTCAAGTCGGCGGTCCGTGCCGAGCTGCTTGCCTGGCCGTGCGTTCGCGCCGAGGTGCCGTTCTTTTCGCTGGGCTGCGAGGACAAGGACATTGCCCGCTACGGTGCATATGCCGAGGGCGCCATCGATGCACTGGCGACCGACCCGGCCGATCCGTCACGCGCACTGGCCATCGACTACAAGACGGGTGGCACGCCGGATGAGACACCCGACCAGCTGTTCGAGAAGCACGCCCTGCAGGCGCGCGTCTATTCGGATGTTCTGCACAAGGCGGGCTTTAAGACGGTGACGGTCAAGTTCGTCCGCGTGGAGCAGTCCGATCCCTCCAACCCCGCCGAGTCCCAGGTGGTCACCTACAACCTCTAGCTCACCAGGGCCGTCCGCACGCCCAGTCTCCCCATAACTTGCGGTGAAATAGTTCCTGTTTTACGGCCCAGCTGGCTCCATCAGGAACTATTTCACCGCAACTCAGAATCAGTCGGGGGTGCGGATTACGCGGATGAAGTTGCCAATCAAGGGTGCGGATTACGCAAATTTACACTTGACGTTCATCTCGGGTGGGCCTATAAATACATGTGATGGGTTGTTATCCCTTTGGGGAGCATGGCCATCCGGATTCCGTTCGTTATTCAATTGCACATATATTCGGGTGTCACTTTAGGGCATGACCGTAGGCAAGTAGGGTGCTGCTTTCTGCCGAGGTCATGCCCTTTTTGTTCAGCTCCGAATGAGTGCCCTATCATCAAGAGAGGAGGTGCATCGATATGCTGGCGATCAGAAAGCTCAACAATAACGCCGTGATTTGTCGAGATAGTCGCGGTCGCGAGGTCGTGGCGCTCGGCAAGGGTGTCGGCTTCGGTGGTGACTTCCCCCCGGGAGCTCGCGATGGACCATATCGAGCGCACGTTCTATAGCATCGATGCCGAGGGGCAGCGTATCATGCAGGATCTTCCTGCCGATGTGGTGCTGTTTACGGCAAAGATCATGGATATTGTAGAGAACGAGCTGCCTTACGAACTCAGTCCCAACGCCGTGCTCATCATGGCCGACCATATCGCCTTTGCGATTGCGCGGCAGAGGAAGGGCATTCGTTTTGATATGCCCCTTACCTATGATGTGCAGCAGCTTTATCCGCTGGAATACAAAATCGGCCGCTACATTACCGCGCGCGTGCGGCAGGAGTTGGGCGTCGAGCTGCCGCGCGAAGAGGTGGCAAGCATCGCCATGAATTTGGTCAATGCAAAGACTGGGGCAGAGGTTACTGTGGCAAGCGATCGCGCCCAATCGTTTGAGCGCCTGCTCAACGATGTCACTGATATCGTCGAGTACGATTTCCGTACCATCATCGATCGGGAGTCTTTTGAGTTCTCACGGTTTGCGACACACGTGCAGTATCTGTTCAAGCGTATCAAGGGTAACGATAGCCTCAGCAGCGCCAATTTGCCGCTTTATGCGAATTCGCGCGAGGAGTTTCCCGAGCTTGCGCAATGCATCGACCACATCTGTACCTATATGAAGCGGGAATGGCATACGGAGCTCACCGACGAGGAGAAGCTTTACTTCATGCTCCATGTCAACCGTATCTGTACGAAGGCGGAATCCGGCACAGCCGGACGCTGACAACCCAGGCCAGAAGGATTGTAACCTGTGTTAGGGCAGGGCATGACCTCCGAAAGTACGAGAACCATCTCGTGCCACGACGATTCGTGGCGTAAAAGGAGGAATGATGACTAACTATCAAAAACTCGCCCAAAGAATCATCGAAGAGGTGGGCGGCAAGGCGAATGTTTCAAGCGCGACGCATTGCATGACGCGTCTGCGCCTCGTTCTTAAGGACGAGGGGCTTGCAGATGACGCCAAGCTCAATGCGATTCCCGAAGTGATTAGCGTGGTGCACGCTGGCGGCCAGGTGCAGCTCGTAATCGGGCCGACCGTCGACAAGGTCTACGACGCGGTATGCAGGGAAGGCGGCTTTGAAGTCCAGACGGCGATTGATGAAGATCTGGACGCAGCAGAGAGGCTTCCCTGGAAGGAGCGGTTCGCTCCGAAGCGCATCGGCAATCTGATTCTCGATGCGGTGAGCGGCTCTATCGCTCCCATTCTGCCCGTGTTCTGCATCGCGGGTATCTTCCGCATGTTCACCATTTTGCTTGGTCCGGAAGGCGCGGGCCTTCTAGCCGCGGAGGGCAGCATGTACCGGCTCTTCACCTTGGTGGGAGACGCGGCATATTACTTCCTGCCGATCTTCGGTGCCTATGCGGCGGCCAAGAAGTTCCAGACGAGTCCTGTGCTCGCGCTCATGACGGCTGCTATTATGATTCATCCGAGCATGCTCGCTATCGTCGAGGAGGGCGCTCCGTTCGACGTCTACGGCATCCCCATGACGCTGGTGAATTACACACAGTCGGTGCTTCCCATCATCCTCATCGTGTGGATTCAGTCCTACGTAGAGGGGCTTATCAAGAAGCATTGCCCTGACATGCTGCGCATCCTCGTGATTCCAGTGGGGACCATGCTCATCATGCTGCCGCTTGCACTCTGCGTCTTCGGCCCCGCCGTCTCCTTCATTATGGGCATCATCGCCGATATCATCATCTGGCTCGGCGCGAACGCCGGTCCGCTGTGCGGTCTGGTGGTCGGTGCGACGTGGAACCTCGTGATCGCTACCGGCATGCATGTGCCGATTCTCACCGCTATGATGCCCGGCTGGCTTGAGGTGGGCTATGACGCCGTGTGCACTCCGGGTACGACGGTGGTTGTTTACGTGACGCTTGCGGTCGCGCTCGCCTACGGCATCCGTGCAAAGGGCAAGGCTAACCGTCAGCTCGGTTGGACTACCTTCGCTACCTATGCGCTCGGCCGCGTATCCGAGCCCATCATTTACGGCATCCTCTTGCGCGATAAGAAGGCGCTCGCTTGGTCGATGATCGGCGGCGCGGCCGGCGGCCTTGCATGCGGTCTGCTCAACGCGCGCATCTTCGTCTTCTCGGGAGTCGGCTTCCCGTGGATGAACGTCATCAAGTTCAGCCAGGACATCATTCCGGGCGCCATCAGCTGCGCGATTGGCTTTGCGGTGACATTCGCCCTCTGCATGGTCTTTGGCTTCGACAATCGCGAATCGGGCGAGAAGGAAGCCGAGGAGGCCCTTGAGGCTTAAGCGCTGCATCTAGAAGGGTGCCTTAGCGCAACGAGTCTCTTCTCGGAACTGGGGCCCCATGAACCCGGACGGGCACCGCTGCATGGTGGTGCCCGTTCGCACTAAAAGCAAGATAAGGAGGACTCCCATGCCATTGCGTTCTGATTTCCTCTGGGGCGGCGCGCTTTCCGCCAACCAGTGTGAGGGTGCCTGGGACGAGGGCGGGCGGGGGCTCGCCAACGCGGATCTTCTGCCGTACGGGCGGGACCGTCTCGCCGTCATCAGGGGTGACGACGTTCCGCTCGAGCCGCTGTCCGACCATTACTACCCGGCCCAACAGGCCATCGATTTCTATCATCATTACCGCGAGGACATCGCGCTCTTCGGCGAGATGGGCTTCAAGGCTCTGCGCCTCTCCATCGCATGGAGCCGTATATTCCCCAACGGGGATGACTCCGAACCCAACGAGCAGGGCCTCGCGTTCTATGAGGATGTGTTTCGCACCTGCCTCGAACAGGGCATCGAGCCGGTGGTGACGCTCAACCACTATGACGTGCCCATGCATCTTGTTACGGCATACGGCGGTTGGCGCAACCGCGCTCTCGTGGGCATGTTTGAGCGCTTCGCTCGCACTGTGTTCGCACGTTACCGCAATCAAGTGCGCTCTTGGCTCACGTTCAACGAGATCAACATCATGACCTCTGCGTGCTTCATGGCGGCAGGCATCGTGTTTGATGAGGGGGAGGACCGCTACGTCTCCGTTCATAACGCGGTGCATCACGTGCTCGTGGCGAGTGCTTGCGCGGTGCGCGCCTGCCATGAGATCATCCCTGGTGCGCAAATCGGCTGCATGCTCAATGCGGGTATTTTCTATCCTGCTACCTGCAACCCTGCCGACGTTAAAACGGCTCAGGACGAGAATCGCAAGCACTACATGTTCACCGACGTGCAGGTGCGCGGCCACTATCCGTGCTACATGCTCACGGAGTATGAGCGTCAAGGGTTCGCGATTCCTTGGGCGGAGGGCGATGAGGAGGTCCTTGCGCAGAATCCGGTGGACTTCGTGGGCTTCTCTTACTACTCGACGCGCGTGGCGCAGGCAAACACCGAGGGGCAGTTCGACTCCAATCTACTCAAGAGTGCCCCCAACCCTTACCTCAAGATGGAGCCATGGGGCAGATTCATCGATCCCGCAGGGCTGCGCATCACCATGAACGACATATACGACCGGTACGAAAAGCCGCTCTTTATCGTGGAGAACGGTCTCGGAGCCCCGGATGAGCCGGATCAGAACGGCTTTGTGGATGATGGATACCGTATCGATTACCTGCGCGAGCACATCCAGGCTATGAAGGACGCCGTCGAAATCGACGGGGTGGACCTCCTGGGCTACACGTGCTGGGGACCGATCGATCTGGTTTCGGTCGCAACGGGCCAGATGCGCAAGCGCTACGGTTTCATTTATGTCGACCTCGATGACGAAGGACACGGCACACGTCGGCGCAGCAAGAAAAGATCGTTCGAGTGGTATCGCAAGGTAATTGCCTCAAACGGCGAGGACCTGAGCTGAGCTTTCCTCAGGGGCCGGACCGCGACATGGGGTCGCGGTCCGGCCCCTTTGCGACGAATGAAGCAATCAGGTCAAAGCAGCTAAAAAAGACACGTCCCAAAAAGACTGCCCGTGTGGGTTTGGCTAGGTTCGGGCGCTGTCCGTGCCGTGGGGTAAAATCGATCAGTCAGAACACGAACCCGCATCGGAGCTCATCACATGGCATTCGTCCATCTGCACAATCACACTGTTTTCTCCATGCTCGACGGCGCAACCCGTATCCAGGATATGGTCAATCGTGCCGTTGAGCTGGGCATGCCCGCCGTGGCCATTACCGACCACGGCTACATGTATGGCGTACCCGACCTGGCGCTGGCCTGCGACGCCGTCAACCACAACACGCCCGAGTACAAAACCTGGAGCCACGACAAGGCCTTCTTGGAAAAGGACCGCCGCGACGAGCTGGTGGAGCCCGATCCCGAGTCCAGCCCGCGCGAGCATGCCCAGTATGTGAAGGACATGGCCATGTGGGACGAGAAGGGCAACATCGACGAGCTCAAGCCGCCTCTGGTCATCAAGCCCATCTTTGGCTGCGAGGTCTACTTTACGCCGGACGAGACGCTTGCCCGCGACCGTAAGCCCGAGCTCTACCACATGATCCTTCTGGCCAAGGACCAGGAGGGATACGTCAACCTGATGCAGACGGTCTCCGAGGCCGCCGTGCAGGGCTTTTACTATAAGCCGCGCGTGACGCTCGACAACCTGCGCCGCCACGCCAAGGGCATGATCTGCACGAGCGCCTGCATCGCGGGCATCATCCCCAAATACATCGACCGCGGTGACATGGAGGGCGCCATCAAGTGGGCCGAGACCTTCCGCGATACCTTCGAACCCGGCGACTTTTACATCGAGATCCAGGAACACGGCATCACTACCGACAATGGTCTGACCGACGAGCAGATGGACCGTACGCTCATCGATATCGCCAAGCAGGTGGGCGTCAAGGTCATCGCCACCAACGACTTCCACTACCTGCGCCGCGAGGACGCGCCCGTGCAGGACGTCATCATGTGCATTGGCATGAACGCCAAGGTCGACGACCCTAACCGCATGCGCATGACTGGCTCGGAGTTTTACATGAAGACCGAGGAGGAGATGCGGGCGATGTTCCCGTATTGCCCCGAGGCCTGCGACAACACGCTCGAGATCGCCGACAAGTGCTACGTTGAGCTGGACTGGGACTCCATCATCCTGCCGCGCTTCCCGCTGCTCGATCCCGGCGAGACGCACGAGAGCCAGTTCCGCCGCGAGTGCGAGAAGGGCCTGCGCCAGCACTACGGCGACGACTGGGCCACGCGCGAGATTGGTGGCGTCAACATCAAAGAGCGCTTTGAGTACGAATACAAAGTCATCTGCGACAAGGGCTTTGCCGCCTACTTCTTGATTGTTGCCGAGTACGTGCAATGGGCCAAGGACAACGGCATCGGCGTCGGCCCCGGCCGTGGCTCGGCCGCCGGCGCTATCGTCGCCTACGCCATGAACATCACCGCGTTCGACCCGCTCGAGAACGGTCTGATGTTCGAGAGGTTCCTGTCCCCGCAGCGTACCGAGATGCCCGATATCGATATGGACTTCGACGATGAGCGGCGCCTCGAGGTCGTGGAGCACGTTCGCCAGCTCTACGGCCCCGAGAAGGTCACCCACGTCATCACCTACTCGACCATTAAGGCCAAGCAGGCCATCAACGACGCTGCGCGCGTCCTGGACTACCCGGTCTACATGGGCCAGCGTCTGTCCAAGATGGTCTCGAGCGACCCCAAGGTCAAGCTCAAGCAGGTGCTCGAAAAGCAACCCGGCAAAGAGGATCTGTTTAACCCCGATTTTGCCGAGGCCTATAAAAAGGACGACGACGCCCGCCGCATCATCGACACGGCGCTCTCGATTGAGGGCCTTACCCGTGGCGAGGGTGTGCACGCGTGCGCCGTTCTGATCTGCCGCGACCCCGTCAACGAGCACGTGCCCACCAAGCTCGACACCAAGGGCGGCGTCGAGATTACCCAGTACGAAGGTCATACCGTTGCCGACATGGGCCTGCTCAAGATGGACTTCTTGGGCCTGCGCACGCTGACGGTTATCTCCAAGGCCAAGGCAAACATCAAAAAGAACTTCGGCATCGACATCAAAGAGGAAGAGATCCCCTTTGACGACCCCGAGATCTTTAAGCTCATGGGCTCCGGCCATACCGCCGGCGTCTTCCAGGTCGAGTCCGCCGGCATGACGGCCACGATCAAGAACATGAAGCCCACCGAGTACAAGCACGTCGTGGCATTGATCGCCCTGTACCGCCCGGGCCCGCTGGGCGCCGGCATGGTTTCGTCCTACATCAACCGTATGAACGGCAAGGAGCCGGCCGTCTCCTACGACGACCGCCTGGACGACATCCTGGGCGAAACCTACGGCACCATGGTCTACCAGGAACAGGTTATGCTCATCTCCGTCGAGATGTGCGGCTTCTCCAAGGGCGAATCGGACTCGCGTATCCGTAAGCCCGTGGCTAAGAAAAAGATCAAGCTGCTCACGTCGACGGTGCTGCACTGGGAGGATGGCTCGGACGAGACCACCTACGACCACTGGATGAACGGCGCTATCAAGAACAACTACACGCGCGAGGTCGCCCAGAAGATTTGGGACGATGTTCTCGAGTTCGCATCCTACGCCTTCAACAAGTCGCACTCCGCCGGCTACGCCATCCTGGTTATGCAGACGGCGTGGCTCAAGGCGCACTATCCGCACGAGTACATGGCGGCCGTTCTGACGTCCTATACGGGCAAGACCGACAAGATCGTGCACTACGTCTCGGCGTGCCGTCACGACGGCATCCCCGTGCTGTCGCCAGATGTCAACGAGTCCGGCACCGAGTTCACGGCTACCAAGGAGGGCGTGCGCTTTGGTCTGGCCGGCATCCGCGGCGTGGGCACCGGCGTGGCGCAGGCGATTATCGCCGAGCGCGAGGCGGGCGGTCCGTTTAAGACACTGCACGACTTTGTCGAGCGCGTGGACTCGAGCCAGGCCAACCGTCGCGTAATCGAATCGCTGATCAAGGCAGGCGCCTTCGATTCCACTGGGTATCCGCGTCGTCAGATGATGCACTTTGTGGACAAGAACAACCCCGAGAACATCATCGACGCCGCGATAAAGCGCCAGAAGGACCGCGCGAGCGGCCAGACCTCGTTCTTCGACATGTTTGGCGACGTTGAGGGCTCGGGCTTTGAGGTGAGCGTGCCCGATCCGGACGGCCAGGAGTGGGACCGCCACCTTAAGCTGAGCCAGGAGAAGGAGGTTCTGGGCATCTATGTCTCGGACCACCCGCTGCGCCCGTTTGAGTATGCACTAGCCAAGGCGCGCGACTTCTCGTTCTCGCAGATCGATACCGGCTACGAAGTTCAGAATCCTACGGGCGGCACCATCAACCAGGAGATTCCCGAGGGCAAGGCGCTGTGGTGGGCCGGCATGGTCTCGAGCGTGTCCAAGCGCGTGACCAAAAACGGTGACCCCATGGGCATCGTGCAGCTCGAGGACATGGAAGGCGAGGCCACGGTCGTGGTGTTCCCCAAGACCTACAAGGAGGCCGAGGGGTATCTGTACGGCGAGGTCGATCCCGAGACCGGCGCGCAGCTGTCCGACGCCTTTGTGCGCATCAAGGGCAAGCTCGAGCGCTCGGACCGCGGCGACCAGATCATCGCGCAGGAGATTGTGCCGCTGGAGCTCAACGAGGAGAACAACAAGCCCAAGGTGTTTGAGGTCATGGTGCCCAACAGCCGCTTTAGCCAGGGCAATATGGCGCGTCTTGCCACGGTGCTCACCGCTAACCCGGGCGGCGACCGCGTGGAGATCTTTATCGAGCAGGTGGACGGGCGCGTGCTGCGCGCCGAGGTGCCTGCCAAGGTCAACGCGCGCTCGATTCCGCTGCTGGCCGAGGCCAAGGCCATTGTGGGTAACCAGGGTCGCGTGACGGTGATCTAAGCTACCCCGGGTGAGATTGGAGGAAGTGATGGCGCAGGGGACGTTTGTGCAGGCGCTTCGCAAAGAGGCGGCGTTGAGCGGCACCTTTATGAAGGGGCGTTCGCTCATGCTCAACGGCGCCGTGCTGTCGATCGAGGACAGCGGCTCGCGCTTCTCCAAAAACGTGACGGTCGAGGGCTCGGTGCGCGGTTCGCGTGGCGACCTGTACAAGACGCACGTGGCGCTCGACATGGACGAGCACGAGGTGATCGACTACGACTGCGATTGCCCCGCCGCATACCGCTATCCCGGTATGTGTAAGCACGCCATTGCCACGGCGCTGGCGTATTTGGATGCCAGCGGCGCCGAGCCCGTCGAAGGTTTGCGCACGCCGGTTCGCACGTTTACGGCGCAGCCGAAACAGCCCGCGCGCGCCGCGTCCGCCGCGCCGGCCGTCAACCCCAACTTTCCCTTCCCGGCGCCCGTCCCCACGAGCCCGAGCCTTGTGGCGGCGCTTTCCGATCTTTCGGACGCGCGCATGGATGAGCTGGCGAGCATGCGCCGCAAGCTTGCCGGTGCCGTTGATCCCGACGCTCCCAAAGCGGCGTTGGAGCCCTCGTTGGTGCCGTACTACAATCCGCTGTTCGCTGACCGCTTTAGCTGGGCGCTCGAGTTCCGCATTCGCTGTGGATCGGTGTCCTACGTGGTCAAGGACATCGACGGCATGGCCGATGCCTACGTGCGCGGCGGCACGTTCTCCTATGGCAAGAAGCTCACGTTTGTCCATTCACCTGAGGCCTTTGACGAAACATCGGCAAAGCTGCTCAACCTTGTTGCGACGACAGTTGCCTATCTCGATGACATCACAAGCTCGCGTTCGGCGTCGTACGACTTTGCCCGCAGCGGTTTTGTTGCCGAGCGTCAGTTGCCGCTGTCCGAGCATAGCATCGTATATGTGCTGGACCTGCTGCGCGGCCAGACCATCTCCTTTGAGCCCGCCTGGTCGCGGGGGGTGACGACGCATCGCACCTACGACGTGGCGGTTGAGCTGTCTCCGCAAGGGGAGGACGGGGCATCCGCTAAGCGCCCACCGCTGCTTGCCGCCAAAATCGCGCCGGCGGCTGGTGGTAGCTATGACCTGCGCCTGCCCGCCGATATGTACTGCTTTGCGTCGGGCGATGCCGCCTACTTGGTTGACACGCGCCGCGCGCGCCGTACCGACGCTGCATTTGCTCAGCATGCCGCACCTTTTTTGTCGCGCTTGCTGCCGTGCCGCACGCCCGCCCATATTGCCGCCGAGCAGGTGGGGGAGTTCTGCCGTATGGCGCTGCCCATTTTGCGCGACTATACCGACCTTACCGCGCCCGCTGCGCTCGATACCGTGGCGCCCGAGCCGAGCTTTGCCATGGCAATCGGCGTCGACGATGGGCTCGTGACCTGCAAGATTACGGTTACCTACGGCGACTGGTCGGCGGATCTCTTTGGCCTGGGCGCTCCGGGCAGCCCCTTCGAAGAGCAGCGCCCCGGTGTGCCACCCCGCGACGAGGTGGCGGAGTTTCGCGTTATGGATACGGCGGCCCTGTACTTCGATTTCTACGAGGGCGGTCTGGCGTTTGAGGAGCGCGATGACGCCCGCTTGTTCTGCCTGCTGACCGAGGGCCTGTCCGCCCTGTCCGAGCTGGGTGAGGTCATGCTTAGCGACCGTCTGCGCCAGATCTCGGTCCGCCCCGCGCCCAAGCTCTCGGTTCGTGCGACCGTTAAGAGCAATCTGCTCGATGTCGAGCTGGGCGCGAGCGGGCTTTCGGCCGCGGACCTTGCCGTCTATCTCGATTCGTACAAGCGCCATCAAACGTTTGCGCGCCTTACGTCCGGCGACATCATTCGCCTGGACGAGGGAGCGCGCGCCGCGTTTGGCCTTGCCGAGGACCTGGGTGTCGATGCCGTCGACCTGCTCGACGGCGTGTCGCTTCCCGCGTCGAGCACCCTGTTCGTCGACAGCATGCTCGCACGCACGCCGGCGCTCGAGGCCGATCGCGACGCTGCGTTCCGCCGTACCGTCGAGCGCCTGGACACGCTCGGCAAGATGGACTTTACGGTGCCGGCATCGCTCAAGGCAACGATGCGCGGCTACCAGGTCGACGGATACCAGTGGCTCGGCTCGCTTGAACACCTGGGCCTTGGCGGCATCTTGGCCGACGACATGGGCCTGGGCAAAACGCTCCAGATGATTGCGCATATTCTGGCGCGCGTGGAGGCGGGGGACACCAAGCCCACGCTCGTGGTATGCCCGGCCTCACTCGTGTACAACTGGACTGCCGAGCTGGAGCGCTTTGCCCCGTCGCTCGATGTGTGCGCCATTGTGGGCGCCAAGGCTCAACGCCGCGTGCAGATCGCCGGCGTGGCCGAGCATAGCGTGGTCGTGACGTCGTATGACCTTATGCGGCGCGATATCGACGAGTACGTCGAGCAGGATTTTGCCCGCGTGGTGCTCGATGAGGCACAGTACATTAAAAATCCGCTCACGCAGGTGGCGCGCGCCGCCAAGCGCCTGCCTGCCGGCGTGCGCTTTGCCCTGACGGGCACGCCCATCGAAAACCGCCTATCCGAGCTCTGGAGCATCTTCGACTTTTTGATGCCGGGCCTGCTGGGCACGCGTGAATCGTTTGCAAAGCGATTCGAAAGCCCGGTCGAGCATGCCGAGGGCGATAGCGCCGCTCGCCTGCAGGCGCTCGTGTCGCCGTTTGTGCTGCGTCGCGTTAAGGAAGACGTGGTGGCCGACCTGCCCGAAAAGATCGAAGACACGGTGATGGCACAGCTTACCGGCGAGCAACGCAAGCTCTACCTGGCCAACCAGGACCGCATCGCCCAGCAGGTGCAGCACCGCGAGGCTGGGGAGTTTAAGAAGGACAAGCTCAAGGTGCTCGCCGAGCTCACCAAGCTGCGCCAGATCTGCTGCGACCCGCGTCTACACTACGAGGATTACAAGGCGGGGAGCGCCAAGCTCGATACGTGTATGGAGCTCGTGCACGGCGCACTCGACGGCGGGCATCGCATCCTGTTGTTCAGCCAGTTTACGGGTATGCTCGATATCATCGGTAAGCGCTTGGCCAAGGAGGACATCGCCTTCCTTAAGCTCACGGGCGCTTCGTCTAAGGAGAGCCGCGCCAAGATGGTCGCGCAGTTCCAAGCGGGCGAGGTTCCGGTCTTTTTGATTTCGCTCAAGGCGGGCGGCGTGGGCCTTAACCTGACGGCGGCCGACGTGGTCATCCACTACGACCCGTGGTGGAACGTGGCAGCGCAGGACCAGGCGACCGACCGCGCGCACCGTATTGGCCAGCAACATACCGTGACCGTGTACAAGCTCATCGCCAAGGACACGATCGAGGAGCGCATTATGCAGATGCAGGAGTCCAAGCGCGACCTGGTCAACAGCGTGCTCGGCGGCGACGGCATCTCGTCGGCGCTGTTTACCCGCGAAGATGTTCTGGCGCTGCTGGGCGGCGACGGGCGCTAACCCGCTCGGGTGGGGCCGCCAGGGCGGATAGCGCACGCTGCCCCATCGTCCCCGCCCGTTATGTGTTCATTTGCAATGCCGTGGATGGTTTGTCTGCCTTTGGGCATAAGAACCATCAAGAACATTGGCACGTCAGCAAAGGAGAACATCATGGCGAAATTCTTTAAGGACCCCGACGGTAAGCTCATTGCCGCCCTTGGCAACGACGTTGCAGCCCCTGCCGGTTGCACGGAACTGACCGCAAACACTGAGGACGCGGCGCACGAGAAGCACGTGCCTGTTGTCGAGACCGAGCGCGACGGTCACGTGATTCGCGCACGCGTTGGCTCGGTCGAGCACCCCAGCCTGCCCGAGCACTATATTGAGTGGATCGCCCTTGAGGCCGAGGGCCGCTTAGAGGTCCATTACCTTGAGCCCGGCATGAAGCCCGCGACGTTTTTTGCCGGCGGTTCCAAGACCGGTACCGTCTATGCCTACTGCAACCTGCACGGGCTGTGGTCCGCGACGTTCTAGGAGCGCGCCCCCGCTCGGGGTATCATAGCTAGCATATGCACATGCGAGCGCCGACTGCATCATGCGGCCGGCGCTTTTACTACGATTTCGATGGTTTACGACGGAAAGGGCTGAGCCATGAAGCTCGCGCTTGCACAGATCGATATGCGCCTGGGTGATATTGAGGGCATTTGCGGCCGCATCGAGGACCAGGCTCGTCTGGCCCACGAGCGCGGGGCGCGCGTGCTGTGCGTTCCGGCTCCGCTCTTTATGGGCGCCATGCCCGGTGGCCTGGTGGGCGCTGCCGACTTTGAGCACGACATGCTTGCCGGCTTGACTGGTGTCGCCGAGCGCATCCAGGAGCTTGACATGATCTGCATCGTGCCCGCGGCGGTTTCGTTTGAGGGTCAGCCGCTGCTCGACTACATGATGCTCAAGGACGGTCATGTGGTGCCGGCGCGTTCGAGCATTGCCCTGCAGCGTGGCGAGAACAACGACACGCGTTGGGCGCCGCCGGTGTTCGACGTGGACGGCGTGCGCATCGCCGTGATTTTTGACTTGGACCGCGAACTCGAGATGTTGCCGACCGGTGTTGACCTCATTGCGTATTTCCAATTCAATGCGTTTGACATGACCGACCGCGAGACTGCTGCCATTGCCGCCGTTCGCAGCGGCGCCTACCGCAAGATCGCATCCAAGCGCAGCGTGTGGTTTGCCTGCATGGCGCCGGTCGGTGCCTATGACGAGTCGGTGTATACCGGCGGTTCGTTTGTGCTCGACGACTGCGGTCGCGTGGTGGCCCAGGCGCCGTGTTTTGAGGAGAGCCTGCTGGTTCAGGAGATTCAGCGCGGCGTGATGCTCGATGCCCTGGAAGATCACGAACTGCCCGAGTTCCGTTCCGAGGAGTGGCTGTGGCAGGCGCTGGTGCTTGCCGTGCGCGACAACGCCCGGGCCCACGGTGCGTCGCGCGCCGTGGTGGCACTCGAGGGCGACTTGCCGTCGTCCCTGCTGGCGGCGCTGGTCGTCGACGCTCTGGGCCCACGTAATGTGATTGGCCTGGTGCTGGGGCGCAACCGCATCTTTACGCCGGCGCAGGAGGAGGCCGAGGCTGCTCGCTGTGCCGCCGTTCGCGCCATTGCCGAGCGCCTGCATATTCGCACGGTTGAGCGCGATGCGCCGGATGCCGCGCGCGTGCTCGACCGCGATGTGTCGGCGGGCGACGCCGAGCGCCTGCGCTCTCGCACGCTGGGCCTCATGCTGGAGGATACGGCGCTCGAGCTGGGTGCGATGGCGTTGAGTCCGCTGTCCAAAACCGAGTACGCGCTGGCGGCGCCGGCGCTTTGCGGCGGCTACCAGGGCGATTATGCGCCCTTTGGCGATGTGTACCTGTCGACGCTTGAGTTTGTGGCGCGCGTGCGCAACCGCACGTCTGCCGTGGTGCCCCAAGAGCTCGTGACGCTCAACGCGGTGGAAGATTGTATGGAGCGAGTGCTGGCGCAGGCGCTCTCGACGCTCGACGGTCCGGTCGATATGCTCGACCGCGCGGCACAGCTGCTCGGCGGGGTCGAGCCGGGTGAGATCGATGGCGCGCTTGAGGCGCACGTGGACCGCAATCGATCTTTCGACGACATCCCGATGGCCGCTGGCAAGCCTGAGGCCTGCTCGCTGCTGCTGATGCTCGTTCGACAGGGTGAGGCTGCCCGCCGCATGTTGCCGACGGCGCCGATCGTTTCGTCCCGTTCGTTTGCCGAGCGCTCCTGGCCGTACATGCTCGCGTGGTCCGACCTGGGGCTTAACGGCAAGGAGCGTATGACGGTCGATTCGCTGGCGCGCGCCGAGGTGCGCCGTTTTGCTGACGAGGATACTAGTGAGCGCGTGCGAAACGAGATGATGGGCGTGCTGGGCGAGCTACTGGGTATTTCGCCCGAACAAATGGAGGAGTTGCGCTCTGAAGACGGTCAGCGTCGTTTACACGAGGGAATGAAAAAGTTCGAGGGCGAGGTTCAGGACGCCATCGATAAGATGATGGGCGGCCAGGGTGGCCCGCAGGGTGGGCACCAGGGTGGCCCGATGCCGCATCCGCCGGTTGATCCCCGACAGTTCCCATTCTTCTCGCAGAACTAAACTGGGGATGGGATTCGCTCTCAACCCCGATACTTCAACTAAGCATCTTGACCCCGTTGTGTTATTCTAGAACAGACGTTCGTGAGTAGTGCGCGGGGCCTTGCCTTGCGCTTGGTAAAAGACGAGGGGAGGTTGGCTTGGTTATTTTAGGCATTGACCCCGGTTTGGCTCATACGGGTTGGGGGATTATCGAGGAGCGGCGTGGCGAGGTTCGCTGCCGTGCCTATGGCTGCATCGAGACCAGCGCGGGTAGTCCGCTCGCGGTGCGCCTGTCGCATATCGCCCGCGACCTCAAGGGTGTCGTGGAGCGCTATCGACCCGATACCGCTGCTATCGAGAGCATTTACTTTGGCGCCAACGTTCGCTCGGCCATCCCTACGGCGCATGCCCGCGGCGCCGCGCTCGTGGCGCTTTCGGAATGCGCGCTCGAGATTGGCGAGTATACGCCTATGCAGATTAAGCAGGCTGTTGTGGGCACCGGCGCTGCGGACAAACGGCAGGTCGCGTATATGGTTCGTACGCTCACGCAGCTCGATCACGACCCGCATCCCGACCATGCCGCCGATGCCCTGGCCTGCGCCATCTGCCACGTTAACCTCAGCCGCACCCGCGCCCTCACCGGCGGCGAGTTCTATCAACAGAGAGGAACCGGATACTGATGATTTCCCAGCTCCATGGAACGCTTGTCGAGGCCACGATGAGCTCGGCCGTCGTCGACGTGTCGGGCGTTGGCTTTGAACTCGGCATCTCGGGCAGCACTGCGGCCACGTTGCCGACGCCCGGCGGCGAGGTCCGCCTCTACACGCGTATGCAGGTGCGCGAGGACGCCATGACACTTTTCGGTTTTTCCTCAAAGGATGAGCGCACGATGTTCGATCGGCTCGTGTCCGTCTCGGGTGTCGGTCCGCGCCTGGCGCTTGCCGTGCTCTCCACCTATACCGTGGGACAGCTGTATTCCCTGGTGATGGCCGAGGACGACAAGGGCATGGCCAAGGTGCCCGGCGTGGGCAAAAAGACCGCCCAGCGCCTCATCTTGGAGCTCAAGAGCACCTTTGCCAAGGACAAGGGCTTTGTGCCGGTCGATGCGATCCCCGGTCAGGTTGCGATGCCCGTGCCCGCCGCCGCTCCTTCGGCGATCGATGACGCCCGTGCGGCGCTCCTTTCCATGGGCTTTAGCCCGCAGGAGACCGAGGTTGCCCTGAGCGGGTATGATGGGCAGGATATGCGTGTCGAGGATCTGCTCGGCGCGGCGCTTAAGCGACTTGGAATGGATGCGTGATGTGGGAAGCCGATGACTCTCAGGACCTGTGGGCGACGCCCGGCAATTCGCCGGCGGCATCCATGGCGCACGGTGAGCGCATGGTGGGCTCGGAGCTGACGTCCGAAGACCTCGATGTCGACCGTACCCTGCGTCCCCAGCGCCTGGACGACTACTGCGGTCAGGAGCATATCAAGCAGAGCCTTCGCGTGCTGATCGAGGCGGCGCAGAGCCGTGGCGAGACGCTCGACCACGTGATCTTTTCGGGCCCTCCGGGTCTGGGCAAGACCACGCTGGCCACCGTTATCGCCAACGAGCTGGGCGCTCAGATCAAGACCACGAGTGGCCCCGCCATCGCGCGTACGGGCGACCTGGCGGCCATCCTTACTAACTTGCAGCCGGGCGATGTGCTGTTTATTGACGAGATCCACCGCCTCAACCGTTCGGTCGAGGAGGTCCTGTACCCCGCGATGGAGGACTTTGCGCTCGATATCGTGATCGGTAAAGGCCCGGCCGCACGTTCGATTCGCCTGGATATCCCTAAGTTTACGCTGGTGGCGGCAACGACCCGCTCGGGTATGCTGACCGGCCCGCTGCGCGACCGCTTTGGCATTTCGTATCGCCTGGACTACTACACGGTCGAGGAGCTCGCCCAGATCGTGACGCGCTCGGCAACCATTCTGGGCGTGACGATCGATCATCTGAGTGCGCTCGAGATCGGCTCACGTTCGCGTGGCACGCCGCGCTTGGCCAACCGTCTGCTCAAGCGTGTGCGCGACTATGCGCAGGTACGCGGCAACGGTCCTATTGAGCTTGACATTTGCCGTCAGGCACTCGAGTTCTTCGAGATTGATGAGCTTGGTCTGGACTGGATGGATATTCGCATTTTGGAGACACTCGCTAAGACGTTCTCCGGACGTGCCGTGGGCCTGACAACGCTTGCCAGCGCGGTGGGCGAGGACCCGGGAACGCTCGAGGATGTCTATGAGCCCTATCTGCTGCAGTGCGGCTTGATGATTCGCACGCCCCAGGGCCGCCAGGCAACGCTTCGCACCTTTGAGCACTTGGGGATTGAACCTACCATTTAGGGCGCTTTGTTTTGGCGGGCTGTTAAGCTATCGCTGAGCATTGGATAAACATATCGCCATTCATCGGTTACGGGTGTTTTACTATTGCGCGCCCGTGCTATGCTGAATTGGTCTTTTTCTCATTCGGTAACGAAAGGACCTCCCATGCCTACTGACATCGAAATCGCACGTTCCGTCACACCGCTGCCCATTACCGAGGTGGCCAAGAACGCCGGTGTCGACGTAAAGCACCTGATTCCGTACGGCTTCGACAAGGCTAAGGTCGACTACTCTCTGCTTAATGAGCCAACTGATCACCAGGCCAAGCTCGTCCTCGTGACCGCCATCAACCCCACGCCTGCGGGCGAGGGTAAGACCACCACGACCATCGGTCTGGCCGATGGCCTGCGCCGTCGCGGCGTCAAGAGTGCTGTGGCCCTGCGTGAGCCTTCGCTCGGTCCCGTCTTTGGCGTCAAGGGCGGTGCCGCCGGCGGCGGCTGGGCGCAGGTCATCCCCATGGAGGACATCAACCTGCACTTTACCGGTGACTTCCACGCTATCGGTGCCGCTAACAACCTGCTGGCCGCCATGCTCGACAACCATATTCAGCAGGGCAACCAGCTCGGTATCGATGTTAAGCGCATCACCTGGAAGCGCGTCGTCGACATGAACGACCGTCAGCTGCGCCATGTCATCGACGGTATTGGCGGCAAGGCCCAGGGCGTGCCGCGCGAGGACGGCTTCGATATCACCGTTGCCTCCGAGGTCATGGCAATCCTGTGCCTGTCCACGAGCATCAATGACCTCAAGGAGCGCCTGGGCGAGATTGTTGTCGGCTACAGCTATGCCGGCGAGCCCGTTCGCGCCCGTGACCTTAAGGCTCAGGGTGCCATGGCGGCCCTGCTCAAGGATGCGCTCAAGCCCAATCTGGTGCAGACGCTCGAGGGTACGCCCGCGTTTGTCCACGGCGGTCCCTTCGCCAATATTGCCCACGGCTGCAACTCCATCATGGCCACGCGTATGGCGATGCGCTTTGGCGATGTCGCCATTACCGAGGCCGGCTTCGGTGCCGATCTGGGTGCCGAGAAGTTCCTCGACATCAAGTGCCGCATGACGGGCGTTCGCCCCAGCGCCGTCGTGGTCGTCGCGACCGCTCGTGCGCTGAAGTACAACGGTGGCGTCGCCAAGGCCGACCTCAACGAGGAGAACCTCGAGGCACTCAAGGCCGGCATGCCCAACCTGCTGCGTCACGTCGACAACATCCAGAACGTTTATGGTCTGCCCTGCGTAGTCGCCATCAACCGCTTCCCGACGGACACCGAGGCCGAGCTTGCGCTCATCGAGTCCGAGTGTCAGAAGCTCGGCGTCAACGTTAAGCTTTCCGAGGTTTGGGCCAAGGGCGGCGAGGGCGCGCTCGAGCTTGCCGATGAGGTCATGCGTCTGATTGAGCAGCCGAGCGAGCTCAAGTTTGCCTATGAGGACGGCGCCGATGTGGCCGACGCTCTTGAGGCCATTGCCACCAAGGTCTACCGCGCCGACGGCGTCGACTTTACGCCGGCCGCCAAGCGCCAGCTCGCCGAGCTGCGCGAGAACGGCTTTGGCAACCTGCCGGTGTGCGTGGCCAAGACGCAGTACAGCTTTAGCGACAACGCCAAGGCCCTGGGCGCTCCCGAGAACTTCCGCATCACGGTGCGCGAGCTCAAGGTTTCCGCCGGTGCCCACTTTGTGGTCGCATTGACTGGCAGTGTTCTGACCATGCCGGGCTTGCCCAAGGTCCCCGCGGCTGAGAACATCGACGTCGACAGCGACGGCAACATCACCGGCCTGTTCTAAGCCTGTTGCCCCTAGCTGCCTGCCCGCCCCGCCGTGCCCCCAAGGCCCGGCGGGGCTTTTTTATCCTTAGGCCCGCGCATGTCTTGTAGATACCGACGGGCTCTGCCCATCATAGGCTTTTGCGCGGGTAGAATGCATGGATAACTTGATGCTCACGCGCGACGGAAAGGAATCGTTGCATGGATCAGGACAAGACAACCGTGATGGGCGGCTACGGTTCCGCGCAGGCTGGCGATAGCGCCGATGCGACCCGCGTTGTTCCCAACCTCGGTTATACCGACCCCGCCGCGACGCAGCCTTCTGCCGAGCCCACCCGGGTTATGGGCTATGGCGACACGGCGCAGGATTCTTACGCTACATCTTCGCAAGGCCCCTATGGCAACGCAGCTCCGGACCCGTTTGATTACGCGCCGCAGGATTCTTATGCCGCCTCGACGCCGAATCCCTATGATGACCTGCCGCAAAATCCCATTCCGCAGCCTCAGCAGACGACGTATATGCCTCGCACGGCGCAGTCTCGCTACGAGTCGCGCGAGCCGTATCGCGAGTACCCCAAGTCGATTCCGCAATATGGCGAGGACGAGGAGAAGAAGCCGTCGCGTTCGTCGAGCGTGATCAAGAAGATCCTCATCGTGCTGGCGATCTTCTTTGCGCTGTCGGTTGTGTTTGCCATTGTGTCGGGCATGCTCAACAAGCGAGGGAGTTCAACGGCCGATACCGCTGCCGAGCAAACCGAGTCCGCCTCGTCTAGCACCGTCGATCTGAGCGATATCCCGGGGCAGTACTGGTCCAACGCCAAGAAACTTCTCAAGTCGCGCGGCGCCAATCTTTCGAATGCCGTGGTCCTGACTGATGATGGCTCAACGCCCGTCATCGATGCCAACTGGGTCGTTACTTCTGCTTACTATAACGACAGCGGCAACCTCGAAATTCAACTCACGCACAAGAATAGCTCGGGCAACTCGCCCGACGGCCAAAGCGGTACCGACAGCTCGAGTTCCAATACGCTGGAGGACTTGAGCAACAAGGCACAGGAGCTTGGGGATAAGGCCCAAGAGCTGGGCGACACGGCCCAGAACCTGGGCGACACCGCTCAGAACTTGGGCGGCATGGCGACGGATGCCTGGAACGCTCTGCAAAACGGCATCTCGGGCGCTCAGGGAAACTAGCTGTTAAGCGGGCCACAGCTGCTCGGCCGGACGGTCGGGCGAGCTAAAGCCCGAGTCAAACGTAACGACGCATGAGGCATTGGGTCGGCGCTCGTGCACGATGCGCGTGACGAGCTCCAGCAGCTCCTCGTCGGATATGTCAAAGCCGTCGGGACGCACAAGGTCAAACGAAACGAACCCGTCGTGCTCGTGCAGGTCGTGGATGGAGAGCGCGGGATCGATCTGCATGATGCCGCGCTTGACCCAGCCGCGCAGGTCGTCGCCGGTGGTGGCGATGGGGTCACAGTGCAACGTGATGCCGATGCCCATCTGACGCTTGATGTCGTGCTCGATGGTGTCCAAAATCTCGTGGTGCTCAAATGCGTCGCCCTCGCCGGGCATCTCCACGTGGGCGCTGGCAAACTGACGACCGGGGCCGTAGTCGTGCACCATCAGGTCGTGTGTGCCCAAGACCTGCGGATAGGACATGATCTTGTCGCGGATTGCCTGAACGAGCTTGGGGTCGGGCGCTTGTCCCAGCAACGGGCTGATGGCGTCGCGCACTAGACCCATGCCGCTGATGCAGATGAAGATGCCCACACCCAGGCCTGCCCAGCCATCGAGGTCAAAGCCGGTCGTCTGCGAAATAAGCGCCGCCATCAAGACCGAACCCGAGGTGATGACGTCGTTTTTGGAGTCCTGTGCTGTGGCAATGAGTGTTTCGGAATCGATACGGTTGCCCAGCGCGCGGTTGAATGCGGCCATCCAGAGCTTAACGAGCATGGATGTAGCCAGTGCCGCAAGGGAAACGAGCGTGTAAGCGGTGGGGGAAGGCTTGATGATCTTGGTGACCGACTCGAGGATCAGGTTGATGCCGACGGCGCAAACCAGGACGGCGACAAACAAGCCGGCGAGGTACTCGTAGCGGCCGTGGCCATAGGGGTGGCCTTCGTCTGCCGGGCGGCTGGCGAGGCGGAACCCGAGCAGGCTCACGATGTTGCTCGAGGCATCGGAGAGGTTGTTGAAAGCGTCGGCGATGAGGGAGACGGAGCCAGCGAGCAGGCCCGCGATGCCCTTGGCCAGGCACAGGGTGATGTTGAGGCCAATGCAGATGAGGCTTGCGGCGAAGCCCGCGTTGGTGCGGCAGGAGGTATCGACCGGCTCGCCCTCGCTGCCGGGAACAAGCGTATGTACCAGCTGATTTACAAATAGCATAGCGGTCGTCCTCACAATCATGTTTAAGGGGATAGTGTAGCTCGCGCGGAGGCGCTGTGCACCGATGCTCAGAAAATGCAGCAATGGTCTGCCGGTGCTAACGAGCGAGCCTTCTCGTCTGCCTGGGTGGTCCATTTTGGGCCACATGGGTATGGGCATGTGCCTGTTTGCTCGACATACTTAACGTCGACAGCCCCTGTGCAAAGGAGGACGTTTCCATGGACGAGATGTTTGCCATTAAATGTCAAAACTGCGGCGGCCCTATGTACTCGCACCAGGCTAAGCGCAGCTTTGAGTGCGCCTATTGTGGTGCGGTCATTCCGTGGCAGGCGGACGCCGGAGAGCCCAAGAGCGCTTTGGGCATTCGCCATACGCCGTTGACGGTGGTGGATGGACTGCTCAAGCTCACGCATGTGTCGCAACTCGAGCGCCCGGAGGACCCGGACTGGTATTTCTTCAATTCGCATTGGCGCAACCAGTCGGTCCTGGAACATCTGCTGTGGGAGGATCGCGGCACGGCGCAGGAGTTCCAAGAGGCCACGCATGTGAGCATTCCTTGCCCCTTCTGCGGAGCGTCCTTTGAGGGCGAGTCAACGCAGCGTGTGTTTGAGTGCCCGTCCTGCGGCAACAAGATCGGCATTGCCGACCTGCTCAAGCCCGGTACGTTTAGCAAACGTCTGACCATGGGCGTGGGTGCGGAGTATGTGCCGGAGCAGGGTATTCCCTGCGAAATCTCACCGCAGCAGGCACGTGCCAACGCGCTGCAGCTGGTGCGCCAGTACCCGGATGCCTTTGCCGGGCACGACGTGGAAGACGCGATCCAAAACGACATGATGCTCTTCTATTTCCCCATGGCGCTGGCGGACCTGCGTATGATGGCGAGCTTCCCGGGCAAGGGCCTGAGCAAGGAAACCCTGGTGTACTACGAGGTGCTCGACTGGGCGTATCCGCGGGCAAACTATCTGGATGTTCGCCTTATGGGCATTTTGGAGCCATGGGACTTTGCCAAGGTCGGCCCGTTCGATCCCGCCATGCAGGAAGGTGACTTCCGCGTCGTCTCCGTCGATGCGTCTACCAAGGACCAGGTGGTCATTGATAAGCTGGCGCTCGACATTGCCGGCAACGATGCCGAGGCGGTGCTGGGGCTCAATAAAAAGAGCATCCGAACCTGGGCGCGCAAGGCCCGCAAGCATAAGGATGGCCTGGTGATGGTGCCGGTGTACTTTGTCGACCGTCCGGCAACGGACAGCCGCGATGGCGAGCAGGTGCGCATCGCCGTGAACGGCCAGACGGGCCGCGCGGCCGCGGTGGTGTTTAGCGACAAGCGCGAGACGCATATCGTGGCACCGCTCAACCCGAGCCTGCATCTGTCCGGCGAGAGCACCGTGCACGCCACGCCCATCGAGGTCAAATACGTTAAGTCGCCGTTTCTGTACCAGATCGTGCGCCGTGGAGGCGGCGAGCAACCGCGCCAGGTTGCAGCGGCAGCTGAGGGTTCCTACCGAGAAGAAAAGCCCAAACGCAAGGGATTGTTCGCTGCGATTTTTGGTAAGTAGGGGAGTGGTGCCGGAGCGTCGGGCTGCATCGCAAGGTCATGAGACGAACTTAAGACTGCTGGGAACGTGCTACCATTGCCGATAGCCTTAATCTTGTAAGAAGCGGAGGCCAGATTATGGGTTTTGCGGATCAGCAGCTTCAGCTTCAGGTACCGTATTCTCCTGACGACACGTTTAATGCCTTGAAGGCAGCTATGGAAAAGCTGCCTAAAGTAAAAGTTGATAGTGCATCGCCCACAACAAGAACAGTTGCAGCCGAGATTGGTATGAGCCTTTGGTCTTGGGGCGAAAATATCAGTATTTCGGTTGTTCCAGTTGAAGGCGGATCTGGCGTTACTGTCAAGTCGTCATCTAAGGTCAGGGCAAACGTATTAAACGGGGGCAAAAATGCAAAGAATATTGCCGAGATAGTCGATGCCCTATCGAAGGAGCTTGAGCGGTATCCGCAGGTTTCACAGACTATTGAGACGCTGGCGGATAGTGATTGATGTAGTTGCAAGGCTTGAGAGGCTTGCAACGCTGCGTGATAGTGGAGTGCTTACCGAGGAAGAGTTTGCTGCAGAAAAGGCAAAAATCTTTTTGTAATCAGACACGGTGGTTGGATTTGCATTCTATTATTGAACTTGGTTATACCAGGCTGAAAATATCGTGTGTAATAAAGGTGCGTAGTAGTCTCGTCTTGATTGGCAGATGTAAATAAACGGTGGAACGGCTGTAAAAGAGCCTTGCCACTGGGTAAAATCAGGATGTGCCGCGGAACCCGCTCCTCAGTCGGTCAACTTTGGAAGCGCGGGCAACGCAGGTGCTATCGTCTTAAAGGGTCGGCTGCAACCGACCCTTTTCTATGACTCCCTTCGCTATCCGTTACTGCTTATATTCCCGCCAGATCGAGTAGAGGTTCCGGGCAATGCCGGTCACATACATCGAGAGGCGCAGGATTTCAAGAAACAAGTTCATAGGCTTCACCCCAATCGGAGATCGGAGCGTTGCCCGCAGGCGGATTCCGCGGCGGTCAAGATTTTACCTCACAGGCCGCGGTGGGAGACATCCTATCCACCCCCTGGTTTGGAGCAGTGTCGATCTGACGGGCAATCAAGCCTTTAGCTCTCTTTGAATTGAGCAAGCATCTGCCCGAAGAAGCTGAGCCCGGATGGCTCATAAATGAGTGAGCCGCCATCTTCGGTCCGGTAGACCCCGCAGGGGAGGTAGCGCCCGTCGGGAAGGACGTAAAGGTTTTCTTCCTCCATCAGTCCCGTTGGGAGTATCGGGGTCTCGTTTTCGCCCATTTGGAACTCATCGATATTCGCGATCTTCCTCTCCATGATGCCTCCTACCTTATTTCTTGAATGGCGCCCTAAAACAAGCAGCTCTCAATCAACTCTTTACCGCGCAGGGTGTCGATCCATTTCTGCGGAATTGCGTCCATGCCGTATGCTGCGCCGGCGAGGGCGCCTGCGACGGCTGCGGTGGTGTCGGTGTCGTCGCCCAGGTTGACGGCGGCAAGCACACAATCATCGTAGCTGTTAGTGTTGACGAAGCACCAAGTGGCTGCCTTAAGCGTGTCGCGCACGAAGCCACCCGACCTGATTTCGTGCTCGGGTGCATCTTTCAGACAGAGTGTCCATTCGGGGAGCGCGCCGTCCATCTCGGACCTCAACAGTTCGATGAACTTGACACATGACTCGGTCGATGTTCTATGAGCGTGGGTGATTGCAGAGACCTCACGGATCTCTTTGTCTGTTGCATCGGCAAACGCCAGGGGTGCGATGCGCATGAGCGAGCCGTTGCCGTTGTCGCGCTCGCCGGAGCCACCCTTGCCGGAGCGAAGGGCGCGGGCGGTCGTTCCTCCGTAGTCGAAGACGCCATCAATCGTGTACTCGTCGTTGGCGATCCAGCTCACGAATTTGTCGCGCATGTCCTCGGTGTCAATGCGGCCGAGCTCTCTGATGGAGTCGCAGGTGGCGAGCGTCATAGATGTGTCGTCGCTCCAGGTGCCGGCGGTCTGCTCGTGCGTGCCGTAGCCGATCATGTCGGTGCATTCGAACGTGCCACGAGGTCTGAACTCGTAGGGAACGCCCAGCGCGTCACCGACGGCAAGCCCATAGATGCAGTCGCGCAGTGTTGTTTTCGGTCTGTGTGTCATGGAAAGCTCCTCTTTTCCCGGGTGATGTGGAGCGCCGTCGGGGGTATCGGTCGCAACGTGCTGCTATCCTTGCACTTCGCCATTAGTCGCTTCGTTGATGGCGCGGTACTCGGCACTCAGCTCGCGTGCCAGCTCTTCCTTGTTTGGAAGATACGGCAGGTATTTGGCGGCAAACACTTGGTCGTTGTCTTCGGGCAGCGTGTACTCGACGATCGAATCGCTTTTGTCCGCGCAGAGCACGATGCCTATGGGCGGATTGTCGCCTTCGTTCATGAGCTCACGCGTGTAGTAGTTCACATACATTTGCATCTGGCCCAGGTCCTGATGCGTAAGGTCATCGGTCTTAAGGTCGATGAGCACGAAACAGCGCATCAGATAGTTGTAAAACACAAGGTCAATATAGAAATGGCGCCCATCAAAGGTGATGCGCTTTTGGCGCGCCTCGAAAGCGAAGCCACGGCCAAGCTCCAGCAGGAACTTCTGAAGATGCGTGATGAGCGCCTGCTCTAGATCGCTCTCGCGAAACGCAGTATCGTCCGAGAAACCTAAAAACTCCAGCACATATGGGTCGCGGATGATATCCTCGGGGCGACGAGCCGGGGCGCGCTTTTGGATTTCCTGGGTGACGGCCTCCTTGTCCTTGCTGGCAAGTAGGCGCTCTCGGAACATGGTGTTGATCTGGCGCTCGATCTGGCGCGTGCTCCAGCGAGAATTGGCGCATTCGTTCATGTACCAGGCGCGAGCATCAGGGTCGGGAATGCGCATCAACCTGCGGTAATGAGTCCAGCTCAATTCGCTACGCAGTGCGTCGCGAATTGGAAACGCAAGAAAGAACTGACGCATATTGCGAAGGTTTGCGATGCCAAAGCCTCTTCCGAAATCCGCGGTAAGCCTTCTGGAGAGGCCCGCAATCAATGCCTCTCCATATGCTGCGCGCTCCTCTCCGCCCTGTTCATCAACAATGCTCTTGCCGATCTCCCAATATGCCTCAACCATCGCAAAGTTAACGGCGGTATATGCCTTGTTGCGAGCGGCGTTGAGAATCGAGGAAACCTGCTTGTAAAAAACTTCTGGCACGATTGTCGATTCCCCGCGGTTTACCAGTTCACCCATCAATATCGCCCGACTTTCCTCTTGAGGAATGCATCTTTATTACATTTAGTTTAAAGCCTCGCGCGGACACGAATTGCTGCGTTGTCTGGCACCTTCGCATGGGGGCCTTGCGGTGGTTAAAATGTGACCATAAAGGCCGTTTTAGCGAACCCCACGGGAGTGACATGCATGGACAAGAACACGCTGCTATTCCAGGACAAAGGTTCGGGTAGGTTTAAAGACGTCAAGATCTACCCTAACCGTATTGAGGTGCTCAAGAAGGGCACGTTTGGTGGCAAGCACACCGAGATTGTTTACCTTAAGGACATCACTGGGGTCAACAGGATCAAGGGCCGCGACGTTTTCCTACGTAACAGGCTGTTGACCGCTTGTGTCTTTAGCCTGAGCAGTCGTGCGAAGGCCCAGGAGTTTGTTAACGCGCTGAACATGGTGATGTAGTCGAAAGCGGCGTTCGGGCCAAGGTAAAAATCGGGGGCACAGAACGGTGTTCTGCGCCCCCGATTGAGTCGATGTGTCTAAAAGGCTGGCTTGCCTATTCGCTGTCGTCCCCAGCGTTTTCGCGGTCATTTGCAAGCATCGCTGCGCCGGCGACTGTCGTCGCCACGGCGGCGGCAGCGAGCCCGGCGGCGATGCCAGAGCCGTCGCCTGTGCCGGCAAGCTTTCCGGCCGAGCTTTTGCCCTTGCCGTTCTTGTCGGCGCTACCTGCGTTGGAGCCCGTGCCACCGTCGGTGCCGGCGCCGTTGCCGCCCGCGTTGCCCGAGGCTGCAACGGTAAAGCTTGCGGCTCCGTCGCTGGCGAGCGTGTAGTTCTGCGCCGCGTCGCCCAAGAGACCGTTCACGCGCACCCAGTACGTTCCTGCGGCAAATGTTTCGCCCTCGGCCATTGCCGTGCCCGGAGCGCCGTTCGCGTCGTGCACAAACTCGAGCTGGGCCGTGCAGGCATCGGTTTCGAGCTTGCCCTCGAGTGATGCCGCAATCTTGGCGCGCACGTCTTCGCCGGCCTTAAGGCCTTCGAGTCCCTCAAAATGGGGCGTCAGCGCGCGTGGATCGATATCGATGGGCACAGAGCCCTGCAGCCCCGTAACGGTCTCGTTGCCCAGGGCGTCGACATCCACGTATTCAATGGCAAACGCATGGCCCGAAGCTGTCGCGTTGAGCGCGTTGCTGCTGTCGGCAAGGCGGAAATGACCCTCGCCAACGGTCTTGCCATCCTGGAATGAGGCATCGCTCAGCGAGTCGCCGTACGTCATGCGCATGCGGGTCGGGAGATAGTACGGGAGATAGTACGAAGCCGTCTGCTTGTGCTCCGTATCGTAATTGCGCTGGTAGATGCTCCGGGCCAGCGCCGCATCAACAAAGTCGGATGCGATGATGCCAATGTGCTTGAGGTAATCTGACTTTGTATCCTCGGTGCCGCTGGGGTTGATGTACGGGCTCTTATACAGATGCTCGTTGACTACTCGTGCCGAGGTAAAAGGATTGCCTCCGTGCGACAAGCCCGTGCAGCTGGTGTAGTTGATAGACCAGCAGCGCTCCAGGACTTGCTCCTTGGCCCCGTTATCGTCCTCGACATCTACCTCGTTGCGCGTGCGCCCGGTCGTTTCCTTCAGCGCATTATCGACCCAGCTGAGCTTGTCGGTTCCCGTGAGTTTGTACTTGTCCTGGGCGTATACCTTGGTGCAATAGGGCTCTTTGTCGCCTGTTTCCCCCGCGGCTTCAAAGCCCCGCGCGTCTTGGACGAGACACATAGTGGCGCTGTCGGAGTGAGCCTTGATCTTGTCATCCCATTCGGTAAGGTCGAGGCCCCACGTGTGGCCGCTTACACTGTTGCCGGCGAGCCTAAATCGACGCAGCAGAACGATCTTTCCGCGCACCTCGTGTAGCGTGGGGATTCGGCTCGACGTATAGAACAGTTTGGGGTTGTCGTCCAAAACCTTGGCGAAAGCCGTCGTAACACTTTCGTCGGTAGCCTCGTCGTTGCCTCGTGATACAAGCATGATGAGCGCTTCTGTCGGGTTTTCGTTCAAAAACGTTTTGAAGTAGCCTATGACATCGGAAAGATGCATAAAGTACGCGTCTTTTTTGAGCAGGTAGTAATCCCCGTGGTCGATACCGGGGTCGTCGCCCTTTCCGAGCCGGATATCAAAATAGCGAATGCCTTCGAGCAACTGCGTGGGAATGTAATCCTGCTGGCATTTTACTTGCGAGGATTGGGGCTCAGTGTCGTTGTCCACGCTGCAGGTGCCCGAATCGTGCGTACCCGGGATGCTCAGCTCGTCGAGGAACTTGTTGTCGTCGACGTATTTCATCCAACATGGCCCATCGACGTAGCTGCTGTACGTGATCCAGTCGAGGCTGCTAACCGTGGCATCGTTCTTTTTCATGTCGTAACCGATAAGTTCGAGCTCCCACGGAATGCTCTTACTCTTATGGCAGATCTTATTGTTGTCCTGGTCTTCGCCGTTCGATTCTATTGCCAGGTACTTAATGTCTTTTTTCTCGGTTTCTTTCTCGACCGTGCGGTCTCGGATGATATAGGTTCCGTTTGATTGACGCTCGAACGCAAAAGCGCGGCTGGGCTTGTTGTCATACTCGCCGCCCCATACGTGGATGACCTTTCCATCTTTGTCCGAGTCGTCGTCGACCGACCAAATGCTGTAGCCCGTCTTTTTATGCTCTTCGAAATTGAGCAAGGTGCGGATGGCATACCAATTTGTATTTTCTGTATCGGTCGCTACGTGCTCAAGGATGAGCTTGCTGGACGTGCCGTCATTAAACAGGTGGCAGACGTTGCCGATGACGTTGCCGTCTTCGTTGACGCTCGCGGTGCGAAAATAGCCCGCGGGGCGAAGGCGAATGACGAAATTACCGAGGTGCTCCGCCGGTTTGGGCGTGTCGTCTGCAAATGCCGCTCGCAGGGGAATGCCCGGTGCCGCGGTTTCTGGCAGGCTTGCAAGCGGCGACAGCGCCGCAAGACCTAAGCCCAGCGTAAACGCTCGGCGACTGATGGCATGATGTTCGGCCATGACTCCTCCATTCGCAGGGTGCGGTTATGCGATAGTTTTGGTCACTATACTGCCCAGATGTTTAAAGGCGTCGGCTTAATTGCCTGCGCGGCGCTATAAATCGGCGGGCGGACGTGTTGGGATGCTTGCCTATTTGTGCTGCTACCGCGCTGGGGGTGGTTTTGCCGCCCGGCACCCTCGCGTTCGCCGGCTACCGGCATAAGAAAGGGAGGGCCGGTTTACCGGCCCTCCCTGGGTACGAAGCGCTGGGGCACCGCCGCTTGTTAGCGCTGCGCCCGTGTTTCCCGTTGCGCTCGCCAGTCGCTTAGCGCTTGATCTCGATATCGTCGAGCTTGACGTCCATGGCCTCAGTCTTGGCCTTGGCGATGTCATCGGCAAATTCCAGGGACTTCATCATGGCTTCGACGGCGTCCTTGTGCTCCTCGACGTTGTCGATGCGCACGTAGACGCTGCCGCCCTCAACGTCGGTGAAGTACTCAGTCGTTACGCCGCCCGAGTGCGTGAAGTAAGCACTGCGCCAGGTCTTGCCGTTGTATTTAACGGGGTCGCTTTCGGTCCATCCGGAGTTGGCCTTCCACTTTGCCTCGTAGTCGAACAGCTCGTCAGCGTTCTTGTCAGAGTCGAAGACAGGGATGAAGCGATCGCTGGCGTGCTCGCTCTCGGTGAACTTAAACTGGGCCCTGTCGGCGGTGTCGCCGGCAACGTCGGTGATCTCGACGCCCTCGGGCACCTCGACCTTAAACCAAATGAAGTCGGTCCTCATATCCACGGCTGGCTTTTCTGCGCCGCCGCCACCGCCACTGCCGGTAGCACCGCCGCTTCCGCCGCAACCCACCAGGGCAACCGCGGCAAAGAGACTCATGCAGAGTGTGAGAATCGCAAAGGCCTTCTTTTTCATGGTCGTGTCCTCCTCGATCTGTAACCGCCCATGGATTACCTGCCTTTACTGTACGCGTGGACGGCTCGCTAGGGTGGGCCATGTGTCCCATTCTGAGGGCCGGATTTGTGCCGACAAGTGGCAATATGCGCGGGTCCAAAAGAGGGGAGGGCCGATGCCTGTCGGCCCTCCCCGGGGTTGGGTGCCCGTTGCTTTAATGGGGCGCATGTGCGCAGGTGCGCGTAGGCGCGTGCGGGTGTCCCGTTACTTGAGCTCGATGCTCGAAATCTCGACTTCGCGCGCCTCGGAAACTGCCTCTGCCATGTCATCGGGGAACTCGATGGAGTTGAGGAGCGTCTCGGCTTCTTTCTTGTGCTGGTCGAAGTTCGAGATGAGGACGTAGACGCTTCCCGGCTCAACGTCGGTAAAAAGCATGGTTGAGATGCCGCTGTTGTCCTCGAATGTTCCGACGAGCCACGTCCTGCCGTTATACTCGACGGACCCGCCATCCTTCCACTGGAACGTATCCCCCTTCTTTTCTGCCTGGTCGGCGTGGGATTCCTCGGCTGTCATCGCTTTTTCCAAACGGGGATAAAGCGATCGGCCGAGGCGTTCTCGTCTTCGGGGAAGGTGAGCTGGACCCTGTCGGCATTCTTGCCGGCGGAGTCGCTTACGCCGACGCCCTCGGGCATCTCGACCTTAAACCAGATAAAGTCGGTCTTCTTGGCGACGGGGGTCTTTTCCTTGCCCTCGCTCTTGGATGCGCTGCTGCCCCTGCCCGATGCGTTCCCGCCGCAGCCGACAAGGGCAAATGCGGCAAAGAGGGCGATGCAAAGGGAAAGGATTGATAGGGTCTTTTTCTTCATGGTGGCGTCCTCCTTGTCTGCCGATGACATCACGGCGCCGCATGCTGTTGGGGTACTGATTGCGCTGGCGGCGGATGTCTCTGTGTACTGTGCGGCTTATGCCTCCGTTCATCGCTTGTGGCCGTTGAGCGGCCGTGCCCCAACGGGTTCCTTACTTATAGATATGCCCCAGCTTGTGCTGCCCGGGAGTCTCGAAAGGTGGGCCAGATGTCCCATGTTTGCGTGTGCGGGCTTGCCGCAAGGTGGGCCTGGCGCTGGGCAAGCGTGCGGCTTGGTTGATGCTCCTAATGTTGCGCAACAGCAATGCCGGCTTGAGGTTTTAGACTTGGCTGTGACAAAAGCTAAACCACGAAAGGTCGAACGATGTTCTGTCAAAAATGCGGACAGCAAGTTCCCGATGGATCGACGTTTTGCACGCATTGCGGGGCGTCGCTTGCGGGTGGTTCCGCGCCGACGTCCGCGGGCGCTGGTCCTTCCTCTGCCCCGGGCCTGACCCAGTCGATGCCGCCGGTCGCGCCCGCGCCTCAAAAGTCTAAGAGCAAAGCTCCGATTGTCATCGCGGTGGCGTGTGCCGCCGTGGTACTCCTTGGGGGTGGCACGGTGTTTGCGCTCACGATGCTTAACGGGTCCAAGAGCTCTGACACGCAAATCTCGGTGATCGATACCGGGTCTTCGGACGAGAAAGATTCTTCTGCCAAGAAGAAGAGCGACAAGTCCAAGTCTAAGGAATCCTCGTCGTCCGATGACGAGGCCGTTCCCGAGAACGAGTCGGCATACTACGGTTCGGGCGATTCGGACGATTACCTGACCGACGTGTATACGTACACGAACGACATGCATCCTTATAGCATGTCGATTCCCAATCGCTTTGAGATGGAAGATACTCCCAACGGCAGCGGCGCCAGGTATGAGGACCCGGAGACGGGCTTTGTAATCAACCTGTTTGGTTACGTCAACGTTAACGACGAAACTGCACACGAGATGTTCGTCGATGAGGACACCTCGGGCAAGACTGACCTCTATACCGCGGAGGGCGACAACTGGTACGTGGTTTCGTGGCGCGAGGGCGACACGATCATTTACGAAAAGACGATCGTCACGGATTCGACGATTGCCACGGCGCATTTGGAGTACTCGACTGCAAACCGCGACATGGGATCGAAGATTATCGACACACTGCTGCCGACGTTTCAGGTGGACTAGGCGCCCGTGCCTATAGCCGGCAATCGGAAACACCGATAGCCAGAGCTCCTGACAGTCTTTGTCTTATGGGCTAGACTGGCTTGGACAAGATCGATGAATGGGACAACCGCTTCCTGGCGTCGTTGTCCCATTTTTTATTATGCGTGCGGCCCGTGGTGGCCGGCGCGGTGGGCAGAGGTGTTTCGATGAGCCAAGAGATGATGGATAAAACCTGTCGCGGTTTTGCCGAGGCGCTTGCCGCGCGCGAGCCGGTTCCCGGCGGTGGCAGCGCGAGCGCCTTTGTGGGCGCGCTGGGCGCCTCGCTGTGCGGAATGGTTGCCCGCTACGGTGCGACCAATCCCGCGCTTGCTGATCGTGCGGATGACCTGACGCGTGCGTTTGCCCATGCTGATGAGCTGGCCCAGGAGCTTGTCGAGTTGGTTGCCGAGGACGTTCGTGCCTATGGGCAGGTGTCCGCGGCGTACGGTATTCCGCGTGACGATCCGGCTCGAGCGACCGCGATTCAGGATGCGCTGCATGTGGCCGCTATGCCGCCGTATCGCATTATGGATGCCTGCGGGCGTGCGCTGGCGCTGCTCGAGGACATGGCCGACAAGGGTTCGCGTCAGCTGCTGTCCGATGTGGCGTGCGGCGCCGTGTTCTGCCGTTCCGCTATGCAGGGCGCGAGCTTGACGCTCTTTGCCAACACCACGTCTATGAAGGACCGGGCGCGCGCCGAGGAGCTCGAGACCGCGTGCGATGAGCTGCTCGACACGTGGTTGCCGCGCGCCGATGCGCTGGCGCGCCGCGCCGCCGACGCTGCAAGGAAGAGAGGATAGCCATGGCTGAACTGCTGAAGGGTGCTCCCGTCGCTCGCGCTTTGACTGAGGAACTTGCTGCTCGCTGCGTGGCTTTGCGCGAGCGCGGCGTTGTTCCGACGTTGGCTATCGTGCGTGTGGGTGAACGCGAGGACGACCTATCCTACGAGCGCGGTGCGCTCAGGCGCTGCGAGAAGGTTGGCATTGAAGCTCGCCGCGTTTTGCTTCCCGCCGATGTTTCGCAGGACGAGCTGTTGGCGGCCATCGAGGACATCAATTCCGACCCCGCTGTTCATGGCTGCCTGATGTTCCGCCCGCTGCCCGCCGGCCTTGACGAGGACGCGGTTGCCTCGGCACTCGATCCCGCCAAGGACGTTGACTCCATGACGCCGGCTTCGCTGCTCACCACGCTTTCGGGGCGCGGCGAGGGTTTTGCCCCCTGCACAGCCGAAGCCGTGCTTGCTTTGCTGGATCATTACGGCGTTGAGCTGGATGGAGCTAAGGTTGCTGTGGTCGGTCGGTCTCTGGTGATTGGCCGTCCCGTTGCCGCCATGCTTACGGCGAGCAATGCGACCGTGACGACGTGCCATACGCATACGCACGACCTTGCTGCCGAGTGCCGTGCTGCCGACATTGTGGTTGCCGCCGTTGGACGCGCACGTACGATTGGCGTGGATGCGGTTCGCGAGGGCCAGACGATCATCGATGTTGGCATTAATTGGGACGAGGCCGCTGGCAAGCTGGTGGGTGACGTCGATTCTGATGCTGCGGAGCCGGTCGTTAACGCCATCACGCCCGTGCCGGGCGGCGTGGGCGCTGTGACGACGGCGATCCTCGCCAAACACGTGATCGAAGCGGCCGAGCGCGCATCGAAATAGGCGTTTTGGGCTGTTTGAGGGGTTAGTTCTATACCCCGTGGACAAAAAATGCCAAATATGAGTACTGTTGCCAAGATAGTCACATATATTTTAGGTCAAATAGGCTCTCTAACGATATTTATTATCGATAGAGAGCCTATTTTATTGGACCTATGAGGAATTACATCATCTAATTTTTGAACAAATGTAGATTTTTGACATCCATGCGTAGCAAAATTGCTGTTACTAAATTGGTGACAGTACTCATATTTGGCATTTTTTGACCACGGGGGTTGCCAGCGCCGTGGTTTCGCCCTTTCTGCGCCGAAGCGATACACTGTTATCGTTTGATTTCTTCGCTCAAGGAGGATGCGCATGCCGTGCACAACGATTTTGGTTGGTAAGAACGCGAGCTACGACGGGTCGACGTTGGTCGCCCGCAACGAGGATTCGTCCAACGGGGTGTTTGAGCCCAAGCGTATGCGCGTGGTGCATCCCGACGAGCAGCCGCGCGTCTACACGAGCGTTCTGAGTCACCTGACCGTTGAACTGCCCGATAACCCCATGCGCTACACGAGCGTCCCCGATGTTGTCCCGGGCCACGGCATCTGGGCCGAGGCCGGTTTCAACGAGCTCAATGTGGGCATGTCTGCAACCGAGACGCTCACCACCAACGAGCGCGTTCGCGGCGCCGACCCGCTCGTGGACTACGTGCCCGCCAAGGGCAACGAGGGCGAGGACGGATACGTTCCGGCGCAGCCCGGCGGTCTGGGCGAGGAGGACATGGTGACCCTGGTGCTGCCATATGCCAAATCCGCCCGCGACGGCGTACGCATTCTGGGTGACCTGCTCGAGCGTTATGGCACCTACGAGAACAACGGCATCGCCTTTAGCGACGTGGACGAGATCTGGTGGCTCGAGACCATCGGCGGCCACCACTGGATCGCCAAGCGCGTGCCCGATGACGCCTATGTGACCATGCCCAACCAGCTGGGTATCGACAGCTTTGACCTGGATGACGCCGAGGGCGCCCAGGCCGACCACATGTGCTCCGCCGACCTGCGTGCCTGGATGGCCGAGTGGCATCTGGACCTGACGCTGGGCGTCGATGGCGACGGCCCGGCTGCGATCTTTAACCCGCGCGAGGCCTTTGGCTCGCACAGCGACAGCGACCATGTCTACAACACGCCGCGCGCGTGGTACATGCAGCGCTGCCTTAACCCCAGCGATGTGTGGGACGGCCCCGACGCCGACTACACGCCCGAGAGCGATGACATCCCCTGGAGCCGCGTGCCCGAGCGTAAGGTGACCATCGAGGACATCAAGTACGTACTCTCGAGCCACTACCAGGGCACGGAGTACGACTGCTACGGCAGCAAGGGCACGCCCGCCACGCGTGGCGCCTATCGCCCCATCGGCATCAACCGCAACAGCCAGCTCGCTGTGCTGCAGCTGCGCCCCTATGCGCATCCGGCCTACCGCGCCGTGCAGTGGATGGCCTTTGGCTCCAACTCGTTTAACGCGCTGGTTCCGCTGTACGCCAACGTCGAGACCATGCCCGAGTACTTTGCCGACACGCAGGCTCGCGTGACGTCCGAAAACTTCTACTGGGCCAACCGCCTGATCGGCGCGCTGGCCGACGTCCGCTTCCATGAGTGCGGCCGCGCAGTCGAGGATTATCAGGAGAAGGTCGGCGGCATGGGCCACAAGCAGATTCATGACGTCGACGCTGCCGTAGCCGTTCTGCCCGAGGCCGAGGTGCCTGCCGAGCTTGCACGCGCCAACGAGGAGTTTGCCGAGCTCGTGCGCGTGGAGACCGATGCCCTGTTGGGCAAGGTGCTCTACACCACGAGCTGCGCCATGAAGAACTCTTTCGCGATGAACGACAACGTGAGATAGGGATTTCCCGTCGATCGAATAGCGCTAAAACGCTTTGTCGCTTTCACTCAATCTTGGGTACAAGAACGCCAATGCAGTTGTTTGTGATTGGAGACAACCATGGTTATGAAACTCGATCAGCTTGTTAACGGCGCCATCAACGTGGGCTTTGGCGCTGCCGCCGTTGCTGTCGAAGGCGGCAAGAAGGTCCTCGACGACCTTAACACCAAAGGCGAGCAGGTCCGCAAGGACACCGCCACCCCCGATATCGCCCGCAGCGTGTCCGACATGTTCGAGCAGGCCGGCGGTACCATCTCCGATCTGACCGAGCGCTTGGGCATGCAGGGCGAGACCGCGGCCCAACGCGTGCTCGACGAGCTCATTCTGGCTCGCGTCCGCGTTATGACCGCGCCCGAGCGTACGGCCTTCCTGGCCCATGTGCGCGACATCGTCGATTCGGTCGAGGACAACGTGACCTCGGTGCCCGTCGAGTCCGTTGAGCCCGACGATGCGAAGGATACCGAAGAGGCCGAGTAGCAGCGCAGATGGCAGATTCCACCACCGATTACAACAATCTAGATCCCTTGGGTGACGAGGCGGCGGTTGTCGATGAGGTCGACGCCGCCGTCTCGGGCGCTCGCAAGAAGCCGCGCGCTGTCGATATGGTCCCCGAGGAGCCCGACGCGATGGCGCCGGACGAGGAATATCAGCTCACGCCGGCGGGTCGCCGCGAGCGCATCGGGCAGATTGTTCGCCTGGTCAAAAAGTACCGCGTGTGGGATAACCTCACGCCGGTTCGTTTGCGCCGCCTGCTCGAGGAACTCGGCCCCATGTTCGTCAAGATGGGGCAGATTCTGGCCAACCGGTCCGAGATTCTGCCGCAACGCTTTTGCGACGAGCTGCGTCGTCTGCGCTCCGACGTGGAGCCGGTGCCGTACGAGGTCGTACTCAGTTGTCTGGAAGAAGAATACGGCTTGCGCCTGGGGGAGATGTTCGATGCGATCGACCCCAATCCGCTTGGTAGCGCATCGCTCGCGCAGGTGCACCGCGCTCGTCTGGTGACGGGCGAGGACGTGGCCGTCAAGGTGCAGCGCCCCGGTGCGCAGCAGGTTATGGCACAGGACATCGATATCATCCGCTCGGTGGTGCGTATCGTTTCCAAGTTCGTCAACACCGATCAATTCGTTGACCTGCACGGCGTAGTCGAGGAGTTGTGGACCTCGTTTCGCGAGGAGACCAACTTTTTGGCCGAGGCCAAAAACCTCAACGACTTCTACGAGTTCCATAAGAGCGTTCATGGCGTGACGTGCCCTAAATCCTATCTGGACCTGTGCACCGAGCACGTGGTGGTTATGGATTACGTCGACGGCATTTCGATCGCCGATCCTGAACACTTGGTGGCCGAGGGCTATGACTTGGAAAAGATCGGTGCCGCGATTGTCGATGACTACTCGACGCAGGTGCTCGATGACGGCTTTTTCCATGCCGACCCGCATGCGGGAAACATCATTCTCAAGGACGGCATCGTTTACTTTATCGACTTGGGCATGGTCGGACGCATGTCGAGTCACGATCGCGGTATCGTCAAGGACATGATTTTCGCCGTGGCCGAGGGTGACGTGCCCAAGCTCAAGGATTCGCTCATGCGCTTCGCCGTGACGCGTGGCGATTCGGCCGAGCTCGATCATTCAGCGTTTTTGTCCGACCTTGACTTTATCGTGGCTGACTTTGCGGGCCTTGACCTGAAGGATCTGGATATCGGCGAGTTTTTGACCTCGCTGCTAAACCTGGCGCGCAAAAACGATGTTGAGCTGCCGAGCGTGGTGACGATGTTCGCCCGCGGTATGGTGACGCTCGAGGGTTTGCTGACCGAGTATATGCCCAACGTCAACATGATCCAGATCATCCAGACGCACATCAAAAACGAAAAAAGCACCTATGCGCGCGTGCGTGATATGGGACGCGATCTTGCCGCGAGCAGCTATCGCGCGGCGAAGGGCTCGCTCGAGGCGGCCGAGTATCTGGGCTTGGCTTCGCGTATGCTTACGCGCGGCCAGCTTAAGGTAAACACGCAGATCATGAGCAGCGATAAGGCGCTGCGACAGCTGGGTGGAATTATCGACCGCATGTCGATGGCGATTGTGATCGCCGGTCTGTTTATCGGTTCGTCGGTGGTGTACTACGCGCGCATCGAGCCGGTTGTGTTTGGTATCCCAGTCATTGGCTTTATGGGCTACGTGAGCGCGCTGGTGCTGGCGCTTATGCTGGGTCGCAATATCTGGCTCAACAGCCACGGCGGCAAGCACTAGAGGCTGCGACCGTCACCGCATTCTCCTATCGCAAACAATAGCTTTTACCTTGGGCTTCGCCTGCGTGCGAGGCCCTTTTGCGTGATAGCATATTGACGGTTTTAATCGATGGCCTAGATGGTGGTGCGGAGACGCACGAATGCGCGGTTTTCCTGCGCGTTTGGGAGAATCGGGGTGCAAGTCCCCGGCTGTACCAGTAACCGTAATTCCTCTTGGCTCGGGATGTTCGCGTCGCAGATCGGACGGCGCGCCCGAGTCGTTAAGGTTAAGTCGGATCGCCTCCCATCTTGCATGCGGCTGCGGCGTATTCCGCCGGTGTGCATAGGGCTCTGGAGGGAAGGGGGACCCCGATGGGGGAACTCGAGCGCAACATGCGCGATGACGTGGGGCAGCTTCAAGGCAACGCTCCAAGTACAGACAGTAGGAGACAAATGGATATGTTTGAGGACGAGTGCCAGCGTGCCTCGCTTCGTCGCCGTGGCGTAATCGCGCGCGGCGTGGCAAAGCGCTGCCTGGTGGCATTCCTGGCCTTCGCGATGGCCTTTGGCACCACGCCGGCTCAGCTGTGGGCCGAGGGTGCCGAGGGCATTACCGACGCTGTGGCTCAGGCTACGACGCCAGGCGAGGACGCAGCGCTTGCGGGCGGTACCGCTGAGCAGAGCGGCGCCGAGGTTTCGGATTCCGGGAGCGCGCCTGCAGCTAGTGCCGCCACTACAGAGGCAGCAACTGGCGACGAAGGCTCGGCGACGGGGGAGAGCCCTGCCACGAGCGAGCGGTCTTCGACGGCATCCGCTGGCCAAGCAGGATCTGCCGCCGCGGCTGCCGTCCAGACAGAGAACCCGACAGAAACTGGCGATGTCGTCAAGAAGCAAATCGAGGTCTCGTTCTCGATTATCGGCACCGATGCCGACGGCAAGGCTCAGACCTGGGTGGCGCCTACGCAGCTCAAGCTCGACGAGGGCGCGACGGCTGCGGATGCCTTCATTAAGCTGCAGGAGAAGACGGGCTTCAAGGCGAAGTACGATCCGAACACGGCATACGGTTTCTACCTCGAAAGCATCACCTCCCCGAGCGATGGCCGCACGCTTGCCTACGATCCGGCGACTCATGCCTACTGGCAGCTGTTCGTCGACGGCGCGTCTTCCTCGGTTGGCGCGAGCAGCGTCAAACTCACCCAGGGGCAGAAGATTGAGTTTGCCTTTACGGGTGGTAGCGCGTCCCCTGTCGTTAAGGACCAGCTTGCTGCGAATGTGACCGTCATTGGTCGCGATGCCCAGGGCAAGACTCAGACCTGGGTCGACAACGCGCAGTATGTGGTGACGTCCGGTTCGAGCGCGCTTGATCTTACGAAGGTCGCGCTTGAGGCGAATGATATTGACGCCGTTGCTGCGGGCTCCTTCATTCTGAGCCTTAAGTACAACGGTGTTGAGCTGGGTACGCCCCAAGATTATTCGACCTATTGGCAGCTGTTTATCAACGGCAAGTCGAGTGACTATACGGCGGACAATGTCACCATCCATGCTGGCGATACCGTCACGTGGTTCTACGGTGGCTGGGGCGACCAGTTGCCGTCCGATTCTGTCCATGCTTCCGTTCAGGTACTTGGTAAGGACAAGGACGGCAAACAGCAGGTTTGGGCTTCGACGGGCCAGACGAGTCTCAAGGCGGGCTCTACTGCTAAGGACCTGTTGGAGCAGACTGGTCTTAAACTCAAAGCTACAGAAGAGTCTTGGGGTTGGTGCCTTAGGGGCATTACCTCGCCGCTTGACGGTAAGACCTATTGTGGCTCTGATGCTGCGACCAATAGCTATTGGCGCTTCTACGTAAAGGGCAAGTCCGACGCAAAGTACAAGTTCGCCGACGTTGGCGCTGGTGCCTACAAGCTCCATGAGGGTGACGCCGTCACCTTTATGTATGCTGGCGACAGCGATGCCCTTCCTGGCCAGGTTCTTGGGTCTGTCGATGTTATCGGTCCCGATGTCAACGGCAACAATACTCGCTGGGGCTCGGCAAGCAATGTTTCCCTGCCCGAAGGCTCTACGGCCCAGGACCTTATCGAAGCGGTTCTGAAGGCAAAGGGCGTTACGTACAACGGCTCCCAGAGCGGTGAGTACTGGTTCCTCAATTCCATCGACTCGCCGTTCGGAGGCAAGACGTACGGCTATGATGGTGCGACCAATAAATACTGGCATCTGTATATCAATGGAGAGCCCTCCTTACTCTGCGCCAATCAGATTACGCTCAAGAGCGACGATAAGGTTACGCTTGCCTATACCACCGACGATTCGCCCATGCCCGATCCCGACAAGATTGTCGTGGACCCGAGTGCGACGACTCCTGATTGGGATGCCGAGTGGGCCGGCTACGGCAACAGTGGCAACGGTTCGACCGTAACGGATGCCAAGACGCCTGCGCAGGCCGCTGGTCTTAAGTGGGCCTTCGATTGGAAGGCCGAGTCTGGCCAGCAGTATGCCAACTGCAGCGAGCCTGTCATTGCTAACGGTTTTGTGTACATCGCGACCGAGAACGAGCTCATTAAGATCGATTCGTCCACGGGTAAAAAGGTTGCCTCTGCGCCGCTTGCCTCCAAGGTGAGCTATACCTCTCGTCCGATCTATACCAATGGCCTTATCATCGTTCCGCTCAACGGCGGTGCGGTCCAGGCGATTACTGCGGACAAGCTGATCTGCAAGTGGCTGACGCCAGGTTTGACGGACTTGACGCAGAGCTCCTGCACCGTGGTTTCGGATGGCGAGTACGTCTATGTTGGTACGGTCGATATTTCGTATGACGAGAACTACAACGCGACCTACGGCAACGGCTCCCTGAAGCGTATCAAGATTGCCACGGGCGAAGTCTCTTGGCAGAACATTGACCCTTCCGAGGGCTATTATTGGACTGGTGCTGCGCTGACGGATAAGTACACCATTGTTCCTACGAGCGCGGGCACGCTTAAGTGCATTGATAAGACGACGGGCGATGTCGTTTCGACTATGAAGCTCGGTGCTCTCGCGAACGCCGACTGTGTCGCCGATCCGTCCAATGGTTCGACCTTCTATCAGATGACGCACGATGGAAAGCTCCATGTGATTTCGCTTTCGGCGAAGGGCGTACTAAGCGAGCAGAAGACGGTCGACCTGGGTCTTACGAATAACATGAGCGCACCGGCGGTGGCTGGCGAAAACTTGATTGTCGGCGGACAGACGGCTACTGGCTCTGCTCTGGCTCTCTATAATCTGAAGACCGGTAAGACCACGATGGTCACCGCTGCTGACGGTAAAGAACTGCCGGCCGGATTTAACGGTATTGCTGCTACTCCGCTGGTGAGTGTTCAGGGCGGCAAGACCTATGTGTACTTCACCGTTAACAGCGCGGATAGCAAGGATTACGTCAACTACTCTGCTGGTGGTGGCGTGTATCGCTATACGCTCGGCGATGCAGAGGCGACGCAGATTTATGATGCGGCTGGCCATTACCAGCACTGCGACTCTCCGGTCATTGCCGATGCTTCTGGCAACCTCTACTACATCAATGATTCGGGTACGCTGTTCAAGCTGGGGGCTGTCGAGTCTTGGACGGTTGCCTTTAATTCCAACGGCGGGTCTGCTTGCGACACTAAGTTCGTTGCTACGGCCGACGGCAAGCTGGTCAAGCCGGCCGATCCGACGCGCGATGGCTATACTTTCAGCGGTTGGTATACCGATGAGGCTTGCACGCAGGCGTATGACTATATCGCGCCGGTGACGGCCGATCTGACGCTGTATGCCAAGTGGACCAAGAATGCTGTTAACCCTGGCGGCAATGGTGGTTCTGGCACTAATGGTGGCAACGGTGGCGCTGGCAACGGTTCCGGTGCTGGCACGGGCACGGGTTCCGGCTCTGGCACGAAGGGCCAGCAGGCCGGCGGCGCTATCGCCCCGGGTCATAAGCCGACGACCAAGACGACGGTGTCGACCAAGACCGAGACCAAGGACAACAAGTCCGACAAGAAGGACTCCGATAAGTCCGATAAGAAGGACGAGAAGAGGTCTGACAAGAAGGACAGCAAGTCCGACAAGAAGTCCGATTCCAATTCCGATACGGGCGCTGCTTCCACGACCACTGCCAAGAAGTCCTCTGATGCTTCCGAGCAGGAGACTGGCATCAACCCGCTCGCCATTGTTGGCGTTGCCGCCGGCGTCATCGGTCTCGCCATCGTCGGCGTGTTCGTGTTCACCAAACGTCGGTAGGTGAGGGCTGTGTCCAATAAATCCAAGGACGCTGACCCCAAGCAACCAGATTCCTCGTTCATTCAGTTCGACGATGCAAAGCACCAGGGCGCCGCTTCGGCGGCGTCCGCCCCTCGCCGCAAGGCGCTCCTCGGCGTTCTGGCTGCCGCGTGCACCATTCTGATCGTCGTCTCGCTGGGCTTTGTCCATCCTTCCGAGAGCGGCGCCTGGTCCATTGACTGGATCGTTCGGGCCGTGACGGGGGAGAGCGTTGTCACCAAGGACACCAAGGCGTCTGGCTCGACTACGACTTCGGGCGAGGCCAGTTCCAAGGATTCCAAGTCATCGAATGACGCAAAAGATGGGTCCAAGTCCAAGGACGATTCCGAGTCTTCAAACAAGGAATCGGATAAAAGCTCGGATAGCAAGAAGTCCGATGGTCGGGACGGCAAGAAGTCTGGAGATAAATCCGCTGCCCAGAATACGGGAGCCGGCGATACTTCCAATGTGTCTGGCGGTGCTTCTTCGGGCGGCGGTCAGTCGTCTGATGGAGCCTCCAGCTCTAATGGCGGAAGCGCTCCCTCGGGCGGACAGGGCGGCTCGCAGGAGTCCAACTGCGTAACGGTGACGGTTTCGGTCACATCGAGCGCCGTGGGCAATCCTGTGTCTTCTGGCGGCACCTTTACCTTTAACGAAGGCGCCACCGTTTACGATGCCCTGTGCGCGCTGGGCCTTTCTGTCAACGCACACGGCTCATCGTACGGCACGTATGTTTCTGCGATTGGTGGTTTGGCCGAGAAACAGTACGGCGGCACGAGCGGCTGGATGTACTCCGTCAACGGCACAACGCCTATGACGGCCTGCAGCAACTACGTTCTCTCCAACGGCGACAACGTGGTCTGGTATTACGTTACAGGCTAGAGACCTCGACATAGCGCGCCAGACGGGCGGTTCGGATAAACATCCGGGCTGCCCGTTTTTCATGCGTAGAGGACTGGGTCGCCGGGGACCTCGACAAATAAAAAACCGGCTGGAACGAGAATTCCAACCGGCTATACATTCAAGCAAATGTCGAATCGACTACGAGCGAGCGCCTTCGAGGAAGAAGCGACGGCTAAAGTAGTTGTACCAGGTGACGAGGAACGTTGCGATGGCCTTCATGGCCTGGTAGCCGATGCTCAAAAACGTGACGCCCACAAACATGTACAGGTCGTTGAGACCCAAACCGATCACTGACAGGATGGTGAAGATCGTGAACTCGCGCTTGCGGCTCATGCCCTCGCGGTGGTCGAACACGTACTTCATGCTGAGCCAGTAGTTGACCACGACGGACGTGATAAACGAGACCGTGGTGCTCAACAAAAAGTCGAGGTGGAACAGCTCGACGAGCGCAATGAGCATGCCCCAGTCGATGCCAAAGGAGATAAGACCTACGACAGCGAACTTGAGGAACTGCTTGGTATGAGGTTGTGCCAGTGCCTTGCGCACGTAATCACATCCAATGCGTTGATGAATCGAGCAACGAGATACTTTAGAGCTTTTGCATGGGAAACGTAAGGTCTTTGACAAGAACTATACGAACTCGCCAAATATTCAAGAGGTAATCCGCAAACGTTGCAAATCTTCCCGTAAACGAGCAAGGCTCACGAACAACACAGCGCTGGACGCGCGTCATCCGTGGGCCCCGTAGCTGCGCGGGAAAGCCGGGCTACTTGGTCTGCTCGCCCTCCAGGAAAATCTTGCGCGTTACAAAGTTGTAGACCATGACCAGCGCGGTAGCGCAAATCTTGGCGATATTGGCCTCGAGGCCCAGGCCGGCGTTGAGGGCCAGCACGATGCCGTCGTTGAGTGCCAAGCCAATAACGGACAGCACGACAAAGATGATGAACTCGCGGCGGCGACTCATGCCCTCTTTGTGCGCAAACACGTACTTCATGCTGGCGACATAGTTAAAGATGAGCGAGACGATAAAGCCGCTAGTGTTGGCGATCAGGATATTGAGGCCCAGGCCGTAGTGGAGCAGATTCATGATGCCAAAGTCGATGACGGTGGCAATGACGCCGACGACGCCAAACTTCATGATCTGCGCAAGGAGCTTTTGCATGGCACCTGCCTTAGGGTGGCGCCGCAGCGCCGTGGGGATGACAAACTCAGCAAGTTTAGCCAATCTCCGCAGGCGGGGCTAGGCGCGCTCCTCGATAGCACCGTTTCTATATGCATCGAGCAGTTGGCGTAGGTCCTGGATCTGGCTGCGAATCTTGACGCCGGTATCGGTGTCGCTCACCATGCGGCGACGGTCGGCCTCGTCAAAGCGGTTGGTCTCGCTTTCGATATCGATGTTGCGGGTGAGCGCCTCGGCAACGGTGGTAAAGGCCCGGTGCGACTTGAGGCGGCATCCGCGCGAGCTCGAGATGAGCGTGTAGCCGGCGATGCCCGTTTTGGGATGGTAGGCGCGACAGAAACCGCCGTCGATGACCAGCAGCTTGCCGTTGGCACGGATGGGCTGCTCGCCCTTGGTGGTCTTGACCGGGGTGTGGCCGTTGATGATGTGGCCCGTCGGCGAGCAAGCCATGGGGGCGACGCCAAACTCGCGCATGATGTCGTCGCAAACGGACGAGGACGTGGTGAGCGTATAGTACGGGTCCATCGGCTCGACCCACGTGCTCTTGTCGGCGATGTAGGCGCGCTCGAACGTGCGCACCACGCGTCCGCTGGCGGGTGAGTTAAAGCCGATCCACAGGTACCACATCCAGTCGAGGGCATCGCGGTCGCCAACGCGCCAGGCGCGGCGGGCGATATGATCGCAGAAATCAAAATAATCGCGGCCGGCGTGCCAGGTGCCCAGGCAGTTCATGCTGCTAAAGGTGCCGTCTTCGTTGAGCGGCACGCAGCCGTGGAAGAGCAGGTTGCCGTTGGCGACCTTATACATGGAGCCGTGGGTATAGAGAAAATCGATGTGGCGATGCAGGTGATCGGCGGTGACAAACTCGGACACGAGCTTGTCGATGATGTGCTGCTCTTCGGGCGTGAGCGTGTAGGGGTCCGCTGGATCGACGGTGGGGAAGTCGTTGGTCGTGAGCGGCCATACGCTGCCGTCGGCAAGCGTGACCGTGCTGGCGTCGTGATCGATCTTGTCGAGCAGCAGGCGATCTGCCATGTCGAACTCGGGGTGGCGCTGGATAATCTGGCCCTCGAGCTTAAAAAGCAGGACGTTAATGGCTTTGATGAGCGGGCTGATGGACTCGCCGGCGGTATAGGTGGCGTCGGCGAAGGCGACAAGCTCGCGCAGCGAGATGCCATAGTCGTTCTCGAGGATCTCGTAGTTGTCGTAGCGCAGGTTGTTGCGCAGCACCGTGGCGATGCAGGCGGGCTCGCCGGCAGCGGCGCCCATCCACAGCAGGTCGTGGTTGCCCCACTGGATGTCGAGCGAATGGTAGGTGAGCAGGCGGTCCATAATCTTGGCCGCGCCGCCGCCGCGGTCGAAGATGTCGCCCACCAGGTGCAGGTGGTCGACGGCCAGGCGCTTGATGAGCGAGGCAAGCGACTCGATAAAGTCGTCGGCGCTGGCGGTCTCCAGAATGGACTCCACGATGCGCTCGTGATAGCGCACGCGATAGTTGTTCTCATCCGGATGCGTGTGCAGCAGCTCGTCGATGATGTAGGCGTAATCGCGCGGGATGGCCTTACGCACCTTGGAGCGGGTATAGCGGCTCGAAAGCGAGCGGGCAACCACAATGAGTTGGTCGAGCATGGTCTTGTACCAGGTGGGCGAGTCCTCGTGCCGGCTGCGGACCAGCTCAATCTTCTCGCGCGGGTAGTAGATGAGCGTGCACAGCTCGCCCTTTTCGTCAAAGGTGAGCGTGTCGCCAAAGATCTCGTCGACATGTTCGCGTACGACGCCCGAGCAGTTGTTGAGGATGTGCATGAAGGCTTCGTATTCGCCATGCAGGTCGCTCATAAAGTGCTCGGTGCCCTTGGGCAGGTTGAGGATGGCCGAGAGATTGATGATCTCGGTAAACGCGGATTGCTCGGTGGGAAATTGTCTCGACAGCAGACGCAGATACTTGGAGTCTTGCGGATTGCGATCGAATGCGACCATGAAACACCTTCCGATGGGATTGGTAAAACTGATAAAACAGCGTCAAGCGTTTACCAGTATGCGCCGGCTTTGTTTCGATTTTGCGCCGGCGGCTGAATTGTCGGCTGAACGGTTTGGTAAATCGATTTAGTTGAGGTAGATATGGCGGTTGAGTGGAGACGACAGAAGGTGTTTTCTCAGATATTTATGCGTGGGGCCGGTGGAGACGATGGTGGTAAAGATGTTCGCTATTTTTGGTTCGATTTGGTAAATAGTGGACATATGTACCGTATGTAGGCTCACTGTGCGATAATTTTCGTAGCAATACGTAAGGAGCCTCATATGAGTGATTTTGTCCTGACCTGTGAATCCGCCGCCGATCGAACTCGGGAGTTCTTTGTGTCGCGCAATATCCCTGTCGTGTGTTTTCATTACGAGATCGACGATGTTGTCTATACGGACGATCTGTATCAGTCGATTACGCCGGACGAGTTTTTTGCCCAGATTGCCGCGGGTGCTATGCCCAAGACGTCTCAGGTGAGCGTGGGTGAGTATGAGGAGTTTTGGGAGCCGATTGTTGCCGAGGGTAAAGACGTGCTGCACCTGACGTTGTCGTCGGGTATTTCGGGCACGTATGGATCGGCCTGCGTTGCGGCGCAGATGCTCGCGGATCGCTATCCCCAAGGCGGCAAGGTACGCGTCATCGATTCGCTGGCGGCGTCTTCGGGCTTTGGCCTGTTGCTGGAATATGCCGCCGACGTTCGCGATAGCGGGGCTTCACTCGACGAGACGGCTGCCTGGATCGAGGAGCACAAGCTCAACCTGCACCACTGGTTCTTCTCGACCGATCTGTCGAGCTACCTGCGCGGCGGTCGCATTTCGGCTGCGAGCGCGATCATCGGCACGGCGCTTAAGATTTGCCCGCTTATGACGGTCGATTGCGAAGGTAAGCTGTCGCCACGTGAGAAGATTCGCACTAAGAAGCGCGCGATTTCCGAGATGGCTAAGACCATGATGGCACACGTGCAGGACGGTGCGGATTATTCGGGTAAGTGCATCATGTCGCACTCGGCGTGCCGCGAGGATGCCGAGGCAGTTGCGGCGCTGATTGAGGAACAGGTTCCGCAGCTTAAAGGCAAGATTGAGATCAATAACATCGGTACTCTGATTGGCTCGCATACCGGACCTGGTACGGTGGCGCTCTTCTTTATGGGCGACAAGCGCGTGGATTAATTTGCCCCATCACATCGCTGCATGATTGCTCAAACGAAAACGGCCCGCCTCACGTTTGTGGGGCGGGCCAAGATGTTTTGCTAGCGTTTCTTTCCTCGGAAGAAAAAGCCGTGCAGTGACGGCTTGAGGCCGCGGTTGGCGCGATGCTCCTCGACGCGCTCGTGGATCGAAGCGACGCGCTCGATGACTTCGTCGGGAATCGGCACGTCGGGATTCATGTTCTCGATCTGGCTGACCTCGGCGGCGGAGACCTGGTCGATAATGGGCACATCGTCGTGCGAGATGACAGGTGTGGCGTCTTCCTTCATCTTGCGATAACGCTGCATCATGTCGGTCTGTAGCTGCTGGGCCGAAGGCGGCGTCCAGATGATGGCGTTGGCGCCGGCGGCGATGGTTTCACGGATGCTCTCTGGCGTCTTGCCGCCCGGCGCGATGAGCGGCAGGTTGGGATAGTGCTTGCGCAGCTCGCGTAGGACCTGGGGCGTGTTCTTGCCGGCGGCGATGTTGAGAATCTTGGCTCCAGCGCGCACCTTGGCGTGGGCATCGTCGTCGCAGCGAACGACCGTAGCGATGACGGGGATGTCGGCGATGTTGGTGATGTGCTCGACCATCTCGGCAGTAGCGGGGGAGTTGACCACGCAGCCCGCCGCGCCCTGCATCTCGGAGACGGCTGCCATCTGCACGGAGCGCTTACCGGTCGTAGTTCCGCCGCCCACGCCTACAAAGACCGGGCACTCGGCGACGGTCAACAGTGCCTGCGTAATGGCCGGCTGCGGCGTGAAGGGGTAAACGGCAAAGACGGCATCGGCGTTGGAGTTGCGGATGACCGCGACGTCGGTGGTGTAGATAAGCGATTTGATACGACGACCGAAGAGCGTAAAGCCGCTAGCCTCTTCAATCTCGTCGGGCATACGGAGGGCCGCCTTTCGCAAACGCCCGTCGATGGGCAGCGGCTCCATGGGGAGCAGTCCGTTGGGGGTCACGGCTACCTGGGGCTCGGTGAACTCGTCTGCGAGCTCGACCTCGGAGAAATCGACCGAGGCGACGATGTCCTCGTGAACCTCGGCGGGCACATCGATGGGGGCTTGGCCGTTTGCCGCGGCAGGCGTGTCGAAGGAGCTGGTGCCGACGAAGGCGTCGACGCGCTCATTTAGATCGTTGAGGGTATCCATGGAAGCTCGATTCTATGTGATGGCGGCCGGCGCGATGCAGCCGGAATTGCGAATGCTAAATCGTTTGACGAGTTGATTTTTCCCCGCCGCGCCATCCGTTAGACCGAAGGGCCGGCGAACGTGAAGGAGCTGTGGTGGCGGGGATCGAGGTGCTATCTTGAAAGTCCCGTTTAAAAGAGAGGTGACGCGGTATGGAATTGACAGCAATGTTTGGCTCGATTGGCCTGTGTGTGGGCGCAATTGTTGCCGCCGCGGTCATCTACTTTGTGGTCACGGCCATTAAGGGCAAAAGGGCCGAACGCAAGGAGCGCGCGACGCTTAAACAGCATCGCGACCAGCAGAGCAAACGCGCACGGAGATAGCTTGTTGAGTTTTGGATCCGTGCGCTAGCTGCGTTTTCGGATCAGGGCAATGTAGAAACCCTCAAAGTCGCGGCTAGGCGGAATGGTCAGCGTGCCGGGCATACCGTTGGTGACGGACGAGACGTGGCCGGCGGCGATGGCCTCGGTGAGGGCGTTGGACTCGATGCGCGGCTCCTCATCAGCTTCCTGGGCGCGGCGTGCCTCACTTTCGCTTGGCGTGCCGTCGAGGGGGATAAGCTCGCAATCCATGTGCTTGTCGAGGGCCTCTTGCAGGGCGTCCTCGTTTTCCTGCGGCAAGATCGAACAAGTCGAATAGACGAGCGTGCCGCCCGGTTTGAGGGCTCCCATGGCGCGGTCCAGAAGTGCTCGCTGCGAGCGGGCGCATTTGACGAGCAGCTGCTCGGTCAGGCCGCGCAGGCTTTTCTCGTTGCCGCTGATGACGGTGCCCGTGCCGGTGCAGGGAGCGTCGAGCAGGATGCGGTCAAAGCGGAAGAACTCGTCGAGCTCGCGTGCGTCGATGCGCATGACGGGCACGTTTTTGGCGCCCTGGCGGTGGAGGTTGGACTCAAGCTTTTCGGCGCGGGGGATGCTCATCTCGCAGACCGTGAGGTGTGCCTGGCCCTGGGTGAGGGCGGCAATCTGCGTCGTCTTGCCACCGGGGGCCGCGCACATGTCCAGGATGTCCTCGCCTGCCTGAGCGCCCAGGACCAACGGCGGCATCATGGACGACAGACTTTGCAAGTAGATCTTGCCGTCGCGGTAGATGTCGAGGTCCCACAGGTCGGAAACCTGGGCGTCGGGCAGGATGAAGGCGTCTGGGTACCAGGCGACGGGGTTGTGGGCGATGCCGGCGGCATCGAGCGCCGCAGCGATGTCCTCGGCGGTTGCCTTGAGCGTGTTGGCGCGCAGCGTGACCGGGCGTGTGGCCGCGGCGCCGAAGCCCTCGATCATGAGCTCGGCATCGGCGGGCGCATAGGCGCCGGCGACCGTGTCGACCATAAAGCGCGGCAGGTCGGCGGCGCAAGGAAGGGCGGCAAGCTGGTCGGAAAGCTCGGTGGCGGCAAACTGCCTGAGCTTGAGCTCGGCCTTGACCTGCTTTTTCTGCTTACGACGACGCGGCTTGGACATCCGTCTTTCCTTCCCATTCCATTACATGTCGAGTGTTTAGTACTGGCTCTCGTGCTTGCTAAAGAAGTCGAAGCGCGGGGGCAGCGGCTTTACGCGGTGCTCGCCGGGCTTCTCGCCCAGGCTCTCCACAAACTCATCCGTGGAGGCGAAGATGTTATCCCAGCTAAAGAAGGCGACCGGGTCGATGTCGAAGTACTCGCAGATGAGCTCGCAGCCGGCAGGGACGATGCCGTGCATGAGCACGGTCGCCACGCGCAGCTCGGTAAAGGCGTCGACGAGGGCCTGCGTCATCGCGGCGTTTGCTGGCTTGCCTTCGAGCTTGTTGGCGGCCTTGGAAGCGTCGCTCCAGCGCTTGTTGGCGGCGCGCAGGTAGTCGTCGCACACGGCAAGCGCGCGGTGCGTCTCGAACTTGTACATAGCCTGCTCAAAGGCGAGAGCTGCCTGCTCGGCGGCTTCGACCACGGCGGCAGAGGCCGCACCGGCGGGGATGCAGCCGTTGCGATAGGGGCTCTCGTCGCCTTCCTTGACGGCGACGCCGTAGAAGCAGCTGCGGGCCAGACGGTTGAACACGCCGGTCAAAAGGGCGCTCTCCTTAAGGGCCGGATCGATGACGCGCTTGTCGTCGCAGGCGCGCACCTCGTTGCCGTCCTTGTCCTTGCCGGTCACGCGGGTGTCGTATGCCTTGGGGCTAAAGCTCACCGGCTTTTCGGACAGGCCGAGCGACAGCCAGTGCGCGCGCATCTGCTCGCAGGTGTAGTGGTTGAGCAGGTCGTCTGCCGGCGGGGGAGGCGTCTGCGAGGACGAGCTGGCCTTTTTGCCCATGTAGAGCAGGTGGTAGCAGGCGCTGACGGTGCTCTGCGTGAGGTCCCAGCCCAGGGCCTCCCACATGGCGGTCTGCGCGATGCAGTAGAAGTAGATGTTGTCCTGACCGATAAACTGGTAGATCTGTGCGTCGTCCGAGCACCACCAGTCGCGCCAGTCGAGCGAGCTGTGCTGGTAGGTGGGCGCGGGCACCTGCGTGGAGTCGGCAGCGGGCTCGCCCATAAGGGCGGCATCCTGGGCGGCGACGCCCTCGGTCACGCCGGCGGCCTTAGCATCGCGCGCGAGCACGGTACGCGTATAGCTGATGGGCGCCCACAGGCTCTCGGGCCAGCACCAGCAGGTGACGTCGGAGACGCCGTCGACCTCGGGTACCGGAACGCCCCAGTCGATGTTGCCGGTGATGCGGAAGGGCACGAGCGCTTTGCCGCTGCGGAAGCGCACGCCGCCGTTGGCGAACACCGCGTGGGCGTCGTCGCGCTCCTTCCAGCTGGGGAAGGTGACGGTAAAGCTGCTCTTGTTGCCCTCGGGTTCCAGCACGGTGTGCTCGGGGAGCTGGTCCTCGACGGCATCGAAGGCCTCGCGGAACTTGTTCTGGATGTAGAGCTGAGCCGGCAGCAGCCACTCCTCCATGGTCTTGGAGACCACGGAGCGAACCTGCGGGTTCTGGGCGAGCTTGGCGGTATAGGTCTTCATAAAGTCGAGGTAGGCCGGCAGATCAAAGTAGAGATTGTCGACTGGGCGCAGCTCGGGCACCTCGCCGGTGAGCTGGCTCTTGGGCGCGATGAGCTCCTCGGGCTCAAACTGGTGACCCAGGTCGCACTCGTCGGCGTACGCCTTCTCGGACTTGCAGCCCTGGATGGGGCAGCGGCCGATCACCTGACGGCCGTTGAGGAACGTGCCGGCCTTGGCGTCGTAGAACTGCAGCGTGGAGCGCTTGGAGATGGTGCCCTGCTCGTGCAGGCGCTTGATAATCTCGGCGGTCACCTCGTTGTGAATCTGCGCAGCCGGCTCAAGGCCCGAGCCGCCGTAGATGTCGCAGCTGATGCTGTAGTTGTTGAGGGTCGCGGCCTGGCGGGAGTGGTTGGACTCGACATACTCGCTAATGGACTTGTCGTAGCCCTCGTTCTCCTTGAGCTTGCGGTAGCTCTCCATGATGGGCGAGCCGTAGCAGTCGGTGCCCGAGGTGAAGATGACGTTCTCGCGGCCCAGGCGGTCGCGCAGGAAGCGGGCGAAGAAGTCGGCCGGGACAAAGACGCCACCGACGTGGCCAAAGTGCAGGCCCTTGTTGCCGTAGGGCTCGCCGGCGGTAACGATGGCGCGGCGCGGCCAGCTGGGACGGTCGTTCATGGAATATTTGGATGCCATGGGACTCCTTCGCATATGGTGGGAGCGCGGCCGGGCACGGGGTTCGGCAGCGCGGTGGTCAATTCGTGCATATCGTTCGACATTATCGCACATGCGGACGGGTACGTGGCAGGAGCGCTATCCTAAGATGCTATGAATGAGATTTCCAACATACATGCGTTTGAGGACGAGGATTTTCTACACGCTTGCTTCGTGTGGGGGATGGCCGTGGTCGCGGTGTTTGCCGTGTGCCTGGTGCCGGTGTTTATGCTGCTGGGCGGGCCTGCGGACTTGGACGCGGCTGAGGCGGGCGGCTGGATGGCTGTCGTGGGCTGGATAGTCGGCTTGGCTGCGGTCTCAATGGCATCGTTTGCCGTGCACGAGCTGGTGCATGCGGTGTTTTTTAAGCTGCTGGCGCCTGCGGGCGCGCAGGTGACCTTTGGGGCGAATCGCGAGACGGCGATGATCTATGCCTGCGCCGAGGGCGTTGTGTATTCGCGCCGGCGGTACATGGCGGTTTGTCTGGCGCCGACGGTTGTTGTGACGACAACGCTTGCCCTGGGGTTTGCGTTTTCGGGCTATCCGCTGCTGTGCTACCTGGCGGCTGGTCTGCACTTGTCGGGCTGCGTGGGCGATTGGTATTACGTGCGGACCATCCTGCGCGACCGCCGCATTGTCGCCTGCGAGGACACATCCTTTGGCGTGCGATTTTTCGCAAGGTAGTCTTTTTGGGATGATTTTTCTGGGACGGGGATTAAAAAATCATTGCAGAGGAGGAGATGCTGATGAAGCCGTTGCTGCTGCACGCCTGCTGTGCGCCGTGCTCGCTTGAGCCGGTCCGCCTGCTGCGCGAGGAGGGGTTTGAGCCCACGATTTGCTGGACCAACCCCAATATTCAACCGCGCGATGAATGGCAGCGCCGCCTGGACGAACTGCGCCGGTGGTGTGCCGATGGCGACATCGAGCTTATCGAGACAGGCGAGGACCGCGAGCGCTGGGAGGCCGGTGTGGCCCCGTTGAGCGCCGATCGACCCCGTCGCTGTCGTGCGTGCTATGCCCTGCGTCTGGCCGAGGCATGCCGTGTGGCCCAGGAGCGCGGGTTCGAATATGTGGGTACGACGCTCGCCGTCTCGCCGTATCAGCTGTTCGATACCTGCAATGATGTGCTTGAGCGCTTGGCTGCCGCCCGCGGTCTCACTCCGGTCATTCGCGATTTTCGCCCGTATTACCCCGAGGCGACACGCCGTTCGCGCGAGCTGGGCATGTATCGGCAGAACTACTGTGGTTGCCGCTTTTCTGCTGTCGAGGCGGCCATGGACCGCGCCCGCATCCGCGACGAGCGCAAAGCCGCCAAAAAGTAGTTCGTTTGGGACGTCAGCCTGCTAGGATGTAGAGCGGACTTTAGCTATATAAGGAGTATCCGACGTGTCTATGCGTACCGATGATTTTGACTACAACCTTCCTGAGGAACTGATTGCCCAGGCTCCTGCCGAGCCGCGCGACTCCTGCCGCCTGCTGGTGGTTGATCGCAAAGGCTCCGAGACAGGAACGCCGCTAGAGCATGGCGGTACCGTTGAGCACCGCATCTTCCGCGACATCATCGACTATATCGAGCCGGGCGATGTGCTCGTCATCAACCAGACGCGCGTGATGCCGGCCCGTCTTATCGGTCGCAAGGCTGGCTCGGGCGGTGTGGTCGAGACGCTGCTGCTCAAGCGCCGCGAGGATGTTGACCCGCTGGGTCACGTTTGGGAGTGCCTGGTCAAGCCGGGCAAGCGCCTGAAGCCCGGTGCTCAGATTGAGTATCGCGCCGGTGGCGCCCATGCGCCCGAGGGGGCTCCCGTGGTGCTGATGGCCGAGGTCATCGACTTTGTCACCGATAGCCGCGGCGGTCGTCTGGTGCGTTTTGAGCCGGCCGGTTGCAATGCCGCCGGAGACCCGCGCACGCTCGACGAGGCCATCCATGCTGCCGGCCACGTGCCGCTGCCGCCTTACATTACCGATTACGAGGGCGATCCCGAGAAGTACCAGACCGTCTACGCCATGAAGGAGGAGCACTCGGCTGCCGCTCCTACGGCGGGTCTGCATTTTACGCCCGAGCTTATGGCCGCTATCGAGGCCAAGGGTGCGAAGTTTGCCGCCGTCGAGCTCGAGGTGGGTATCGATACCTTCCGTCTGGTGGAGGAGGACGACCCCACGCAGCACGTGATGCACACCGAGCGCTACCACGTGTCGCAGGAGGTTGTCGACGCCGTGCATAAGGCGAAGGCCGAGGGGCACCGCGTGATCGCCGTCGGCACCACCGCGGTGCGCTCGCTCGAGAGTGCGTTTGACGCGGACGCGCCGGTGTCCAATCCGGCTGTGACGGCGCGCTATTTTGAAGGCCGCGAGGACGGTGCCGACACGCTCGGCCGCGGCGACATCGTGGCGCGCGAGAACGCCACGACGCAGCTTTACCTCATGCCCGGCTCGACCTATCACGTGGTCGACGCGCTGATCACGAACTTCCACGTGCCGCGCTCCACGCTCATGATGCTCGTAAGCGCGCTTGCCACCCGCGACCAGATCATGGATGCCTATGCCGCCGCCATCGAGGAGCGCTACCGCTTCTTCAGCTTCGGCGACGCGATGCTCATTCAGTAGGTTACGGCGTTTTCCAAACGCCGTAACCGGCCGACGCTGCGCGGGCCGCATTTGGACAATCTGACGTTCAACTTCAAGGGCGCGACCAGAAGGTCAGCGCCCTTTCGTTTCACGTCACCTTGTTTCAAATGCGGCCCGCTCGCTGACTCTGCCATAACATCGGCGTTTGCGTTGCTGGCGAAAAGTAGTCGTTGGGGACGTTCTTAAACGACTACTTGCTCGCGAACAGCCAGATGAGGACGATCGCGAGGACTACGGCGACAATGCAGACGATGGCGCCGGTGAATTTGATGCGTGAGTCGCGGGTACGCTCGCGCACCGCGTCCTCGGTGGCCTCGAGCTGGGCGACTTCTCGCTCGGTCTCGGTGTGTTCGGCTTTGTCTCGGGCCAAGGACCCTGCAAGCGACTCGGTGATCTCTGGGTGGTCGTGCACCTCGGTCGCCTGTTCGATGATCGACTGCGCATGTGCGGCATCTGCTTGGGCGTTGGCGATGGTCTGCTCCTGCTCGCGGCGTGCCTTGTCCTCCGCGGCGATCTTCTCGCGCAGTTCGCGCTGACGAGTCGCGGCGGCAGTCTTCGCCGTCTGCAACTCGTCGCGCGCGGCATCGGCTTCGGTCGTCACGGCTTGGTGCGCGCGTTTTGCGTCGGCGATAGGGGTTTGAGCCTGCTCGACTGCCTGCTCGGCTGCGGCAAGTGAATGCTCAAGGTCGGCGGTGATGCGCGGGACATCTTCTTCGGCTTTACGCAGGGCATCTGCTGTGTCGGAAATCTGCATCGAGAGCTCGCTGGTGCGCACCGTATAGTTGGCGGGATTTGCCGAGGGATTGCGTTGCAGCTCGGCATACTCATGACGCAGCGTCTCGAGCTGGGCGCGCGTGGCGTCGACGGTTTGTTGCGCGGCGGCAATGCCGGCGTCTCGCTCTGCCTTCACCTTGTCGCGGATGCGCTTGGAATCCTCAAGACGTCGAACGAGGCGGTTGCCGGTCTCGCGTGAGCTCGCCTCGCGGGCCTCCACGGCGTCGAGCGCGGCCTTCAGGCGGAGCTCAGTCGCGTCATCCTCTGTCTTCATTTGTTCGAGCTGACCCTTGAGCTCTGTCGCTTTGGAGGCGTGGGCATCACGGTCAATCTCGGCGGCCGCTGCAGTCTTTTGGGCCGTGGCAATCGCCTGGCGCTGGTCGGCGACGATCTGGTCGTAGCGGCCTGCGATATCCTGGCGCGTCTCGAGTTCCTCGGCCTGATCGGCAATGCGCTGCTCAAGTTCGGCCAGGTGGGCGCGGGCATCGGCAAGTGCCTTTTTCGCGGCGTTCATCTCGCGCATGGCCGAGGCGCCCTGGGCGATAAAGGTGCCCACGGCGTTCGCAGTGTTCGAGACAGCGGTCCCCAGATCGCGGCTCGCGGCGGGGGAGTGCGGGGCAGTCGGGCGAGCGGTGTCGGCAGCGTCCGCATCGGCAGTCTGCGGCACGGCGATATTGCCGGTACCGCCTTCGATCACAGAAAAGCCTGCTGCGTGCGGGTCGACCGCATCGGTGCCAATCGTGGGATGCTCGAGCTGCAGAAACGAGGGCATGGTGCTGCCCTGGTCGGCAACCGGAGTCTCGCCGGGTACGAAGGTCGAGGCTGCCTCGGCGGCCTCCTCTTCCTCGGCGTCAACGTCAGCGTCGGCCACGGCGTCTTTCATCGCTTTGACGGCATCCATCATGGAGTCCATGACGGCGTCGAGCTCTTCTTCCGAAGAAACCTCGATAGGGCCCGCAGCTTGCGGAGCAGCATCCTGTACGGGGTGGTCGTCCTGAGCGGGCGCATCGTCGTTTTGCTCGTCTGCATCTTCGGCGCCAGGGGTTTCCGCCGTAGCGCTTTCGTCTAAGATGGGGTCGTCGAGGCCAATATCATCGCAGGTCACAGCGTCAGCATCTGCGGTGACGTCTGCGGAATCATCAATATGCTGTTGAGTCTGGGGGTCCAGCTCGTCTGTCATAGGCATGTGCTCCTCATCGTTGTTTGTCACCCTATGATAAAGTCTCGCGTCGACATCCCGCGCGCTGCAGCAAAGTTTCAAAACGTGTTCGATGGCTCGCGTCGATAGCAAAAACTCGGCCACTTTATCCAGTTTGTACTTGACAATCCCTTCGCCGAAAGACGTTATGCCGTTCGCCTGCCGAGGCCTTTTCTTTTCACTTGAACCCGTTAAAGTTGCATTTCAGCTTTTGGCGCGTGAAGTTGGATGCGCGCAGTCGACGGGCAGGCCCGTCGCGATTTGAAAGGACTTTATATGGGACTTTTCACTGGTAAGACCGTGATCGTCACCGGCGGCGGCAAGGCCACGCTCAAGGACGGCTCCGCTGGCTCCATCGGCTACGGTATCGATATCGCTTTTGCCAAGGAGGGCGCAAACCTCGTCATTACCGGCCGCAACGTTGCCAAGCTCGAGGCTGCCAAGGAATCCCTCGAGGCCGAGTACGGCGTCAAGGTTCTGCCTGTTCAGGCCGATGTCTCGGCTGGTCAGGACAACGAGGCCGTCGTCCAGAACGTCATCGACAAGGCCATTGAGGAGTTCGGCCGCATCGACGCCGTCGTCAACAATGCTCAGGCCAGCGCTTCGGGCGTGACGATCGCCGATCACACCATGGACCAGTTCAACCTCGCCATTTACTCCGGTCTGTATGCCACCTACCTGTACATGCAGAAGGCCTACCCGCACCTGAAGGAGACCAAGGGCTCCGTGGTCAACTTTGCTTCGGGCGCCGGCCTGTTTGGCAACTATGGTCAGTGCAGCTATGCCGCCGCCAAGGAGGGCATCCGTGGTCTGACTCGCGTTGCCGCCAACGAGTGGGGCAAGGACGGCATCAACGTCAATATCGTTTGCCCGCTTGCTTGGACCGCCGCGCTCGAGAACTTCCAGGATGCCTATCCCGAGGCGTTCAAGGCCAACGTCCACATGCCGCCGGCTGGCCACTACGGCGACGTCGAGAAGGAAATCGGCCGCGTTGTCGTTCAGCTCTGCGGTCCCGACTTTAAGTATATGAACGGCGAGACCGTCACCCTCGAGGGTGGCATGGGCCAGCGTCCCTAACAGTTACGCGGTTCTACGAACCGCGTAACCAGTTGACGCTGCAAACCCGCCAGAGCGGCAATCTGACGTTCAATTTCAAGGGCGCGACCAAAAGGTCAGCGCCCTTTCATTTCACGTCACCTTGCTCGCTCTGGCGGGTTTTCGCTGTCGGTGCCATAACATCGGCGTTTGCGTTGCTGGGAACAGCAGGGCATCGGCGTTGCCAAAACATCGGCGTTGGCGTGGCTGGTAAATAGCTCCACTCATCGGGGACGTACTTAAATGAGTGCCCGCAGAATGAAAGTGGATAATCTCCCGTTTTTGGGCTGTGCTTTGGGCAAAAGTGGGAGATAATCCACGCTCATCCGGTAAGCGTCCAAAAATCCACGCTCATTTGCCGTGTCCCTGCCGTATCCTCCTCGCACCAGTTTCTGTCGAGTCGGTGCTTCTTGCGGGTTGCCCGTATAATGGTTTGCGTATGAACCGCAACCAAGGAGTTCCAGTTTATGGACCAGAACCTTTTTAAATTCGACCTGATTGCCGAGGATCCGACGACGCACGCGCGCGCCGGCGTACTGCACACCCCGCACGGCGACATCGAGACGCCGATCTTTATGCCTGTGGGCACCAAGGCAAACGTCAAGGGCATTCCTACCGAGACTGTCAAGAAGCTCGGCGCCCAGATCGTGCTCGCCAATACCTATCATCTGTCCATGCGTCCCGGCGAGGATACCATCGCCGAGCTGGGCGGCCTGCACAAGTTCATGAACTGGCACGGCCCCATCCTCACCGACTCGGGCGGTTTCCAGGTCTTCAGCCACAACGATGCCGTCAAGCTCACCGATGAGGGCGTGCGCTTTATCGTCAACGATTACGACGGCCGCCACGTGTTTTGGACGCCCGAGGACAACATGGAAATCGCCATGAAACTCGGCTCCGATATCTGCATGCAGCTCGACCAGTGCCCGGGCTATCCCGCCACGCGCGCCTACGTTGAGCGCGCCGTTGAGCTGTCGAGCATGTGGGCCGAGCGCTGCTATAAGGCGCATACCCGCGATGACCAGGCGCTCTTTGGCATCGTTCAGGGCGGCATGCACCTGGATCTGCGCCTGCGTTCGCTGCGCCATCTGGAGGAGTGCGGCGACTTCCCGGGCTATGGTATCGGTGGCTATTCGGTGGGCGAGGATCACGAGACCATGTTCGAGACCCTGGCGCCGCTCGTGAGCGAGTACATGCCCAAGCATAAGCCGCGCTACCTGATGGGTGTCGGCAACCCGACCACGCTCGTGCGCGGCGTTGGCGTGGGCATCGACATGTTTGACTGCGTGCTGCCGACGCGCACCGGCCGTATGGGCACGGCATTCTCCAGCGAGGGTCGCCTCAACTTCCGCAACGCTCGCTTTGCGCACGACGACGGTCCCATCGATCCCACCTGCACCTGCCCGGTGTGCACGGGCGGTTACAGCCGTGCGCTCATCCGTCACATGGTCACGCAGAAGGAGATGCTCGGCGGCATTTTGCTTTCGATGCACAATATCTACTACCTGCTCAACCTTATGCAGCGTGCCCGCCAGGCCATTATCGAGGGCCGCTACGGCGCATTCGTGAGCGATTGGATGAATAGTCCTGCCGCGGTGGATTACTAAGGGCGACAGACACGCTTGCAGAGCGTGGGCAACGGCAATGGTCGAGCGCCAGCCGGTCGTCACATTCGCTGACACCGGCTGCGCGACCGCTGGCCGATAGCTTGTAAGTGCTTGATGCATCGTGGGTACCATACCGAATAGTTGATGTTCGGGCGGGTGTTTGACGCATGGCGTCGACCCCGCCCGTTTTTCTTTTTCTCGATAGGAGTACCCATGATTAAGAATGAGAACGTCGAGGGCGAGCCTGCCTACGACGAGACGTACCGCCGCGGCCCCGTGGTCATGCGCGGCCCCATGATTCCTAAGGACAACACCTACGCCAACCTGCTGGCGCCCGAGGAGTCGACTGACTGGCTGCACGCCGACCCCTGGCGCGTGCTGCGAATTCAGGCAGAGTTTGTCGATGGCTTTGGCGCACTTGCCGAGCTTGGACCTGCGGTGACTATCTTCGGTAGCGCCCGCACGCCCAAGACCGATCCGCTCTACAAGGCGGCGCGCACCGTCGGGCGCAAGATCGCGCAACGTGGCGTGGCGGTCATCACCGGTGGCGGCCCTGGCATCATGGAAGCGGCCAACAGGGGAGCGGCGAGTGTCAACGGCAAGTCAGTTGGCCTAGGCATTGAATTGCCGCACGAGCACGGGCTCAACAAATACGTGAACCTCGGCATGGACTTCCGCTACTTCTTTGTGCGCAAAACCATGTTCGTTAAGTACAGCTCGGGCGCCATCGTATTTCCCGGCGGCTTTGGCACGCTCGACGAGATGTTCGAGGTTCTCACGCTGGTGCAGACGCACAAGGTCAAGCGCATGCCGCTCGTGCTGGTGGGCACCGAGTACTGGCAGGGCCTATTCGACTGGCTCAACGGCCCGGTGATGAGCACCGGTATGATTAGCCCGCTCGATCCGGATCTGGTACACATTACCGACGACCTCAACGAGGCCGTTGACATTGCGCTCAGCGGGCTGATGTAGATCAATCGTGCCCACGCGACATGAATACGCATGGCAATCTGATGTTATCTAACATCAGATTGCCATTTATATTGGGTATACTGGTGTAAAAGACGAGGGCGAGGAGGTCGCAAATGTCTACAGCAACAGTTAAGCCTACGACGGTTCGAATCGAAGAGGGGCTCAAGGAGCAGGCGACTGAGTTCTTGGATTCGGTCGGCCTCAGCCTCAATTCCTATCTCAATCTTGCCGTTCGGCAGCTGGTAAATCAGCGAAAGATTCCTTTTGAGATTGTAGGAAGGGCGGAGGTGCCCAACGAGGTGACGAGGCGCGCCATGGTGATCGCCGAGGCTCATGAGCTGGGGATTTTGCCGGACGATAGCCTGTCATTCAATAACGCTGATGAGCTTATGTCATTCCTCGATGAGGAATAGCGATGTTCGAGATTAAAGTCGAGGCTCAATTTAAGGTGGACTACAAACGAACGATGCGCATGCATCCGCAGCTAAAAAGTGAGTTTAAAGCGGCGGTTGCAGAGCTTGTGGCTCATGGGTCACTTCCGGCGGAGTATGGCGCCCACGAGCTCTCAAACCCGGGCGGAAACTACAACGGCCACATCGATTTCCACCTATCCGATGGCTTGGTCGATGTGGTCGTTCTTTATCTTCCCCATAAGACTAACCCAGTGATTAGGCTGGTGAGAATGGGCACTCATCAGGAACTGTTTCAGGGTCCGCTGGGCTGATCGCCGATTTCTAAGTTGCGGTGGAATAGGGATTGATTTGCGGCTGATAAGCCAAAAACAGTTCCTATTCCACCGCAAGTGGTAAAGGTGCCCCTAGTGGATGGGCTGGTAGCGGGGGCAGTAGCTGATGGCGATGGCGTCGACGCCTACATGGGTGGCGATGGTGCAGCCGATGGGGCCGGTGCCGGCGTCTACGTAATCCTGGCCCGCGAGTGCCTCGTTGACAAGTTCCTGCTCCTCGGCGGCGCCGGTCGTGAGCACACGCACGCTTGAGCCCGGGTGCTCGTCCAAAAACGCGAGGCAATCTGCCATGGTGTTGGCGACGATGCGCTTGGCGCCGCGGCCCTTTTTGATGGCCTTGATCTCGCCCGATTTCCACTCCGGCGAAACGGCCAGGCGAATGTTGAGCATCTGCGTGAGCTGGCCGGCAAGCTTGGGCGCGCGGCCGTTCTTAACGAGGTTCTCGAGCGTGCGGGGAATCAGCAGCAGGTGGGCGTCGGGCAGGGCCGCGCGGATCTGCGCCTCGGTCTCGTCCAGGCTGCGGCCGTCCTCGCGCATAGCCAGCGCGTACTCCACCAGCAGGCCCTCGGCGCCCGAGCCGGTGCGCGAATCGATGCAGCGCACGTCGAGCTCGTGGGTCTCGGCGACCAGGCATGCGTTGGAATAGCAGGCGGACCACTCGCTGCACAGCGAGATAAAGATCGCGCTGTCGTGGCCATCGGCGCGTACGCGGTCAAACAGCGCCTTGAACTCGCCGGCGCTCGGCTGCGAGGTGTGCGGCAGCTGCTCGGAGCCAGCCATGCGGGCGACGTATTCCTCGGCGGTAATCTGCACCTGGTCGAGCAGGTCCTCGCCCTCGATAATCACATGCAGCGGAATCACGTAAATGCCGAGCTCTTGGGCACGGGCGGGGGAGATGTCCGACGTGGAGTCGGTTATGATGGCAAAAGACATAATTGCACCTTTCGTTGGGGCGCGGCAGCGCCGCCTTCTGAAAGCGAAGTGCGACAAGTATAGTGGAGTTGCTCTACATTGCTAGGTTCAATCGTTGAATAGTCAACAGTTTGAAGCGGTGGTGTGGAAATCATCAACTGGGGAAGAAGGGTGCCGATGGCGGCATTGCAACTTTGCGAGCGGCCGGTTGTGCTGTTCGATTTTGACGGCACGGTGGCCGATACGGGTCAGGCAGTGATGACCTCGACGCGCAAGACGCTGGCTGCGCGCGGGTTTTCGGAGACGCAGATGGGTGATCTGCGCCGCATGATCGGGCCGCCCCTGTGGAAGAGCTTTCACGACTTTTACGGCTTTTCCCGCGAGGAGTCGCTTGTGGTGGCCGACGAGTACCGCGCCTTTTTTGATGAGCTGGGACCGGAGGAGTACCCCGTGTTCGATGGGATTCCCGAGCTGCTGGATGAGTTGGCCGCCCGGGGCAAGCGTATGGCCGTGGCGACGTCACGCATGGAGGCCAAATGCATCGACATGGTGCATGAGCTTGGTCTTTCTCAGTTCGAAGCCGTGGTTGGCATGAATCCGCCGCAGGGGCGCGAGACCAAGGCCGATTCGGTTCGCGATGCCTCGGCGGCGCTCGGCGCGACGGCGGACGATGCCGTGATGATCGGCGATCGCTTTAACGACGTCGAGGGCGCGCACGCGATGGGCGTGCCGTGCATCGGCATCTATTCGGGCGCGGCGGCGCCGGGTGAGCATGAGGCGGCGGGTGCCGATGCAGTGGTGCACTCGGTGGCCGAGCTTGCTAAACTTTTCTCTATCTAGGAACTAAATGTGAGGGGCGGGTACGCTTGCCGCTCATTGGTAAGGAGGCAGTCTATGAATCAGGTGGAGCAGAGCGTCGCTGAGTATGTCGACGAGGTCTGGGAAGATGTCGTCGCCGATATCGAGCAGCTGGTGAGCTATCCGTCCGTGGCAGTTTCTGCCGATGCAGAGCCCGGCGCGCCGTTTGGCCGCCCGGTCCGTGACGCGCTCGACTGTGCGCTCGGCATCGCGCAGAAGCTTGGCTATCAGACGAGCGACGACGAGGGCTATGTGGGCATTGCCGATATCCCTGGCCGCGGCGACAAGCAGCTCGCGACCATCTGCCACGTGGACGTGGTGCCCGCCGGCCCGGGCTGGAACACCGACCCGTTTGCGCTGGAGCGTCGCGAGGGCTGGCTGCTCGGCCGCGGCGTTATCGACGACAAGGGTCCGGCGGTGCTGTCACTCTACGCCGGCGCCTATCTGCTCAAGCACGGCATTACCCCGCGCTATACTTTCCGCGCGCTGCTGGGCTGCGATGAGGAAGTGGGCATGTCCGACGTTCACCATTATCTGGAGAACCACGCAGACCCCGACTTTTTGTTTACGCCCGATGCCGAGTTTCCGGTCTGCAATGCCGAGAAGGGCCAGTTTGGGGCGACGTTCGTGAGTCCCAAGATCGACGGCGGGCGCATCGTGTCGTGGAGCGGCTCCGAGGCGAGCAATGCCATTCCGTCGCAGTCCATCTGCGAGCTCGCGATTGCCGCCGATGAGCTGCCGGCGCCCGTTGAGAACGCCGACCGCCTGGAGATCACGGCGCTTGATAACGGGCATGCGCAGATTTTCGCCCACGGCATTGGCGGTCATGCCTCGATGCCAGAGGGAACGATCAACGCCGTCGGGCTGATCGTGGCGTATCTGCGCGAGGCCGAGGACGCGTTTGGTGCACGCGACGAGCGCCTGCTGACGCCTGCCGAGCACGAGTTCGTCAAGTTCCTGGCCTTTGTGCATGCGGACGCCTATGGTCGCGGCCTGGGTATCGATGCGACGAGTCCGGCGTTTGGCCCGCTTACCTGCAACGCTGGCGTCATCCGCGTGGCGGATGGCCATATTGAGCAGGTCATCGACGTGCGCTTCCCCGACAGCACGAGTGCCGATACCATCCGCGAGCAGCTCGATCCGCTCGTGGGCCGTTTTGGCGTGACGTGCCGTGTGGGTCGTGCGAAGGTGCCGTTCTCGGTCTCTGCCGACGATCCGGCCGTGAAGGCGCTTATTGATACCTATAACGAGTTTACGGGCAAGCATGCTGAGCCCTTTGCCATGGGCGGCGGCACGTACGCGCGCAACTTTGCCCGCGCCGTCTCGTTTGGCCCCGAGGAGACCGGTCTGGAGCTGCCCGAGTGGGGCGGCCAGATGCACGGTCCCAACGAGTGCGCCAACGAGGAACAGCTCAAGCAGGCGCTCAAGATTTATATCGTGGCGATCTTACGTTTGAACGAGCTTGAGCTTTAAGGCTGCGGCGTTTTAACAACTTAGCACCCCTTTCGTCCGGGCTTTTTAAGTTGCGGTGGAATAGTTCCTAGAATGGGCCATTTGATGGCCAAGCAGGAACTATTTCACCGCAACTTTGTTTTTATTGGTGTAAAAGGCGGGTCATGCTTGGTGGCGGGTTTGTTATTCGTTTGTAAAGCCGAGCCGCGCTTGCGGTAAGGGTCTATCAGATGCCCGTAATAAAGCGCAGCTGACGCGGGCGCTGCCCGATCGAGACCGTATCTTTCCAAACAGCAAAGCGGGCAGGGTGCCCGCGAGTCGCTTGTATGAAAGGAAGATCATGCTCGATCAGGCTTATTCTCGTCGTCAGTTCCTCGGCCTCGCTGGTGGTCTTGCCAGCATCGTCGGTCTCGGTCTCGTTGGTTGCGGCGGCTCCAACGCCGCCAACACCGCTGCTGAGGGCAGCGCCGCTGCTGCCGAGTCCGTCTCGGGCGAGGTGACCTACGACGGCGCCTCCTCGTTCCAGGCTCTCGTCGAGGCTGCTGCCGAGAAGTTCATGGATGCCAACCCGGACGTCTCCGTCTCCGGTTCGGGTAACGGTTCGGGCAAGGGCCTGACCGCTGTCGCCGCCGGCACCGTCACCATCGGTAATTCCGATGTCTTCGCCGAGACCAAGCTCGAGGCCGATCAGGTCAAGAACCTCGTCGATCACGAGGTCGCCGTCGTGGGCATGGGCCCCGTCGTCTCCAAGAACGTGACAGTCGACGACCTGACCCTCGAGCAGCTCAAGGGCATCTTCTCCGGCCAGATCACCAACTGGAAGGAGGTCGGCGGCGACGACGCTACTATCGTCGTTCTCAACCGCAAGGCCGGCTCCGGCACCCGCGCCACCTTCGAGGCCGCCGTCTTTGGCGACGAGGCCGTCGACTTTAAGGGCGACGCCGAGCTCGACAAGTCCGGCGATGTCCAGACTCAGATGGGCAGCACCGACAACGCCATCTCCTACCTTGACTTCTCGCACTTCGATGACTCCAAGTTCAACGCCATCATGGTCGAGGGCGTCGAGCCCAAGAGCACAAACGTCACCGACGACTCCTTCAAGATCTGGGCGACCGAGCACATGTACTGTGCTAAGGACGCCGACGAGGCCACCAAGGCCTTCCTGGAGTTCATGCTTTCCGACGACGTCCAGGGCAAGCTCGTCGAGGAGCAGGGCTTTATTCCCGTTTCTGCCATGAAGGTCGTCAAGGACGCCAGTGGCAAGGTCTCCGCTAAATAAGTAATCGCCCCCGGAAAGGTTTGCAATGGCAAAACAGCTGCCAAAGCGCGAGCTTGAGAACGTGGGCCTGGGCGTCACGGGTGCGTGCGTAGCGCTCGTGACGCTTGTCGTTGCCGCGCTCATCTTTATGGTCGCCCAAAAGGGCCTCTCGGCTTTTTTCAAGGACGGCGTCTCGATCGTCGAGTTTTTTATCGGTACCAAGTGGGACCTGGCCAACACGGCCGAAAACGGCCTGCCCTACACTGGCGCCCTGCCCCTGATCGTCACCTCGTTTGCGGTCATGGTGCTCTCCACGCTCATCGCACTGCCCATCGCCATCGGCTCTGCCATCTTTGCGGTCGAGATTCAGCCTAAGTTTGGCTCCAAGGTTTTTCAGCCGCTCATTGAGCTTTTGACCGGTATTCCCTCGGTCGTCTTTGGCCTGATCGGTTTTCACGTGGTCGTCGGTCTTATGAAGAGCGTTTTCCACGTGAGCACGGGTCTGGGTATCTTGCCCGGCGCTATCGTGCTGGCAGTCATGATTCTGCCGACGATGACCATGCTTTCGGTCGATGGCCTGCGCGCCGTGCCCGATAGCTACCGCCAGGGTTCGCTCGCGCTGGGCTACACCCGCTGGCAGACCATCTGGCACGTGGTGCTCAAGTCCGCCATGCCCTCGCTCATGACCGCAGTCATCCTTGGCATGACCCGCGCCTTTGGCGAGACGCTCGCCGTGCGCATGGTCATTGGCGGCATCGAGGCCATGCCGACGTCGCTGCTGTCGCCGGCGTCTACCATCACCACCACGCTCACCACGTCCATGGCGGTCTATGCCGAGGGCTCGGCGCAGGACGACGTCCTGTGGGCGCTCGGTCTGCTGCTGATGGGCATGAGCCTCATCTTTATCCTGATCATCCACCTTATCGGCCGCAAGGGGGCGAAGGCTCGTGGCTAGCACGCGCATCCACATCGACGAGGCGAGACTCGGGCGTGTCCAAAAGCAGGACCGCATCGCCACGGGCGTGCTGACGGCGATTGTCGCCATCGTCATGCTTATCGTCGTCTCCATGGTGGCCTACATCCTGTTCGAGGGTATCTCGACGCTGTTCCAGCCAGGCTTTCTCACGCAGCCCGCACGCGCCAACGGAACGCAGGGCGGCGTGCTCTACCAGCTGTTCGACTCGTTCTATCTGCTGCTGATCACCCTGATCATCTCGGTGCCCATCAGCCTGGGCGGCGCGGTCTTTTTGGTTGAGTACGCGCCCGATGGGCCTATTCGCGACATCGCCTCGACCGCCATCGAGACGCTGTCCTCGCTGCCCTCCATTGTCGTAGGCATGTTCGGCTTTCTGGTGTTCTCGGTGCAGCTGGGCTGGAAGTACTCCATCATCTCCGGCGCCGTCGCGCTCACCATGTTCAACATCCCCATCCTGGTGCGCGTGATTCAGCAGGCGCTCGAGGACGTGCCGCAGGCCCAGCGCGATGCGTGCCTGGCCATGGGCCTCACTCGCTGGGAGGCCACACTGCACATCCTGATTCCCGAGGCCATGCCCGCCATCGTGACCGGCATCGTGCTTTCGGCCGGCCGCGTGTTTGGCGAGGCCGCGGCGCTGCTCTTTACCTCGGGCATGAGCTCGCCGGTGCGTCTGAACTTCTTGAGCTTTAACCTGTCGAGTCCCACCTGCGCCTGGAACGTGTTCCGCCCCGGTGAGTCGCTCGCCGTGCACATCTACAAGATTTACGGTGAGGGCAGCCCCGAGGCCCAGCAGATCGTTTGGGGCACCGCCGCACTGCTGATGACCTGCGTGCTGCTGTTTAACGTAGTCGCCCGTATCGTGGGCAAGCAACTGGCAAGGAAGATGACGGCCGAATGAGCGATATGAATGCAACGCCCGCAACCGAGGCGGCCGCGTCCGACACCCAGGACTTTCTGTCGAGCGTGGGGGAGAGCGAGAGGCGCGTGCGCGTGAGCGGCAAGGCCGTGAGCGACGAGGTCGTGCTCTCCGCCAAGGACGTCAACGTGTACTATGGCGACCACCATGCGCTGCACAATACGTCGCTCGACTTCCATAAGGGCGAGATCACGGCGCTCATCGGGCCTTCGGGCTGCGGTAAGTCGACCTTTTTGCGCAGCCTCAACCTTATGAATCGCGAGATTCGCGGCTGCCGCGTGGAGGGCGAGATCAACTACCGCGGGCGCAACGTGAACACCAAGACCGAGAACACGTACGAGCTGCGTCGTTCCATTGGCATGGTGTTCCAGCAGCCCAATCCGTTTCGCAAGTCCATTCGCGACAACATCACGTTTGCGCCCAAGCGCCACGGCATCACCGACCGCGACGAGCTCGATCGCATGGTCGAGGAAAGCCTGCGCGGCGCCGCGCTGTGGGACGAGGTCAAAGACAAGCTCGACAAGAGCGCCTATGCGCTTTCGGGCGGTCAGCAGCAGCGCCTGTGCATCGCGCGCACGCTGGCGCTCAACCCCGACGTGATTCTGTTCGACGAGCCCTGCTCGGCGCTCGACCCCATCTCGACGTTGGCGATCGAGGACCTGATGTCGTCGATCGTTGCCGACCGTGCCATCGTCATCGTGACGCACAACATGGAGCAGGCGTCGCGTGTGTCCAACCGCACGGCGTTCTTCTACATGGGCGATATGGTCGAGTACGACGAAACTGACGAGATTTTCCAACGGCCCAAGGATAAGCGGCTGAATGATTACCTCACCGGCATGTTCTCCTAGTCCGGGACATGCTTGAGGCCCGCGGCGGCCACGGTTGTCGCGGGACTGATTGGAGAGGCGGGTCATCTCTTGCGGGAGATGGCCCGCCTTTTTGTGTCGTGTGCTGGTGCGCTTGCCCAAAACCACCACAAAGGTGCCTGTCCCCTTTGTGGTGGTTTTCGCTATCATGGACAGCGTTGAATTTCTACGAAGGAGCAGGGCATATGGCGATTCTTTTGGGATGCGATTCCATCAGCCTAGAGTTTCCCACCAAGCATATTTTCGATAGCGTGACGCTCGGCGTGGGCGAGGGCGACCGCATTGGTATTGTCGGTAAAAACGGCGACGGCAAGTCGACGCTGCTGAGCGTGCTCGCCGGCACGCTGGAACCCGACGACGGACGCGTGACGCACCGCCGCGGCACCACGATCGGACTGCTCGGCCAAAAGGACCAGCTTGTCGACACCGATACCGTACATCATGCCGTTGTGGGCGACACGCCCGAGTACGAGTGGGCCTCGAGCCCCCGCACGCGCCAGATCCTGGCTGGCCTCATTAGCGATGTGCCCTGGGAGGGCACGGTGGGCGAGCTTTCGGGCGGTCAGCGCCGTCGCGTGGACCTTGCGCGCCTGCTGATCGGCGACTACGACGTGCTCATGCTCGACGAGCCCACCAACCACCTGGACATGCGCACCATCAACTGGCTCGCGCGTCACTTAAAGGCCCGCTGGCAGCGCGGTCAGGGCGCCATGCTCGTGGTCACGCATGACCGCTGGTTCTTGGACGAGGTCTGCACCAGCATGTGGGAGGTCCACGACGGCCAAGTCGACCCCTTCGAGGGCGGCTACTCGGCCTACATCCTGCAGCGCGTGGAGCGCGATCGCATGGCCGCGGTTACCGAGGAGCGCCGTCGCAACATGGCGCGCAAGGAGCTTGCATGGCTGAGCCGTGGCGCCCAGGCCCGTTCCACTAAGCCCAAGTTTCGCGTGGAGGCCGCCCGCGAGCTCATCGCCGACGTGCCGCCCGTGCGCGACGAGCTGGAGCTCAAGCGCCTGGCGGTGAGCCGCCTGGGCAAGCAGGTTATCGACGTGGTCGACGTGGACGCCGGCTATGCGGATACCGATGGCGCGCCCAAGCAGGTGCTCTCGGACGTGACTTGGCTCATCGGCGCGGGCGACCGCTATGGTCTTTTGGGCGAGAACGGCGCCGGCAAGTCGACGCTGCTCGACGTGATCCAGGGCAAGATTGAACCCACGCGCGGCCGTGTGAAGATTGGCCAGACGGTGCGCTTTGGCGTGCTGTCGCAGCAGCTCGAGGAGCTCGAGCCCTACATGGGCGACACGATCCGCGAGGTGCTCGGCAACTATAAGAAGTACTACGTCATCGACGGCAAGGAGACTTCGCCCGAGAAGCTCTGCGAGCGTCTGGGCTTTACGACGCAGCAGCTCTGGAGCCGCATCGGCGATCTTTCGGGCGGCCAGCGCCGTCGCCTGTCGCTGCTGCTGACGATCCTGGACGAGCCCAACGTGCTTATCCTGGACGAGCCCGGCAACGACCTGGATACCGACATGCTCGCGATTGTCGAGGACCTGCTCGACGGCTGGCCCGGCACGCTGATTCTGGTGACGCACGACCGCTTCTTGATGGAGCGCGTGACCGACCAGCAGTGGGCGCTGCTCGGCGGCCACCTGACGCATATGCCCGGCGGCGTCGACCAGTACCTGCGCCTGTGCAACGCCACCGCCGAGGGCGAGCCCGTGGGTGCACCGAGCGCCAAGACCGGTACGTTCGACACCGGTGCCGCGGCAGCTGCGGCCGAAAAGCCCAAGTCGAGCGGTCAGCCCAACGGCCTTTCCAATGCCGAGCGCCAAAAGCTCCGTCGTGAGGTGAGCTCGCTCGAGCGCAAGATGGAAACGCAGCGCGCTCGCGTGGAGGAGGCTGAGGCCGCCATGGCCCAGGTCGATCCCACCAACTACACGGCGCTGGGCGAGCAGCAGGCAAAGATCGACGAGGCCCACGCCGCCATGGACGAGCTGGAGATGGCGTGGCTCGAGGCGAGTGAAAAGCTCGAGGGCGAGGAGTAGGCGAGGATGATCAAGGCCGCGTTTTTTGATATCGACGGCACGCTGCTGAGCTTTGAGACGCACCGGATTCCGGCGTCGGCGCAGCAGGTGCTCGACAGCTTTCACGAGCAGGGGATTGCGTGCGTCATTGCCACGGGTCGCCCGACCTACCAGATGCCCGATTGGCTGTTCGATCTCGGTTGGGATGCGTACATTACGCTTTCGGGCCAGCACTGTTTTGATGCCGAGGGCGTTTACCGTAGCTGCCCGATCGATCCGGACGACGTTGCGGTGATTGTGGACCAGGTGGCGCAGGGACGCTACGACTCGCTGTGCATGCAGGGCGAGAACTCGTTTGTGAACCGCCTGTCCGAGCGCGTGGTGACGGCCGGCAGCAACGCGGGGATTGTCTACCACGAGGAACCGTTTGAGCACGCTTTTGACGCGCCGGTTTACCAGTTCTGCGCCTTTGTGGACCCTGCCGACGAACATATCGTGACCGACGCGGTGTCGCATTCTCTCACTACGCGCTGGTGTGATTTGTTCTGCGACATTATCCCTGCCAACGGCGGTAAGGACCTGGGTGTCGCGGCGACGCTGGAACGCCTGGGTGTCGACGCGAGCGAGGCGATTGCCTTTGGCGACGGCGAGAACGACCTGTCGATGTTCTCGGCCGTGGGCACAAGTGTGGCAATGGGCAACGCGCAGGCGACCGTGAAGGCCGCAGCGACCTACGTAACGACCGCCGTGGATGACGACGGCATCTACAACGCCGCGAAGCACTTTGGCCTCGTGTAGCTGCGACCCGGCACTTGGGGACGCTCCTTATCTGCCGGCAGCTGGGGACACTCCTTGCGGGGCGTTCCCATTTTGTTTTCATCTCGCACGTTTTGTGAAACGCGGCTAACTTTTTGGTCAATGCAGTAAGACATGGTCAACTTTTGCGGTAAAGTAAGCCAAGGAAAGTATCCAAAGGCTAACTAGCAATCATCGCGAAAGGCGGCCCATGGCCCTACGTGAATCCGGAGAAGACTATCTCGAATCGATCTACGTCCTATCGGAACGTCAGGGCATCGTGCGCTCGATCGACGTTGCCGAATACTTGGGCGTAACCAAAGCAAGCGTCTCTAAAGCCATGGCGGCTTTGGAGAGCACCGGCTACGTGGAGATGGGCAAACGCGACGTGCATCTGACGGAACGCGGTCTTGAGGTTGCCCGTCAAATGTGGGAGCGCCACTGCTTTTTTGTAGGTCTGCTAGAGGACGCAGGCGTAACGCCCGAGGTCGCGTCGCAAGAGGGCTGCCACATGGAGCACTGCCTGAGCGAGGAGAGCTTCGAGAAGCTAAGATCGATGCTGAGACGGGGCAGCGACCGGGATCAATAGCCCCGCCAACTAAGTCCAACTCAGACAAGGAACCCCGCCAGCAAGCGATGCCCAAGAACCGCCAGCAACGTTACCGCAGGCCGGGACCGGGCTTGGTTTTGAAAACATTCCGCAGCGCGAGGCCCGCCTTTCCGTTGCTCCGCAGGAGCAGGAAAGACGGGCCTCATGCGCGAGGACGTTTTCAAAACCAAGCCCGGCCCCGGCCGGAGGGACCATAAGCGCTACAGGTTCTTGACACCCATCGCGCGCATGGCGTTCAGGATGGCGATGATCGCCACGCCCACGTCGCCGAACACGGCAAGCCACATGTTGGCGATGCCCAGCGCTGCCAGCACAAGGATCAGCAGCTTAATGCCCAGCGCAAAGATAATGTTCTGCCAAACAATTGACATGGTCTTGCGCGCCACACGGATGGCATGGGCGATGTTGGACGGCTTGTCATCCATGAGCACGACGTCGGCGGCCTCAATTGCGGCGTCGGAACCCATGGCGCCCATGGCAATGCCAACGTCTGCGCGGGTGAGCACGGGCGCATCGTTGATGCCATCGCCTACAAAGGCGAGCTTGCCCTTGCCCGATTCGGCCGCAAGCAGCGCCTCGACGCGCTCGACCTTATCGCTCGGCAGCAGCTGCGCATGAAACTCGTCGAGCCCCAGCTGCTTGGCCACAGACGCCGCAACCTCCTCGCGGTCGCCCGTGAGCATGACGGTGCACTTGACGCCGGCGGCATGCAGGTCGCGAATCGTTTGCTCCGCATCGGCCTTAACGGTGTCTGCAATCACGATGTGGCCGGCGTACACGCCGTCAACGAGCACGTGGAGGATCGTGCCGACAACCTCGCAGTCCGGTGCTTCAACGCCGGCCGCGGCGAGCATCTTGGCGTTGCCAACGACGACGTGCTTGCCGTCGATGGTTGCCGTCACGCCGTGGCCCGCGTCGTTGGCGGAGTCGCTCACGCGCTTGGGGTCGACCTCGCCCTGGTAGGCGTCGCGCACGGACTGCGCGATGGGGTGATCGGAGAACGATTCAGCAAGGGCTGCGACTTCAAGCAACGATTGTTCGGTATGGCCAGCCTCGGGGTGCACCGCGACGACTGAGAACGTGCCGTTGGTGAGGGTGCCCGTTTTGTCGAAGACGACGGTGTCCACGTCGGCGAGCGTCTCGAGGTAGTTGGAGCCCTTGATGAGAACGCCCAGCTTGGACGCGCCGCCGATGCCGCCAAAGAAACTCAACGGTACGCTGATCACGAGGGCGCACGGGCAGCTGACGACCAGGAAGGTCAGGCCGCGCAGGATCCAATCGGACCAAGCGCCAGTCACCAGGCCGCCGCCAAGCGCGAGCACCGCGGCAGCGCCAGTGACGGCGGGCGTGTAGACGCGGGCGAAGCGCGTGATGAAGTTCTCGGTGCGCGCCTTCTTTTCGCTGGCATTCTCTACGAGTTCCAGGACGCGCGCGACGGTGGATTCGCCAAACGGCTTGGTGGTGCGCACGTGGATGAGGCCCGTCATGTTGATGCAGCCGCTGATGATATCGTCGCCGGACTTGGCGGGGCGGGGGACTGACTCGCCCGTGAGTGCGGCGGTGTCGAGCTGCGTCTCGCCCTCGACGATGATGCCGTCGATAGGCACGCGCTCGCCGGGCTTGACCACGATCACGGTGCCGACGGCGATGTCATCGGGAAAGACCTGTTGGAGCGTGCCGTCGGTCTGCTCGACGTTAGCGTAGTCGGGCGCGATGTCCATCATGGCACTGATCGACTTGCGGCTCTTGCCCACGGCGTATGCCTGGAACAGCTCGCCGACCTGGTAGAACAGCATGACGGCAGCGCCTTCGGCCATGTGCGGGTCGGTATCGGGGAAGAGCACCATGGCAAACGCGCCGATGGTCGCGACGGCCATGAGGAAGCTCTCGTCGAAGGCCTTGCCGCGGCGGATGTTATTGAATGCCTTTTGCAGTACGTCGTAGCCGGCAATCAAAAACGGCACGAGGAACAGCACAAAGCTGGCGTAGATGTTGCCGGGCTCCCCAAATGCGATAGCGAGGGCGCCGAGCTCGTCGAGGGCATAAACAACGGCAAAAATGCCCAGTGCTACCAGGATGCGGTTGCGCTTATGCTCAAGGGACTCTTTCTTCTTGCGCTTCTTCTTTTTCTTCTTGGGATCGGCGGCTGCCATGATTCAAACCTCCCATTTGAGTGTATGAACACTTGCTCATATAATTTCGCGAGCAAAGGCCGCGGCAAGCGCGGCCTCGCAGGTCAACGTATGCGCGGGTTAGAGAATGATCTCGCAGTCCGGCTCGGCGTCGGCGGTGAACTCAACGACGCGGTCCAGGACCTCGTCGAACTTGGCGTCGTCGGCCTCGAGCGTCAGCTTCTGGGTCATAAAGTTGACCGAAACGGACTTGACGCCATCGAGCTTAGCCAGCTCGTCCTGAAGTTCACGCGCGCAGTTGGCGCAATCGATCTCGTCGAGCTTGAACTGCTTTTTCATGGTGGGTTCCTTTCCCTGTGTTAGCGGTCTGGGTGCCGGCCGCGCTGATACCGTGGTTGATTGCTATTCGCAGATATGGCTCATGCCCTGGTTAAGCATGGTGTAGACGTGATCGTCGGCGAGCGAGTAGAGAATGTTGCGGCCGTCGCGGCGGAACTTGACCAGGTGCGACTGTTTAAGCGTGCGCAGCTGGTGCGATACTGCCGACTGCGAGGTTGCGGTCGCCTCGGCGATGTCGGCCACGCAGAGCTCGCGGCCCATGAGGGCATAGAGAATCTTGATGCGCGTGGTGTCGCTGAAGACCTTGAACAGGTCGGCAAGGTCGTACAACAGCTCCTCGTCGGGAAGGTCCTCGGGCGAGCAGGTGGTGGGGACGATCGGCTCGGTGGCCTCGATGCCAGTCTTTGTTTCATCAGCGTGGCTGCTCATTGCAATATCCTTTCATATGAACATGCGCTCATATAAATTACTTCCGATTATATGAGCGCATGTTCATATGTCAATACAATTTACGTTAACTTCGATGACTGCTTGCCGCCTCGGCGATTTTCTGCGGGTTGGGAGACATCGACGCAATGCTCGCCAACATATTTCGAGATGTTCGGCCAGCATGCTAAGAAAGCCACCTTGAGAAGCATTAGAACTGTTCATATTTGTACTTTATCGTGTTAAATACCGCGAGAATCAGTTCTTCCTCTACGGGAGTTCCTGCAGAATCAGTTTTATCTAAAGTTATATTGAGCATTGCTGCAGCCAATCTGGCACATCGGTGGCCGAATAAGTCGAAAAATGTAGGTGGACATCCGCAGAGATCGCCTTTAGAAGAGCGAATTCTCAATTAGATCAATAATCGTGTCGTCTTCCGTGCGGTTTTCATCGATTTTTGCGAAAATGTCGCATTCCCAAGGCCCATTGATTTCCTCAGCAAGGGCCCCGACGTGTTGCATGTCGTCGGGTTCTGGCACATCGTTGATGCTCGGGTCATCAGCTTGCGGATATTGGCTTGCAATTTCGCGCTTGGCGGCCTCTTCTTCTTTGAGTGTCTCCAGGACGCGGCGACCGTATTCGAAGTAGCGCCGCAAGACAAATTGACGAAGAGTTTCTTGCAGGATGGCGAAGTTATCCGGGAGTCGACCGGGCCATATCTTCTCGCGAATGCGAATCGCTTCCATGACCCGCCTAAAAGCGGACTGCTTGAAAAACGAATGACGACTAACTGTGATAACGGCATATCCCATGTTTCGCAGCGTGTTTCGGCGTTCCTCGTCAATTGATTGCTGTTCGGGCTCGTCGTGGTAAAAGCCGTTGTATTCGATATCGGTCATCGAATTTTCGAGCAGCGCGTCGAGGTAGAAAACCGTCCGTCGCGTTAGGGCGGCGTATCTTTTGGGGACTGGGATCGGATAGTCCGTTTTGATAGCGCGTATGGCTAAGCCACCCATTGACTTGGGCATTGTCAGCATCATGACAAACGCCGTTTCGAGTGGGGAGCGACAGCCTTCGCGTACATAAGAAAGTGCCTTAAGTGCTTTATTAGATCCACGATACCCCGATGCCTCTGAAAAGAAGGCTCTGAGCTCTTCAACGCTGGTTAGGGCTGGGCGCTCGCGATATTGAGTTTCGTCGGACGTTCCAAGCGCGTAGGAGCCGCAGATTTCAAAGTAATACTCAACGAGCTCCGAAAGGTTGAGGTCGGCTGCTGCTTCTAACGCGCACAGCTTGATATCGACGATGTAAACGTTCGGCTCGAGTTCTAGGTAGCTTTCTGCATCAAACGTATAGCGCGTGCAGTGGCAGATGCAGCCCTTGCGGTGCCTTTTGGCATTATTGGAAAACGTCAGCACATGGATGCTTTCAGAATCGACATTCTTTCTGTTGAGCCATGCTCGCGCCGCTTCCAGGTTGGACGTGGTCGGCGCAGACACCTTGATCTTTTCCATAGGTATGGGATCGGTCGCGTGGCTTGCGAGCGAGCTGACTGTTTGGTATACAGCGCGTGCCGTGGTATGTGACAGAACGATTCCCATACGCGCATGATGGCATAGCGGACGCCATATACGCTCGAAACTTCGGGCAACGGTATTGGGGCGCGGCTTATCTTCTGCGAACGGTGGGTTTTTGAGCTGTCGTATTGAGGGGGGCAGCTTCGGCTGGGGAGGTTTCTGTCGGCTGCCCCATTTTGGTGAACTTTAGTTGCGGATTCGTAGCTTCTAAGCGTTTTTGCCGACCGCTCAGATGCCTCACCAACATAATTTGAGTTATTCGGCCTTATCCTATACGAATGGTGCGATCGCAACGTCCTATTCGAATTGATTCAGGTAGATTTATAGGGCTTGGTTGCGAAATTGGGGCGACTATAGCGCTCGATTGCGGTTCAAGGGGCCTCGACTAGTGGTTCAGCTGGCCGAACAACTCGAAAAAAGTAGGTGGGCCAACCTGCCGACTATGTGAAGCACGCGTATTTGCTCGTTTTGATGAAAACTAGGGTGCAGCCATAAGGCTGCGCCCTAGTTTACTGCGTGCCGGTGTGCCCAGACGGATTGCGCTGTGCCTGGCAGGCGCTCCCGCAGATGGATCGGTTATTTCGCGAATAGGTTCTTGAGGTTGAACTCGGCTTGGACGGTGCGGAGCATGAGGTCGGTGTCGTCCAAGCCCAGGTGCTGCTCGTTGGCGTCGGCGGCGAGGGTTCCACGGCGGCGCGCCCAGTTCTCGAGCGCGGCTGGGGCGGACTCGCGGGGGAGCGAGCGCACGTCGGCGTCCAGGCTGCGGCAGATCTGGCGCGAGTCGATGACGATGATCTTGCCGGCGCGGCGTGCCTCGGCGTAGCCGTCCAGGTGGATCTTGAACCAGCTGTCCTCAAAGGCGGCGTTGTGTGCCATGTACGGGTACTTCTTCATAAGCTTGAGCAGCTGCTTTTGCAGCTCTTTGTTCTCGCGGAACGGCTTTTTGCCGTCGATGTCGTCCCAGGTGATGTGGTGGATATTCGACAACGGCACATCCTCGCCGCGGTAGATGTCGGGCAGGCCGCAGTAGTGTGCCTCGGCGTCATGCGGGACGGCGTCGCTGGTGAGCTCCATGATCTCCCAGCCCACGTTGATGATATAGCCGCGCTCGGGTGCACGGCCGGTGGTCTCGATGTCGATACCGAGCACGGTGCCCTGGATGGGCTTGCGGGCGTAGGCCACGCCGAGCGCGTCGCGGTCGCCGCGGATTTCGCGCATAACGGACGCGGCGGTGCGCTTTTGCATCTTGCCGATGGCGGCGCAGGTGTCGGCATCGGACAGGCCGCGCGAGAGCGTCGCGGGCGTCACGTTGCGCAGACGCGCCTCGCCAATCTGGTCGCACAGGTCGCGGTTGCGGTCGGCCAGGTCGCGCACGGTGGCAAAGTCGAAGCCGGGGTCGCCCTCGGCGGTAAAGTACTCGGTCTCGAGCACCTTGAGGGCCTCCTCGCCCTTCTGGCGCTCGGACTCCATGGCGCCGTGGTCGCCGTAGATAAACATGGGGATAAACGGCTGGCGCTCGTATTCGAGTGCTTGCGATACGTTCATATGCTACTCCTTGGACGGGCCGCGTTGTGCGGCTCGAGGCTACTGAGTTATGGCGAGATGATAGTTTACCATAGGCAACTATTGGCACCGCGCCCGGGACAACTACAATACCCTAGTTGACCGCTAGGACTTTTACAATGCTGCCGAAAGACACGAAAGGTTCCATCCGTCATGGATTTACTGATTGATATTCTGCTCGACGCCGGCAAGGACACGCTGTCGCTGGTGCCGTTTTTGTTGGTGACGTATCTTGCTCTCGAGACACTTGAGCACGTTGCGGGCGACCGCGTCAACGGCGCTATCAAGCGCGCCGGCGCTGCGGGTCCCGTGGTTGGCTCGCTGCTGGGCATGGTGCCGCAGTGCGGATTTTCGGCCATGGCAGCAACGCTGTACGCCGGCCGTGTCGTGACGCTGGGCACGCTGGTTGCGGTTTTTCTATCGACCTCAGACGAGATGCTGCCGCTGTTGCTTGCCGAGCAGGTTCCCGTGCAGACTATGGCGATGCTTTTGGCTTCGAAAGCGCTGATCGCACTGGTCACGGGTTTTATCGTGGACGCTGCCATTCGCGGCCTGCGTCGTAACGCTCGCGCGCATGCGGCGATTCGCCGTACCGTGCTGGGAACCGCGGCCAACCCGGCCCACGTGAATTGCGCGCACGACGACCACAGCGGCGGTGACATCATCGACGAGGTGGCCGAGGCAGGCGTGAGCGCCGACCACATCCACGAGCTGTGCGAGCGCGACCATTGCGGTTGTGATGAAGACGAGGACGAGCACGAACACGGACATGGCCACGATCACGGTCATGAGGGCGAACATGAACACCATGATGGTCACGGTCACTCTCACTCCCACGAAGGGACGCCTGTCCTGTCGATCATCCGCAGTGCGATCTCGCACACCGTGCAGGTCTCGGTATTCATTTTTCTGGTGACGCTGATTCTGGTCGCCGTGCTCGAGACGTTCGGCGAGTCCGCGATCGAGCAGTTCCTGCGCGGCAACGAGACACTCGCTGTCCTGGGTTCGGCGCTTGTCGGGCTGATTCCCAATTGCTCGGCGAGCGTGGTCATTACACAGCTGTATCTGGAAGGCGCGCTGCAACTGGCGCCGATGCTCGCCGGCACGCTCATTTCCGCCGGCGTGGGTTATCTGGTGCTGTTCCGCACCAACCGCAGCGCCCGCGAAAATGCCGTGTTCCTGATCATGATGTACGTCATCGGCGCTGGCTGGGGCCTCATCCTCTCCGCCGTTGGCCTCTAAGTAGGCCTAAAAAATGGGCTTCAAATAGCCATGCTCAGCGCCTGCGCAATGCGGCGACGCATGGCATTTTGAAGCCCGTTTTTTGTTGAGCCATGGATTCCGAGCGCTCACACCGCTCAAAACAAAAAGGTAGATTTTAGGCATGTCTCAAAAATCTACCTTGGTTAGTGCAGCAACTCGGTGAGGTTGCGTTTAAAGCGGGCGCGGTCTTCGCTGGTAAATGCTGCCGGACCGCGAGTGCGTCCGCCGGCGCGGCGTACCTTCTTTTCCTCGTGGCGAATAAACAGCTGCATGTCGATAGTCGCCTTGTCGTACACGCGCCCGCGCACACCGATGGCGGCGGCATCGCGCCCGAGCACCATGCTCGCCAAGCCAATGTCCTGCGTCACGACCACGTCGCCCGCCTGCAGGCGTTCGACAATGGCAAAGTCGGCGCTGTCGGCGCCCACGCTCACGTCGAGCGTCGTGACCCAAAAGCCGCGTCGCGCGTGCTCGGCATCGCGCGGGTCGTCGCGGCGAATGTGTCGTTCCAGGTTTTGCGTGCTGTTGCCGGCGATAACAACGGCGACGCCCGCCCGCCGCGCGCAGTCAATCGACTCGCGCGTGACCGGGCAGGCGTCGGCATCAATAAAGAGCGTTCGCGGCATCTAGTGCACCAGTTTGCCAAATTGAATGGCGCGAACAATGAGCGTTACGCCAAACACCAGCAGCGCGGCGCCACTAAAGATGACAAGCATCTTGGCCGACCACAGCGGATAGATAAACACGAACATGCCGGCGATGATGGAGAGTGCACCGCTCAGGATGGCAAGGGCGCGGTTGGACGAAAGCTCGGACTCCAGAATGGACATGACACCTTCGACAATCCAGCCAAAGCCGGCCACGATAACCACCATCGTGGTGAGTGTCGCGGTCGAGAAGGCCTGGTTGCGCAGGATTATGACGCCGCCCAGAATGATGAGCAGGTTGGAGATGATGCTCGTAACGCGCCAGCCGGTGGGCAGCAGCGGCTCGAAAACAGCGGTAAACAGCCTGATCGCGGCCGTGATCACAAAGTAGATGCCCAAGACGGTCGTCAGGAAGACGAGGGATTTGGCGGGCGCAAACAGCAGCGCGATGCCGGCGACGAGCGCCAAGACGCCCGTGATGGCGTAAATCCAGCGCACGGCCTTGACGGCCTTGCCTGCCATGCTTTTCTCGTCAAATCCAAACGCGCTCGATTGCTTGTCATCGTTCTTAAAGATGCCCATGATGTCTCCTTTCCGTGCGGCGTAAGCCGTAGCTCTTGCAACCAGTATCGCCCAAGGGCGCCGTCGCGTGGGGCGGGAAGGGCGAATGGGAGCCTCATCTTCCCGAATTGTTACCTTTGTTCCCGTTTGGATGCGGAATATTCAACAGGTGTGGAACATTGCGCCGCTGTGTGTAATTGCCTACGTTTTAGGTTAGATTTTCTTAAGAACAATTGGCTTTTATTGGGGGTCTTATGAACGAAGCTGTTCCCGCGGCGCCGGCAAGCGCTGAGTCGATGGCAAAGCAGGGTTGCGAAAAGCTCGGCTTGGACGCGTTTGATGCACTGGTTCGTCGTGCCCGCACGTGCCGTCGCTTTGACGAGTCCATGCGCGTGCCGCGTGAGTTTTTGCTTGAGCTGGCGGAGCTGGCGCACCTGACCCCGTGTGGTGCCAATGCTCAGCGTCTTCGTTTTCATGTGGTGAGCGGTGCCGAGGATTGCGCGCGTGTATTTGATGAGCTTGCATGGGCCGGCGCGCTTAAGGATTGGCCGGGTCCTGCCGAGGGCGAGCGCCCGACCGGCTACATCGCGATTCTGGCCGAGCGCGCCGTTTCGGGCAAGCCTGCCGCTCCCATTACCGAGGTCGACACGGGCATTGCCGCGCAGACGATGATGCTCGCCGCCCGCAGCGCTACGCCCGAGGTGGCAGCCTGCATGTTCAAGGCCTTTACGCCCCGCGCGATCGATGCCATGGGGCTCGATAACGACAAGTATGAGCTCAAGCTGATCATGGCGTTTGGTGTTCCGGCCGAGACACAGGTGATCGATGCGATCGATTCCAACCCCGACGGCTCCATCAATTATTGGCGCGACGAGGCGCGGGTGCACCACGTACCCAAGCGCTCGCTTGCCGACGTACTGGTGTAGCTGAGCGTCACCGCGGCGTGATCAGACGGTAAACCACCACAAAGGCTCCTGTCCCCTTTGTGGTGGTACGAGGGGAGGGCGTGTGGCAGATCTGTATTTGGTGCGGCATGGGCAGACTGAGCTCAATGTGCAGAGCATTTTGCAGGGCTGGCACGATTCGCCGCTTACGGCGCGCGGGCGCGAGCAGGCGCTGACGGCGCGTACGGCGTTTGCGGCGCGTGGCGTGGCCTTTGATCGTGTGTATTCCTCGCCGTTGGGCCGGGCGCGGCATACGGCCGAGCTTATCGTTGGCGAGGGCCGTTCCATTGAGCTGGTCGATGACCTGCGTGAGTGGCATTTTGGCTCGCTGGAGGGCACATCAAATCGCGAGATGCCGCCGCAGCCCTGGGGCGATTATCCGGTGGCCTTTGGCGGCGAGTCGGAAGTGCAGCTTCAGTCGCGCATGGTCGCGGCGCTGTCCCGTATTATGGCCCGGCCGCAGCACGACTGCGTGCTGGCGGTTTCCCACGGCTCAGCCTGCCAGGAGTTTCTTGAGTATGTGACTGGCGGGGGAGGGCTACCCGACAACGGTGCCGTGCTTCATTTTGGCTATTGCGACGGGGCGTTTTCGCTCTTGGGTTGGTAACGAACGAAAGGACCCCTATGAATAAAGATCTGTATCTGGTCCGTCATGGACAGACGATATTCAACCTTAAGCGTATCATTCAGGGGTGGAGTGACTCGCCGCTTACGCAGTTGGGTTGCGACCAGGCGGCGCGCGCCGGCATATTTTTACGTGCGCGCGGCATTGAGCCCGATCATGCCTACACCTCTACGCTTCATCGCACCGAGCAGACTATCGCCAACTTGTGGCCGGGCTTGGCGTACGAGCGCCTGGACGGCCTGCGTGAGTGGTTCTTTGGCGACTTTGAGGCCGAGCGCGTGATGCTCATGCCCGAGCGCCCATGGCGAGATTTCTATCGTCAATTTGGCGGCGAGGGCCAGATCCAGGTGCGCGAGCGCATGGTGGCGACGCTGACCGAACTCATGCGACGCCCGGACCATACGTGCGTGCTTGCGGTGAGCCACGGATCGGCCATCAAGGAGTTTTTGGATCACGTGAGGGGAGCGGCGGCCGACGAGCACGAGCGCGTGCCGGGCAACTGCTCGGTGCTGCACTTTGCGTTTGACGATACGACCGATACGTTTGAACTGGTTGAGATCTTTACGCAGGAAGACTACGCGCGCGAGCTGGGGCTTGAGCCGCTCGTGGCTGCCGCGGGTCCGCAGCGCGGGTAGTTTGGGCGTGGCGGTGCGGGTCGCCGACTTACTTGCTCGATGCGAAAGGGGGCGGAGATGCATGTGCATGTATTGCATTCCCGCCCCCTGTTTGTTGAGCTGCCGATTTTTGTGCTGGGCGGTCTGGTCTTGCTAAAACCGCGCGACCTGGTGGGTGAGCAGGCCCATCGGGACCCGCTGCGCGGCGCCGCTGACCTGCGCGGCGGGGAAGAGCACGGCAACGGTAAAGTTGAACGGCTCCTTGCCGGTGTACGTTCCGGCGGCACGGGCCTCATCGGCTAGCAGCTGCGACGCCCCGGTCAGAGCGGCGGCGTAGGCGGGGTCGTCGGCCAGTGCCGGCTCCGGTGCTTGGTCGAGCATAGCGCGGATGGCCCCGACGGCGTCCTCGCGCTTGACCTCCCACGCGCGGTGCGTAATGCCCGCGGGGTCGGTGACGGCGTAGAGCGACGCACCCTCTTTGGCGGCGCCCAGGATGATATCCATGACGGGCGACGCCTCGTAGGCGAGCGACACGGGGCGCGGCTGCACCTTGAGCTCGGCGATCGCGCGCGCGGCGGCCACGTCGGCGCTGGCATCGCCCTTGCCGCCCGCAAGTACACTCGTCGGGCAGATCGCCACGACACCCGTCGCGCGACCCGGCTCGCCCGAGCATTCGTACACGTAATACGCCGCGCCTGGATCCTTGAGCATTAGGCCGTCAGCAATGGCGCCGCGCAGGGCGTCGTTGTCGCTCAGGATGCCGCCCATCGCAGGCAGCGCCTCGAGCACGCGGTCCTGAGCCGGGCGGATGCAGGGAAACGGAAGTGCTTTCATGGACGGTCCTAACGCGCGAGTCGGTTTGTTCGCGGCTTATTATGCCCCAACTTGGCTATCCGCGCCCCAGAGTGTATTGTCGGCGAGCGCGATCAGCACCTGTTGGCAGCGAACGATGTCGGCGTGGGGCACATATTCGTTGGGCTTGTGCGCGAGCGCGAGCGACCCGGGGCCATAGCTCATGCAGTTGCGGTTTCCCGTCTTGCCGGCAATGACGGCAGTGTCGGTGTAGCCGGTAAAGAAGCCGACGGTCGTGTCCGTGCCCGTCACATCGTCTGCTGCGCACTTGAGCGCAGCTAGAAGGGGAGAGGCCGGATCGCGCTCGATGGCGGGGCGGTCGCCTGTCACGGTATAGCTTCCATGGCAGCCTGGGACCGCGGCTTCGGCGGCGACAATGGCCTGCTCTACCATGCGCGTCGCGGCGGCCGTATCGGTCGGCGGGGTCAGGCGCATATCGACCCAGACCTTAGCGTGGTCGGGCACGACATAGGGACGGTAGCCACCCTCGATCTGTCCAAACGTGATGGTCGATGGCCCCAGCTCCTCATGTAAAGGCAGCGTCGCAAACGTGCGACGAAGCGAGCACACGACCTCGGCTATGGCGGCGACGGCGTCGGCGCCCTTCCAAGGCTGGCTTGCATGAGCCGTGACGCCGGCCATCTCGATCTCGAACCACGTGCGACCCTTGTGCGCCACCTGGATCTGCCCGTCGGTGGGCTCGGTGTCCAGCACCCATTCGCGCGAGCCGACCCAGCCAGCATCGATCGCGGCCTCTGAGCCGCGCATGAAGTCTTCCTCGTCGACCGAGCAGATGAGCGAAAAGCCGCGGCGTGGCAGCGCGCCATCCGCCGCCACGCGCTCGAGCGTATGGACCAGTGCGGCAATGGCGCAGGCCAGGCCACCCTTCATATCGCAGGCACCGCGGCCATAGAGTTTATCGTCGCGCACAACCGCCCCAAGCGGTTCGATGTCTGCGTCCCAGCCATCGCCCAAGGTGACGGTATCCATGTGGCAGATATAGATCAGCCGCGGCTCGTCGCTTTGGCCCGGCACGGTGACTTTAAGGTTGCGGCGCCCGGGCAGCACTTCGAGCTCCTCAATCTGCACGGCATCGAGCGCAGAACTATCAAGTTGTGCCAGCTGCTGCTCAATGAGCCTCTTAATGAAGCGCTCAATTTCATCCTCATACGCGCCCGGGTCTGAGCTGTCGATCCGCACAAGCTCCTGCGCAAGCCGCCAGGCAAAGTCCTCATCAACCATATGCAACCTCACAATCAGTTTGCTTTCCAAACCGATTGTAAGCCTCCTGAGAGATCCGCGACGTGGGCGTGGCAGTATTTACCGTTCGCAGGCCGAGCCAGCGCGTTTGCCGTCCGAGCGGGTTCACAAGCGACGCAGCGGGTACGTACCCTTCATGGACGACATGCTGTGCGACATATCTGCCTTTCGGTATCACCGGATACCTCCACAGGTCTTGGCAATAATGCCGGACCTGCCCGATTCTGCGGACGATCCGCGCAGGGAGCACCTATGTGAGCATCCGCTCGTCACGCATTTCCTGGGCACCCCGTTACACGTGTTGGCGCAGGGCAGCTGCGGACGTAAGGGCGATCGCATTGTCAGGCATGTTTGGAACGGGGAGAGGCCGTTTGATTCCATGCGACAGACAGAGTTTGGCCTCGATGTCGCGTCCCCGCTCTTTACCCTGCTGACCCTGGCTTCCTCGGTCTCAAACGAGCGTTTAATCATGTGCATGTATGAGATGTGCGGCACCTTTGCCGTGTGCAAGATTGCGCCTCAGGTAAAGTCGGCACTTGTGCAGGCATATGGGGACCGGTGGGGTGACGCACGGTTGGGTTGGGAAAATGTAAAGGATGTCTCGGGGAATCCAACGGACCTGTGGAAACGACCGCCCTTGATCGAGTTCTCTGAACTTACAGAGTACGTCGATAAGATCCCGGGGCTCCGCGGTGCTAAATCGTTCACACGTGCCGCGAAATGCATTACGGGGGTGGCGGCATCGCCGCTTGAGGTCCAGGCTTCGATGCTGTTTGGCCTTACGAGGTTGCGCGGCGGCGAAGGCCTGCGCCTTACCAATAACGTCGAGATTCGTATGACGCGCAGCGCCCGCCTGATTTCGGGGCTTGATAGGCGCTATGCCGATATCCTGCTGGCAAATAAGGACGGCAGTCGAGAGTGTCTGGTTGAATGCCAAGGTAAAGCCATTCACGGATCCATTGAATCCAAGATCTCGGACTCCGATCGAACGACGGCCTTGCAAGCCATGGGATATCCCGTCGTTCTGATGACCTATGGTCAGCTGGCCGACTTCGATGCCTTCCGCGTGGTGATGGAGCTCATCATGTCCTATCTCGATGTGCCGCTGAAAGACAAGACGCCGCGACAGCAGGAGCTCGAACGGCGGCTTCGTGAGGAGATTTTTATCGATTGGGCAGGAATGTAGCCGCGCGGGTGGAAAACGGTCGCGCGGACTAGAGTTTTGGTCACAAAAAGACTTATATTTCGCCTTGGAGGGGCCTTAAAAATGCTATCTAGAATAAGTTGTTTCGGAAAATGGACAGTCAACTTACATTCGGCACATAGAGATCGATTTTTACCTACTAAAGTCCCTGATAAAGCTGTTTATCAAAGCGGGTGTGCTTAGCGACTTGAGCCTCACTATCGATTATCTGAAAAAACTTGTTCTGGGTATCATTTTAAAGTCGTCCGGAGCAACAAAATCGGCCCCCGTTTCGTGAAAACGGGGGCCGAATGGGCTTCGTGGTCTGTCTGGCAGGATTGGCGCCGGCGCTATTTAATCACGCGCACACGATACATCGACGGAATTTGCTTAAGTGCCTCGATCGTGCTGCCGTCCAGGTGCTCATCGGTGTCGAACATGGTGTAGGCGTTCTCGCCAGCGGACTCGTTGGTCATGCGCTGCACGTTGGCGTTGTCCTTGGCGAGAATGGCCGTGATCTGGCCGATCATGTTGGGCACGTTGGCATGCAGGCAGGCAATGCGGCTTGCGGCGCGCGCCTTGCCCATGCTGCAGGCGGGGTAGTTGACGCTGTGCGCGATGTTGCCGTTTTCCAGGTAATCCTTGAGCTCGCTGATGGCCATGTCGGCGCAGTTGGCCTCGGCCTCGCCGGTGCCGGCGCCCGAATGCGTGGTGATAAACGTGTTGGGCATCTTGACGGTCTTGGGCGTGGCAAAGTCGCAGCTAAACCAGCTGAGCTTGCCCGCGCGCAGGGCGGCGTCGACGGCGTCCTCGTCAATGATGGTCTCGCGCGCGTAGTTGATGAGCACGGCGTCCGGGGCCAGCAGGTCGATCTGCTCGGTGCTGATCATGCCGATGGTATCGGCCTTGCTGGGCACGTGCACGGTGAGGTAGTCGCAGCCGCGGCACAGATCCTCGAGCGTGCCCACGCGCTGCACCTCGCGGCTCAGCACCCACGCGTGCTCGACGGAAATGAACGGATCGTAGCCGTAAACGTCCATGCCCAGGTCGACACAGGCGTTGGCGACCTTGGAGCCTACGTTGCCCAGGCCGATGACGCCGATGCGCTTGCCCTTGAGCTCGCGGCCCACAAAGGCCTTCTTGGCCTTTTCGGCATCGACCTGAATCTCGGGGTCGTCGGCGTTGTCGCGCACCCAGTTCATCGACTGCACTACGCCACGGCTCGAGAGCACCAGCATGCCCAGGACAAGCTCCTTGACGGCGTTGCTGTTGGCGCCGGGGGAGTTAAAGACGACGACGCCCTTCTTGGCGTACTCCTCGACGGGGATATTGTTGACGCCGGCGCCGCAGCGGGCGATGGCGCGGATGCCCTCGGGAAGCTCGTAGCCGTGCAGGTCGGTCGAGCGCATCAGGATGGCGTCGGCCTCCTCGGCGGTGCTTACAAACTCGTAGCCCTCGCCAAACTCGACTTCGCCGTCTTTGGTGATGTCATCGATGGTCTTAATCTTGCGCATGGAAAACTCCTTAGCAGGTTTGTTTGAAACAAGTGGTTTGAAGTGGCTGGTCGGCCCGCGTGTTGCGGGCTAGTTAGATCGCGGACTCAAACTATGCTGTGCTTCGAAGTCCTTCATATACGTGGCCAGTGCCTGCACGTCTTCTAGGTCCACGGCGTTGTACACGCTGGCGCGCATGCCGCCGACGAGGCGATGGCCCTTGACGTTTTGAATCTGGTGCTCGGCCGCGCCCGCGACAAAGGCGGCGTCGAGCTCGGCGTCGCCGGTGCGGAAGGTGACGTTGGCGATGGAGCGGCTGTCGGCCTGCGCGGCGCCGTGGAATAGTTTGCTGTTCTCGAGCAGGTCGTAGAGCAGGTTGGCCTTGGCCCAGTTGCGCTCGGCCATGGCGGCAAGTCCGCCGGTCTGCTCAACCCAACGGAACACCTTGCCGCACACGTAGATGCCAAAAGTGTTGGGCGTGTTGAGCATGGAGCCCTTGGCGGCCTGGGTCTTAAGGTCCATGTACTGCGGCGTCTGCGCAAAGGCGGGGCCGTCGGCGATGAGGTCGTCGCGCACGATGACCACGGTCACGCCCGCGGCACCGGCGTTTTTCTGCGCGCCGGCGTAGATGAGCCCGTAGCGCTCAACGTCGAGCGGCTGCGACAAAAAGCAGCTCGAGACATCGGCGACCAGCGGTACGTCGCCGAAGTTAGGCAGCTCGTGGTACATGGTGCCAAAGATGGTGTTGTTCTGGCAGATGTAGACGTAGTCGAGCCCGCCGCCCGCGGCCTCGGCGGCAATGCGCGCGTTGATGTCGGCCATGGCGGGAATGCGGTCGAAATTGGCGTCCTCGGAGCTCGCGAGCAGCACGGCCTCGCCGTACTTGGCGGCTTCCTTGTACGCCTTGTTGGCGAAGTTGCCGGTCACGACGTAGCCGGCGCGGCCGCGGCGCATGAGGTTCATCGGGATGCCCGCAAACTGCAGCGTGGCGCCGCCCTGCAAAAACAGAACACGGTAGTTATCGGGGATGCTCAGCAGGCGGCGCAGGGTTGCCTCGGCGTCGTCGATGATCTGCTGGTACATGCTAGATCGATGGCTCATCTCGAGCACGGACATGCCGCAACCGTGGTAGTCCATCATCTCGTCGGCGATCTCGGCGAGCACGCTGGTAGGCAGCGCGGCCGGGCCAGCTGAGAAGTTGTGCACACGTGCCATCTTCTAGTTCCCCTCGTAGTCGTTTGAACGTTCGGGATACTTTAGCACAGTGCAGCGTCAGGCGCGACCGCATCACGGTAAAACTCGAGTGCGCCGCTATGATTTACAGGATGGTTACATGGGGGAGGGGTGCTTTACTTCTCGGGCAAATCCAAATCTGCGAGCGAAGGCATGAGGTTCTCTAGGCGCTTGATTTCTTCGTCGCAAATTAGCTAACCCCTGGTCACTACGACGCCAGTGTGGCGATGACAGCTTCGTCGCCGGCGTGGACTTGGGTGTTGCCGTCGGGGATGATCGTTTGGCCTTCGCGCTTGAGCATCACCACGATAAACGGGTGCTTGCCCTGCGGCACGTCGCGCAGGCGCTGACCGGCCAGGCGACCGTGGGGCGTCACGGTGACCTCGCGCAGCGTAACCTCGGCACGTTCTTCAAACGTTGGCGCGGCCATAACCAGAAGGTCGCCTTCTTCAATTACGGTGTCGCCGTTGGGCAGCACGGGGTGTGCGCCGTCACGCAGCACCAGGACCACGAGCATGTCCGTCGCACTGCCAATATCCGCAAGCGAGCGACCGGCAAACGGATGGCCAGCGCCCACCTTGAGCTTTACAAACGACATGCCGTCCTCGTCGTGGTAGTCGTTAAAGGTGCGGCGCACGTCGCCGGCCGCATCGATCATATCGAGTTTCTTCGCCACCGCCGGCAGTAGCGAACCCTGCACCACAATGCTCGATACGGCAATCACAAACACCAGGTCAAATAGGTCGTGTCCGCCGGGAACGCCGGCCACCACAGCAAAGAGACTAAATACGACCGAAGCCGCGCCGCGCAGACCCGCCCAGCTTACGAGCGCAACCTGGCGAGGGTTGGTCTTAAAGGGCACCAGCAGCAGGCCCACGGCGATGGGGCGGCTCACGAAGAGCATAAACGCCATGAGCGCCAGGCCGGGTAGCAGCATTTGCGGCAGGCGCGCGGGCGTGACGAGTAGGCCCAGCAAAAAGAAGATGGTCATCTCGGCCATCTCGGTGAGGGTGTCAAAGAAGTGCGCCAGCTCGACCTTGCCGGTGATGTCGCTCGCGCCCAGCACAATGCCGGCCAGGTACACGGCCAAAAAGCCGTTGCCGCCCAGGTAGCTCGGCAGCGCGTAGGCGACGATTGCCACGGCGAACAAAAAGATGGTCTGCGCGCCCTCGGCTGTTGCGCGTGCGCGTTCAATCAGGTGGCCCGCCGCCCAGCCGATGGCAAGGCCCAGGCCCGCGCCCAGGATGATCTGCTTGGCCAGCAGTGCGGGAATGTTGATGTCGCCGCCGGCCGCGAGTGTGGCGAGCACGGCGGTGAGCATGTAGGCGACGGGGTCGTTGGAGCCCGATTCGACCTCGAGCAGCGAGTCGGTGCCGCCCCTCAGCGAAAGGCTGTGCTCGCGCAGCACGCTAAAGACGCTGGCCGCGTCGGTGGACGCCACGACCGATCCCAGCAGCAGGCCGCCGATCCAGTCGAAGCCCAGTACAAAGTGCGCGAACACGCCGGTAATGCCGGCAGTGATGACGACGCCGAGCGTGCTCAGCAGCACCGCAGGCGCGGCGACGGGTTTGGCACGGTCGATGTTGGTGTTAAAACCGCCGTAGAACATGATGAACAGCAGCGCCGTGCTGCAGACGGTTTCGGTGAGCGCGTAGTCGCTAAAGTCGATGTGAGCCGGGCCGTTGACGCCCAACAGCATGCCGAGTGCGATAAAGATGAGCAGGGTGGGGAAGGGGAGTTTTTTGCCGACGGGCTTGATGGTCAGGCACAGAATAATAACGAGGCCGATAAAGAGAAGGATCTGGTTCATGGATGGTGTCCGCTCCTGGGTGGTTGGCGTGGCACGGTCAGTTGCCTGCTGTTATTTGTACCCAAAGATGGTGGGTTTATGGGGTTGGATTGCGGGCGTGCGCGATATCGTCATAGACGGCTGCCGTCTTTGCCTCTGCTCGGAAACCCTTTCCAGCTTTATTGCAACGGAGTACAATGGGTAACGTTTAAGTTCAACTTGAAGTTTTAGTTGCGGTTCCGGGCTTCGGTCGCAAGGTAGGGAAAGGCGTTCCATGGCGATCTATGTGACATCTGATGCTCACGGACACGTGCATGCGCTTGACGAGGCCCTGTCTAAGATCTCGTTGACGTCCGACGACACGCTGTACGTGCTGGGCGACATGATTGATCGCGGGCCCGATCCGGTCGGCGTTATTAAGCTCGTGCGCTCGCTGCCTAACGCCCGCGTTCTCAAGGGCAATCACGAGCAGATCATGCTCGATGCCATCATTGGCCAGGATCCGCTCGATGCCGAGACCTGGGATATCAACGGTGGCTGGACGACGCGCGAGCAGCTCAACGACATGGAATTTGAGGCATACGAGGAGCTCGTGCGATGGATGGCCGCGCTGCCGCTCTACGCGGTGGTCGAGACCGAGGAGCGCCCGTATCTGCTGGTACATGCTGGAATCGAGATGAAGGCGGCGCGCGCGTTTTTACTTGAGCATGGCGTCGATTGTGCCGATGGCGTCGGAGCGGTGGGTGCCGATCGCGAGCTGCTGCAGCAGATGCTCGCGGTGCAGTCGTCCGATGACCTGCTGTGGATTCGTCACGGCTATTGGGATGCGCCGACGGGACTGCTTTCTGCCGAGGGCGAGGGCCCGGTCGTGGTGAGCGGCCACACGCCCACGGTGTCGCTTGGGCGCTATTGCGAGGTTGGCGGCCTGGCGGGGCTCGATGAGGAGTCGGGCCGCGGGCAGATTGTGCGCCTGGGTGGCGAGGATACCGCCGGCGTGCCCGATCGCATCGATATCGACTGCGCCGCCGCCACCGGCTCCGAGTTCGGCCGCGTCGGTATCCTGCGCCTTGATGACGGCGCCGAGTTCTATGCGAACATCAACCCAGGCGAATAATCGGTGCAAAGGGTAGCTAATTTGGGACGGAGCTTTTTTGACTACTTTCGGAGAATAGCGCCTTCTTGCTCGGTAAGCGCGAGAAATGAGGAGCGTCTGCGTCCTCGGCAGTGCGAAAATGCTCGAAAAACCATCGCAACGGAGTCAAACGACGTTGCGACGGTTCTTTTTTGGCTGCCCGCTGGCTAAGTGAGTAGACTTTTTTGGAAATGCCGAGCAGCCGGCAAATTTGCCTCAACAAAACCGCAGGTCACTGACTTGTGTTTTGCCGGTGTGGTCAGGGATTCGGCAAAAGTCTACTCACTTAGTTTTGCGTGTCACAAATCGTCCGCAACGAGACCCCCCATTGCGCCAATTAGGCGCCGTACGGGTTGCGGTCGCGCTCGATGCGTTGGCGGATGTGGGCGTATTCGATAATCAGCAGCACCAGGAGTAGGGCCATGATGGCTAGGTAGCTCACCACGGCGCCCATCAGACCCAGCAGGTTGATCAGGATCACCGGCAGCACTACGCTTACGGCGAAGCAGATCAGGTAGATTTTGGTGACGTCGCCGGCATGGCGCAGCACCGTGATGATGGCGTAGAGAAAGTCGATGGCCGCGGTGACGCCGCCGGCGACAACCATCAGCAGTGCCAGCGTGCGGTAGCGCTCAAAATTGAGGCCGTACATGAAGCTCATGAGGGGAATACCGGGACCTGCCATAAATGCGGCGCACACGCTGGTGATGACCACGATCAGTGCCATAACGGCAACAATAATCAGGTCAAAGCGACGACGCTTGCGAGGATTAGCCCAAATGCTCGACAAACGCAGGAGCTGCGGTTTATAGATAAATCCAATGCTCAACAAAATAGCCTGCGCCGGAAAGAACAGGGCATTAAAGTACAGCTGATACTTGTAGGCCAGCGTGCCTTCCATCACGAACTTGGGCATGCTCTCGATAAGGTTGAACAGGAACAGCGCGCCAAAAAGCGGGGCGCACTGGATAAACAGGTGACCGACCTCGCGCAGGCTCACGCGGCGCGATTTTTCGGTTTCGAGCAGGGCGAGCGGCGCGGTGACCAGCACGAGCGAGGCGATCGCGGTAACACCCATGGCCATGGCGGCGATGGGCATGCTGCGCGTGAGGAACAGTACCACGCTAAAGACCGCGATGACGCCGGCGGATCGTAGCGTTTGGCTCATGCCGGCCAGGTAGAGTTTGTCGGCCTGCTGCAGGCGGCCCTCGTACACGTCGGCAATGCCGTCGATCACCTTATACAGGTAGACGCCCAGGCCGATTGTGGCCATCTGCGCATCGTAGCCGCGGGCGCTGCTGTATACCAGGCCGCATGCCAGCGCGAGCGCTCCGCAGATCCAGCGGTTGAGCTGGTAAGAGGCAAAGGACGTCTTTTCGTCGATGTCCGAGACCTGGAAATTGCGCACGCCGTAGTTGCACGCGATCATGATGAGCGTGCCGGTGACAAAGGCGATGGAGAATTTGCCAGCCTCCTCGGCGCCCACGAGCTGTGTGGACACGATGGTGAGCAACGGAAACACCATGCCCCACACGGCGGTGCCCAGGGTATTCCAAAGGTAGTCGCGACGGGTGGCGTGATCTTCGTACTCGGCTTCTTGCGTGGAGAAGCCGCCGCCGTAGACGGCTCCGAGCAGGCGGTTCCACCAGGCATTGACCATGCGGTGGATGGGGCCGGGCTGGCGATCGCGCTCGCGGCGACGGCGTGTGGCCTGGCTGCTGTCGGGACCGCCGGCGTTACGCTGGCTTAGCTCTTGGATTCGTGCGAGCTCCTCGGCGGTGTGCGATGCGGGGAACAGGCCGTTCTCGATGCGTCCGCCCTGCCCGTGCGCCCCGTCCGATACGGTGGGGTCGGCGACGCCATTGCGGCGGGCGATGGCGCGGCGAATGCTATCGATGGGCGTGATGCTCAAAGCGGAGTCCTTTCTATTGCTGCGCTCTAGTATAGACGCGACGGTGTTCGTTCGTGTTTTTGAACAGGTTGTTCGATAATTTCGGCGGCGCCATTCAGTAGACGGCACTTAGGGACGCTCTTTTTGTGCCGGCACTTTGGGAACGTCCCTAAGTGCCGGCATCCGGGGACGCTCCTTGGTTGTTGCCTGTTCAAGAGTGTCCCCAACGATTAGTCGTTTAAAAACGTCCCCAATGACTAGGCCGCTTGCCTGCGATTTTTGACCGTTGGGCGGGCTTGCCGCCCTTGCCGCAAAAACGTTTTTGCATATCGGGTACAACGGACTTTACGTGAGTAAAGTGCGCGTCGCGTCCACGTGTCGCGTTTTTAAAGGAGGCCCCATGCCCGGTGTTACCCCTGCAGATGTTTTGTCCAACTTTGGTATTACGCTGGTCGAAGATCCCGCCGAGAATCAGCCCCGCCTGCTGGTCGATCTACCCGCCGCGGAGCTCGTCGAGCACGCTATCCGCCGCGAAGAAGGCCGCATGGCATCCAACGGCGCGCTGGTGATCGAGACAGGGGAGCGTACCGGCCGTTCCCCCAATGACCGCTTTATCGTCGACACCCCCGATGTCCACGACAAGATTGCCTGGGGCGCCGTCAACCGCCCGCTGTCCGTCGAGAGCTATGAGGCCATCAAGGCCGGCATCGTCGACTATCTCAACGAGCGCGACGTGTTCGTTACCCGTGGCATGGCAGGCGCCGACCGCAACCACACGCGTCGACTGCTCGTTGCCTGCGAGCGTGCCAGCCAGGCACTCTTTATCAAGCAGATGCTCGCCCGCCCGCTCGCCCGCGAAATCGCGCGCACCGGCGAGCCCGACTTCTGCGTGCTCGCGGCGTCCGGTTTCCAGTGCGATCCTGCCATCAAGGGCCTCAACTCCAGCGCCGCCGTGGTCATCAATTTCCAGGAACGCGTGATTCTGGTCGCCGGCACCGGCTACTCCGGCGAGATTAAAAAGTCGATCTTTAGCGTCATGAATTACCTGCTGCCCGTCGAGGACGACGTGCTACCCATGCACTGCTCGGCCAGCATGGATCCCGTCACGCACGAGACCGCCGTGTTCTTTGGCCTTTCGGGCACGGGCAAGACCACGCTTTCGGCCAACCCCACGCGGCTGCTGATCGGCGACGACGAGCACGGTTGGTCCGACATGGGCATCTTCAACATCGAAGGTGGCTGCTACGCCAAATGCGAGGGCCTGGACGCGTTCCACGAGCCCGAGATCTTCAACGCTGTCCGCTTTGGCGCGATCTGCGAAAACGTGGTGCTCGACGAGAACCGCAAGCCCAACTACGACGACATCTCGATCACGCACAACACGCGCGTGGCATACCCTGTGGAGCACATTCCCAACGCGTGGACCAAGGGCATGGGCACCACTCCAAGCGTCGTGCTCTTCCTGACCTGCGATGCCTTTGGCGTGCTGCCGCCCATCTCGCGCCTGACGGCCGACGCCGCCATGTATCACTTTGTGACGGGCTTTACGGCCAAGATCCCCGGCACCGAGGTCGGCGTCACCGAGCCCACGCCCACGTTCTCTTCGCTGTTTGGCGAGCCGTTTATGCCGCTCGACCCCATGGTCTATGCCAAGATGCTCGGTGAGCGCATCGCCGACGGCCGCACGCGTGTGTACCTGGTCAACACCGGCTGGATCGGCGGCGGCTACGGCGTGGGTCATCGCATCGAGCTTGCCTACACGCGCGCCCTGGTGGCCCGCGCCCTCGACGGTACCATCGAGGACAGCGAGTTCGTGCACGACGACATCTTTAACGTCGACATTCCCACCACGTGCCACGGCGTACCCGACGGCATCCTGGTGCCGCGCCAGTATTGGCAGAGCACCGCTCGCTACGACGAGGCCGCGCACAACTTGGCCGTGATGTTCGAGGAGAACTTCGAGAAGAAGTACTCGCACCTGCCCGAATCCGTCAAGGCCGCCGGTCCGCACGCTCAGGTGCACGCCGACGCCCGTCATCGCGGCCACGGCCTGCTGGGACTTCGCCACTAGCGTCGCCTCAGACCCAAAACCATCATAAAGGGGACAGGCACCTTTGTGGTGGTTTTACTCGCGCGGATGACTCGGGTTATAATACGCCTAACATATCGCTCCCTTCTCCGGATGGGGGCAGCGTAAGCGCTCTTGTGGCGGCACCGTAGGACTTTGAAGGTGGCCGTCGTAAGGGCGCTTTTTGTTTAGGCACCCGGGCTCGGGCGCATGCTATGAAGGGAGAGCACATGAAGAGTTTCGTTGCCGAGGATTCGTTTTGGGAGCTATTTCCGCAGGCGGCTGTCGGTGTTGTGGTCGTAAAGGGCATGAAGCCCGCGGCTCAGATTCCTCAAGAGGACGTGGACGCGATTGCGGCGTTGCTCGACCGCGCCAATATCGACGCGGAGCGTCATCTGACCAGCGATACTATCAGCGAGAATGCGCCGGTTAAGGCATGGCGCGAGGCATATCGCCTATTCAAGACCAAGAAGGGCGCGCGTTGCTCAATTGAGAACCTGCTCAAACGCGTGCTCAAAGGCAAGCCGGTGGGCCACATTACGCCCGCGGTGGACATTTACAACACGGTGTCGCTGACCTACGCGTTACCCGTAGGCGGCGAGGATTTGCATGCGATCGAGGGAGACCTTCGCTTGAAGGTGACCGACGGCGGCGACGCGTTCCTGCCGCTTGGCGAGGAAGCGGATGACCCGACGCTGTCCGGCGAGCTGGCCTACGTCGATGATGCGGGCGCCGTGTGCCGCTGCTGGAACTGGCGCGACGGCGTTCGAACGGCCCTGTCCGACGATTCGGCGGACGCGTTCCTGGCGATTGAGTGCGTAGAGCCCGAGCGAATGGGGGACTGCCAGGCCGCCATCGATCGTCTTGCCGATTTGCTCGAGCGCTATCTGGGAGCGACGGTTGTCGTTAAGACGCTTGTGACCCGCGACAATCCCTGCGTAGAGCTCTAGCGGCGCTTAGAACCTATTGATGCCCAAAACCACCACAAAGGTACCTATTCCCTTTGTGGTGGTTTTTATGTTGATGGGTCAACAAATAGGTCGTTCAGGGCTGGCGGCCGTTGGGTATGGTTAAGATGTTTACCCGTTAGCATTATGCAAGCGAAAGGCGGTCGTCTCCCATGCAGCAGAACGACGAGACACGTTTCGAGGACTTTGTCGGACTGATCAGCGGACTCTACAAGGAGATCCAGCGCATTAAGACATCTGAGGGCGCAAGGCTGGGCCTTAAGGGCTCCGACGTTATGTGCCTGTACTATCTTGAGCGCAGCAAGGACGGCCTGACTGGTGCTGACCTGGCTCGCATGGCAGGCGTGACCCGTGCCGCCGTTTCGCGCACGCTCGCGCATCTGGAGGAGGGCGGTTACGTTGAGGTCGATGATTCGGGCGATGCCGCCGTTAAGTATCGTGCTCCGGTGCGCCTGACCGCTCTAGGCGGCGAGAGCATGAGCGAGGCGGACCGCATCATTCGCGAGGTGCTCGATACCACCGGTAAGGCTATGGGTGTGGAGCAGCGCGAGCAGATGTATGCGTCGCTGCGCACGATTCTCAACACCTTGCGCGAGATCTAGAGCCGCGCTGGAGCTAGCTTTCAGCCAAGAACTGCATCGTCCCGTTTGAGCGCGTACGCCGTGCCGGGACATTGCTGTCAAAATTCCCTGCGCGAGACCTGCGCAAGAAAGGATTCGCTATGTCCGTCCGCATTATTACCGATTCCGCCAGCGATATGTCGCCGGCGGAGCACCCCGCTCTGCGTGTTCTGCCGCTGTCCGTCACCTTTGGCACCGATGTGTATATGGATGGCGTCGACATCGATCACCAGCGCTTTTACGAGATGCTTGTGGAGCGCGACGAGCTGCCCAAGACCGGCCAGGTCAACCCGTACGCGTTTTCGCAGGCGATTGCCGAAGCACGTGAGGCCGGCGACGAGGCTGTGATTATTACCGTGGGCGCTAAGCTATCAGGCACCAATCAGAGTGCCCGTACCGCACTTGCCGAGGCGCCAGGTGGCGACGTGTTCGTGGTAGACAGCAACAACGTCACCCTGGGCGAGCGCGTCCTGGTCGAGTATGCGCTGCGCTTGGTGGACGAGGGCCGCAGTGCATCTCAGATCGCGGCGGCTGTCGAGGCCGTGCGCGACCGTGTGGTGGTTATCGGCCTGCTCGAGACGCTGGAGTACCTGGTGCGCGGCGGTCGTCTGTCTGCTGCGGCCGGCGCCGTGGGCACGCTGCTCAACGTAAAGCCCGTGGTGGCTGTCGAGGACGGTCTGATCGTGCAGCTGGGCAAGGCTCGCGGTTCCAAGAACGGCCGCAACCTGCTGAACCAAAAGGTCGAAAAGGCGGGCGGCATCGACTTTTCCATGCCGCTGGCGCTCGGCTATACGGGTCTTTCGGATGCGGTGCTCAAGAAGTATATCGAGGACAGCGCGGCGCTGTGGGCTGGCCACACCGAGGGCGAGTTGCCCGTTCACACCATCGGCGCCACCATCGGAACCCACGTTGGCCCCGGCGCCGTAGCAGTAGCCTTCTTCCAGCCCGCCAACTAACCGACCTGCCATAAACCACCACAAAGGGGACAGACACCTTTGTGGTGGTTTATGCTTTTCCGGGTGGAAGGGAGCGAGCAATGGCGTCTGAGGGCTTTTTTGAACGGGTGTACGAGGTGGTCGAGCAGATCCCCGAGGGGATGGTCGCCACGTATGGTCAGGTGGCGCTGCTTGCCGGTCGTCCACGAAGCGCGCGGTACGTGGGGTATGCCCTGCATGGCAATCCGCGCCCCGGCCAGATTCCCTGCCATCGTGTGGTGTTTGCCGACGGTCGCATTTGCGAAGGCTTTGCCTTTGGCGGCCCCGATGCTCAACGTGAGCTTCTGCTGGGGGAGGGTGTGGCGTTTAAGGACGACATGCACGTCGATCTGGGCGCCTGTCGCTGGCCTGCCGGACTCTAACAGCTCTGCCGTGGTCAAAACTACCACAAAGGTGCCTGTCCCCTTTGTGGTAGTTTTCCGTTGCAGGTTTACCTGGGCTAACTTATGGAGAAGGTGTGTTGGGGTAGTTTGACGCTAGAAAGTAAACCACGGTGAACTATATTGGTTTCAGCAACGGAGCAGGCAATAGGCGATGAAAAAGCCTGCCCTGTTGAGTTTGATTCGCATCCCTCCCCTCTGTGCGATTCAACGGTGTACTTCGGGAACAGGCCCGCTGGCAGCTAACTGCCGGCGGGCCTGTTCCTGTTTGTCGGGAGAGTGTGATGGACGGAGCCGAAGCGGTCCGGCTCCAAAAAAGGCGGACGCCGTAGCGCCCGCCCTAAAGCAATCGAAAGCTCAAGCCAGCAAATCGGTCTAGTACACCATGCCCATGGCGTCTCGAACCTCGGCCAGGGTCTGCTCGGCAATCTCGTTGGCGCGACGGTTGCCCTCATGCAGGACGTCCTTCACATAGTCCAGATCGTTCTCGTAGCGCTGGCGACGCTCGCGGATCGGTGCGAAGTACTCGTTGACGGCCTCGGTCACGTACTTCTTGAGCTGGCCGGAGCCGCCCATGCCGATCTCCTCGGCAATCTCGACTTCGGAACGGCCGGTGCAGATGGCGGCGGTCGAAAGCAGGCCGGACACGCCGGGGCGGTTCTCGGGATCAAACGTGATCATGCGCTCGGAGTCGGTCTGGCTCTTCTTGATGCGCTTGGCTGTCTCCTCGGCGGTCATCGAAATGTTGATGGCGTTGCCGTAGCTCTTGCTCATCTTGCGGCCGTCAAGGCCGGGTAGCAGTGGGGTCTCGGACAGCAGCGCTTCGACCTCGGGAAATACCTTGCCGTAGCGGTTGTTAAAGCGGCGAGCGATGGTGCGGGTGAGCTCGATGTGCGGCAGCTGGTCGCGACCGACGGGCACCACATTGCCCTTACAGAACAGGATGTCGCAGGCTTGGTGCACCGGGTAGGTGAGCAGAAGGCCGGTGAGCTCGTGGCCCGAGGCCTCCATCTCGGCCTTGACGGTGGGGTTGCGCGCCAGCTCGGCCTCGGACACTAGCGACAGGAACGGCAGTATGAGCTGGTTGGCGGCGGGCACGGCGGAGTGCGCGTAGATCATGGTCTTGTCGGGATCGATACCGCAGGCAAGGTAGTCCATGACCATGTTGTACACGTTGTCCTGGATATGCTCGGTGGTGTCGCGGTCGGTGATGACCTGGTAGTCGGCGATGAGCACGTTGGTCTTTGCGCCCATGTTCTGCAGTTCAACACGGCCCTTGAGGGTGCCGAAGTAGTGACCCAGGTGCAAGCGTCCGGTCGGGCGGTCGCCGGTGAGCATGGTGAACTTCTCGGGCGTCTTTGCCAGGCCCTCGCGAATGGCGTTGCTCTTTTGCAGCGCGACTTCGTAGCTGTTCTCGTTTGGCATGATTGCTCCTAACGTATGTTCATGAGTCAAGATGATAACGCGTTTATTGGAGGGGCGGGATGTGAGTAGGCGAGGGGGCGGGAGAGTGACGCGCGTGGTGCGGCATGTGCGATGGGGGCGGTGTGGCTGCGCTTGGCCGGCAGCACCTGGGCGCATCCTCGGCAGCTTACCCTAGAGCTTGTGGTGGCGCTCTTCCTTACGTTCCTCGGCTGCCTGCTCCTCCTGCTTAAAGGCGGGGTCGTCGGGGGTGACGAGCTCGTCCTCGTGCGTGCGCTTGTTGTAATGGTGACGCAGTACGGGCTCAAACAGGTGCAGGTGCTTGGCGAAGGCCGCCGAGCCAATGGCGAGCACGGTAAAGATGAGCACGCGCATGGGGACTTCGACCTGATTGATGGCGGCGGCGCCGGCCGAAAGCATGATGCACCAGGCGTAGATGAGCAGTACGGCTTGCTTTTGGTTGTAGCCCTCTTGGATCAGGCGGTGGTGGATGTGGCCCTTGTCGGCCTGTCCGATGCTAATGTGGGCGCGCTTGCGGCGCACGATGGCGCTAAACGTGTCGATGATGGGCACGCCGGCAACGATGAGCGGGATGATAAGCGAGGTGAGCGCGGCGGTGCGGCTCACGTTGAGCAGCGAGATGGAGCCCAGTGCAAAGCCCAGAAGCAACGACCCCGAGTCGCCCAAGAAGATGCTTGCGGGGTTGAAGTTGTAGCGCAAAAAGGCCAGACAGGCGCCAAAGAGCGCAATGGAGAGCGCGGCGGCGTCGATGCGGCCCGAGAGAACGGCCATCGAAAACATGGTGAACGACGCGATGCCGCAGATGCCCGTGGCCAAGCCGTCGAGGCCGTCGATGAGGTTAATGATGTTGGTGAATGCCACCAGATAGATCACGGTGATGGGGTAGGCGAGCCATCCGAGCATGATCTCGCCGGGGGCAAACGGGTTGACGATGACGCCGATCCGCAGGCCGCCGATACAGGCGATAAGCGCGGCGAGGACCTGTCCGGCTAGCTTTTGCTTGGGCTTGAGCTGGAAGACGTCGTCGATAGCGCCGGTCGCAAAGATGACGGTAAAGGAGAGGGCCAGCATAGGATAGCTAATGTGAAGGCGCGGGTGCGGCACCAGGACGGGCGGCCAGCCTAGGTGCCAGGTGCCTAGGATTTGCACAATGCAGGCAACGACCAGGCCCAAAAACACCGCCGTTCCGCCCAAACGCGGGATGGGCTTGGTGTTGATGCGGCGCTTGGAAGGATAGTCGACGGCGTCGAGCTTAATTGCCAAGCGCTTGACCAGGGGCACCATGAGGAAGGTCGTGATAAAGGCCGCCGCTGCCACGCATAGATACGGTATGTAGCTCGGGGATGAAGCCATGAATCTAAAAACCGCCAAGCGTCGAAGGAAAAGGTCAAAGGTTGCTAAGCGCAAAGGGCATAGCCGAACCATGATACTCGACCAAGGGGGGTGCATGGAATTGCACGCAGCGATAATCACGCGCTTACCAGATAATGGGATGTTGTCGATGGATTGTCGGGATACCGGCGGGGATCCATATGGGCTGTAATGGTGGTTTTCGGCAAATAAAAACCACCCCCCACGTTACGAAAATGAACCCACCTAAAACAGGTGGGTGCCCTCATCGACTGTTCCAGCGTCCTTAACAACGAAGGATACCTGTACTAGGTACGACTGTGTGGGCTCCCTAAATAAACGCGACGGTTCACCCAGTTGCTCCGCGGGGGGCGGAATACCTACATCATAAAGCGGCACTTTATCGATTCCAGTCTTGACATTACAAAAATCGTGTCGGACGATTACGGCGCCTTGGGCTCGAGCCGTCTGTGCGGTTGGTCCCTTTACGTTTGAGCTGCTGAATCGTTGTTTTGGAGCATGTTTTTATGCCGACGCCGTTGACCGAACTTTTTTCGCCCGCCTGCCATTTGTGTCCGCGCCGTTGCGGTGCGGTGCGCGACGAGGGTGCGCACGGCGTATGCGGTGCCGATGACACGCTCAAGGTGGCCCGCGCGGCGCTTCATATGTGGGAGGAGCCGCCTATCTCGGGCGAGGTCGGTTCGGGCACGATCTTCTTTAGCGGCTGCTCGCTTAAATGTATCTACTGCCAGAACCACGAGATCTCGACCGGCAATTTTGGCCTTGAGATTTCGCCCGAGCGCCTGGTCGAGATTATGCTGGAACTGCAGGACCAGGGCGCCAACAACATCAACCTGGTGACTGCGACGCATTATGCTCACCTGCTGCCGGCCGCGATTGCCGCAGCTCGGGAGCGCGGACTGGTCATTCCAATCGTCTACAACACGAGCGGTTATGAGCGCGCGAGTGCCGTGGCGGCGCTCGGCGATTTGGTCGACGTGTGGCTTACCGACTTTAAGTATGCCAATGCGGCGCTTGCGCAGTCGCTTTCTCATATTAAGGACTACCCGCGCGTGGCCGTGTCGGGTCTGGCCCAGATGGCGCGCGAGATTGAGCGCCGCGGGGGAGAGCTGGTAGACGGGGACGGGCTCATGAAGCGCGGCATAATCGTGCGTCATCTGGTGCTGCCGGGGCATGCGGACGATTCGTGCCGCGTGTTGGACCTGGTGTGGCAGACGGTGGGCGACGTGCCGATCTCGGTCATGAACCAGTACACGCCCAATGCCCTCATGCGCGAACAAGGCGGCGACCTGGCGCGCGCCGTGACGCGCGAGGAGTACGAGCAGGTGCTCGACCATGCCGACGACCTGGGCTTTACGACGATGTTTTGGCAAGAAGGCGGAGCGGTAGACGAGAGCTTCACCCCGGCGTTCGACACCACCGGCGTCCTCACCAGCGCAAAGTAGCACATTCGCCGATGATTTTTCTGGGACGGGGATTAAAAAATCATCGAGAGGATCGCCTGCTCGAAAAGTTGTCAAAATAGCCACGCCCTAAAAAGACTGGTTATTGGGCGTTGACAGTTGGCGAGCCGTAGGTAAAATATCGACTTGTCCTGGGGACGTAGCTCAGTTGGGAGAGCGCTGCCGTCGCATGGCAGAGGCCGAGGGTTCGACTCCCTTCGTCTCCACCCTTGGATTTGATAAGCCGCTGACATTGTGTCGGCGGCTTTTTTTAAAAGAAAGGGCTGTACCATGGCCGAGCTTGAGTCCCAACCACTGTCTGCCGAGGAACGCGCCGAGTTGGAAGAGCTCCGCGCCGAGAAGGCCCGCCGCGAGGCCCAGGAAGAGGCACGTCGCGAGCGTGAGGAGCTGACCGCCCTGCGTGCCGAGCGCGAGAAGGCCGAGGAGGCCGCCGCGAACGTCGCCCCCGCGCCCAGGCCCGCCGCCGCGAAGCCCGCGCCTGCCGCGCCCAAACCTCAGCCTAAAAAGGCCGCTCGTCCCAAGTCCGTCGATCCCAAGCCGAGCCGTGACGAGATGAGCTTTGCCCAGCGCATGGTTACCTCCAAGGAGCCTGCGGGTGAGAACGAGATCCCCGGTATGGCGCCGGCTCAAAAAATCATCATTGTCCTTGCCCTCATCGCGTTTGTCATCTTTATGGGCTACACGATCCTGACCAGCATGGGCCTGCTTTAGCCTGTTCGCGCTGGGCTCCATGCCCGCACGCCCGCCTCGCCAACCCTCAACCTCTGCACAACGCATCCGAAAGGTCGCCCCATGGCTTTGACCGACATCTCGCATCCCACCGACATTGCAATGCTCACTGATCTGTACGAACTCACTATGGCCCAGGGCCTGTGGGAGAGCGGCAAGGCCAATGAGCAGGGTTGCTTTACGGCGTTTTACCGCGACCATCCCTTCGGCAGCGCGTATGCCGTCATGTGCGGCACCGCCGAGCTGCCCGAGCTTGTCGAGAACCTGCGCTTTACGCCCGAGGACATCGACTATCTAGCTTCGCTCCAGGCTCCGGCCGGCGGCTCGATGTTTAAGCCCGCATTCCTCGACTACCTGCGCAACTTCCGCGCGCATGTGAACATTGACGCCGTGCCCGAGGGCGAGCTCGTCTTTCCGCGCGAGCCCATGGTGCGCGTCACCGGCCCCGCGCTGGAGTGCCAGCTGCTCGAAACGGCGTTGCTCAACATTGTCGGCTTCCAGACGCTTGTCGCTACCAAGACGGCGCGCGTGGTGCTGGCGGCGGACGGCCGTCCCGTTGCCGAGTTTGGCCTGCGCCGCGCCCAGGGTCCCGATGGCGGGCTGGCCGTCGCGCGCGCGAGCTACGTTGCCGGCTGCTCCTCTACATCCAATGTGCTCGCCGGCCGCCGCTACGGTATTCCCGTCTTTGGCACTCATGCGCACAGCTGGGTGATGAGCTTCGATTCCGAGCTCGAGGCATTCCGGGCTTTTGCTAAGTCGAGTCCCAAGAACTGCACGCTGCTCATCGACACCTACGACGTACGTGAGGGCTGCGAGCATGCCATTACGGTTGCCAAGGAGATGGAGGCGGTGGGCGAGCGTCTGTCGGCTATTCGCATCGACTCCGGCGACCTCGCCAAGCTCTCCAAGTATGTTCGTGGCCGTTTTGATGCCGAGGGCCTGCCCTATGTGGGGATCTCGGTTTCTAACGATCTGGATGAGTACACGATTCAGTCGCTGCTCGACCAGGGCGCGCCCATCGACAGCTTTGGCGTGGGTACCAAGCTTGCGACCTGCTATGACCAGCCGGCGCTGGGCGGCGTGTACAAGCTTTCCGCCCGCCGTGCGAGCGAGGCAGATCCATGGACGCCGGTGGTCAAGCTCTCCGAGCAGCCCTACAAGCGCACGATCCCGGGTGTGCAACGCGTGCGCCGTTATTATGACGGCTTTGGCGGCCCGGTCTGCGACATGATCTACGACGAGGACCATCTGGCGGGGGAGGGCACCGCGCGCGGCAATACCCTCGTGGCCGTGAATGATGCCGCCCTGGTGACCGACGTGTCCGAACTTGAGTATCGCGAGCTGCTGGTGCCGATCGTGCGCGATGGCAGTGCGGTGGCTCCGCGTGAGAGCATCCAGGACGCGCGCGAGCGCTGTGCTTGGGCGCTCGACCATCTGGACGCAGCTTTCAAGCGCTTCCTGTACCCGCAGACCTATGTGGTGGGTATGGAGCAGGGCCTGGCTCAGGTGCGCGACGAGCTCGTGCGTAAGAACATGGCCGCGGCTTCTGCCTTTCCCTGGGCTCACTAATTCCTTGGGCGGTAGGGGCGAGTCACGCTCCCTTGGCCGCCAGCTCGGCCGTTCGCTGAACAGTTGATTGGTTTGACGTATGACGACTTCTTATAAAACGATGGTGGTAAAGATCGGTTCGTCCACGGTGGTGGGCGCCGACGGCAAGGTCAACCGCGCCTTTATCGGCGGACTTGCCGACCAGGCCGCAGCGCTGCGCGAGCTTGGCTGGCGCCTGGTCGTGGTGAGCTCGGGCGCTATCGCCTGTGGCTATCCCGTGTTGGGCTTCGACCGCAAGCCGGTCGGCGACCTGCCGAGCCTGCAGGCCTGCGCCTCGGCTGGTCAGTGCATCATCTCGTCGGCCTACGACGAGGAGTTTCATGCGCGTGACCTGCTCACCTCGCTCGTACTGCTCACGCGCCACGACACGGCCCGTCGCACGTCCTACCTGCATGCGCGCGACGCCCTGTTGCGCCTCGTGGAGCTTGGCGTGGTGCCGGTCGTCAACGAGAACGATACCGTTACCGTCGATGAGATCAAGTTTGGCGACAACGACACACTGGCGGCGCTTGTGAGCTGCCTGGTTTCTGCCGATCTGTGCGTGACGCTCTCGGACATCGATGGCCTTTATACTGCCAATCCGCATGAGGACCCCACGGCCGAGTTTGTTCCTGTCGTGCATAAGATCGATGCCAAGATTATCGCCTCGGCGGGCGATTCTTCGACCTCGGTGGGCACGGGCGGCATGATCACCAAGATTCGCGCGAGCCGCATCCTGATGACGGCGGGCATTCAGAGCGTGATTTGCTCGGGTGAGGAGCCCGATGCACTCGTGCGCCTCGCCCGCGGCGAGAGCGTGGGCACGCTGTTCGATCCGCCGGCGGAGCGCCTGGACATTGCGCCGCGCAAGCTGTGGATCGCGCTGGGTGACAAGGCACATGGCTCGGTGACGGTCGATGATGGTGCTGCGAAGGCGCTGGTCAGCCGCGGTTCGTCGCTGCTCGCGGTGGGTATTCGCGAGGTCGATGGCGTGTTTTCCGAGGGCGATGTGCTCGACGTGTGCGACCCGAGCGGCATGGTTGTCGCCCGTGGTATCGCCGAGGCCGATTCGGACGTGCTGGAGCTTGCCGCCGGCCGCCGCCAGGACCAGATTGCCAGCAACCGCCTGCTCGCAGACCTGGCCGAGAAGCCCGCGATCCATAGGGACAACTTGATAGTGTTTGCATAAAGAGAGGCAGCGCTGCGGCTCGTTTTGCCAGCAGTGCTGCCTCTCCTTTTCCGGCACTTGGGGACGTTCCTTATGTGCCGGCACTTTGGGACACTCCTTTGCTAGAAGATCTGGCGCAGGTCTCCGCGGTTGAGGGCCTCGTCGAAGAGGTGCTTGAATACCATACTGCCGTGCAGGCCGTCGTGCTCGAACTCGTTGGTTACCCAGGCGTGCGAGTTGCCCACGCGGCTGAGCGTGTCGAGCTGCAGACTCGAATCGACGTACATGTCATCGAAGTACACCGCGGCCTGGAGCGGCACCTCGTTGCAGGCCAGGCGCTGCGGGTCATAGATCTTGTCCCAGCTGGTGTCTTCCATCAGCAGGTCCATGGCGGGCTTGAAGGGCTTGAGCTCGGGCATCTGCTCGAACATCCACGGGAACATGGCCTCGCCGGTAAACATGAGCGGGCGCGCGAGGGTGTCGAACTCGGCGCGGTGTGCCTTCTCTTCAGCTGCGGCCCAGCCAATGGGCATAGTGTCACCGTCGGCGTATATGAACTCCTGCAGCGTCCAGTACAGCGGATTCGTGCGCGTGTTGGTACGCTCGAAGGCGCGCATCAAAAAGCTGTCGGATACCGAGAAGCCGCAGCTCAGTGTACCGTCGCCTGTAACAAACGCGTGATCGATAATCCAATGCATGCGCTCAAAGCTCGGCTTCATGCCAAAGTCGCTGCCCATGAGCTGTAGGCGCTCGACCGTCATCGGCGAGCCGTCGAGCAACACGGGCTTTTGCTCCTCGAGGGCATCTGCCAGGGCCGCCACGCGCTCGACGTCGGCGGGGTAGCGGTCGTAATACTGCTGCGTCTTGGCTGCCATGCGTGGGAAGGTGTGCGCGTAGACCTCGCTGGCGCTCGCCGGCACGTGCGGAATGCCGCCGCAGGTAAAGCTTGCCGCCACGCCCTCGGGGAAGAGCGACAGATAGCTCAACGTCAAAAAGCCGCCGTAGCTCTGCCCCAGTGTGACCCAGGGCTTGCCGCCAAAGCCCACCAGGCGCAGGTACTCAAAATCGCGCACGATGGAGCTGGCAAGATGGCGCTTGAGGAAATCCGCCTGCGAGCGTGCTGTATCGGCGCCGGCGGCCGTTGCGCGATCACCCAGTGCCTTGATCGTGCGTCCGTCCACGCAGCTACTGCGTCCGGTGCCGCGCTGGTCGGGAAGGACCACGCGGAAGTACTTGACGGCCTCCTCGATCCAGCCGTCGCTTGTGGGCGACAGCGGACGCGGGCTCTCGCCGCCGGGGCCGCCCTGCAAAAACAGGAGCAGTGGCAGATCGTCGTTGATGCGGTCGGGCGCGCAAACCACACGGTAGAAGAGCTTGATGCTCTCGGGCGCGCCGGCGATGGGCGCCGGCATAGCGCCGCGGCGCATGGTGCTGCCGACGGCCAGGAGCATCGGCTCCAGGCCGCGCCAGTCAAGGGGGACGTCGATGCTGTGGTCCTCGACGTAAAGGCCGGGGACGTGGTACGAAGTGATGAGGGCCATGTGAGTCTTCCGTTCGTTGCGGTGTTTCGGGTTGACCAATTCTACCGCCGCGGGCGAGGCCATGCGCAAATCGGCTACCATGGTTGCAAACTTCTAGGAGAAAGGGCCGCCCATGTCGGTCGATATAGCCACGTATGTCCACGATCTTGCCGTTGCCGCCAAGGCAGCGTCGGCCTCGCTTGCCACGGCGAGCGATGAACAGCGCCAGGAGGCCGTGCGCGCCATGGCCGCAGCGCTGCGCAACGGTGTCGACTCCATCGTCGCCGCCAACGAGCTCGATATGTCCGCCGCGCGCGATGCGGGTACCTCGGCCGGACTGCTCGATCGTCTGCTGCTGACGCCTGAGCGCGTCGAGGGCATGGCCGCCGGCCTGGAAAAGCTCGCCGAGCTGCCCGATCCCGTAGGCCGCGTGCTCGACCACCGCGTGCTTGCAAGCGGCGTGGACCTGACCCGTGTGAGTGTGCCGCTGGGCCTGGTCGCCATGGTTTACGAGGCGCGTCCCAACGTGACGGCCGACGCCGCGGGCATCTGCATCCGTACCGGCAACGCCTGTATTCTGCGCGGCGGCTCGCTGGCCTATCACTCGTGTGCCATGATTTCTGAGCTGCTGGCCGATGCGCTCGAGGCCAAGGGCTTCCCGCGCGAGGCCGTGTCGATGATCGAGTCCACCGACCGCGAGGCCACTGGCGAGCTCATGAAGCTCCGCGGTATTGTCGACGTACTCATTCCGCGCGGCGGTGCGGGCCTGATCCAGCGCTGCGTGCGCGAGTCGCTTGTGCCGGTGATCGAGACGGGCACGGGCAACTGCCACATCTACGTGCATGAATCCGCCGACTTCGATAAAGCGCTCAATATTATCGTCAACGCTAAGACGCAGCGCGTGGGCGTGTGCAATGCCGCCGAGTCGCTGCTGGTCGACCATGCTGTGGCCAATGTGTTTTTGCCTGCGGTTGTTGCCGTGCTGCACGACCACGGCGTGCTGATTCACGGCGACGAGGCCACGTGCGCCGCATGCGCTGCCGCCGGGCTTGCCGAGGGCGACGACTATGTTGCCGCGACTGAGGAGGACTGGGGCCGCGAGTATCTGGCGCTCGAGATGAGCGTGAAGGTCGTGGCGAACGAGGACGAAGCCATCGCGCACATCAACCGCTACGGCACCATGCACTCCGAGGCCATCGTTGCCGAGGACGAGGATGCCTGCGAGCGCTTCCTGGACGCGGTCGATGCCTCGGCCGTGTATGCCAACGCCAGCACGCGCTTCACCGACGGCGGCGAGTTTGGCCTGGGCGCCGAGATCGGCATCTCGACCCAAAAGCTCCACGCCCGCGGCCCCTTTGCCGCCGAGGCCCTCACCACCTACAAATACAAGCTCCGAGGCACCGGCCAGGTCCGCCCCTAACGCCCGCGCAAACAAAAACCACCACAAAGGTGCCTGTCCCCTTTGTGATGGTTTTGGAATTAGGCCTGGAAGGTGTCGCGATCGGGAGCGAAGGATTGCATGGCCGCGATGGTACGGTCGAAGAGCTCGGGAAGCTCCCAGCCCAGCATCTCGGCGCCCTGCGAAATCACGTCACGCGAGCAGCCGGCGGCAAAGCGCTTGTCCTTGAACTTCTTCTTGAGCGACTTGGTCGTAAAGTCCATGACGCTCTTGCTCGGGCGCATGACGACGGCGGCTCCGATCAGGCCGGTGAGCTCGTCGCAGGCGAACAGTATCTTTTCCATCTGCAGTTCGGGCTTGGGCAGCGAGGTGTTGAAATCGGACGTGTGCGTCTGGATGGCGCGAATGAGCTCGGGAGAGGCGCCCTCGCCCTCGAGGATCTCGGCCGCATAGATGGTGTGGTTCATGGGGTCATCCTCATGCTCCTCCCAATCCAGGTCGTGCAGCAGGCCGACGATGCCCCAAAACTCCTCGTTCTCGGGGTCGAACTCGCGCGCAAAGTAGCGCATGGTGCCCTCGACCGTTTCGCCATGGGTGATGTGGAACGGGTCCTTGTTGTGCTCGTTGAGCAGTTCGAACGCACGGTCGCGGGTGATTCCGGCGGTAAGTGGCTCTGCCATAAGAGGCTCCTTGTGCTCGTAGGTATCGCTAAGAATGAATACTACTAGAACGACTAGAACGAAAAAACCACCACAAAGGTGCCTGTCCCCTTTGTGGTGGTTTTGGCGCGGATGGGTTAGTTGAGGGCGGCTTGGGCTAGGCGGGCTTCGGCGTCCTCTTCGGTGACGCCCAGGGCCACGGCGAACTCCTCAATGGAGCGGCGCTTGGCCTCCTTGAGTACGCGCATGTAGTAAGAGCTGGGCTTTTTATCAGCTTCCTCGGCCTGGCGAATGCGGTGCATCATGGTCTTTGCCACGCGGACCGTCTCGGGCGCGCCCAGCTTGAGCTGCTGCTTAAAGTGCGTCTCCTCAAGCGAGCTGTTGCGCTCGGTAAAGGTGTCGCACTCCAGCTCGTCATAGTGGCTCAGCAGGTGCTCGGCATCTTGTTGGGAGATGGCGGCATGCAAACGATCGGCCTGCGCCACGGGGTACATGAGGATCGTCTGCGCATGTCCCTGCTTGGTCTCGAGCAACAGCATGGGCTGCGGCGTGTCGTCCCTAAAACCGACGACGGTGCAGACTCCCTGACCCGGATGAATGACGTGTTGACCGATTGAGAACATGCTACCTCCAACTTATACGAATTTACGTATGTCTAGAATAACACGCTGACGTGCGCAAACCCTTACTTTATGCAGGAAAAGCACACAATTCTGATAGGTAAGAGTATTCGATAAAAGACACAGCTCATTCACACCTTTATGCATTTTCAACGCCTGCATAATCTGCAGGCAGACCGGCATCTTTGAGTGACTCCATGCAAGCTGTAGTCATTTTTGTGCATATGCAATATCTATTAGCTTTACCCTGCGACAGTGCCCGTCGCTTGTGATAGAGTGCTACAAACTCTGGCTTTTGCCCTACGAGTGACCAAGAGCTCGGGGGCTTTAACACAAGGAGGATCTATGCCCGAGAAGATTGAAGAGCTGGTACGCGCTGCGCTTGCTGCGGCCCAGGAGGCCGGCGACCTTTCCGCATTTGAACTTGACGATTGCGCTATCGAGCGACCGGCTGACACTTCTCATGGCGAGTGGACCTCTACCATGGCCCTGAAGTCCGCCAAGCTGGCCCACTGCGCCCCGCGCAAGATCGCCGAGGCCATCGTTGCCCATATGCCCGAGGATCCCGCGATCGAGAAGGTTGAGATCGCAGGCCCCGGTTTCATCAACTTCTACCTCTCCGTTGCCGTCAAGAATGCCATCTTTGGCGAGGCTCGCGAGAAGGGCATGGACTTCGCTAAGTCCAACGTCGGTGGTGGCCTGAAGACCCAGGTCGAGTTCGTTTCCGCCAACCCCGTCGGTCCCATGCACATCGGCCACGGCCGCTGGGCCGCGCTGGGCGATTCGCTCTGCCGCGTTATGGACCACGCCGGCTATGAGATCCAGCGTGAGTTCTACATCAATGACCACGGCTCTCAGATGAACACCTTCGGCAACTCCATCAGCACGCGCTATATGCAGCTTGCCGACATCATCGCCAAGCAGGGCGTTGATATCGACGAGGCTCACAAGCTGCTGATCGCCGACCGTGACGCCTTTGTTGCCGACGAGAACGACGAGCACCCCGAGACCCATCCGTATCAGGACAACTTTGCCGAGACCTTGGGCAAGGACTCTTACGGCGGCGACTACATCATCGACGAGGCCGCCGAGTTCTGGCGCACCGACGGCGATAAGTGGGTCAACGCCGATCCTCAGGAGCGCATGGAGAGCTTCCGCGAGCGCGGCTATGTAAAGATGGTCGATAACATGCGCGACCTCTGCCACGCCGTCAACTGCGACTTTGACCGTTGGTACTCCGAGCGCTCGCTGTATGTGAAGGACACCGAGGGCGAGACCGCCGGCACCTCCGCCGTCGACCGCGCTTTTGAGAAGCTCGACAAGATGGGCTACCTCTACACCAAGGACGGCGCCCTGTGGTTCCGCTCCACCGATCTGGGCGACGACAAGGACCGCGTCCTGATCAAGTCCGACGGCGAGTACACCTACTTCGCCTCCGACGTCGCCTATCACTGGGATAAGTTCCAGCGCGTCGACCACGTCATCGACATCTGGGGCGCCGACCACCACGGTTACATCGAGCGCGTCCGCTGCGTCTGCGACGCTCTGGGTTACCCCGGCAAGTTCGAGGTTCTACTGGGCCAGCTCGTCAACCTGCTGCGTAACGGCAAGCCCGTCCGTATGTCCAAGCGCAAGGGCACCATGGTGACCCTTCAGGAGCTCGTCGACGAGGTTGGCTCCGATGCCGCTCGCTACACGCTCATCTCCAAGAGCTCCAACCAGATGGTCGACTTCGACATCGAGGCCGTTAAGAAGCGCGACAACTCCAACCCGGTCTATTACGTGCAGTATGCTCACGCCCGCGTGTGCTCCATCCTGCGCCGTGCCGCCGACGTTACCGCCGAGCAGGCCGACGAGATGGGCATGAAGGCCGTTGCCGCCAAGGCCATCGGTGAGAACGTCGATTACTCGCTGCTGACCGACCCGACCGAGCTCGCCCTTTCGCGCAAGCTCAACGAGCTCACCGACCTGATCGCCAGCTGTGCTCGCAATCGCGCCCCGTTCCGTCTGACCCACTTTGCCGAGGAACTCGCCGGTGACTTCCACAGCTTCTACGCTGCCTGCCAGGTGCTGCCGAGCGAGGGCCGTCCCGTCGACCCCGAGCTTTCGCGTGCCCGTCTGGCCGCTTGCGATGCCGTCCGCGTGACGCTCGCCCTGGTGCTCACCCTCGTTGGCGTTTCCGCGCCCGAGCAGATGTAACCTGCGGGTCATTTGACCGTGTAGGTTTGGTTTAACTGAGCCCTATAAGCCCGATCTCCCACGGAGGTCGGGCTTTTTTCGCAAATGCCGACGTATTGACGAATTTGGAACTGCTGGAAATACGAAACTATGCCGGTTTACTACGATGAATTGGGAATTTCCAACCACGCCGGCTTTTCGCAAAAAAGCGCAAGGCATCTACCTGCGGTTTTAGTTCAACATGTTTCGGAGTGGTCGCGGTTGATCGATTCGTCGTAGTAAACCGCCATAGTTTTGGCGGAGGCAGTCTGATTTGTGGGTGGTAGACCAAAGAGTGTCCCTTTTGACTAGTCGTTTAAGAACGCCCCCAATGACTAAGTTGCAGGTGGCGGCGGTTGTGTTACACTAACGCTGCGTAGTTGACGCAATCATCTCGATACAGATCAATGATGTCCGTCGTTTTGAACGGAACTAGACTGTTTAGCCGCCCTGAAGGTTTATGCAGGGAGCATGTGATCACAGGGCTTGAAAAGAAAGTTGAGCAAACACTGTGTCTGATCAACAGCAAGAAAACGAAATAACGACGACGCAGGCCGCTCCCGCTGCACCGGTTGCGTCGGACCAGGTCGCGGCGCCCGCGCAAGCCTCGGCTCCTGAGACGCCTAAGGCTGCTTCGACGCCTATGCCTGTAGCGGCTGAGAAGGCCGTGCCTGCAACTGGTGAGGAGGCTGCTCCGGCAAAGCCCAAGCGCATGCGCCGCACGGCCAAGCCTGCCGCTGACGGCGAGGAGGTCACCAAGCCAAAGCGCCGTACCACGCGCACGACGCGCGCCAAGCTCACCGTTGCAGCTGACTCCTCGGCGCCGATTTCCGATGAGGTCGCGCAGGCACGTGCGTTGGCGCAGATTAGCGAGGCTCAGGTGGTGCGCGCCCGCCGTCGTGCTGCCGAGCGCGAGGCCGCGGCTCTGACCGAGCTTGCAGCTCCGTCTGTACTCGAGACTCCTGCCGCCACCGAGGTTCTTGCCGCCGACCAGCCGACCGAGAAGCCGGCACCGCGCACACGCCGTCGCACGGCTGCTAAGGCCGAGCAGGTTGCTGAACAGGTAACCCCCGAGCCCACTGAGGCTTCGGTCCGTTCCGCGGCAGGGGAGGGCACATCGCCTGTTGAGCCCGCTGCGCCTGTCGAGGCCAGCGAAGTTCCCGTTGTCGATCCGGCTTTGCGCCCGCACCGTCGCGGTCGCAAGCCCAAGGCCTTTGTCGAGGCCGAGAAGGCCGCAGCCGCAGCCGCTGCCGCTCGGGATGCTGCGGCGACTGCCAAGTCCTCAACTGCTGCCGATGCACCCGTCCAGGATGCCACGACTTCCGAGGCCGTTTCTGCCGATGCCGAGCCCGCCGACGTCCGTCCCGGTCGCAGCCGTCGCACTGCTGCTAAGCGCACGTCCAAGGCTAAGGCTGCCAAGAAGGGTGCGTCCGAGGATTCCGCCGAGACGACCGCCGATGCATCGACTGATGCCGTCGAGCCCCAGGACGTCGAACAGCCTGCATCCGAGAAGCCCAAGCGCGGTCGCAAGAAGTCCGTTAAGGCCAAGGCCGCCGAGCAGCATGCTGATGTCGAAGCGCAGGTTGATTCTGGCGCCGAGGCCAATGACGCCGCTGCGGCCAATGTTGACACCACCGCAACCGATGGTGCCGCCCCCGCCGAGGGCGAAGACGGCGCTCGCCCCAACCGTCGCCAGCACAAGCGCAACGAGGAGCGCAACGAGCGCAAGGACGAGCGCAACAACGACCGTCGCAACCGCCAGCGCGATCGCAAGCAACGCAACAAGGAGCGTAATGCCGCTCCCACCGAGCCAACGCTTTCGCGCGAGGAGCTTGCGGCCATGAAGGTCGCCGAGCTGCGCGAGAAGGCAAAAGAGTTCGAGATCGAGACGACCGGCAAAAAGAAGGCTGAGCTCGTCGAGGAAATCTACGTCACCGCTGCGAAGGCCGAGGGCTTCCGCGACATCAAGGGCATTCTGCAGATTCGCCCGGACAGCTCCGGCATCATCCACGCCCATGGCTACATGAAGTCCAACGACGACGCCTTCGTGCCCGCCTACCTCATCCGCTCCGCGCGCCTGCGCACGGGCGACGTCATCGAGGGCTCGCTGCGTCCTTCGCGCGGCGGCGACAAGCGCGCCGGCCTCGCCAAAATCACGACCGTCAACGGTCTGGACCCCGAGCAGATTCGCAACCGTCCCAAGTTCGGCGACCTCACCCCGGTCTATCCCAACGAGCCGCTGCGCATGGAGCACGGCAAGGACTCTATTACCGGTCGCGCCATCGACATCGTGTCACCGATCGGCAAGGGCCAGCGCGGCCTGATCGTGTCCCCGCCCAAGGCCGGCAAGACCACGATCCTCAAGAAGATCTGCCAGTCCATCTCGATTAACAACCCCGAGGTGCACCTCATCTGCCTGCTCGTCGACGAGCGCCCCGAAGAGGTCACCGATATGCAGCGTTCTATCAAGGGTGAGGTTGTGGCGTCGACCTTCGATATGCCTGCCGACAACCACACCCGCGTGGCAGAGCTCGTCATCGAGCGCGCCAAGCGCATCGTAGAGCTGGGTGGCGACGTCGTGGTGGTGCTCGACTCCATCACGCGCCTCGCCCGCGCCTACAACTTGGCGGCGCCCGCCTCAGGCCGCATCCTTTCGGGCGGCGTCGATTCGGCGGCATTGTATCCGCCCAAGCGCTTCCTGGGTGCAGCCCGCAATATCGAGAACGGCGGCTCGCTCACCATCCTGGCCTCTGCCCTTATCGACACCGGTTCCAAGATGGACGAGGTCATTTTCGAGGAGTTCAAGGGCACCGGCAACATGGAGCTTAAGCTCGACCGCGACCTGGCCGACCGCCGCATCTTCCCGGCTATCGACCCCGTTGCCTCCGGTACGCGTAACGAGGATCTGTTGGTCGACGAGCAGATGCGTCCGTTTGTCTTTGGTCTGCGTCGCATTCTTGCCGGCATGAACAACACCGAGCGCGCGGCCGCATCGTTTATCAAGGGTCTTAAGGGCACCAACACCAACCAGGAGTTCCTGGTGCGTTCGGCCAAAAAACACAGCGACTACGAGCAGACGTTCTAGGTTGTCATCCACACGCAGCGATAGTCATCAATGCGATAAAGGGTCGGGGCTTTGAGCCTCGGCCCTTTTCCATAGCGCCGCTCCGCGCTTATTTTTGACTGTAAGACCGACGAACAGCAGGTTTCCCGTTTCAATCCGACATCGTCGCTTGCAATCGGCAGGGCGGTTTCGCATAATAGCTTTTAAGCTTCGCGACGGAAAACGCAGATGAAACGAACCATATACCGTTGCTTTGGGGCATAGCCCCGCTTCATCTTCTCTCGCGCAGCCAACTGAATGATGCGATTTGGGTGCTGGAAGATGGGGAGAGCTCATGGCTTCTTCTGATGCAACACAACGAGCAGTCCTTGCCGGACTTTCGTGCGGGATCGGCCTTGCCGCTCCCGTGGTTATGTATGGCGCGACGCTGCCGTTTTCGTCGGTGAACGAGACGGTCGTGGCGGGTGCAGTTCCCTTCGCCGTGGGCGCGGTGGCGGGCGTGGGTATCTATGCCTCCTCGCTGGGTATCTCCGAGTATCGTGCGCAGCGTGAAGAGCGTCTGTTCCAGCCCGATGCCATGGGCGGTGCCGCCAATCTCAATCAGCATCAAAGCGAGTTCAAGACCGCCTCGATTCCAGCTCAGCAGCAGGATGCGATTCCGTACGCTGCGGCTTCTGCTTCTCAGGCTCAGTCGGAGCAGTCTACCTCGGCATTCCTTTCCGGCCTGACTGGTGCGTTCCAGCGCCGTCATGCCGATGATGGTGTCCCTACCATCGCTCGAGCCGCAGATGCTATGGACGAGGCCGAGGCTTGGTCCATGATCGACAGCATGCTCGACGACGATTCGCCGGTTAGCTGCGACCCTGCACGCTCGCGCGACGTCTATCAAGTCGCCATCGACGAGCTCACCAACGGCGGGCAGACCGGCTCCTTCAATCGCGATGACATCGCCGCCGCGGCACGCGCCGTGTCGGGCTCCCAGGCCGCCCCTGCGGGCAGCACGGCGGCTTTCGTGGCACTCGTTGCCAACGCGGCAGGCAATAACGCCTACAGCGCTACCTCGGCGGACGCGAACGCTTCTGCCGATAATTCGTACGTTGATGAAGCCATGACCGCGGACGAGGAGGCCGTTGCCGCCCGCCGTGCCGCCGAAAGCTCGCTTTGGGGCGCTCCTGCCCAGCAGCAGGCGGCTGAGGCTGCGCCGTACAACGCAAACCTCGCCAGCATGCCTATCATTTCCGGTGCCGCGGACATCGATCTCGATGACCTCGATGAGCCTGCAGCCATCACCGCATCGATTGATGCCCAAGATCGCATCGACACCGGCGACCTTCCGGATGCCTCGCTCGAGGTTGATGTCCCCATGGCCGATTACTCGGGCCACGAGGACATGTGGGCCGCTGCCACCGCGATTCTGGACGAGATCGACGAGCCTGCTCCTGTTGCAGCCCCCGCTCCCGTCACTGCCCCTCAGCCTGCTGCCCCCGCCTATGTCGGCCGTCACAGCGCTGTGTTCCCCGAGGATACTGCCCGCATCTCGCGTGAGAGCATCGAGCGAGCCGAGGCTATTGCCGCCGGCATTATGGAAAATCGTCGTCACGAGCGCGTCAATCAGATCCTCGAGGAAGAGATCGAGCGCCTGCAGTCCTCTACCGCCAAGCGTACGGGCCGTGCCTATCTGAGCGTTATCGAGGGCGGTACCGCCAGCTTCGCGCCGCTCCGCGCGGAGGCATAACTTCTGCATGGTTAAGATCAATCGAAAATGGGCGGTCGTGACCTGCCTGATGGCGCTCTTGATCTGGGGCAATTCGCTGGTTCCCGGCTCGGGGTCGGGCTCGCTGAGCCTAACAGTCATGGAAGCTATCCGCGGTTTCCTGCACGGCGTGGGACTTCCATATGCATGGGTGACCAACTTTGTTGTTCGCAAGTGCGCGCATTTTACCGAGTATATGGTGCTCGGTATCTTGGCAACGCACGCCTTTGATTTTGAGGGCCGGCGCACCTTTGACGTGCTGCTGCCCACGGCGGTGTTCCTGCTGCTGATTCCCTCGATCGACGAGACGATTCAGCTCTTTGTGCCGGGACGCGCCGGCATGATCACCGATGTGATGATCGACTGCTGTGGTGCGGCAACGGGCGTTGTGCTCCGATATCTCTTACGGCCGCTGATGCGCGCCAAAAAAGCCGCCTAGGACGTATTGTTTGGTCCTAGGCGGCCTTTTTTATTTGAGGGCTTATATGAGGCGTGGTGGCGTCGTTCCGTAGGTCGGATTTGCCGGGCGCGCCACGCCCTGTGGGTGCGTCTGCTACTGAAGCGCCTGAGCGCCCAGGGCCAAGCAGCCCATAATGCCCTGTTTGCCCTCGAGGCTGTTGTTGACGATATAGCTATCAATGTCGGCCATCTCGGGCGTGACGATGTAGCCGTTGAGCATCTCGGCGCACTTCTTGCGCGCGAGCGGCACGATGGGGGTGTGGTCGGCCACGCCGCCACCGATGACGATCTTTTGCGGTGCGTAGCACAGGATGTAGGTCATGAGCGCCTGCGCCAGATAGCCGGCGAGCAGGCCCATGGCCTCCGGGTCATCGGCCATCTCTCCGGCGCTCTTGCCACCCCAGCGCTTTTTGACGCCGGGACCGGCGATGAGGCCCTCGAGGCAGTTGTCGTGGAAGGGGCAGCCGCTGTGCTCGCCAATGGTGTCGCGCGGGTCGCGAGTGACCAGGATGTGGCCGGCCTCGGGATGCATCATGCCGTGCACGAGCTTACCGCCCGAGAGCACGCCGGCGCCCACGCCGGTACCGATGGTCAGATACACCACGTCAGTGAGGCCCTGGGCGCAACCAAAGGTGACCTCGCCCAGGCAGGCGACGTTGACGTCGGTGTCGTAGCCGCAGGGAATATTGAGCTCGTTTTGGATGGTGCCCAGCAGGTCAAAGTAGCGCCATGCCGTTTTGGGCGTCTCCAGGATCTTGCCGTATTGGGACGAGGCAGGGTTGACTGCGGTGGGGCCAAAGGCGCCGATGCCCAGCGCGGCGATGTCCTTGTCGGCAAACCATGCGTTGACGGCCTCAACGGTCTCCTGCGGGGTCGTGGTCGCAATCTGCTCGCGTTCCAGGACCGTGCCGTCTGCATAGCCCGTGGCGCAGACCATCTTGGTGCCGCCGGCCTCGAGCGCTCCGATAAGCTGCTGCTCTGCCATAGTATTCCTCTCTGGACGAGTTGCTCCGTGACTAAAGTATAGCGCTCTAAAAAATAAATGAGGTCGCTATAAAAAGAAACCTCATGGCCCAACGGGTTCACGAGGTTTCTTTAGTGCCTTTAGTTACTGACCGTCCTTACCCGCGCGGGTTGATTTTATCACGTAGCGACTTGAGGTTCTCCAGCGCCGCGTTGAGCGTCTCGTCTCGCTTGGCAAAGTGGAAACGAATCAGATGGTTGACGGGCTCGCGGAAGAAGCTCGAGCCGGGCACGGCGCCCACGCCCACCTTTGAGGCCAGGTCCTCGCAGAAGTCGAGGTCGCTGTCATAGCAAAACTCAGAGATGTCCATCATCACGTAGTAGGCGCCCTGCGGCACGTTGTGCGTGAGGCCGATGCTGTCGAGTCCCTGACAGAATAGGTCGCGCTTGGCGGTGTAGAGGTCGAGGACCTCCTGGTAATAACTGTCGTCGAAGTTGAGGGCGGTGACGACGGCCTCTTGCAGGGGAGCGGCGGCGCCTACGGTGAGGAAGTCGTGGACCTTTTTGATGCGCTCGGTGATTTCGGCGGGAGCGATGGTGTAGCCTAGGCGCCAGCCGGTGATGGAGTAGGTCTTGGACAGCGAGCTGCAGCTGATGGTTCGATCGAACATGCCGGGCAGCGTGGCCATATAGACGTGCTCGTGGGGCGCGTAGACGATGTGCTCGTATACCTCGTCGGTAATGCAGTAGGCGTCGTACTGTTTGCAGAGGTCGGCGATAAAGGTGAGCTCCTCGCGCGTAAAGACCTTGCCGCAGGGGTTGGAAGGGTTGCACAGGACGATGGCCTTGGGATCGTTGTCGCGGAAGGCCGCCTCGAGTGTCTCGCGGTCAAAGTCGAACGCAGGTTGGTTAAGCGGCACGTAGATGGGCTCGGCACCCGAGAGGATCGTGTCGGCGCCGTAGTTCTCGTAGAATGGCGAGAAGATGACGACCTTGTCGCCGGGGTTTGTGACCGTCATCATGGCGGCCATCATGGCCTCGGTGGAGCCGCATGTGACTACGATGTTCTCGTTGGGGTTGATCGACATGCCCATAAAGTGCTCCTGCTTGGCCGCGAGCGCCTCGCGCATGGCCTGAGAGCCCCAAGTGATGGAGTACTGGTGATAGAGCGGCTTGGGGTCGGTCGCGATGGTGCTGAGGCTCTCGAGCAGCTGCGCCGGAGGATCGAAGTCGGGGAAGCCCTGCGACAGGTTGACGGCGCCATACTTATTGGAGATGCGCGTCATGCGGCGGATGACCGAATCGGTAAATGTTGCCGTGCGGTTGGAGAGTTCTTTCATGCTGGTCCTTTCGAGCATTTGCAGTGGGGCAAGTTTACTCCTATGAAAAGGGTAGGAATTGCTCGAAACGCGCTCGAAAAACTCTTTTCAAAATTCTTGAAAATTGGGGCTTGCATCGCATGGCGTTCCTTGCAATAATAGTCGAGCGCGAAGCGCACAGGACACGGTGGGTGTAGCTCAGTTGGCTAGAGCGACGGGTTGTGGTCCCGTAGGTCGAGGGTTCGAGTCCCTTTACCCACCCCAATTCTTGCTTCGTGTTGATATCGGGTCGTTAGCTCAGTTGGTAGAGCAGGGGACTCTTAATCCCAAGGTCCAGGGTTCGACCCCCTGACGGCCCACCACACGATATCTCCTCTAAAGTCCGCCATAACGGACTTTAGCTTTGGGTCGTTAGCTCAGTTGGTAGAGCAGGGGACTCTTAATCCCAAGGTCCAGGGTTCGAACCCCTGACGGCCCACCCAAAGCATGGTAAAGCGACTGGCTTAGGCTGGTCGCTTTTTTGTTAACCTCGCATGGGGTCGAACCCGTCGGGGCGCGGAGCTGAGGAAATGCGTAAGCATTTACCAGCGTAGCGCGCAAGGCGCAAAGCGCCGTAGCGGCCGCCTGCAAAGCAGGCTGACCCCCTGACGGCCCACCAAAGCAAGTTAAGACGGTCAACTTCGGTTGGCCGTCTTTTTTGTTGACCTTGCATGGGGTCGAACCCGAAAGGGCGCGGAGCTGAGAAATCTGCACCGTGATTCCCTTAGGGAAAACACGGCTAAAGCCCCGTAGGCGTGTTCTCCTTAGAGGAATCATGCTCACAGGGCTCGATGCATGTTGAAAAGTTGTGATCAAACTCAAAGTGAGAATCGATTTAGTCTGCTCGATAGTGCGATCCGAGACTTTCGGTCCGCTTACGCATGGCTTTGACCATTTCCTGTGCTAGTTGAATCTGTGATTGCAGGCGGGCGAGGGCTGCGACTTCGCTGTCCTGGGCTTTCTGTGTGCTCAAGGTCGTTGCCTCTGTCTTCAAGCCCTCAAGCTCGTGTAGTGCCTCGGATAGGCCCGTCTCGGTGCGGTTGATCATGCAATAGGTGCTCATCGTGTGCTTAAGGCTGTGTGTCAGGCGTTCGGCATCTGTTGTGGCAATGCCATGCTGGGGGAGGGCGATATCCGCCTTCAGGGCTGTCTCAGGCTCTTTCTGCGCTGCAAGGGCTGCCGATGCGCCCGCAATGCGACCGAACACGATGCCGTTGGCGCTTGACAAGCCACCAATGCGGTCGGCGCCGTGCATGCCGCCTGTCGCCTCGCCGCAAGCGTAGAGGCCCTCAACGCCCGTGTGCGCGGTCTTATCGATCTTGATGCCGCCGTTAGCGGCGTGGGCATACATCGCAACGAGCATCTCGTCGGTCGGCGCGATGCCGTGCTCGTCTTGCAGCCAGGTGGCAAAGGTCTGCACAAACTCTGGGACATCCTCGCGGGGGAAGTCGTAGTGGAGTGCCAGGCCTTCGGCACCTGCCTGATCGATGACGAGATCGATAGCGCGGGAGGCCAAGCGTGACGTGAAGGGACCATATCCAGAGCGCTGCTCGAGCAGGTCGTCCAGCTTGTCGTCGGCAATATCTACCGGCTGGTCTACATGCACGTAGCGCCAGGTTTTCTCGTTGAAGACCAAGTTACGCCTGGGCTCGATGAAGCCAGGCATCATCTGCATGAACTCTATATTAGTAAGTGTTGCGCCGTGCGCCAGTGCGATGGCCTGCGAGGAGCTGAGCACATCAGCCGACGTAAGGCTGCGCTCGAACAGGCCGCCTGTGCCACCGGCTGCGATGATCGTGGCCTTGGCAGCAAAGGGCACGATTCGATTTTCGGTAAGGTCGTAGAGTACGGTTCCGGTTATTCTGCCGTTCGTGTCCTCAACAAGGTCGATAAGCTCATGGCGGGGGAGCAGGCGAATGCCGAGCGACTCGATCCAGGTCGTCAGAGCGTCCTCAAGGGGCTTGCGGGTGAGGCCGCGCCACATGCGCGTCTTGTGGTCAAAGCAGGGGATAAACTGCTTTTGTTGAGCACTCTTGGCGCTTTGCGGACGCTGGAGCTCAACGCCCAGGTCTTGCTCGAGCCAGTCAATCGCTTGGCGAATGCCGTGGACGAACGTTTGGACGAGTTCGGGGTCGGCAACGCCGCCGCCGACGGCCAGGATGGTGTCGATGAGGTCCTGCTCGTCGTCTTCGTTAACGGGTCCGATAAGCCCTAGGCCCCAGGTTCCGGGGAAGAAGCTCGATCCACTCATAGTCTTGCCGGCGCTTGCCACAGTGACGGTTGCACCCGTGCGTGCCGCTTCGATGGCGGCGCAAAGGCCCGCAATGCCAGATCCAATTACCAGTACATCAGTCGATTCCATCGGATTCCTTTCTCGTCCGGCGCATTGTCGCACGGGTGATCGGCAATGGGGCCGCAAAGACTCGGCAAATCGGTAAAGGGCAAATATGGCAGGTGGGCGTCATGGACGCTCTGACGCTCCATCTCTTCACATCTCGTATTTCGCCCCAGCTGATATATCGGCATTAGCTACCCTGCACCAGCGCAAACAAAAAGAGCCGCTACCCGGGTGGGTAGCGGCTCCAAAGCTCAATTATATGAGCATCGCGCGGGCGCGATTAGGCCTTGAGGGCCTCCTCGACGGCGACAGCGCAGGCGACGGTGGCACCGACCATGGGGTTGTTGCCCATGCCGATGAGACCCATCATGTCAACGTGCGCAGGCACGGAGGAAGAACCGGCGAACTGGGCGTCGGAGTGCATGCGGCCCATGGTGTCGGTCATGCCGTAAGAGGCAGGGCCGGCGCCCATGTTGTCCGGGTGCAGGGTACGGCCAGTGCCGCCACCAGAAGCGACGGAGAAGTACTTCTTGCCAGCCTCGATGCGCTCCTTCTTGTAGGTGCCAGCGACGGGGTGCTGGAAGCGCGTGGGGTTGGTGGAGTTACCGGTGATCGAGATGTCGACGTTCTCGTGCCACATGATGGCAACGCCCTCGCGGACGTCGTCGGAGCCGTAGCAGTTAACGGCAGCGCGGGGACCATCGGAGTAGGGGATGGTCTCGATGACCTTGAGCTCGCCCGTGTAGTAGTCGAACTGGGTCTTCACATAGGTGAAGCCGTTGATGCGGGCGATGATCTGGGCGGCGTCCTTGCCCAGACCGTTGAGGATAACGCGCAGCGGCTTCTTGCGAGCCTTGTTGGCGTTCAGAGCAAGACCGATAGCGCCCTCGGCGGCAGCGAAGGACTCGTGGCCGGCCAGGAAGGCGAAGCACTCGGTGTCGTCGGAGAGCAGCATAGCGCCCAGGTTGCCGTGGCCCAGACCGACCTTACGGTCCTCGGCGACGGAGCCGGGAACGGTGAAGGCCTGGATGCCCTCGCCGATGATGGCGGCAGCCTCAGAAGCGGACTTGGCGCCACGCTTGACAGCGAGAGCGCAACCGAGGGTGTAGGCCCACTCGGCGTTCTGGAAGGCGATGGACTGGGTGTTGTTGACGATCTCACGCGGGTTGAAGCCCTTGTCGGTGCAGATCTGCAGAGCTTCCTCGAGGGAGGCGATGCCGTTGTCGGCGAGGCACTTGTTGATCTTGTCAGCGCGGCGCTCGTAACCTTCGAACGTAACAGTCATAGTTATTTCCCTCCCTTTCTACTCGTGAACCGGGAACACGCTGGCGACGGAGTGAGTCTCCTCGTCGGTGCGCGGGTCGATGTACTTGGCAGCGTTCTCCCACTGACCATAGTGGCCCATAGCGCCAGCGATGGCCTCCTCGGGGGTCTTGCCGGCCTTGACGGCGTCGGTAAACTTGCCGAGGTTCAGGAACTCGAATGCGATGATCTCGTTCTTGTCGTTGAGAGCCATGCGGGTGACGTAGCCCTGAGCGAGCTCGAGGTAACGAGCGCCCTTGGCCTTGGTGCCGAACATGGTGCCGACCTGAGAGCGAAGGCCCTTGCCGAGGTCGTCGAGGGAGGCGCCCACGGGCAGGCCGCCCTCGGAGAACGCGGTCTGGCTGCGGCCGTAAACGATCTGCAGGAAGATCTCGCGCATAGCAACGTTGATGGCGTCGCAGACGAGGTCGGTGTTGAGGGCCTCGAGGATGGTCTTACCGGGAAGGATCTCGGAAGCCATGGCGGCAGAGTGGGTCATGCCCGAGCAGCCGATGGTCTCAACGAGGGCCTCCTCGATGATGCCGTCCTTGACGTTCAGCGTGAGCTTGCAGGCGCCCTGCTGAGGTGCGCACCAACCCACACCGTGCGTAAGACCGGAGATGTCGGAAATCTCCTTAGCCTGGACCCACTTGCCCTCCTCGGGGATGGGTGCGGGGCCGTGGTATGCACCCTTGGCAACGGGGCACATGTTCTCCACTTCCTGTGAGTACTGCATGCCTCTCCTCTCTATCGTGTTGGCGTCCCGTCTGGGGGCCGTGGCTGGCGATTGCCGGGCGACCCTTCGAAAGGGACATGACATGCAGCCCCTATAATACCGCGAAATGCACGGAATATTCGGCGAACGGCTCAGTTTTCGTAGCGAGAAGTCCGGAAGTTTTAATTGAAACGGTTTAACGCTATGTTCTGTGGTCGCGAACTTCCGTAGAGGGGGTCCGTCTTGGGCAAGCTTTTGGTCAGCTCTTGTAAGCGTTGCAGGGGTTGACCTGTTGCAACGGTGCCGTTCGCCGCCTGATTACTGCCTTTGGCCGCGCGAGTGTATTGTTTTGCGTGAATGTTTTGATGGCACGCTTCAATCGTGCTGTATTGGATGGCAAGCAGATCCCGGCGAAGGGAGCGCCATGCAGCGCGTTTGGAGAACGGTTACCGGCTTTTACCATGTCTGTGCCCGCGGTACGGGCAAGCGGCTCATCTTTGAGGGCGATGACGACCGGTGGGAGTTTTTGGAGCTGATGCGCGAGTGCTGCCGCGATGCCGGCGTGACGGTTATCGCCTGGTGCCTTATGGGCAATCACGTGCATTTGGTGCTTGCAGATTACGAGGACAGGATGAGCGCGGCGATGCACCGGCTCCTTTTGACGTACGCGCGGCGGTTCAATAAGCGCATGGGGCGCACAGGCCATCTGTTCCAGAACCGTTTTGACCGGCGTTCGCTCGATACCGATTGGCAGGTGATGGAGGCTATTCGCTCTGTACACGCTGATCCGCAAGAGGTGGGCGTTAGCCTAATCGAGCTTTATCCCTGGAGCAGCTTTGCAGAGCATCTGCGCGCTTACGACAGTGATGCGGCAGATGCCACGAGGGGATTTTGCGATCCTTCTTGCGTGCTTGAGCTTTTTGGTTCTGCCGAGGCCTTTGCTGCCTATTCGCTTTCGACGCCCGACGGTAGCGAGCCGGCGCTGTGCGATATGAAAGAGACGGAGTGGGAACGCCACGCCTTTGCCGACAAGATGGCGAAGGAACTCGAGGTTCCGCTTCGCGGGGTTAAAGCCGCACCGCCGGCGCAGCGTGATACCGTTATTGTTGGATTGCACGATGCCGGTTTCACGGTGCGCCAGATTGAGCGCTATACCGGGATTGGCAAAAGTACCGTCTCTCGTATCGTGCGCGCCCGCGCGCGAACGGCGATGCGGGCTGGCGGAAACGTGATGTAAGGTCGCCTGTTCACCGCAGCTGGGGTCGTCCATACGCCGCAACCAGCGTTCAAAAGCTTGGTACGGTAACTGCACTTCTTAATATGCATAGAACAATCGTCATCTTGCATAAAATAACAGCTCAGTCCGGGTTTGCCCGTGCCTACCCCCGTCTGCGCCGTGCAAAAAACGGAGTTTTCAGCATCGTGGTGCTGTCGGCACTGCCGCAATCTTGCAACATACGGGTTCCGAAGCTATTTATGCCTTCCGATGCGCCTCCGAAGCGCATGTATGTGATCCCTGAGACCGCGATGCTTGCTCTAAAACACAATATATATGCGCCTGGAGACGTTGATTAACGCTTTCGATGCGTATACATACAGCTTGGCGTGCTGAATACTCGCAAAAATGCGCGCCGCATCCTATGGGACCCTTCTGCTGCAGGCGCGAAGCGAGTTGGAGCTCAGCAGAACGGGACTTGGCGTTTTGCTTGGCGGGTCCGGGGCCCTGCCGCAGGCCTTTGGTGCTGTGGAAAACGCCCGTGTTCGCGTCTGCTGTGTGGTAAATGACAGACGGGGCGCCGGACGCGCTGATTTTGTGTGTTCGTGCTCATTAGGAAAAACAGAGCCGCCCGTATCGGGCGGCTCGGCAATCAAAAACCTTGGATTCGGGGCATAAGCTACTGGTTTGTTTGCCCCTCGAGCATGCCGTCGAGGGTGCGCCAGGCGAGCTCGGCGCATTTGACACGAGCGGGCATGTGCGAGATGTCCTGGAGCTGGGCGGCCTCGTCCAGGTCTTCCAGGTCCTCCTCGGAGAGCTCCTCGCCGCGGATCATGGCGAGGAAAAGCCCTGCCAGACGACGAGCCTCCTCGACCGTCTCGCCGGTGATGAGGTCGGCCATGATGTCGGCGCTGGCCTGGCTGATGGCACAACCGTGACCGGTAAAGGAGGCCTCCTCGATCACGCCGTTCTCGACACGTAACTGCAAGGTGAGCTCGTCGCCGCAGCTGGGGTTGATGCCGTCGTGTTCGTGCGTGGGGGCATCCATCTCGTATTTGTAGTCGGGGTGCGAGTTGTGCTCCATAAACGTGGTGGAGGTGTACAGATTACCCATTGAACGTGCTCCAAACGTGATGCAGGCCGGCGATAAACTTGTCGATATCGGCCTTGTCGTTGTAGAAGGCCACGCTAGCGCGGCAGCAGGCAAGGTTCTCGACGCCCAGCCAGGTGAGCAACGGCTGCGCGCAGTGGTGGCCGGCGCGGATGCAGACGCCGTCCATGTCCATAATGCTCGCGACATCGTGCGGGTGGATGCCCTTGACGTTAAAGCTGACGACGCCGTGGTGGTTGTCCCAATAGATGGAGCCGATGATCTGGACAAAGTCGAGCTGCATGAGTTCGCCCATCAGATAGTGGACGAGTGCCTGCTCGCGGGCCTGGATGTTGTCATAGCCCACGGTGTTGACTAGGTAGTCGAGTGCCGCACCCGTGGCGAAGATGCCGGCGGCGTCCTGCGTACCGGCCTCGAACTTCTCGGGGACGGGCGCCCAGACGGCATCCTGCTCGGAGACCGAGTCGATCATCTCGCCGCCGGTGAGCATGGGCGGCATGGCGTTGAGCAGATCCATCTTGCCCCACAGCACGCCGATGCCCATGGGGCCCATGGCCTTGTGCGCGCTAAAGGCAAAGAAGTCGGCGCCCAGGTCGGCCACATCGACCGGCATGTGCGGCAGCGACTGCGCGCCGTCGACGACCAGATAGCCGCCGTACTTGTGCACGAGCTTGCCGAGGTTCTTGACCGGGTTCTCGACGCCCAGGACGTTAGAGACCTGACCCACTGCCAAGATCTTGGTCTTGGGGCCCACCTTGGACAGAACCTCCTCGGTGGTGAGCTGGCCGGTCTTGGTGGGGTAGAGATAGACGAGCTTGGCGCCGGTATCGCGGCAGACCTGCTGCCACGGAATCAGGTTGGAGTGGTGCTCCATGATGGTGATGACGACCTCGTCGCCCGGCTCCAGCACCGTGGGCGCAAAGCTCTTGGCGACCAGGTTGAGCGACTCGCTCGTGTTGCGGGTAAAGACGACCTCGTTGGCCCGGGAAGCGCCGATGAGGTCGGCGATCTGCTGGCGCACCTTCGCGATGGCCTCGGTGGCCTCGACGGACAGCGAGTACAGGCCGCGTAGGGGGTTGGCGTTCATACGCTGGTAGAAGTCGCGCTCGGCGTCGAGCACACAGGCGGGGCGCTGTGCGGTGGCGGCGCTATCGAGGAAGGCGATCTCGGGGTGCTGCTGGAACAGCGGGAACTGCGCCTTGTAGGGGTTGGTCTCGATGTCGACGGTAGGCCAGCCGCGCGAGGCCTCGTCGCTGGCGTCGAGCTCCATGGGCTCGGGGGCAGTACAGGTATCGCATTTAACGTGCTCGGTGTCGATCATGCGAGCTCCTCTTCAAAGTTGTCGATCAGGTTGTTGCCCAAGCGGACGACGGCGGCGCGGGTGCGCTCGTCGGTCGCGGAAAGCGCAGCGTCCTCCAGCTTGGCGCGGATAAACAGGTCCTCGGCGGCATTTTGGTCAAGGCCGCGGCAGGCGAGATAGAACAGCTGCTCGTCACGGACGTGGCCGATGGTGGCGCCGTGGTTGCCGGCGACGTCGTCCTCGTCGCAGAGGATGACGGGGACGGTTTTGTTGTCGACGCCCTTGTTGGCGAGCAGTACGGTCTCGCGCTCGGTGCCGACGGCACCCTTGCAGCCGTGCACGAGGTCGATGGTGCCGCGGTAGACCTTCTTGGACGTGCCAGTCAGCACGCCGTTGGCGTCGATCTCGCACTCGGTCTTGCGGCCGCGGTGGCGCAGCTCGTAGTTAAAGTCGCGCACCTGTTCGCGGGCACCCAGGTAATCGGTATCGATGGTCACCTTGGCGGTGTCGCCCAGCAGATCGCCGGCAAGGCCGGTGGCGCTGGCGCCGGCGCCCAATACGGTGTGCTGGACGTTGACGCGCGCGCCCTCGTCCAGGAACAGGCCGGTGTCGTCGAGCGCGATCCAGCTGTCGTCGAGTGTTTGCGTGCAGGTCACGTTGACGGTGGCGTACTCGTGGGCGCACACGCGCAGCACGGAGCCCACGACGCCCTCGCCGGCAACGGGGGAGTCCAGGGCTAGAGCGAGATCGAGCGTTGCCTGCGGGCGGGCGACGACGTCGATGGCGGCGATGGCCGCGGCAGCGTCGACACCATTCACGCGCACGGTGGCCGTGACGTGCTGGTACGCGGGCACATCGATGACGATGCGCTTGGTGGCGTGGTCGGTCAGGTAGGTGTAGGCAGCCTCGCCCATGCCAGTCTCGAAGGCCTCGGCAGGGGAGAGCTCCTCTTCGAGCTTGATGGCGCCGGCCTGGTAGACGGAGGTGGCGGGCACGTCGAGTTCGGTGTCGGGCGTGATGCGGGCGCGGTCGGCGGCGTCGCCGGGCGCGGAGGTGCGGCGCTCGGGGAAGCGCTCGGCCATGGCCTCCATGGCGGCGTTAAACGCGTCGGCAGCGCCAGCAAATTGCTCGTCCAGCCCCTCGACCTCGACGGCCTCGGCGGGAGCGGCGGCAAGTTCGTCCGAAAGCTCAAGCTTGGTCTGGTTCATCTTGAGCCAACCCCAAGTGGCGGCCGGCATCGCATTAACCTGCTCGAGCGTGGTAGCAGCGGTGTCCGTAGTCTGTTTCATTATCCGATCGCTCCTTCCATCTCGAGCTTGATCAGGTTGTTCATCTCGACGGCGTACTCAAGCGGCAGCTCCTTGGAGACCGGGTTGGCAAAGCCGTTGACGATCATGGTGCGGGCCTCTTCTTCCGAGATGCCGCGGCTCATCAGGTAGAACACCTTGTCGTCGCCGATGCGGCCGATGGTGGCCTCGTGGCCGATGTCGACGTTCTTGGCGCGGATGTCCATGGCGGGGATGGTGTCGGAGCGGCTCTGGTCGTCGAGCATCAGCGACTGGCAGCTCACGGTTGCCTTGGAACCCTCGGCCTTAGGCGTGGCCACGATGGAGCTACGGAACGTCTGGATGCCGCCGCTCTTGGAGATACCCTTGGTCTCGACGGTTGCCGAAGTGTCGGGCGCGTTGAGCACGACCTTGCAGCCGGTATCGAGGTTCTGGCCGGCGCCGGCAAAGGTGATGCCGGTAAAGCTCGAGCGGGCGCGGCGGCCGTTGAGCACGCTCATGGGGTAGAGGTAGCCCACGTGGCTGCCGAAAGAGCCGCTGATCCACTCGATGTCGCCGTCCTCGTCCACGCGCGCACGCTTGGTGTTGAGGTTGTACATGTTCTTTGACCAGTTCTCGATGGTTGAGTAGCGCAGGTGCGCACGCTTACCCACAAAAAGCTCCACAGCGCCGGCGTGGAGGTTGGCCACGTTGTACTTGGGCGCGGAGCAGCCCTCGATAAAGTGCAGGTCGGCGTCGTCCTCGACGATGATGAGCGTGTGCTCAAACTGGCCGGCGCCCTTGGCGTTGAGGCGGAAGTAGCTCTGCAGCGGGAAGTCGAGTTTGGTGCCCTTGGGCACGTAGACAAACGAGCCGCCCGACCACACGGCGCCGTGCAGTGCCGCAAACTTGTGGTCGGTGGGCGGGATAAGTGTCATGAACTTCTCGTGGATGAGCGGCTCCCACTGCGGGTCGTGCAGGGCCTCCTCGATGCCGGAGTAGACGATGCCCATCTTGGACGCCGTGTCCTGCATGTTGTGGTAGACGAGCTCGGAGTCGTACTGCGCGCCGACGCCCGCCAGGTAGCTACGTTCGGCCTCGGGGATGCCCAGGCGCTCAAAGGTGCTCTTGATGTCGTCGGGCACCGACTCCCAGTCGTGCTTTTGGTCGGTGTTGGGCTTGACGTAGGTGACGATGTTGTCCATGTCCAGGCCCTCGATGGAGGGGCCCCACGTCGGATCCGGGAAACGGTTAAAGATCTCGAGGGACTTGAGGCGCAGGTCGAGCATCCACTGCGGCTCGTCCTTCTTGGTGCTGATCTCGCGCACGATGTCGGGCGTGATGCCGGCGTCGAGGCGCTCGAATCCCTCCTCGCCATAGGTGAAGTCGTAGAGGCTGCGGTCGATGTCCGCGACCTCGGTGCGGTTCTTGGTCATTGCGTCGCCCCTTTACGCCTGCTGCTCGGCAGCGGCGGCATCGGCCTGGGCGCGCTGCTCGGCGGCCTCGCGCTCGAAGGTCTCAAAGCCGTTCTTGTCGATCCAGGGGATCAGCGAGGCATCGTCCTCGCGCACGATATGGCCCTTGACCATAACGTGGACGCGGTCGACATCCAGGTGCTCCAGGATGCGCGTGTTGTGCGTGATGATGAGCATGGAGCCGTCGCAGCTCTTGCGGTAGGCGTCCATGCCGTGGCTGACGGTGGACAGGGCGTCGACGTCCAGACCGGAGTCGGTTTCGTCCAGGATGGCGAGCTTGGGCTGCAGCAGCAGAAGCTGGAGCATCTCGACCTTCTTTTTCTCGCCGCCCGAGAAGCCCACGCCCAGCTCACGGTTGAGGTAGGCGGTGTCCATGTTGAGCTCGGCCGCGAGCTCCTTGACGCGACGGCGGAACTCCTTGCCCTTCATCTCCAGGCCGGGGCGGCCGGCGATGCTGGCGCGCAAAAAGCTCGACAGCGGCACGCCCGGGATCTCGACCGGGGCCTGGAAACTCAGGAATAGCCCGGCGCGCGAACGCTTGTCGGTGGTGAGCTCGGTGATGTCCTGGCCGTCAAAGACGATGCGTCCGTCGTTGACGGTATAGACGGGGTCGCCCATGACTAGGTGGCCGAGGGTGGACTTGCCGGCGCCATTGGGTCCCATCAGCACGTGGGTCTCGCCGGCGGCGACGTTGAGGTTGACGTTGTGGAGGATGGTCTTTTCGTCCACGGAGGCGGTCAGACCTTCGATGGAAAGCAGCGGATTTGCGCTCATGCTGTCCCTCTCTGTATATGGTGTACTCATAGGTGTACTAAACCCTAGGAATCTTCTCGGAATAAAGTTACTATGGGTTCGGCGTTAGTCAAGGGAAAACCCGACTAATCCACTCGACTTTTTAGATGTGGGACATAATAATCAGGTTTGTTTGCCCCGCGTACATAAGATTTGGGACAAACAAGCCTGGTATTTTGTCCCGGTTACGATGAGAGGGTAGGTATGCTCATTTCTTCTAAGGGCCGCTATGCCCTCCGTCTGATGATCTATATCGCAGCGCTTGGTGACGTCGAGGGCAAAATCGCCCTGCGCGAGGTCGCCGACCGCGAGCATATCTCACAAAAGTATTTGGAGCAGTTGGTCCGTCCGCTCATGAAGGCGGGCCTGCTTAAGAGCGTGCGCGGCAAGGGCGGCGGCTACATGATGGCCAAGGACCCCGCCGAGGTGCGTGCCGGCGACATCCTGCGTGCCGTTGAGGGCAGCACGGCTCCGGTGGCGTGCGACGGCATCGACAACAGCTGCACTCGCAGCGATCTTTGCTCGACCGTCAAGTTCTGGCGCGGTCTGGACGACGTAATCGAAAAGTACGTCGACGGTGTGACGTTGGCCGACCTAGCCGCCGTTCCCGAGATCAACTTTGACATTAAGCTGTAGGTTGAGCGCAATTCCTTAAGATTTCGCGGAGGGTTGTTGCCGTTTACCGAGGGGTTGTTGTGCAACAACGGGTGAGCTGCAATACTTAATTCTATCTTTGCAAACCGCACTTTAACTACACCAATGCAGGGAGGATCTTATGCAGCCCAAGCATTCTGCTATTGTCGCGGGCCTGACGCTGGCGCTTTCGTTTGGCGCCGTTACCGCACCCGCGCCCGCCGCCGCCGAGGAGCCCACGCCGGGCGTTGCCTCGGATGCCACCGATATCGACAAAGGTCTCTACACCCAGCAGTCCTTCTCGGGCGTGCTGAGGTCGGTCCAGGGCGTTTCGTTTGTCAACGTGACTCCCGAGATGAAGTACTTTACCAAGTACGAGAGCCATGGCAACTACAACCAGGGATTTTCGTATGGCGACGGCTACAACGCGCTGGGTTATTACCAGTTCGACCGTCGTTGGTCGCTCATCCCGTTTATGAAGCAGGCCTACAACTACAACCCCGAAAAATACTGCATGCTCAAGGATGCGATTGATCGAGGCAGCGAGATTTCCAACACGAGCAATGCCATGTACGAGAACGGCCAGCTCACCGAGCTGGGCCATATCGCGCAGGATGCCTTCCAAGGTGCTTATAACACCGATCCTGCTGAGTTTTCGGCTCTGCAGGATGCGTATGCGTACAACTCGTACTATGCGGTGACCGAGGCGTGGCTCAAGAGCGGCCTGGGTATTGATATTTCGGGCCGCGCCGATTGCGTCAAGGGCATGGTGTGGAGCATTACCAACATGTGCGGCACCGGTGGCTGCAGGGACTTTTTCCGCTGGGCGAATCTTTCCAACGATATGTCCGACCGCGAGTTTGTGACGGCGCTTTCCAACAGCGTGGTCAATAACGTGGCGACCAAGTATGCAAGCCAGCCCCAGTACCACGAGGGCTGGAAGAACCGCTACCGCAATGAGCTAAAGGACTGCTTGGTTTATATCGCTGAGGACGAGGCTGCCGCCGCGACGCCCGTGCAGCCCGAGCCTACGCCGGCGCCCTCGCCGACACCTGATTCGAATGACGACTCGAGTGACGATGTCAACGATGACAGGATGGATGCGCCCTCGACCGATGCTGACGGTAATGGCTCTGCTGGTGGCACTACCAACGACGGCTCTACTTCGAACGGCTCTGCTGCGGGCGATTCGTCTTCAAGCTCTGCCGGCAATACGGACAGCGACGCTTCTGGTTCGACCGGCACTGGCACCTCTAACTCATCCACCGGCTCGAGCGATTCGTCCGTTGACACCGGCTCTAACAACGGCTCCGGCTCTGATGCAACTCCTGATTCCAATGCTTCCAAGGACGACTCGAATAAGGCGCCGGACGCCCCCGTTGCTTCGCCGGACAAGAAGCCTTCTTTCTCCGTGCAGCTTGGTTCTACGCTGGGCTCTTCGCTGATGGCTGGCGTCAATAACGGCTCGACCCAGAACAAGGACAACTCTGATCAGGTTTCCACGGAAAAGGTCGAGGCTTCAAAGGGCGACTTCAAGGACAAGGCTTCCGAGAAGACCGAATCCGATAAGGGTTCTAGCTCTGAGGAGAAGGGCGACAAATCCGCTCAGAAGAAGGACGAGAGCAAGACCGAGGGCGAAAAGAAACAGCCCGAAGACGACGACAAGAGCGGTGCTGACAACCAGGTCCAAGAGCAAAATGACTCCAAGACGGTGACCACTACAACCACGACGACTACAACGACCAAGTCATCTGGCGGTAACATGCCCAAGACGGGCGACCTTATCGTTATGGCGAGCCTTGCCAGTGCAAGCTTGGCCACACTGGGCGCTACGTCTATCGTAAGTGGTAAGCATAAGCTCGATCAGCAGAAGAAAGCTTCTGGGGAGGACGGCTCGGAGGAGTAGCCTCTTGGTTGCTAGATAACTAAAGAGTTGGGACGGGGTCCGGTGCGAATGCGTCGGGCCCCGTTTTGTTGTGCAACGATTAGTTGTGCCCCCTCACACCTCTTGTTGCTACCGTTGCCCGATATGTTTGCGCGGCGTCATCGGTACATGCGATGCGGTCATTACAATTGGCATCGTGCTGCGATTTAGGGGGAACGTTTTGGTGTCTGAACAGGCAAATGTTGATTGTGCTGCTGGCTTTGGCGTGCGCTTGATCGGCTGTGCCGACGATGCGGTTTTGCCCATTGGCATGCACGACTATGCGGAGGCCCTTGGTTGCTGCATGCTGGTTGACAAGACCATGTTTATTGCTGATGTGTTGGACTGCGACGCGTCCGTTGTGGTGTGCTGTCGACCCGAGGGTTTTGGCAAGAGCATGAACTTGTCGATGCTCAGGGCTTTTCTGGAGCGTCCGGCGGTCGGTCGCGCCGGTCGGATCTCGTTTGCCGATGCTCAGATTTGGGATGCGAACGGCGGGCGCTATCGGGATGAGTATGCTTGCTATCCGGTGATATCGCTGGACTTTTCTGGCGCTGCGAGGTGTGGCCCCGCTGTTGCCGGCGTCGTGCGCGATGCCCTTTCGGGCGAGTGCGCTCGCTTGTTGGCGCTCTTGGAGGCTCCGGATTTAGCTCGAGATAAGGTGCGTCACATCGAACGTGTCGCGCGTGGCGTGGCGAGCGCGGACGAGGTTGACTCGGTGCTCGGTGTGCTCATAGAGCTGCTGGAGATTGCCTGCGATGAGCAGGTTGTATTGCTCGTTGATGGGTACGATGCGGCGTGGTCTCGCCGTGCGAGCGCGAGGGACGCTTCCGACGCCGATCCGGCAGAACTACTTGACCGTGTGCTGTTCGACGCCATTGCCACTGCGCGTGATTCGTTGCGGCTGACGTGTCTGATGGGGGAGCGTCCCAGTCCTGCCGAAGTGGCGCTTTCTTCGCGCGGCTGCTCGTATTGTCTGACGACGCCGCTGTCGGCGTGGTGTGACCGATGTTTCGGTTTTTCGGATGCCGAGGTCCAGGCTCTATTGAATCATGCTGGGCGCGAGGAATACCTGGATGATGCGCGTGAATGGCTCGAGGGGTATCGGTTTGGTAGGGCCTATTGCTCGAGTCCAGCACGTGTGATCGGTTTTCTGGACCGAGCCTGCACGGCGCCTGTGCGCACCGATCTGTATGGGTATGCCGATTGCCTGAGTAGGGTAGTTGCCGGGTGGAATCTCGACCGCCTTTCGGTCTTGTTCGATTTGCTCGAGCCCCATGCATGCGTTGAGGTCCCGTTTTGCTTGGGCGCTGCGGGGCCAGAGGCCTCGTCTGATGACGGCCTGTGGACAGCGCTGTATCTGTCCGGTTTCCTGACGACGGATATGACTGAGGAGCCGGAGCATGGCGATCGCCTCCGTGCTCTGCGGTTGCCCAATAATGAGCTTCGCCAGGCCTTGCGTCTGGTGATTATTGAGTGGTTTGAGTGTGCTGTCGAGGACGTTTGTGACATCGATGCGTTTCGCGACGGGTTGTGCCGCGGGGACGAGGGCGCGGTGAGGCAGGCACTAGATCGCATCCTGGGAGATGCGGGAATCGGTGCGACCGACACAGATGCGCCGCTGCCATATCACCTGCTCTTGCAGGGACTCTGCTTTGGCTTACCAGGCTATGCCAATCCTGCGTCGAGGCGAAAGCGTGGCACAGATCGCTGGGACATCCAGGTTTTTCCTACGGGCGCTGTGCGCGACGTGGCAGACGCGATCGGCATGCTCGACGAGCGCCCGCTGATATCGATTAACATGATGTATGACCCCGAAGTGGACGCGCTGGGCCTAGAGCTGCTGGCCGTTCAGGCACTGCTCGACATAGAGCGCGGCGGCATCGACGAAATCCGTGTGCCGCGACCCGGTGTGGGCCGCATACGCTGGGGGTTCGGGTTTGACGGGCGACATGTGGCGGCGGTGTGCCAGCGTCTATAGGGGCGGTCGATAACCGGGCTGTATCTGTTTCCCATTCTGTGTGCTTCTCGCTACTATAGAACGGATCGCTAACGGTCTGGTCGTGCTGGCGACTGGGATAAATACTGGTATATCCAACGTTCTATGGGGGTGTCGATTGTCTACGAGCGATATGAGCGTTAGCGTTGTGGTTCCATGCTACAACGCCGAGAAGTTTCTCGATCAGTGCCTCAGCTCTATTGAGGCCGATCCGATGAAGGAGCTCGAGATCATCGTGCTCAACGATGGCTCGACGGATGGCTCGCTTGCCATTATGGAGGCCCATGCGGCAGGGGACGCTCGCGTTCGGGTGATTGATAAAGCAAACCAAGGCTATGGTGCAACCGTTAACAGGGGTTTTGACGAGGCACGGGGCGAATACGTTGCCGTAGTCGAGCCTGATGATTACCTTAAACCCGGCATGTTTTCCGCTTTGTATCAGCTTGCTTGCAAGCAGGATTATCCCGACGTGGTTAAATCCTCATACTGGCGTGTCTATATGGCGGACACTCCAAGGGAACATCTTTACCACTGCCATTACTACCATCGGGTTAAGCCGGGGCGCCAGCCTTTTGTTCTTGCCGATGCTCCCATCTTGATTCAAAAGCATCCTTCTATTTGGAGCGCACTCTATAAGAAGAGCTTCCTTGTTGGGTATGGCATCTGCTTTAAAGAGGTTCCAGGTGCTGGCTGGGTTGACAATCCCTTTCTTATCGAGACGCTTGCCCAGGCAAAGACCATCGCTTACACCGATGAGGCTTGGTATTGTTATCGTGAGGATTTGCCCACGGCATCGTCTGCCAGCGTTAATAGCGCCCTTGCCTTAACGCGTTGGAATGACATGGCCGACGTGCTCGAACGACTTGGCGTTACGGATAGGGGAATATGGCGCGCCCTTTACACGGTGGGATTCCGTCATGCTGGTCTTGCCCTTGCGAACGGTGGCCTCGAGCAGCGAGATGTCTGCGTGCTTCTTAAGAAGACATTCCGCCGTATGGATCCGGCAATAGTGCGTGCTATGGATACTGTGAGCCCGCATCTTAAGCAGGCGTTTTCGCAGCTGACTGGTGAATCCGTAGGCGGGTCTGGCGTTCTAGCTTACCGTATATCGCAAATCAAGGAATTTGGATATACCCTAAAGACCGCCGGCTTGGGTTTTGCGCTTTCTCGCGTTGGGCTATCCTTAAAACGTCGCTCTGCTGAGCGTTCGTAGAATTTACATGCAAAGGAGCTGCATGCCTTCTAAGGGACACATTGCTATCTATACGCAAGATGCTAAGCTGGGACACGAGGTCAAAGGCGCAACGCGTTACGTCTACCTTGCCACGCTACTGTGTGAGCGGGGCTACGACGTTGATTTTATTACCAGTGGCTTTCAACATTGGGATAAGCAGCAGCGAGATATTATGCACCTCAATCTGAGCATGCATCCCTTTACTGTGCATTTTATTGAAGAGCCTGTCTACCCTAAGAACATGTGTCCCCAGCGTATTTGGGCCCACCATGTGGTTTCAAAACGTGTTGTTAAGTTTTTTGATGAACACCATGCGTACGATTTGGTCTACTGCCAGATTCCGCCTAACGATGTTGCGCGTGAGATCGGCAAATGTGCCCATAAGTACGGCATTCCATTTGTTGTCGATGTTAATGACCTGTGGCCCGAGGCTTTCCGCGTTGCTCTGGATGTTCCGGTCCTTTCGGACATCTTCTTTGCCCCGTTTTACAAGCAGGCTAAGGCGACGTATCAGCTGGCCGATGCCATTGTGGGCACGTCGCAGGAGTACTGCGACCGTGGTGTGCGCGATGCACGTTCGGGTATTCCCAATGAAGTCGTGTACGTCGGCAACCAGCTTGCCGAGTTTGATGCCGGTGTGGCCAAGAACGCCGTTTTGATTGATAAACCGGCGGGAGAGATCTGGGTCTCTTATGCCGGCACCTTGAGCGCTTGCTACGACCTGGAGACTCTTGTTAAAGCAATCGGGATGGTTCAGAAGACCCATCCCGAGGTCAAGCTTCAGATTCTGGGTGATGGAGCCGAACGTGACAACCTTAAGGCCGTCGTTCAATCGACGGGCGCTGGTGTGACCTTTCATGGGTACCTGCCCTATGACAAGATGGCTGCATGGCTCAGTAGGTCCGATATCACGGTAAACTCGCTGGTTGAAAAAGCCGCCCAGAGTATCGTCACCAAGATCGGCGACTATCTGGCGGCGGGCAAACCCATGGTCAACACCAGCATGAGCGCTGAGTTCCGCGCAAAGGTCGAGTCAGATGGGTTTGGCGTTAACGTGCGACCCGGAAGCCCCGACAAGCTTGCCGCTGCGGTTACCGCCCTTGTCGAAGACGAATGGCACCGCAAGCAGATGGGGGAGGCCGCTCGTAAAATCGCAGAGGAGCAGTTTGATCGCCCGCATTCGTATATGAAGACTGTAAAACTGATTGAAAGCTTGATAAGGTAGCCCTGTCTGTAGCTGATGCTAGGTTTTTATAGCTTGTGATGAAATTAATATCTTGTTGCACCTAGAATTGGATACAAACAGTTTTCAACCAGGATTGCTGCCGGTTATCTTGACCAGGTGGCAGTAGTGGCACACCCTGTCCGCGACCGCGCTCGCCGCCACGTCGTCCCCGAACACCCTGCCCCAGCCGCTGATCCCCACGTTGGTGGTGATGATCGTCGAGCGCTGCTCGTAGCGCGTCGATATCAGCTGGAACAGCAGGTCAGCGCCCTCGCCGCCGACGTCGAGGTGGCCGAGCTCGTCGATGATCAGCGGCCTCGAGTGGGCGTAGTACTTGAGCTTCTTCTTGAGGACGCCGCGCGACGAGGCGTCCTCCAGGTCCTCGACGAGCCGGGCGCAGTCCACGAACCTGACCTCGTGCCCCGCCCTGACCGCCTCGATGCCCAGCGCGACGGCGAGATGCGTCTTGCCCACGCCGGGGCTTCCCATGAATAGGACGTTCTTGGCCCGCTCCACGAACCTGAGGGTCGCGAGCTCCTCGATCTCGGCGCGAGGGACCGACGGCTGGAAGTCCCAGTCGAAGTCCGCCAGCCCCTTGACGTAGGGGAACCCCGACGACCGAATGCGCTGGTTGGTGATCCTGACCTCCCGGGCGGCGACCTCGACGCGCGTCATCTCCTCGAGGGCTGAGGCGAAGCCCCGCTCGCTTATATGGCGATCGCATTGAAGAGTTGGATGAGTGCAGAAGGCTGTAGGTTCCTAAGAAGATTTTAAATACCCACTTCTATAAAGGTCTTACTGGTTGGGCCATTGCGTTCTGCCTCAATCGTTTCGCTTGCATAAAGCAAGTATGCTTCAATCAGTTACAATGCTATAAGTTTTGGAAAATGGATGGGGGAGCATGATGGCTCGTTTACGACAGTTTTTGATGTTCATTTCTATTTGTTTGGCAGTCTGCATTTTTTCAACAGTTAATCCCGGTAGTGCATTTGCTGGAACCCCGTCCCTTGATTTTGCCTATATTGAAAGCGCCGTTGTCTCTTCTTCTCGAGGTCAAAATATTGCAATCGGTTTTAACTCTCTCGACAGTGGTGAACCGGAAAAAATTGGTGTTATTAGGGTTTCAGATGGTTCGGAATTTGATATCCCGCTCGTAAAAACCAAAGATAACGTTTGCTTGTTTTCGAGTGCTGAGCTTCCCGACGGCACTTATAGGCTGGGCTCTGTTTATTTCAAAACTGGTTCTGTTCAAATCGCTTCTAACCAATCAGAACAAGGTTCATTTGTTGTAGATATGTCCGGGACTTCTTTGCTGGAAGGCGATTCCGAACCTAAGACCGAATATTCAGATGATGAAGGAAATTCATTTTCTACATTTGGAACGGCGCTGGATTCGTATTCCCTTAGTTCTGGTGGCAACAGTTCTAAGGTTATTGTTTTAGACCCCGGACACGGTGGCTGGGACTCTGGTGCGTCTGCTAATGGTCTGATTGAAAAAAACCTCACTTTAAAAATTGCGCAATACTGCAGGTCGGCGCTTCAGCAGTATCCTGATGTGAAAATAATTATGACCCGTTACTCTGACGTCTCTCCATCTGGTACGAAGAACACGAGTGTTGATCTCCAAAAACGTGCAGATATTGCACGGGATAATAAGGCAAACTTGCTCGTCAGTTTTCACATTAATGCTGGCGGTGGCACTGGGGCTGAGGTATGGATCCCAAGAAATAGCTCCTGGTATTCGTCCTTTTATGAAATGGGCGATTCGCTTGGCAAGGACGTTTTGAATCGACTCTCCGCGATTGGCCTTGTGAATCGAGGGACAAAAAACGATTATTACGATTACAACGGCAAGCAGCTTTACTATCCAGATGGAAGCCGTGCCGACAGCTTAGCCGTAATACGCCATTGTAGAGAGTACGGCATTCCTGCCGTATTGATTGAGCACGGGTTTATCGACAAAGCTTCTGACGCTGGCTATCTATCGAGTGACTGGTATTTGAAGAGGATGGGGGAAGCGGATGCGGAGGCGATTGCCAACCAGCTCGGTCTAAAGAAAACCGGACTTGTATGGGATTCCAAGGGTCTTCGCTATATCAATGAGGATGGCTCTGTCTTTAACGGTGGATGGAAAGAGATTTCTGGAAAGAAATACTATTTCAAAAATGATGGATATGCCGCCCGCTACGAGACGAAGATCGACGGCAAGCTCTACTACTTCCTCGGCTCCGACTGCTCCCAGTTGACCGGCTGGCTCACCTGGTACTCGGACGGCTCGAAGTCCTACTTCGACCCGGCCGACGGCGGCGCCGCCGCCAAGGGCTGGCTGGAGCAGGGGGGCAAGCGCTACTACTTCAGGCCTTCCGACTTCCACGCCGCCCGCTACGAGACGAAGATCGACGGCAAGCTCTACTACTTCCTCGGCTCCGACTGCTCCCAGTTGACCGGCTG